>NZ_JAGTAR010000025.1 GCF_018156225.1 Carboxylicivirga sediminis
AGACACCCTGCGTATACGAATTACCTGTGGACCTGCTCCAAATTGAATATCCTTATCGAAAGTCAGCGTCAGCGCATCATCGAGTGCTACATCAACGGCATCCTGCAATGGTAAATAACTCGTTATAGCAGGAGGTGCAGATGCGGTTATAAATGACACTAAGGTAGGAGTGGTCGTTTCAATATCCGTTGCAGTATTCCAATCATAAGTTACAAAATATGCATCATAGTTCGTTGAGGAGTTGAGCCCTGTAAAGTTTTCAAAAAACTCAGTCCCTGATGCCGATCCCCAGAAACTACCACTAACGACAGCTGCAGTTCCAGTTCCATCTTCTCCTCTTTTAACCTGTCTTATAGTAGGGGCCGCAACGCCATCTGATTGTATAATATAGTAAGTATCGTAATCATTTGATGTGGTATTAGTAACAGCTCTACCTCCTGAAGAAGTAACATCCGTAATGTTAGGATAACCACTTGTATAACTCTGCCCATTTGCAAATGCAAATATTGACAGCAAAATGAGTAAGTTCAATAGCGTGTAACAATATCTCATAACCTATTATTTTTCATAGACGAACAATTCGAAAGATACTAAAATCCATCGTATTAACATTAACAACTTCTGTTCAATAACCCTTTCAGCCAGATTCTTTGACAAAAACTTCATTTAGGGTTATTATCGGTTAATTTCATGTGATAAGTTGCAAGCGTGCCAGATAATCATAATGATGACCATCCGCCATCTTCTCAAAACTAAACCCATTTTCTTTAGCTTTTGCTGCCAACAAAGCTGAGTCAATAAACAGCCACTCAAATGGTATCGTTTTATGCTGCCTGAAAGTCATAGTGTACATCACCTCGCCATAATATTGCTCATCAGGCAAATCGCAGTAACTATCCTCGTCCATGTATAAGTAGCGCAGATCTGAACTATCAAGGATAACCTGGCCGCCCGGATTTAACAACTTTTTTATCTGTTCGAAGAAAACCGGCAAATGCTCAATAGCTGCGGCTAATCCTATTCCGTTCATCATCAGCAACAATGTATCATATCCCTGTTCAGATGTCAATGAATAGAAGTCATCATTTATTATGTTTTTCACCCCTCTTTGCTTAGCTGCCAGACAACATCCATGCGAAACATCAAGCATGGTGACATTCAATCCTTTCTTTTGCAACTCCAGGGCATGCGAACCAACGCCACCACCAATATCCAGCACACTTCCCCGACAATGAAGGATAGCTTGTTGCTCCAAAACAGGCATTTCATTGAATTGCCTGAACAGGTAATCCACGGGAATAACGTCGTCTTCTACGATATTCGATTGCACTTTAATCTTGAGATTTCTTTTCCCTGCCAGATAGGCAAGTGCTGCCTCACCAAGCGGGTCATTATAGTTCGAATCTGTTGTACTGCTTTCCATAAGGCACAAAAGTAATAATTCAATACAGCCCTTACAAGCCCAAAAAAGGCGGACTTAAAACCATCCACCTTTTCTTGTATATTATAATGAATCGCTAAAACGATAAATTCTTTAATCCAGCAATGGTCTGCTCAGGATTCGCAGATTTAAAAACATAACTTCCTGCCACTAACACATCAGCTCCTTTCTCCACCAATTGTGCTGCATTGGTATTATCAACACCACCATCAACCTGAATAAGCGCCCGACTATTTTTACGTAGAACGAGCTCTTTAAGCTGCTCGACCTTGTTGTATGTGTTTTCAATATACTTTTGTCCTCCAAATCCGGGATTTACTGACATAAGGAGCACCAAATCCAGCTCACTCACAATGTCTTCAAGAACACTAACGGGAGTATGAGGGTTCAGAGTTACACCTGCTTTCATGTCATTGGCATGAATGGTTTGAACCGTTCTGTGTAAATGCGTACTTGCCTCGTAGTGCACATTAAACAGGTCAGCTCCTGCCTTTTTAAACGTCTCAATATACCTTTCGGGTTGCACAATCATCAAGTGCACATCAAAAGGCTTTTCAGCCAAAGGCTTAATAGCTTCTAAAATTGGAATACCAAAGGAGATATTAGGCACAAAAACACCATCCATTATATCCAGGTGAAACCAGTCAGCTTCACTTCTGTTGAGCATTTCAACATCTTTCTTAAGATTACTAAAATCTGCAGCTAATAAGGATGGAGCAATTAAATGTTTCATTGTAAACAGTTCTCTAATCAATAAAAAATGTGTTGCAAAAATACAACACATTCCTTTATACTGATATGATAATTAACACTTTTATCTATTGCCCCAGGAAAGAGCGTAGTATTTTACTTCTGTAGGTATTCTTAAGTCGCTTAATGGCTTTCTCTTTTATTTGACGCACCCGCTCTCTGGTCAGGTTAAATAATTTACCAATTTCCTCCAGAGAATAGGGTGGCTCACCACTTAATCCATAATACAGTTTAATAATATCTGACTCTCGTGTTGAAAGTGTAGCCAAAGATCGTTCAATCTCCTGCCTGAGGGAGTCATCGAGCAAATGAGTATCCGGACTTAAGGAGTCGTTGGATAAAAGCACATCATACAAGGTGTTATCCTCATCCTTTTTCAAAGGCGCATCCATGGATACATGTCGCGACGACACCTTTAATGCTTCCTTCACCTCTTTGGGTGCAATTTCCAATACCTTAGCAATTTCGTCAGCAGTTGGCTCACGCTGAAAATCCTGCTCTAACCGAGAGAAAGCATTACTAACCTTATTGATGGAACCTATTTTATTGAGAGGCAGGCGCACTATCCGAGCCTGTTCTGCCAAAGCTTGTAGTATTGATTGGCGTATCCACCACACAGCATAACTGATAAACTTAAATCCTCGCGTTTCATCAAAACGTTGGGCTGCTTTTATAAGCCCAAGGTTACCTTCATTGATTAAATCGGGTAAACTCAGTCCCTGATTCTGATATTGCTTGGAGACAGATACCACAAAACGAAGGTTAGCATTAATAAGTCGCTCAAGGGCCTTGTTATCACCTTGCCTTATTTTTTTTGCCAAAACAACTTCTTCATCTGCGTTAAGTAGCTTCACCTTCCCTATTTCATGAAGGTATTTGTCTAAAGAAGGCGTTTCCCGATTGGTAACCTGTTTGGTAATTTTGAGTTGTCTCATATCGAATCAGTTATATTTAAGTATACCTATTTTAGAACAACGCAGATTTCGGTTTAATTGTTTTTGTTACTTTAAAAATGCATTTTTTTTTGTGACTGACAAAGTGATTGACAATTAAATTAATACAACATTCTCATTAATTTGATGATTTTTTTTTGCACGTCAACAAACTTTCCCTAGATTTGCATCAATAAGTTGACGCCTGTCAGGTGGTCAATCCTAATTTAACTTTCAAGTAAAATTCAATTACAAAATCTAATTCAGAAGATTTTCCTAAATAAGTTACATTACTTATGTATGATATACTAGAACTTAATAAGAAGCTTTTGACCGAATTGCGTCAAATAGCGAAAGAACTTAACGTAAAACGCGTTGAGTCATTTAAAAAGCAGGACTTGGTATATAAAATCCTTGATGAACAAGCTATTCAGGTATCAAGTGATAAAAAACCTAAAAAGGATAAACCTGCAGATAAGAAAGCACGCACCAAACGCCCGCGCACTCAACGTAACGATGGCCCAATTGCCTCATCGGTGCAATCAAAAGTGGCAGAAGCAGCCAATGCTATAGCCGAAAAGGAAGAGAAACCTGCGAAAGAAGCTAAACCAGCAGAAAAAGAACAGCCTAAAGAGACCAAAAAGGAGCAGCAAGCTAAAGAGGTAAAAAGAGAAGCTAAACCAAAAGCTGCTGCACCAAAAGTGGAAGAAGAAAAAGTTGTAAAAGCAGAAACGGCAGCTCCTGCAGAAGAAAAAGAAGAAGCACCACGTGAGTTTAAGCGTCGTGATGATAAGGATAATCGCCAGCGCGATAACCGTCAGCAGGATGACAGCAACAAACGTCGCTTTCAAAATGATAAAGGGCGCGACAACCGCCGTCAGCAAGAGCGCAAAGATGACAAGCAATATGAGTTTGAAGGTATTATTTCAGCTTCAGGTGTATTAGAGATTATGCCGGATGGATATGGTTTTCTGCGCTCGTCGGATTACAACTACCTAAACTCGCCAGATGACATTTACGTGTCGCAATCGCAAATCAAATTATTCGGTTTGAAAACCGGTGATAGTGTTTTAGGAACCATTCGCCCACCTAAAGAGGGAGAGAAATACTTCCCACTTATCAAGGTTGAGCAAATCAATGGTCGTCAGCCTGCATTTGTGCGCGATCGTGTGCCATTTGATCATTTGACACCTATCTTCCCTGATGAGAAATTCGATTTAACAACAGGACCGAAAGCCAACCTTTCTTCACGTGTTGTTGACATGTTCTCACCTATTGGTAAAGGACAGCGCGGACTAATTGTTGCGCAGCCTAAAACAGGTAAAACGGTACTATTGAAGGACGTGGCCAATGCCATTGCAGCCAATCACCCTGAAGTGTATATGATTATCCTGCTGATTGACGAGCGTCCTGAAGAGGTAACTGACATGGCACGTAGCGTTAATGCCGAGGTAGTATCATCTACTTTTGACGAACCGGCCGAACGCCATGTAAAGGTTGCTAACATTGTATTGGAGAAAGCTAAGCGCATGGTTGAGTGTGGCCACGATGTGGTTGTTTTACTTGATTCTATTACGCGTCTGGCACGCGCCTACAATACTGTATCACCTGCCTCAGGTAAAGTATTATCTGGTGGTGTTGATGCCAATGCATTACACCGTCCTAAACGATTCTTTGGTGCCGCGCGTAACATCGAAAATGGTGGTTCATTAACTATCATTGCTACTGCACTTACCGAAACAGGTTCTAAGATGGATGAAGTGATATTCGAAGAATTTAAGGGAACGGGTAACATGGAATTACAACTAGACCGTCGCCTGTCGAACAAGCGTATATTCCCTGCTGTGGATGTCAATCTGTCAAGCACGCGTCGTGAAGATCTGTTGATCGAGCCAGACATGATGAACCGCATCTGGATTCTGCGTAACTACCTGTCGGATATGACAGCAGTTGAAGCTATGGAGTTCCTGCACGACAGGATGAAAAAAACAAAATCAAATGAAGAGTTCCTGATATCAATGAATGATAATTAGACCTTCTATTTTCTATAATAGCATTAAGCGGGATTTCGATTGAAATCCCGCTTTCTTTTTGCACAATCCTAACTGCATTTTTATAAAAGCTTCCTTTCTTCCCTTGCTTTGCTTAATTTTGTATTGACTTGATATAAACACATATCCCCAATGAAAAAAGTAGTTTTGTTTTTGGCCGAAGGCTTTGAGGAAGTTGAAGCACTAACCCCGGTAGACGTTCTCCGAAGAGCCAACATAGAGGTAACAACCGTATCAATCTGCCAAAGCAAGCAGGTTGAAGGAGCACATGCCATCACCGTAAGTGCAGATTTTTTATTTGATGAAATCAGCTATTCGAACTTTGACGCGCTGCTGCTACCTGGAGGTATGCCTGGTACTTCTAATCTGATGACTCATGATGGCCTAAAAAAGGTAATCTTAGATTTTAACGCTCATAAAAAACTGATTGGTGCCATTTGTGCAGCCCCAATGATTCTTGGTGAACTGGGGTTATTAGCCGGTAAAAAAGCGGTTTGCTATCCAGGATTTGAGAAACATCTGAAAGAAGCCATTTACACTAAACAACCAGTCGTTAAAGACGGGAGATACATTACTGCCAGCGGGATAGGCAGTGCTATGAAATTCTCTTTAGTTCTTGTAGAAGAATTGATTGATAAAGATACAGCGAACAGATTGGGACAAAAAATGTTAGTTCAATAAAAAAGAATAGGACATAAAGCCGTTGCTCATGTCCTATTCAATAACCTAACCCAAATCTATGAAAAAAAATCTGACAAGAATATTCCAATTAGCGTGCCAAACAATTACCCAAAATAGTTATCAATAGTTAAATTGGCTATTGATTTGTTAAGCTGAATCTAATGCTCTATTCGATTTATTAAAGCAACTCAAAATGCGCCCACAAGCCTACTTTATAATCTTACTGTTATTATTCAGCATTCAGGTAGCCGGTGTTACTAAAAAGTTCAGGAGCTACCACCTTGATGATGGATTATCAAGCAGCACCGTATCCTGCTTTTATAAGAGTGATAATCATTTAGTTTGGATAGGCACGGCAAAAGGCGTTGATTTATTTACCGGTCATGAGTTTATTCCTTTAAGCCACTTCTTCACCGACTCTGCGGGTGCTACCAATACGAGTATCACTGCTATAACTGAATTTAAAGATAATACCCTGTGGGCCGGCACATGGGGTGATGGACTTTTTAGTGTTAATATTGAGAATGGAGAATACACACATTACCGGGGTGCTGAAGAATTATCCAACACAACCATTAGTGATAATTACATCAATTGCCTGGAAGTATTTGACGACTATTTATGGGTAGGGACCAATTTCGGACTCTGCCAAACCAGCGGCAATGGTCATTTCTTCCATTACACATTTACAGAAGTTCTATCAAGAAACTCGGCCGACATAAGAGCTGTCATCCAGAAATATGAACATTTGCTATTGGCATTTACTGATAATGGTGAAATTATTGAGCTTAACACGCAAAGCGGTGCGTACAAGAAGGTGGCAGAAATAAATGTACCTCTCAAAAACATAACAAAAGTAACCAAAGACCATTTAGGGCGCTATTGGATTGGGACAGCCTATTTGGGATTATTCATACTTGACGAGCACTTTCAGCCCATACCAATACCTAATCAACTGAAAAAAGCATTAACCAGCGCCAGCATTTCTGATATTATTTACAACCACGAATTTGGCATATTTATTAGTTCTGATGGTGGTGGCCTCATTATTATCAATCCAGATAACCTGGATACACAAGTAATAAAAGCATCAAAAAATAATGATGCTCTATTCAGTAATCAAACAGAGAGTTTATACCTGGATGAAGATGGGATTTTGTGGATTGGTTACTACAAAGATGGATTTAGTAAAACCTATTTAAAAGACGATGGCATCCGTCATATATCGCCCAATGATAAAGACCAACTAATCCCCAATAAAAACGTTAACTGTTTTGCCAAAGACTTCAATCAATACATTTGGGTTGGAACTGAAAACGGACTGGCAATTCTTGATGCAAATCTTACCAGCATCACACAATCTCAGGTATACCGAAAAGCACTTCGCTTGCTTAAAGACTACCCGATTACCTCTTTATCAACCAACACTGAATTATCAATAGTATATGCGGGCACCTATAATAATGGACTGTACAGCATCGATCTAAAAAAGAATAAGATCATTAATTACAACAAGACCAACAGTGCACTTGAAAGCAATTTTGTTCGCGATCTAAAAACGTACAATGATACTATTAACTATGTTGCCACGGTTGATGGAGGTGTTTATAAGTTTGATGGCACTAACTTTGAGAAAATCAAGGTCGTTTACCAGGATAAATATGAGCTACTTGACTTTCTGCACATAGAAATAATTGATAGTCAAAACATTTGGCTATCAAGTACTGGAAAAGGTGTCATCCGCATTAATACATCATCTGGTACTGGACAGATGTTCAACGCTGTTATATCTACCATATGCTATAGTAGCTGTCTGACCAACGACTCTACTATCTTTTTAGCCACCAATAAAGGTGTATTTGAATATTCTAATGATATTCAGGATTTTATTCCAATCAGCGATGACCTAAGTAACATGGATGTTTACGGCATAATTGAAGACGATGAACATGCGTTGTGGTTAAGCAGCTCAACAGGGCTTTACCGTTATTACAGACAGAGTAAGACGCTTGAAAAAGTCACTAGCATAAATATTCAGGATAGAGAATTTTTACCTGGCTCCTTTTTCAAACTCTCCAACGACAATTTTTTATTTGGAGGAACCAACGGTTTTAATGCTGTTTCGCCACAACAATACAAGTCAAACATCGCCAATACATCACTATTCATTAGTGAATTTAAAGTTTATAACAGGTCTGTTAAACCAGGCGATACCTACAATGGCGAGGAACCACTGCAACAGCAAGTTAATTATATCTCAAAGCTTACCATTCCATCTCACATTGATCTTTTCAGTGTTACTGCAACAACAATTGATTACAAATCTGCAGATAATAAGAAAGTAGCCTATACCCTTAAAAACGGTAAAAAAGACAGTAAACTGTTTTATACTGATGGTGAAATTGCTTTTCTGAATATGAAACCCGGCAGATATAAGTTAAGCATTTACCCTATAAGCGGCGTCAATAATCAGCTTATTGAAAGTTCTGCAAAACATCTGCTAATACAGAAGATGTCGCCCTGGTGGCACTCTGTCTGGATCTATATCGCACTTTTTGTAATAATCACCGGCATCATTTTAGCACTACACCTGATGCGTGTAAGAGAATACAAAAAAACCCAAAGGCTTCTGCAGGAGAAAGTGACCGAAAGAACAGCCACGCTCTTAAGTCAAAAAGAACGGCTTGAACGACAAAAGACAGAACTGCAGGAAATATTGGCTAAAAACAAAAAGTTGGAATCATTCAAGGAAAATATTATCAATATGATTGTACACGACCTTAAAAATCCATTAAACGGAATAATAGGTCTGTCATCGCTGAATGAAGCGGAGTACTTTGAGCCTATTAATAGTGCCAGCCGACAGATGCTTTGCCTGGTAGAGAATATACTGGATGTACGCAGATACGAAACACACTCGCTTCAACTGTTTTACCAACAATGCGATATACGACAGCTGGCTAACGAAGCCATTGACGAAGTTCGATTCTTACTGAAAGACAATCAAATAGAGATAATCAACCTGACTAACTCAATTATAGTACAGGTAGATAAAGACATACTAAGACGTGTGTACATTAACCTGCTGACCAATGCCATCAAATACAGCCAGGTAAATGGTAAAATCATACTCAGGGGCCAATTGAAACCTGATGCATCAGAAAAAACACTACTTTTGTCGGTGCAGGATGAAGGTCCAGGTATATCAAAAAAGTTTCAGGAAAGTATATTTGACCTTTATCAGCAGATTGACACCAAGAAATCGGGCCAGGCCAACTCTAATGGATTAGGATTAAGCTTTTGCAAGATGGCTATTAATGAGCACAATGGTAAAATATGGGTTGAATCTGATGTTGGACAAGGAGCCCTTTTCAACATGGAAATACCGCAGCAAAAAGCCAAATCCTAAGTGAAGTAGTTTATTAACCTTAATTTTAGAAATGAAGAAGTGTTTTATTTTACTGGCTGTTTGCCTGCTAGGGATGACAGCTTTTGGACAAGTAAAAAATCAGCATGCTCTTGGGGCTAGGCTGGGTGGTGGTAATACCTTCGGTTCGCAGGTAACGTATCAATATGGTCTGTCGAACTACAACCGCATTGAAGCAGACCTTGGATTCCACTCCAATAACGATGGTAATGGTTTTATTCTGGCTGGTGCCTACCAGTGGGTATGGGCCATAGAAAATGGCTTTAACTGGTACGCTGGCCCTGCTGCGTCATTGGGTTCGTGGAGTTATAACAGTAAATACGACGGAAGTGGTGACTCAGGTGCCTACCTTGGATTGGGAGGACAAATTGGTATTGAATACAATTTTGTTGAAGTGCCTCTAAATATGAGTATTGACTCGATGCCACTTTTCGGGTTTGGATCAACTAATCAACATTTCAGCATGGGACTATCATTGAGTCTTCGGTACACGTTTTAAAGTGTCCAAGTAAAAAAATAGATGAAGGCTCTTGCTAATGCAGGAGCCTTTTTACATTTAAGGAAGCGGTCTCAATACTAAAAAAATAATGTATTTTTGATTGACACAACAAAAATCATGACCTCTAATCCTAACGATATTCAATTATTCAATGCACTAGTTAATGGAGACATATCTGCATTTGACAAACTCTTCAACTTATATTATCCAATACTTTGCAGATTTGCACTAACCATTACACGCGAAGAATCCGATGCCGAAGAGTCGGTACAAGATGTATTTGTTAGACTATGGGAAAAGAAAAAGCATAGTACAACAGTCAGCAATGTAAAATCATACCTTTTTAAAGCAACTTATAACCAGTGCATACTGCAGCTTAAAAACAGGCGTACCCGAGTGTTACATGAAAGTGAATACGCCATTAATATGCCTTCCGACATACCGATTGAAGAAGCAGAGAATTGGGAGGCCTTTCGGCCTGTAATTCAATCTGCGGTCAACCAATTACCTGAAAAATGCCGCCAAATATTTCTGATGCGCCGATATGAAGGACTCACTAATAGTGAAATTGCAGATTACCTGAGCATTTCAGTAAAAACAGTTGAAAATCAACTCACAATAGCCATAAACAGATTGCGCATACAGCTTAAACCACACATAAAACAGCTTATTATTTTATTTTTTATTGATAATCTTTAGGGGTTTTACTACTGGCGCTTCTCTTATAAGAAAAACAGAATGCAGAAGCAGCCTCCAATTGATAGTATTATTGCCGAACTTGACGCCTCCATTTCTAAAGACGAGAAAAGCACACTTGAACAATGGCAAGCCCAAGCACCCGAAAACAAATCATTTGTCAAAGCATTTAAATTCATTTGGCAAAATACAGGCAGCAGGCACAACCTTTTTACAGTCAGAACAGATGAGGCTCTGATAGCTGTGCACAAGAGAATTACTCGTCGCAGGCTTATCAGACAGGTTAGTTCTGTGGCAGCGTTAATCATTTGCATCCTCTTGAGCGGCATTGCTTATAAACTATTAAGCAGTCAAACACAAACTATTCAATTAACTGCTCAACAGCAGCAATCAATCACCTTACCTGATAGCACAACCGTTATATTGGCTAAAGGAAGTACGGTAGTGTATCCGCCGGAATTCAGTTCAACCAAAAGAACAATTAAACTTATTGGAAAAGCCTGGTTTAATGTCCATCACAATACTTCACAGCCATTTACTGTTGAAACACAGCATGGAGCAACCACTGTTTTAGGCACTAAATTTACACTCTGTGATGAACCGACACACGCACTTCAACTGTTCCTTGACGAAGGCAAGGTGGTATTTAAAGCAAAGCAATGGTTTAGTCAGCCATTACATTTAGCCCCTGGTGAAATGATAAGTATGGTAAACGACGAATACACCATCAGTCTGCAACCAAACCTGAATGCCTCAAGCTGGGCCACCAAAACTTTAATTTTCAAAAATACGCCACTCAATGAAGTAACCAAAGAACTTGAGGCCTATTACAATATTCACATATCATTGAAACAAAAACAAATAGCCAAACTACGCTTCAGTGGACAGATAAATGAAACAGAGCCACTAACTGCACTTGAGATTATTGCCCTTACACTAAACCTAAAACTCATTAAAGAATCAACCTCCTTTTCCCTTTCATTATGAAAATAAAGCAATTAACAATCTGCGTTTTGATATGCGCTTTTGCGTTCACATCAAATGCACAAAAAACAACCCATTTCTATCTGGATAGTATAGCACGACTGAATAACCTCCAACTCACCTACAGCGAAGATTTGGTCAACCTGCAAAAAACAATCTATCCAACAAGTGATTCAATGGCCTTTGATGACTACATTGAAATGCTGGCTTTAAAATACCACCTCAACATACAGCAAAAAGGTCAATGCCTGATAGTTACCAACCCAAGAGCACAAACCATTAAAATAAGTGGAACACTTATTGACCTGTTTTCAGGCGAACCACAACCTTTCGCCCATATTTCGCAACAAGACTGGGGAACCGGCTCGATTACCAATTCTGAGGGTGAATTTGAGTTAAACATCCCATCGCTCTTAGCAGGCTTCAAACTCGATTTCTCAAGCCTGGGCTATGCCGATACAAGCATCTTTATTCCCAAAACAGATTCCCTTAATTTAATTATACCCATACGTCCGAAACCCTATAATTTAAATGAGGTCTTAGTGCTACCTAACGGTAACACTGCCGAAGACCTGGTGCGTATCGCTTCTAAACGTATCAAACGGAATTTTCATCGCAAAAAAGCTCAAATGGATGCCTTCTATCGACGAACCGGATTCCGTGACTCAACCTTTGTGCAACTTATTGAAGCCGCCTTGCTTGTTGAAGACAAAGGCATTGACATGCCAACATCTACTACCAAAATAAAAGTTATAGAAGTCAGAAAAAGTCAGAACTACTTAGTACCCATGTCTGCCAAGTACAAATGGGCCTATGAGAAGATGGAGAAAATGATACATGGTGGTCATCGCAATATGTTTTACATGGCATATAATAATCCTGTGAGAGCCTATAAAAATGAATGGTGGTATCAACCACTGACAGACTATGAAACTTTCCGATATGAATTTGAAGGAGCGATGTGGCTGGATACCATCAAGGTTTACAAGGTCCAATTTGAATATGATGCCTTATATCCCAATGGCAAAAGGGCTTCAGAAAATAAGCAATCGTTTCATGGAGGCTATATTTATATTGATGCCAACGATTACGGCATTCATAAGATGGAATACCTCTTTAGATTAATTCCTAAGCATAATAATGCCAAATATGGGATAAAAAACGGCATTATTGATCAATCCGTAATAAGCTATCAAAAAATAGAGGGCAAGTATTATCTCAAATACATTAGCGATATTGCCCCAACCAACGCCAAGAATTTTATTTTCGAAAACCCGGATGCTGACGATAAGGACAAAGTCATCAAACACCGCCAATGGGCTGAAACCCTGCTAGTGATTACCAATGTTGTGACAGAACGCCAGGAGCGTCAACGTATCTCTAACAAAAGCATGTTGGATCACCATGAAAACTCTTATGAAACCAATTACCCGTACAACCCGGATTTTTGGGAGAACTACAGCATGATAAAACAAAAGCCATTACCCGGTAAAGCCATTGAAGACCTGGAATGGGAAAAATCTCTGGAATTGCAATTCATTGAAAACAGTACCAGCTATGTTAAAGATTGACCAACTTAGCCACACAATCAGCAAACAGCCAATTATACGTGACCTATCGTTAACCACCAAACCATCGGGATTGTATGTATTTGCCGGTGCCAATGGTTGTGGAAAATCAACCTTGTTTAATATTATCTGCGGCTTATACCCTATTCAGCAAGGAAGCATTTTTATCAATAACACTAACAATATTGAGGTATATCGCTCACTAATTGGCTGTTCAATAGAACCGTTTACCAACGCCCCACAAATTTGTGTCAGGCAAATATTGGACATTGCCCGGCGAATTAAAGAAACCACAGAAGAAGATGTCTATTATTGGCTTAAATTCTGGGACCTTCACGAAGCCATCGATAAGCCTTTTGGTGCACTATCTGTTGGTATGATTAAGCGCTTATCATTAATTACCTCCCTATTGGGTAATCCATCCGTTTATATATGGGATGAACCTTTTAATGGCCTCGACCCACTGGGCATTCAAAAATTGAAACAGCTCATCACAACACTGTTATCACAGAATAAACTCATTCTTCTGTCGACACACATATTAGCGGAACTCTCCAATACTGTTGAACAAGTAATTATTATGGAAATGGGTGAAATTAAAAAGATACTCACACCTCCAAATAAGGAGATAAATAGTACTTCGAGCATCATATCGTGGCTCGAAAAACCAACGCCTAATCACATACCTGAATAACATGAGAAACTACTTCACCTTTGAATTACATCTACTTACAACCTGGAGAACAGCTATCAATTTTATCATTTTATTCATTTTATTCCTCTTTTTGTCACTATTGCAATTATGGAGCGGAAGTAATGATCACCTATCGGATAGCACCCTGGCTCAGCACATTGGTAAACGGGCCATGACCTCCACCTTAACGGGCCTGTTTTTTACCCTGTTTATCATACAAATGGTTAGCCACTTAACTAATTCAGGTTATTACAGGAGTCTGCTGAGTTTTGGTCTGTCACGTCCAAAGCTCTTTTTGCATTGCCAGTTTCAAATTACTTTTTACCTGCTACTTATTCTTTTTATCAACTACATTGCAGCTTCAATAGCTGGCATATTCTTCGATATCCGACCATGGCAATTGGTCCTTCACCTAAATTTCAATAGCTTCACAGCACATTGTCTGTTCCTGTTTGCTCTTGGAAATATTGGCCTGTTGATTGGCTTCTTCAGACCTGGTAACATCATGGTCCTGCCTTTTCTCTTTTATTGGTTAATCGAATCGTGGCTGGTAGGTTATGCCAACAAGGGAATGGACACTACACTTTTCAGTTACACCCCCTTAGCCGGATTAAAACTAATAATTGGCGATACTATCCTAAGTACTACAAGCCTAATTATCATTTCCTTCTATGTTTGCAGTACGCTCCTTATTCTTCACCAATCCATACTAAAAAAATCATTCTGATACTCACCTCATCATGAACAGACTACTGCCCTTGTCCATTTCCGCCATTTTCAGCATCCTGCTAATCACAAGCAATGTCATTGCCCGATGGCAGCAATCAGCCATCTTCCGTCAATATGAAACAATTGATGAACCACTTCGATGCATCCTGGAACAAGATGAATTCCTGGCTGATGAATCCAACAATCGCATCTATGTAATTAACCTGTGGGCCACCTGGTGCCCACCCTGCATGAAAGAAATTCCCCACCTCAACCAACTGGTTGATAAGTACGAGGAGGATGGAGTCCTGTTTTTAGCCATCAATGGTGAAAAAGAAAAAGATGTAGTGGAGTGGATGGATTACCAGAAGAATGATTTTATCTACTTTCACCTGCACAACCAAAAGCAGCTAATGAACTACCTTTTTGAGCTGAATCCAAATGAAACGCACAAAACCGGACAAAAGCCTCAACACCTGCCAACAAATATTATCATTAGCAATGGTGAGCTTACTTTTTTTAACGCAGGCTATAGCGATGAAGCACTTGTTGAGCTGGAGCATGCTTTGAAGAAATGTTTGATGACACATCCGTAAGCTTTCATTTTCATGTTATATATCAGTTTTCGTATTTTTTTCGGTACCTGATGCGCCGAAATAATTTGAATTTATTACATTGCGATTCTCAAAGACAAAGATGCAATGAATCAACTGACAGCATATAAAACTGTTACCACAAAGCGCCTGGCACTTAAGGGGCACTTTACATTGCATTTTACTATCTCATCCATCGCATTAATTAGCCTGTACGGCCGTTTCGGCATGGGCCTGTTTGAATGCTGGATTTTTTGATATCCCTGATTTAAGTACTTCTGATGATTTGATGGTATACGCCATCTCCCAATAAACATGTGCCTGGATTGGTACATGCAATGGTCTATAACAAACTAAACTGTTTATAAGTAAATCAAAACCAATGAAGAAGATTCTTTTTCTTTTATGTGTTGCATGCAATCTGGCCTCGGCAATAGGCCAGGTTAGCATCGACACAACAGATTATCAGCGAGCTGAAGCTTTTATCTCGTCCAACATTACCAAAAAGTATTACCGCTCATGGGTCAATCCGCAATGGGTGAAGGATGCCCAATTCTTCTGGTATTCCATTAACACCAAGAATGGTACTGAATACATCAAATGCCAGATGAAAAACGGATCGAAATCAGCGCTTTTCGATCAACAAAAGCTGGCTAAGCTATTGGCTACCGAGCTTGATAAGACAGTAGAGCCCTATAAACTGCCCATTGCCTCCATAAAAGTGGATAAAACCGGCAACACACTTACATTTAAAGTAGAAACGCAAAAATACAGCTACCAGATTAAGCAGAATACGTTGCAAAAGATTGATAGTAAAAAAACTCTGCAACTGGCATCGACTTCTCCGGATAAAGCAAAAACAGCTGTTGTGCATGATTATAATATCTGGCTTAAAACAGGAAACGATTCGGTACAAGTGACCCAAGACGGCTCACGAGCATATGGCTACGGTGTTTCTCCATCGTGGTATTCCACTAAAAATATTGAGTTGGAAAGCGACCACCCTTTAGAGCTAAACATCAGCTGGAGCCCCGACAGTAAATACATTATTGCTGGTAAATACGACAGAAGAGAAGCACGCAACTTGTACCTGTACAAAGTATTACCAGATGAAGGTCATCGTGCCGAAGTACGTGAATATGAGCGACCCATTGCCGGCGACAGCATTGTACCAACCGTTGAATATATTCTTATAGACGTTGAAAAAAACAGCTACCAGCTAATCGATATACCAGCTAAAGCTACTTTTTTGGCCTATGGCTTCAACTGGACAAAGGATGGCAGCAGAGCCTACCAGGTCAGCTTTGTCAGAGGTTACCAATCGGTGGATATATACGAAGTAACAGCTGCCAGCAGCCAGGTGCGTACCGTTTTTACAGAAAGTGCTGCCACTTATGTTGACCCCAACACCAATGACCTTAGAGTACTTGATGCATCCAACGAACTGCTGTGGCTATCGGAGCGCGATGGCTGGCAGCATATTTACCGCATCAATCAGCAAACAGGCCAGGTCATCAATCAAGTAACAAAAGGCACATATGTAGTGCGAGGCATCGAACACATTGATGAGAAATCACAACGCATCTATTTCACGGCAGGTGGTATAGAGCCTGACATCGATCCTTACTATCCCCTGCTCTACTCTATCCGGTTTGATGGAACAGGCCTTACACAACTAACGCATGAAGCTGCGCACCACTCGGTTTTCTTCAGCACAAAGGGAGACTATTTTGTTGACAACTACTCAACCGTTGAAGAGCCTAACATAGCTGTACTAAGACGCAGTAAAGATGGCCGCGTGATGGCACAGCTTGAGCAGGGTGATATCTCCGAGATAATTGCCATGGGCTGGCAAAAACCAGAACCATTTAAAGTAAAAGGGCGCGATGGCAAGACTGATATTTACGGTGTATTATTCAAGCCCAATAATTTTAATCCCAATCAAAAATATCCGTTGATTGAAGGCACCTACAGCGGCCCGCAAACCATACGTGCCCCCAAAACATTTTACCGCGGTTTGTCTAACGATGATACACCCATGACCCAGCTTGGTTTTGTAATGGTCAATATCGATGGCATGGGTTCCGCCTTTCGTTCCAAAGCCTTTCATGATGTATCGTATAAAAACCTGGGCGACATTGGAGGACCAGATAAAATGATAGCCATTAAAACACTGGCCGGTCAATATCCATGGATAGATTCTACCCGCGTTGGTATTTTCGGGCACTCGGCAGGGGGTTATGATGCAGCACGTGCCCTGCTGGCCTATCCTGAGTTTTATAAGGTGGGTGTAGCAACTGCCGGCAATCATGATCATCGCTCTGCCAAGGCATGGTGGCCCGAATTATACATGGGCTATCCGGCAGGTAAAAACTACGACGAGCAGAGCAATTACACTCACGCCAAAAAACTGCAAGGAAACTTGCTGCTGGTGCATGGCGACCAGGATCAGAACGTGAATCCAACCGCATCTATGCGACTGGCAGCTGAGTTGATTAAAGCCAATAAAGATTTTGAATTGTTGCTTATCCCTAATAAAGACCACAGCCAGGTGTATTACGATAAGTACCTGATTCGAAAACGTTGGGATTTCTTTGTGAAGCACCTGCACGGCATCCAACCACCTAAAAATTATCAAATAAAATAACACCAATACCATATGTTTAGTAAAAACACCTATATCAAACGCCGCCAGCAATTGGCCCAGGATGTTGACAAAGGACTGCTCCTGTTTATTGGCAACACCGAAAGTCCGATGAACTATGCCGACAACACCTACCGCTTTCGTCAGGACAGCAACTTCCTCTATTTCTTCGGATTGAATCACCCCGATTTAGTTGGGGTGGTAGATGCTGAGTATGGAGAATCAGCCATTTATGGTGATGACTACACCATTGATCACATTGTGTGGATGGGCAACCAGCCTACCATTGCCCAACGCGCTACCACATGTGGCGTGCAACAAACCGGCACCACAGCAGAACTGTTAAAAACACTGGAAAAAGCCAAAGCGGCCGAACGCCCCATCCATTTTTTGCCCGTTTACCGTGGCGAAAGTAAGATTAAGCTACTGGAATGGTTGAGTATTCAGCCCTCAGAAGTAAAAGAAAAAGCTTCGCTGGAGCTGGTCCTGGCCGTTATTAAACAGCGCAACTACAAATCAGCCGAAGAAATTGTTGAAATAGAAAAAGCGGTGAACACCACAGTAGATATGCACCTGGCTGCCATGCGCATGGCTCGTCCGGGTATTACTGAGGCGCAGATTGCTGCTGAAGTGGAACGTATTGCTCTGGCTGAAGATGGCGGTATCTCTTTCCCGGTTATTGCCACCATCAACGGACAAACATTGCACAACCATTACCACGGCAACACCCTGAAGGAAGGCCAATTATTTTTACTGGATGCCGGAGCCGAAACCTCCATGGGCTATGCCGGTGATATGTCAAGCACCTTCCCGGTATCCAAAACCTTTACACCACGCCAGAAAGACATTTACCAGGTAGCTTTAAACTCGCATGAAAAAGCCATATCGATGCTTAAGCCCGGAGTGGCCTTTAAAGAGATTTACCTGGAGTCGGCACGTGTGGTGATGCAAGGCATGAAAGACCTGGGCTTTGCCAAAGGTAATATTGACGATGCCGTTATGTGTGGCGCTCATGCCATGTTCTTCCCCTGCGGGCTTGGGCATATGATGGGACTGGATGTGCACGACATGGAGGATTTGGGCGAACAATATGTTGGCTACCACAATGAGGCAAAAAGCACACAGTTTGGTATGAAATCACTGCGTCTTGGACGCAAGCTAGAGCCAGGTTTTGTACTCACCATCGAACCGGGTATTTACTTTATCCCACAGTTAATTGACAAATGGAAATCGGAAAAACATTTGACAGAGTTCTTAAATTTCGATAAACTTGAAGAATACAAAGATTTTGGTGGTTGCCGCAATGAGGAGGATTTTCTGATAACCGGACAAGGATACCGATTGTTAGGTAAGCCCCTGCCAAAAACCATCGAAGATGTTGAACAAGAGCGATTAAAAGCTTTTTAAATCCGATTTATGCGAATTTTATCTTCACAGGTTATTGAGCAGGCTGCCACCCCTACTTTGTGGACAGACATCATGGAACTGGCCTTAAAAGCAGCGGCCGACCAGGATTATTTCACCCCCAACCGCATGCATGTTGACATCAATGACAACACACTATTGCTGATGCCTGCTGTGGGGCCTGATATGTTTGCCACCAAGCTGGTATCTGTTTTTCCGGGCAACAGCCATCATGGAAAAGCAGTGATTAACGGCACAGTTTTGCTCAACGATGGTGCTACCGGCGAAGCACTGGCACTGTTTAATGGTGCCAAGCTTACCGCCATGCGCACTGCAGCTGTAGCCTGTGTAGGTATTCGTCATTTATCCGATCCACTGGCAACTACACTGGGCATTATCGGTGGCGGTGCACAAGGCCGCCACATTGCCTGGATGGCCTGTCACGCGCGCGACTTTGAGCGGGTGTATGTATATGATCGTTCCCCGCAGGTGATTGGTGACTTTATCAGTTTTATGACCGAAAAATGCCCCAATGTAGATGTGGCACTGTGTGAAGATGCCCAACAGGTAGTCGTTAACAGCGAGGTAGTGGTAACAGCTACCACTTCCCCGGAACCGGTGATACCCAACCTGGAAGATTTGATAGTTGGCAAGTGTTTTATTTGTGTTGGTTCCTATAAGCCTGATATGAGGGAGATACCAGAGTCCATCTTCCGATTAATCGATAGTGTATGGATTGATGCCGAACACGGTAAAACAGAAAGTGGTGATTTGCTCTTTCCGCTCAGCAACCACCTGGTTAGCCCCGAGCAGATTAAACACATCTCACTACTCTTAAACGAACCGGGAGCATTGGGTTTCAGAGAGACGCGCCTTTTTAAAACCGTAGGTGAAGGTACCTTCGATTTATTTGCAGCCAAACTGGTGTACGAAAAAGTACGCGAGGGTGATTTGGGTGAAGAAGTGTCTTTATAGCAGATGATATAGTGCACGGTGCGAGGTGCATGGTGCGCAGAAAATGCAGATAACAGTTCGGCTACATGGTATAAATTATTCAGTGTCTGGTGCACAGTGCACCAAGCACCAGGCACTAACTTCTACCTTCTACCTTCTGCCTTCTGCCTTCTGCCCTCTGCCTAATAGCTAACCAACTAATAAAAAACAAATGATCAACCTTACTAACTGGAGCTGGCATCCGCCCAAAGATTGGCTCCGCATACAATCCGTTGATTTACATACAGGTGGCGAACCCCTGCGCGTACTTTACGGAGGCTTACCTCCAATAAACGGTCAAAACATACTGGAGAAACGGCGCTATTTCAGAGATGAACTGGACTATATCCGCACGGGCACCCTATTTGAGCCACGCGGCCATGCCGATATGTATGGGGCCATAATCACCGAACCCATCACACCCAATGCCGATTTCGGCACATTCTTTCTGCACAACGAGGGCTACAGTACCATGTGTGGCCATGCCATCATCGCCCTTACCAAACTGGTGTTTGATACGGGTATGATCGAAAAAGAAGGCCATGAACCAGAGCTGGTGATTGATGCCCCTCCGGGATTAATCCGCGCTAAAGCTTATCGGAACAATGGCTGGGTTGAAAAAGTTTCGTTCCTGAATGTCCCCTCCTTCCTGCTCATGAAAGACGAGACGATACATGTGGAAGGAATTGGTGATGTCACCTTTGATGTGGCCTATGGCGGTGCTTTTTATGCCTTTGTGGATGCCGATAAGCTGGGCATTGGCATGAAGGAGAGTGATTATAACCAGCTTATTGACTGGGGACGACGTATCAAATATGCAGTGATGGAACACTACGCCATTAAACATCCCTTTGAAGAGGATCTCAGTTTTTTATATGGAACCATCTTTACCGGCAAACCCAATAACCCCAGGCATCACAGCCGTAATGTCTGCATCTTTGCCGAGGGCGAGGTAGACCGTTCATCCACCGGTTCGGGGGTAAGTGCACGTGCAGCATTTCATCATGCCAAAGGCGAATTAAAAACAGGTGAACGTATTACCATCGAAAGCATATTGGGCACAACCATGGATGTGATGGTAACCGAAACAACGACCTACGGCCCCCACCAGGCTGTTATACCCGAGGTTAGCGGCACCGCTCACCTGACCGGCAAAAATGAATTTTGGTTTGATCCAAACGACCCATTGAAGGAAGGCTTTATCTTCCGCTAAACAAGTGATAAACAGTTAAAAATATAATCATGAAGCATCTTATATCTATCTTATTAGTATTCATTGCCGGGTATAGCCATTTGTATGCCTGCACCGTTATTGCCATTGGTAAAAAAGCATCGGCCGATGGTTCGGTTATTGTATCTCATACCGATGCCGGCCCGGATTGCCGTCTGCACCTGGTGCCTGGCCAACAATTTAAGGCTGGAGAGAAAGCTCCTGTTTATTGGGGCATGGTTGAGTCGGGTCGTCCGTTGGGCGACTATGGTGAGGTGATAGGCCACATTCCACAGGTGGAGCAAACACACACCTATTTTCAAACGGCCTACCCGCAAATTAATTCCAGGCAGCTGGCCATTGGTGAGAGTACACTGAGCCAACGCCCCGAGCTGATGGTGGACCGTTCCATATGCGAACAAATAATGACCATTGAACAGGCACAGGCCTTTGCCCTGCAACGCTGCACCACTGCACAGGACGCTTTACAACTCATTACCGGCCTGTTGGAAACCTATGGTTTTCTGCCATCGTGTGTGGACGAGAGTGAATCGTTGGTGATTGCCGATACCGAAGAGATTTGGGTACTGGAGGTATTTAGTGTGGGAAATGATTGGAAGAAAGACAGCGGTAAGCCTGGCTGTATCTGGGCAGCCCAGCGCGTACCCGACGACCATGCTATGATCATCCCAAATTGGAGCATCATCAAGCAAATTGACCTGGAGGATACAGCTAATTTCCGCGCTTCATCCAACTACATGCAGGAGGCCATTGACCGTGGCTGGTACAACCCGGCATCAGGCCGTCCGTTTATCTGGCAGGAGGCCTACTCACCCATTCCACGAGAATGGTCAACCTCACGCTTCTGGCTGTTTTATGCCACCTTTGCACCTAACTATACCGAGTGGCCCGACCGCTTTACCAACTCGGTATGGGAAGGCGAAAACCAGTACACGCAGTATGTTGAGCCGCTTTCCATCTACCCTTTCTCGGTTAAACCAGAGAAAAAACTATCGGTGCAGGACGTGATGGCCTTTCAGCGCTCCACCTTCGAAGGCACCATCTACGACAAAGAGAATGCCCAGGCCTGGTATTACCCCAACGAAGAAGGACAACTG
This sequence comes from Carboxylicivirga sediminis, assembly GCF_018156225.1. Taxonomy (GTDB): domain Bacteria; phylum Bacteroidota; class Bacteroidia; order Bacteroidales; family Marinilabiliaceae; genus Carboxylicivirga; species Carboxylicivirga sediminis. Next base: position 22,394 of record NZ_JAGTAR010000025.1, read on the forward strand.
ACAAAAAGTGCCTTTGCCACGCCTTTCCCAACCCTGGAAATGCGTCGTGTCATGAACATTAACAGCCGACGTAATGTGGCGCGCGCCCGTGGCGAATACGGCATGGTGGCCCAGTTACGTGGCTGGCTGCCCGATGAAGTGGGTGGTATCTATTGGTTTTATGTGGATAATGCCTACACCAGTGCTTATGTACCCATTTATACGGGTGCTACCGATGTGGCCGAGTGTTACAAGGTATATAACCCGGCCTACTATCAGGAGAACAGCATACGTTGGGCTGTGGACTTTGTGGATAACCTGATGTACCTGCGCTGGCAGGATGCCCACAAAAAGGTGCTGGAGAAGCGCGATCCAATGGAAGCCCGTTTCTTTGCCGAACAGGCAGATGTAGATGCAAAAGCGCAGGAGTTACTGACAAAGAGTCCTAAAAAAGCACAAGCCTACCTGACCCAGTTAACCATTGACCGGATGAATGAAGTACATCAACTCTTTAAGGAGCTGAAGCTGGACCTGATTTCGGAGTTTACCAATAATAAGCAAGGAATTTAAAAGAGCTAATAGCTGTTAGCTAATGGCTGATAGCTAAAATAAAAATAGGCTTTGAGCAATGCTCAAAGCCTATTTTTATTTTTTACACGAAGTGTAATATTATTTCTTCTTCACTACTTCAATCAAATCAAGGTCGAAGATAAGCGTTGCATTAGGACCTATTTTAGCACCCGAACCACGCTCACCATAAGCCAGGTCAGCCGGAATGTATAAACGCCACTTACTTCCTTCAGGCATCAATTGCAAAGCCTCAGTCCAGCCTTTGATAACACCTGTTACAGCAAACTGAGCTGTATCCTTACGCTCTACTGAACTATCGAATACGGTACCGTCCAACAATGTTCCGTGGTACTGACACTTCACACGATCGCTGGTAGTAGCCACCGTTCCATTACCTTCTTCCAGCACTTCGTACTGTAAACCCGATTCGGTTGTCTTTACTTCAGGACGCTTGCCATTTTCTTCCAAAAACTTCTGTCCTTCAGTTAAGTTAGCTGCCGCCTTCTCGGCTCGTTCAGCATCTTTCACCTTACGGATTTCCTCCATCACCTTACGCAGATAAACATCAGCTGTCATCTCGGTAAAATAAGGATTTTTGTTGTAGACGAATTCATTAAGGAAACCTCTCATAAAGGCATCTTCACTAATGTCATTGAACATCCCTTTCAGGTGCTCAAGGTTAGCCTTATTGATTTCCTGCTTGGCCATCACCTTCGCAAAATCCCTCATGGCAACAGAATCAACCTCTAATGGCCAACGATCAAATTGCTTCTTTAAATTAGCAGCCTGAAGATAACCCAGTGCATAGCTCACACTATCTGTCTGGTCTGCAAAATCCATTTTTCCTGTGTTCGGAACTTTTGTACACGAAGCCAATACCATAATGATTAAAGTAAAGGCAGCTAGTAGATTTGTTACTTTCATCTGTTAATTATTTAGTTTACATTGGCCAGGTGCCACTCATCGCATGCCGGCTTTCAAACGAAGCTGAAGCAAATGCCATTCATCACACCTGATTAAGTTAGAAAATTACAATTTATGCTTATTTAATAGCTAATAGCTCAACTTCAAATACCAGTGTTGTGTGAGGTCCGATGTGCTGACCGGCACCACGCTCACCATAAGCCAGATTAGATGGAATATATAAGCGCCACTTACTTCCCACAGGCATTAACTGAAGCGCTTCAACCCATCCCTGGATAACACCACTTACCGGGAATGTAGCAGGCTCGCCACGCTGTACTGAGCTGTCGAATACAGTTCCGTCGATTAAAGTACCATGGTAGTGACACTCTACCTGATCAGCTGCACTTGGCTTAGCTCCGTCACCTTCTGTAATCACCTCATACTGAAGACCACTTTCTAAAGTTACCACACCTTCTTTTTTAGTATTCTCAGCTAAAAAGTCTTTACCGGCCTGAATAGCCGCCTCTGCCTGCTTAGCCTGCAGCTCACCAAAAAACTGTTGTAATGTTTGATTAGCTTCGTCGGCTGACATTTGAGTTTCTTTACCTTCAAAAGCAGCTTCCAGCCCTTTTGTAAATTCTGCGTATTCGATCGTCTCAATACCTGATGCTTTCAGATTTTGCGCCAGGTTCATACCAAGGGCATAACTAATTTTGTTCATATAACTATTCTTTAAAATATAATTCATGGAAATCGTGTGCGAAAGTACATTATTAATGGCAATTAGAAAAACCTTATGTCCATTGCTGTGCAGATGACACGGTTTTTTTCATAAAAAAATGCATAGGTGTAGCTATACTGATTAGTAAGCCATTGAAACAAAACACCGCAGCTAAATCCGCTTTTTTTTTCTTTCCTATTCAAAAACATTTTGTGAATTTAGTTTTTGGTTCTACATTTGCAGCCGCAAGCCCAGATGGCGAAATTGGTAGACGCGCTGGTTTCAGGGACCAGTGTCAGCAATGACGTGCAGGTTCGAGTCCTGTTCTGGGCACAAAAGCTCCCGGTTGATTATTCAGCCGGGAGCTTTTTTTTTGGGCAGCCTGCATTGATAGTGCATTGATCAAGAAGTATGGTGTAGCTGTTTTCTTCATAATCGCATATAACAAACAGCAGCGCAACAACAAAACCCAATTCTACCTCCCTAAACTTGGTTATATCTATATATTCTGATATGGATTGGGGCTTTTGATATCGCGTAAGCCACTCATTAAAAAGGGGTGGTGTCATTTGCAAAAGGAAGCGACTGGCAGCGGAATTAATGGATGGGCATGCCCTCTAAAGGTGGGAAACTTGGCTGTATTTCCATAAACTTCGAAGAATAATCAAATGGCTTATAGACAATCTGAAATACAGCTGTGTTTCACCCGCCTGCTTAGGAAATCATGCTCATCCATTGAGCAATCAGGCGTCGCTTGTGCTAATCACACCGCCCGCCATACCTTTGCGGTTGCGATATCAAAGGCAGTGGCTTTAAAAAAACTGAATTAGTCCTCTAGCTAACTGATATGTTTTTCAGTTGAAATAATATGCTGATTCTGGTTAAAAAACCGTCAAGGTGATCTATATGTAATATAAGGCCTAAACAGCCCCATTAATACACTTAAATAAAATGTATCAACAGGGCCACACTCACAACTACAGTTCAATGGTTAATGGTTCATTTACATCATAATCTTTAACCATTATAGATAGTCTATCTCCTTCAAAACTTATTGCATCTTCATTCATTGACTTGCCGTTTAGCAGCACTCTTGAAGGCTGCTGCTTAATGTATTTAAACACCAGATTGTAATTACGTACTTTAACACCACCTTCATACTGCCCTTTGACTGGATGAATGACAACCTTAGTTCCCTGCCCTTGTTTATACGCGTATTCAATAGTGGTCCACTGAGACTTACCATTTTGGTAAGCTAGTGAGACACCATCATCTTCATATAAATCAAAAGACGTTGCCATGGAGTTGGTAGCTTGATAAAACTCAATTGTCACATTATCCAAAGGTTTCTGATCTGTGTAGTCCATGTAATCCATCATAGGAATAATGGCTCCTTCTTTAATATATAAAGGCATTTCATCTATGGGTTTAGCCACCAGGGTTTCAACAGGTCCGTTAATAGCTTCACCACTGAAATAATCGTACCAGGTCCCTTCAGGTATCCAAACATTGTGTTTTGCCTTACCATCTGTTCCTTTTTGGTCCTCGGCTGGTGTGATAATAGGGGCCACCAATACAGACGGGCCAAACATATACTGCGATTGACTGTACTGATAAGCCTGTGCATCGCTGGGATAATCCATATACATCCCATGACAAATCAACAAACCATCATCATGTGCCTGGCGATTCAATGAGTAAGTATATGGCATTAATTTATATTTTAACTGCAAAATTTTCCTAGTCGCATCTAACACTTTATCGCCCCACTTCCAGGGTTGACGGCAATGTACCAAACGCTTATCCCATTCAACGCCGCCGGTAGCGTGCAGGCGACAGAAAGGTGACATGGCACCTGCTTGCACCCAGCGTGTAAAAAGCTCGCTGTAATCTATTTCTCCAAAGCATTCCATATGACCTCCAATATCGTGCGACCAATACACCCCATTATTAGCTCCCATCACGGTAAGCTCAGTATTGAATTTCAGGCTTTCCCAACTTATATAACTATCGGCAGAGAAACCAATTGGATAGCGATGATGATCAAAACTGCCTGCTACCTGTCGTGTTAAAACAATGGCTCTTTGTTGGTTATGAGCCTCCGTCAGTTTGTAATATTGCTCCAGGTTTTTAGTAGATGGCGTACCATCGACCCAGTGGAAATCCAATCCTTCATCCATGATTGGCGACAGAAAAACATCAAAGAACGGTTTAATATGATCGGGGTTGCCTTCGCCGTAAAACAAGGCATTTTCAATAAATTCCCATCCCGATTCTTCATATTGCTTAATGGTTGCCTGCAAAAGTGAATCATAATCCAGCCCGGCTTGCTGACAAAACATTTTTGCACGTATATCATCTCTAATCACAGCTCCAGGGTGGTGATTAAAGCCCACATGAATACCATTCTTGTGTGTCCATTCAAAAAAACCTTTCATATCCGGAAACTTCTCCAGGTCATAACGGGTGCCAAACCAACCATCAATGTGCCAGTTCATGTCCGGAACAATTACGTCAATTGGAATTTGTTCTTTCCTAAAACGATTAACGATGTTTTTATAATCATTGGCTGATAATGGCTGGTAACGACTAAACCAGGTGCCCAATGTCCATTTGGGTAATAAGGGCACTTGTCCGTTCAATTGTGTAAAATCTTTTAATGCACTCTTGTAATCAGAACCATAACAAAAGATAAATAAAGCATCCGCCATGCCATCCGTGTCACTATGTTTCAAAGTGCCTTCAACCGATTTAAGAACTGTAAAACCCCGCTGACTCAACAATCCATTGGGTATTTGCAAAGGCTTTGCGGCAGATGTATAGTCGTATTCACTGTATTCGAGTCGCCCATCGCAACGGTCAACCGACTTAATAACACCACCCAAATTTTGCTTATCAACTTGACTGATTTCTGCTTGCACCTGCCCTGAGATGCCCTCATAGATAACTTGAATCCGCTCTGCTAGTGTCTCTTCACCTGGAGTATAAACCAAACTACATTTTGAGGTGTGCACCTCCAACTGCTGGCCATTCTGCACCACCTGAAAATCGCAACTTGGAAATTCATCATTTACAGTGGCGATATGCACACCTTCTTTTTGCACGGCTATTAAACCAGGTGAAAGCACTTGAAATTCATAACCATCATAAGTCACTTTATTGCTATTGATAGTGTACTTATCGCAACTTGTTAATAAAAGTACAAACACACTCAAAACGAGTAACTGTAATTTATAGAGTTTTACCATTATTATCCTGAATTGTTAGTCTATATTGAACTCAATGATGGCTGTTACCGGCAGATGGTCAGAAACATACCTCCCATTAGCTTTTCGCCGATCAATATGTGTATGCTGTTCTACATTGAAATGCTTCACAAAAACATAATCTATCCGCCTGGATATAGACGAATCAACAAAACCATTAAAAGTGCCTACCGGGCCTTTCCCGGGATGAAGGGCTATATCACGGGTATCGCAAAGCTGATCTTTAAGTATTTGTATGCATAACTCCTGCTCTTCTGCATTGAAATCCCCCATTACACAAACCGCTTCCTGATGGCTCGCTAATTGATTCATCTTCGATAGAATCAGTCTGGCCGATGCTTCTCTTGCTTTTAATCCGATATGATCGAAGTGGGTATTAAACACCCACATTTTTTTGCCGGACGAGTGATGGTGAAATAAGCCGTAGGTACAAATCCTTGGATAAGCGGCATCCCAACCTATGCCTATTGAGTCCGGTGTGTCCGAAAGCCAAAAAGTACCCTCCTGAATAACCTTTAATTGTGTGGTATCATAAAAGATGGCGCAGTACTCACCTGCTGTTTTCCCATCATCTCTTCCTACGCCTATATAGCTATAGTCAGCTAAATGAGCCTGCAGATCGCTTAACTGATTATGCAAGGCCTCCTGAACACCAATAATCGCAGGTAATTCATCGTTAAGTAACCGGGCCATTTCCTCTTTGCGCAGCTCCCAGGTGTCCAGCCCCTCTTGCTGATAATCATTTTTGATATTGTAGGTCATAACCTTTAGCTCCTGGGCTGGTAGCTCAAAACAAAGCATTATAAAGATATACCCCAATATAAAATTAAGTGCTGACTTCATACTAAAATGCCACATATGATATTATAAAAAGCAGCTACTTCATTCTTGGTTATTCCAATGACAAAGTAACTGCCTTCCTGTTTTATTTAACTTCAATGGTTAATGTTTTCCTGATGTCCTGAGAGGACGTACCCACCATTAACTTAAACTGTCCGGCTTCAAGTTGCCACTCTTCTTTATCTTCGTCGTAATACGCAAAAGAATCAACCGGAATACTGAATTCCACCAATTTACTTTCACCGGGTGTCAGCTTCACTTTCTTGAAAGCTTTCAGTTCTTTAAGCGGCCGCATTACGGCGGCTTTACTATCGTGGACATATACCTGCAACACTTCTGCACCTGCCTGTTTGCCTGTATTACTGATATTCACAGAAAGTTTAACAAAATCACCAGCCTGATATTGCGCTGATTGCACCTCAGCGGCATGTATCTTAAAAGAAGTGTAAGATAATCCATGTCCAAAAGCATATAATGGCTTTATCTGCTTAGTGTCGTGCCAGCGATAGCCTACCAAAATATCTTCTTTGTATACCTGATCAACCCCATTGCCAGGATAAGATAAAGCATCAAAGGCATGTGCTCCGTTATCTTTCAATTTTACCGGAAATGTAAAAGGTAACTTACCTGAAGGATTGACATCACCTGAAAGCACATCTGCTAAAGCATGCCCTGTTTCGCTGCCCAGGTACCAGGCCTGCACTATGGCTTTAGCCTGCGCTTGCCAAGGCATGGCAACGGCATTACCGCTCACTAATACCACCCCAACATGGTTATTTACAGCCATGATTTCACTTAACAACTCATCCTGTCCGAAAGGCAGGTTCAAGCTTTTTCTATCACCGTTTTCACAATCCTGTTCGTGATTTTTATTTAAACCACCCACAAACAACACGAGGTCAGCTTCTTTTGCTACCTGAATGGCCGCTTGTTTCAGTGAGTCAGCATCCAGGTGAGAAGGTATCACTCGACCGTATGCCGAAGGTCCTGATGCATATCCCATGGAATGAATAATATTGGCCTTTGTAAATCGTTTCTGAATGCCTTCTAAAGGTGAAATTTCATGCACCGTTTTTAACTCTGACGAACCTCCTCCAATAGTCATCATCCGCGTAGCATTCTCGCCTATAACAGCAATAGTTTGGGTTGTTTCCGGGTCTAATGGTAAAAAGCTCTTATGATTCTTTAACAAGACAATACCTTCCTGTGCTACCTCGCGTGCCACATCAAAATGCTCCTGATTAGCCTTACGCCCCAAAGGCCGTGCCTTACTCATATTTGTTCGAAACATTAATCGCAGGATTCGGCGCACTTTATCATCCACAACGCTTTCATCAATCTCACCACTTTTAAGCATCTCCAAAAATGGCTTAGCCAGGTAATAATAGTCGTATGCATTTTCAGTGGACGATGTTAAACCATCGGTGCCGGTCCCCATTTCAATATCCAGTCCATTCAAAGCAGCTTCCTTTGTATCATGCGCACTTCCCCAGTCAGTCACCACCACACCATCAAATGCCCAATCGCCTTTAAGGATGTCATTAATTAACACCTCATGATGGCTGGTATGCTGACCATTGTATTGATTATAGGCTCCCATTACAGACCAAACTTCACCGTCCTTCACCGCAGCTTTAAAAGCAGGCAGATAAATCTCATGCAACGCACGATCGCTCACCTTTACGTTAATGTGTCCGCGCCATACTTCCTGGTTATTGAGGGCATAATGCTTCACACAAGCTGCCACGCTATTGGTTTGAACACCCTGAATATAAGGCACACACATCACTGATGCCAGATATGGGTCTTCGCCCATGTATTCAAAATTACGTCCATTAAGAGGTGTGCGATAAATGTTAACCCCAGGTCCCAACAGTATATCTTTCTTACGATAGCGGGCTTCTTCACCAATGGCCACACCATACTTATAGGCCAGCTCAGGATTAAAGGTGGAAGCCAGACAGGTTAAGGCCGGAAATGCTGTGCATGAGTCGTTGGTCCACCCTGCGTAGTTCCAACTATCCCATTCTATCTCTGCCCTCACACCATGTGGACCGTCCGACATCCATATCTCCGGTATCCCCAGGCGCTCCACTCCCGGTGAACTAAATTTCGACTGGGCATGACACATCTTTACTTTTTCCTCAAGGGTGAGTTGACTAATTATCTCATCAATTCTTTTCTCAACATCTTTCTGCTGCTGTTGAGCCAGTAGTTGAAAAGAACCAACCACGAGCAACATCAAGTGTATAACTATTACCTTCTTCATATGCACTGTTTTATAATATTTTGAACTATTTAACTATTACTTAAGAGCTACCACGTTCGAATAATGGAACGTGCCAGCTTACCGGATTCGGTTAGTACCTGGTCGCTCCAGGCCCCATTGACTGGTGCTCCCTGCTTCACAATTGACCATTCTTCCTCTTTATCATTGACAGCCCAGTTGCAATGGATTATCTGATTTTCTTTACACCATTCCATCCATTTCATAGTTTCCGGATCATTTTGTGTATAACCCAAACAGCCCCATTCTGTTACAATAATTGGTAAACCAGCTGCTGTGGTTCTGTCACGCAACCATTGGGTGTGATGCACCGAATAAAAATGCATTACATAGGCCACATTGCTATCAGAAGTAATAGGATTTTGTGCAGCTAAATCAACACGCTGTGACCATTCAGGAGTGCCTACGACAATCAGATTATCTTTATCAAATTCTCGTATGGCAGCTATCACTTTCTCGGCATAAGGTTTAATCACATCGTCCCACGATACATCCAATGGTTCGTTATATATCTCGTATATAATATTGTCATAATCGCCATAGGCCTGTGCCATCTCTTTAAAAAAAGCCACTGCATCATCCGGGTAATCTTCAGCATGGTGTGAATGCCAGTCAATAATGACATATAATCCCTCCTCAATAGCTGCATCAACCAGTTTCTTGACATTGGTTTTATTTGCTGCTTGTTTCTCCAAATATCCACCCCATTCGTCAACCCCCATTGCGGCACGTACTATGGTGGCTCCCCAATCGAGCTTCAACCAGGATACGACCGAAGCGTTATAAAAACGATTGCCTCCCCATCCTTCATTACTCCAGAAAAAGCTGTTCCCGGCCAGGCTAACAGCCTGACCATGTTTACCAACAATTTTATTTCCTTCCACCTGTAAGCGACCATGCTTTTCAACAATTGATTGGTAATCGTGCCGCTCAAATGTCAAAGAATAAGTTTGGGTTGCAACACCATCTTCTGCTGTCACCTCTATTTCAATAGACGAATCCTCCAAACGGAGAGCATCTCCAAATTTAACCGATGTCTTTGCTCCTTTTGAAAGAATCAGAGCACTCACATATAACTCCTCAACTCCCCATGGAATAGGGCGATCAATCCTAACTGTATTTCCATCAATGGAAGTATTGAAAACAGATTGCTTATATTCTAAACTAAACAATGATAGTTCGGTGGAAGATGAAAGAACGTTGGGCTCAATTTCATCCTTTAAACCACCACTGCAGGCTAAAAGCAAGTAATTAAATATCAGAACGATTAATAACCAATATTTCATACCTAAGATTTTCATCTGGAAATTCTCGTATTAAATTGAAAAAGGATTCGGAATGGTCATGAAATCTGCGATTATTTCAAAAACTAATTGATTTATAAAAAGTGTAGAATCGAACCAATAGTGAACCATTCCGAAAACCTAAAATTATTCTATCACAAACACATCTCTTAGACCTTCCTCAGAATTGCATCCTACCATCACCTCAAATTCTCCCGGCTCCATCAGGTAGTCTCCCATTCCATTGTAAAAGCCCATTTCTTTTTCTGTCAGCTTAAAGACAACTTTAATTGTTTGCTCAGGCTCCAGTTTAATTTTCTCAAAACCTTTAAGTTCCTTCACAGGCCGCACCACACTGGCAACCTTGTCATGTAAATACAACTGAACCACTTCCTCTCCGGCTCTGTCGCCTATATTTGTTACTTTAACCGCTACCTCCACCTGATGCTTACTTTTAACAGCCACCTCCAAATCAGTGTATTGAAACTGTGTGTAACTCAATCCATAACCAAACGGGTAAAGCGGTTTTTCACTTTCATCCATGTAATGCGGCCAGAACACCTCATTGCGAGGCCCGGGGCGCCCGGTTCTAAACTGGTTATAATAAATGGGCACCTGTCCAACATGTCTAGGGAAAGTCATGGGCAGTTTCCCGGATGGATTATAATCTCCAAACAACACTTGTGCCACGGCATGTCCTGTCTGGCTTCCTAACTGCCAGGCTTCAACAATAGCAGGTACATGTTCATCGGCCCATGTTATGGTTAAAGGGCGACCATTCATCAATACTAACACAATGTTGGTATTCACCTTGTACACAGCCTCAAGCAGTTCCTGTTGTACTCCTGGCAAGCCTAATTTCGCCCTTGAACGCGCCTCTCCACTGTGCAAACCATGCTCACCCAACACCATCACCACAACTTCAGCCTCTCTAGCTGCCTTAAGTGCGTGCTTAAAGCCTGAACGATCAGTTGTATTGACAGTCAGCTCCTGAGAAAAAGCTGTTGGACCAGTAACCAGCTTTGCTCCTTCGGTATAAGTATAGTTAACTCCATAAGCATCCAATCCCTCGAGCACCGACACAGCCGTATTATCATCAGCCGCCATGCGCCAATTTCCCAGAGGGCTATCTTTATCATCCGCCAGGTCTCCAATAACTGCAATTTTATGTGACTTCTTCAGAGGCAATGTAGCTTCCTCATTCTTCAACAAAACAATTGATTTTTTGGCCATATCCAAGGCGGCAGCTATGTGCTCAGGATGATAAATCATCTCTTTCTCCCGTTTCTCATTACAATACTTGTAAGGATCATCAAATAAGCCCAATTCGAACTTAACGCGAAGAATACGACGCACCGCATCATCCACCATGCTCTCATCTACTCTACCAGCTTTTACCAAATCAACCAGGTGCTTCACATATGCATAGGATTCCATATCCATATCCGAACCAGCCTTAACCGTTAGTTCTGCCGCATGTTCCAGCGAGCTCGCATAGCCATGCTCAATCATTTCACGACCACTGCTCCAATCGGATATAACAAAACCTTTAAATCCCCATTCACCTTTAAGAATATCTCGTTGCAAATACTTATTTGCTGTTGACGGCACGCCATTCACAATGTTAAATGAATTCATAAATGTTTTTACATCAGCCTCATCAATAGCCGCTTTAAAAGGTGGAAAGATCACATTGTAGTAGGTGACAGTACCCATATCCACTGTATTGTAATCCATACCTGCTTCGGCAAAACCATATCCGGCAAAGTGTTTAGCGCAGGCAGCTATGGTATTATTGGCACTTAAATCATCGCCCTGAAATCCCTTTACACGAGCCACGCCAATTTTGCTACCCAGGTAAGTATCTTCACCGGCCCCTTCCATGACACGTCCCCATCGCGCATCACGAGAAACATCCACCATGGGAGCAAAGGTCCAGTTAAGCCCCTCTGCTGAAGCTTCGATGGCACCAATCCTTGCCGATTGCTCAATAGCTTTCAAGTCCCAACTGGCTGCCTCGGCCAACGGAATAGGAAACATCGTTTTATGTCCATGAATAACATCAAACCCAAATATCATGGGAATTCCCAGCCGCGAACTATCAACCGCCAGCGACTGCATTCGGCGTACTTCTTTGGCGCCTCTCACATTAAGCATGGAACCAACCCATCCGTTTTTAATGTGCTCATATTTAGCTTTGGCATCCCCCTCTGAAGGTGCCGGACCTGTGACATCATAAAACCCATTGTACTGATTCATCTGCCCCACTTTCTCTTCCAATGTCATTTGAGCCAATAAATCCTCCACCTGTTTATCAATAGCATCTGTTGGTACGGATTTAACTGAACACCCATTCAGTACTAAAAAAATGGCCATTAGCGCCATATACACTTGTCTATCTCTCTTGAAAATCCTCATCTTATCATTTAGTTTTTTGATATACTCTTACATAATCCACCTGCAAGGTGCATGGAAACATACTTTCATCTACGCCATGTTTACCGCCCCAATTGCCGCCCACAGCCACATTTAGCAACAGATGGAATCGTTTATCGAACGGCCATTCTCCTGAACCAGCCTGTTTGGCTTTTTCAAATTGAAAAACCTCTTCTTTATCCAATAAAAATGTGCATGACTCAGGTGTCCATTCTATTGCATAACAATGAAAAGCTTCTTCAGCGTCAGGCAAGAATACAGCATTCCCCTGCTGTGTGCCTTTTGTGTGGTTATAGTTTTCTGTGTGAATGGTGAAATACACCGAATCGGGCTCGTAGCCCACATGCTCCATAATGTCCAACTCTCCGCTGGCTGGCCATGCGCCATACTCCAAATCCGTAGGAAGCATCCAAATGGCTGGCCACGCACCCTTACCTCCACACAATTTGGCTTTTACTTCCATTCGCCCATACAACCAATCGCCCTTACCTTTAGTAATTAAACGAGCTGATGTATATGGCTGGTTAAAGCCATCTTCTTTTCGGGCAATTATATGAAGAACTCCATCGCGAACCGTTGCATTCTCTTCCCGGTCAGCTGTGTAATATTGTAGTTCATTATTACCCCATTGCCAGCTATTCCCATCGGTATCAAAGCTCCATTTGGTGGAATCGGGTAAGCCATTGTAGTTGAACTCATCGGCCCACACCAATTGATAGTCATTCCCTCTCTGACAGCCGGATAAGGAACTAACAAGGATTAAAAAAAAGATAAGTTTCATTTTACCTGATTTAATTGCTTTGCTGATTGACTTTAAAAAGCGCCAAAGATTCTTCGTCTTATCGATCAAGATGAAAACATTAGCTTTAAGAATGCGCCTTTCTGGTGACAGCCAGCATTCGTTAATACAAGCTGTCACCTATCGTTTAACCTAGCTAATCAAAGAATCTTTGGCTCATAGCAGAGTATGAATCTCTGAATTGAAAAGCGCATTCCATTATTTCATTTGATATACATGCACATAATCCACTTCCATTGTTGCCGGAAATATATCATCATCGACACCTTGAACCCCTCCATAATTTCCACCAACAGCCATATTCAGAAGAAAATAAAAGGGCTGGTCGAAAGGCCAGTTGTCCATGTTGGCATTAGCTGGCTTCTTATATGTTAATAGGATATTGCTACAATCATCCCGATAAAACCGCAGTTCTGTATCCGTCCATATTAAACCGTAAATATGAAAAGCCTCCTCAGCAGTTTCTAATGGCACATGTCCCGAACCAATGGCGTTTCCTATGGCATGGTTATTACTTTCGATATGAATAGCAGATGATGTTTTATCAGGATCCCAGCTAACGTATTCCATAATATCCATTTCACCACACAATGGCCAGTTTGTACCTTCACGAATGGATTGTCCGAGCATCCAGATGGCTGGCCAAACACCCGGCCCCTGATAGTCTGGCATTTTAGCGCATATTTCGAATATGCCATAGGTAAATGATGGTTTTGAATTAATTCTGGCAGAGGTGTAATCGCCCACTTGCTGTCCCTCGCCGCTTTTTCGAGCAATTATCTTGAGTGTACCGTCAGAAATGGCAATATTCTGTCCATCGGTATAGTTCTGCCATTCAGCATTACCCCAGCCATGCTGACCTGTTTCAAACAGCCATTTTTCCTTATCAATTATGCCGTCATCAAAGTCATCATTCCAAACCAATTGATAATGGGAACGAAAGTCGGGATCATCCTCTGTTATGCTTAATATTTCGGACATGGTCTTTTCAAATTCACCATGAGATAGGCTAATACTTATCTTGTTTTCACCTTCAAAAGGAAAATAGACTTCCACATTCTGCTCTGTCTTATCCAATACCTTGTCATTTACCAGCCAGGATACTTTATCATATTCTCCGCTACTGGTATTAGTCAGTCGGTAAGTATTTGTTTTACCATCAACAGGCGTTACCTCAAAAGCGGGTGTATAGACATCGTTCTCAACCACAATCTGTTTGCTGACCTGCTTATTATCCGACCAGTCTGACTGACTTCCCCAAATGGTTAAAGTAACAGTATAGGTTCCTTTCTCTGGATAGAAACCTTGCATTTCTGTCGTTTCCACCGGCACTCGGTTTGTTCGCTCTCCATTACCGAAATCCCATCGCCAATAGTAATGCTCACTCTGTGTTGTGTTTCTAAAGACAAAAACATTCGCATCAGATGGATGTGGATTGATTTCAAAATCTGGCACATAAGTGTTTTGAGGCGATTCGTCACCACAAGCAATAAATAAACTACTTAAGAGCGTTAAACCTATTAATATGATACGTATCCCCATAACTAATAACTTTGTTTAAAATGCATACTCATTGAATTCTGTAGTTACTGACCTGAGTCTACTAAACGACTTGAGGCAAGTTTTCTTCCTTCTTTGACAGATGATTCTGAATACAGGGTTAGTTTAAATGCTTTAAGGTTAGAACCTCCAGATTCAATCCTGATTCTGACCTTCACTTCTCCTGCTGGCAGGTATATCTTTTTTATTTGCGTGCTGTTCCATTCCTCTCCACTTTCTGTGAGTGGTAATCGAATATTTGATGCTTGTGCAGCACCATTTACCAAGAAACTAATTTGACCTCCTGCGGTGGCTGCAGCACTCATTATATCCAACTTATAATAACCCGACTGAACTGCATTAATGGTGTATTGTAACCACTCACCAGGCTCAGTCCATCCTACATAATAACCATCTCCATCTTTACCAATATCTACACCATCGTTTCGAAAATGATTTCCAACATTCCACTTAGCCCATTTACTTGAACTATCATGAATATCTTCTGATAATGCATCGTGGTAGGCATCACCATCATTGCCCAAATCGTAATGAACACATTGTATCCATTCCTCTGTCTTGTGATGCATATAAGGCTTTGTTGCCCTTACGTGGCTCCCACTATTTAAAGAAAAAATGACATCTGGAGCAATCGTGCAGTTTTCAATTTTATGGGCATCAGCATAAGCCATTACGGCGTTGTAAGTTTCTTCTGCTGAAAGTGGTTTACTCCCGTCTTTCCATGAATTTACTAATTTATAATAATCTTCATTGGTAGTCACTTTTAATACATTGTTCAGGCGGCTCTTTTTTACCGGCCACCATGACCAACCAATGTTATTTTTTTCGAAAAGCTCTATTGCTTCCGCAAACCAGTGATTTGAGTTTTCTCCTGATTCGCTCATCCATAAAGGCATCTGGTATTGCTGGCGCATATCAATTGCCCACTGTATAGCGTTTTGGGCATTACTATTCCAATATTTATGAAACGTCAATACGGTGTTATCATCATAGCCATTTAAAGCATGGTTCTCAAAACCTTTGTAGTTATTCCCCCAGCAGTTACCTGATATAAAGATGATATGCGTTTTATCAACGCTTCTAATGGCATTTGTTATGCGTTGGTGCAAACTCCATAATGCCGCATTGTTTTGGCATTCGCATCCGTTTTCATTTTTGCTATTGCCATCTACATCCCAGTTAGGCTCATTGATAATGTCGTATCCGCCTACCCAGGGATTGTTTTTATAACGTTCGGCTATTTTTACCCACAGCGCTATTAATTTCTCCTGATTATCGGCACTCTCCCACAGTGATAGGTATGCAGGATCGTAGTCAGATATATTGGCATCTTTTCCCTGACCACCGGGCGCGCCGTGCATATCAAAAATCACATACATCTGGTTTTCTCCGCACCATGCCACCAGCTTATCCAGCATGTCAAAACCCTTATTGAGCCAAGTGTTTTGTATAGTGCCAATAGAATTCCTTTCTTCCTCCTCTATTGGCAGCGTAAACCATTTATAATGCAAAGCAGGACGTATGGTATTGAATCCCCATGCTTTCAAAGAGTCTAAATCAGTTTTAGTAAAATGATGCTCTAACCAATGAGCATAGAATTTATTGGTGCGGTCAACGCCCATTGTTTCATGTAGCTTGTTACGGAACTGGGTATGTGTATTGATACCTGCACCAGTTGATTGCATCATATACCCTTCCTGAATCATCCAGTTGCCTGTGCCAATACTGCGAATAATAAAAGGTCCCTCATCATTGATGATATTGATACCTTCAACACGCAGAAATCCCTGACTATGGCAAACTAGCAGGTGGCTAAGTAATATTATTAATGTCGAAAATCGGTTCATTGTCAATGAAAAAAAAGGGGCTTACAACAGGTGTAAAACCCCTTTTCAGATGTTGAATAATTAAGTTTATTCGGCAGGTTTGAATACCCAGAGCCATCCGGTACCACCGGCATTTGACGCTGTGTACAAAATCATGCGATCACTGCTTAGTTCAATAATCTCGTATTTTGAATCAGGATTAACCCTGGCTGGATCATATCCCAAAATTGATTGCTCGTTAAATGTAATACTTGTAAAATCACCGTTGAAAGCAAAGCTACCTAAACTACCTGCATCATCCGGACTTGTAAAATAGGTGTAATTCGGTGCTCCTGCTAAGTCAAACACCATCTTACCGTCTGCATCACCCGGAGGGCAACATGTTGAACCAGCATTCCACCACAACTCCTGCCAGTTGTAGGGTGCCACCATGGCCCAGAATAAATTTTGCCCATCAGACCATTGATAATCCTTATCAAACACCCAGGTTTTACCGCCCAAATCATCACCCACCAGTGCATAGTAAGCTTCTGGTAAAGGTTCGTCAAGTTGAGTGACCTCAACCGTTACAGACTTCTGAATGTACTCCTTAGTGTCTGGTGTATCATTGGTCATATAAGGAGTGGTAGCATAGTAGGTAAACTCGTGCGTTCCTGTAAACGGGAATACAACCTCCACACGATCAGTTGATTTTGTATCCAGTATATAGTCCCAGTAACCTGTTACACCAGGTGTATTCATTTGAATGGATAATTTGTTACCTCCATTAGTTGCCTGAACGACGGCCAACTCAATATTATCCGCATCAAAACTATTCTTTAATACATCTCTGTCTTCGATTGGCTCACAAGCAGAAAATGCTAAAAGCGAAGCGCCTGCTAACAAACCAAATAGTTTATTTAATTTCATACTTTTCTGTTTTTCAAGTTAACAATTGATTACCAGCCTGGATTTTGCTCATACACACCGTTAGATAAGCGAATTTCACCTTCTGGCACCGGTACTAAGCCCTTCGTCTCAGGTCGGTAAGACACTTTATAACTTCCCTCTGTTCCTGAGTTATTAACAGCAGCTTCCACACCGAAGTAGTTATTGCCGCTCTCGGCATCACCCCAGCGCACCAGGTCAAACCACCGTAACCCTTCGAAAGCAAATTCGTGCAGACGCTCCTCTTTCAAATTCTCAATCGTATAGGCTACAGGTTCCAATCCTGCTCTGGCTCGCACAGCATTGATGCCATCTGCTGTTTGAGTTAATTCAGAATGCATTAACAGAATATCAGCAAAACGCAGGTAATAAAAATCCTGAGCAGCCCATAACTGCATTGGGTCACCATGCACCATGTTAAGCAAGTAGTAGAACATCCCTTTTACACCATCCGGGCCATTGTGCTGAATGGTGGTGTACTTTTTATTCGTCAAGCCTGTGTTGTGATCGCCTTTTCCAATGTTCCAGCCATCAACTCCCATATCCGGGTCTTTCGAATTTAAATCAATAACAGAACCCTGCTTACGCGGATCATCATCAGACCAGCTGTTATAAAAGGCATTGTGCACAGTACCCCAGCCCCAGCCCTGGCCGAATGGCACCATCGAATGATCGCGGATACCAAAGAATAAACACACACGGTTGTTATACTGCTGTCCAAAGCTCCAATCAGCCAAACCATAACGTAGGGCAAACATTACTTCGTGGTTACCAGTACCAATGCTTGAGTTAGGACCATCCTGACCAACCCATTCCAAACCTTCATTCTCTGCCCATGGCAATACCGGATGTGTTCCCTCCGGATCATAATCGCGTGCATTTTGATTGACGTACGAATAAGGCCACAGATTTCTGAAGTCAGATGCTAATTTATAGCCACTATTGTCGCGTACGTCTTCCAAATGAGCAATTACGTCGGCTTTGGAAATACTGCCTCCATCGTACAATGGTAAAGCATCAGCAGCCTGCTTCTCCACATTGGTCATATAACCGGTATAGTATAGATAAGCCCTGGCTATGTAAGCTTTGGCCACCCATACATTGGCATGTCCATAAGTTGCCAATGGAAAATCAGCTGCTTTCCTCTTAGGTAACAGTTCGGCCGCAGCTTTGAAATCTGAGGCAATAACACCCCAGGTTTCTTCCATTGAGGCACGGGGTGCTTTGCGGTCTGCATCTGTTGTTAGTATCAAAGGCATACCTCCGAAGAATCGGGCAGCACGATACATTAAGAAGCCACGCATAAAATAGGCTTCTCCCAATGTGTTGTTTTTGAAAGTTTCTGCTTCGGCTGCGGTTTCGAAAAAGCGCTTGAAATCATTTAGCTGAACAGCCTCTATCACCGCATTGGCACGACTAACCCCATTATAGGTTTCTTTCCATAAATCACGATAAGTATCTTCAGCCGGATCCAGAAAATTATCCACATCTTTTGCTGATTTATCATCTGGGCCACCACCGCCCAGCATCACATCACTCATCAGGTTGGCTGCCACATGCTCGTTACTGTGCACTCCTCCAACAAATAAAGCGTTATACACTCCATTCATTGCTTCCTCGATATCGGTTGGTGTCCGATAGAAAGTATCTAAGCTTTTTTCATATAGATTATCAGTATCGAGATGATCATCACAACTGCTTATGATGGCCACTAAACCAATAACCACTGTATATATTATCTTTTTCATACGTTTTTTCTTTTCTATTGTCGTATGGAACTTACCATGATTGAATAGTTACTCTTCGGTTTAAATTAACCATGGCTCATTTCATGATTCATTTATAATCAACTAAAACAATTGGAATAGCTTTAGAATGTCACATTCACTCCAAACATCACCGTGCGTGGCAACGGATATAATCCCAAATCAATACCCGATGACCATGGATCAGTATCGGGACCATACCCTACTTCAGGATCCATACCATCATATTTGGTAAAGGTGTACAGGTTGTTAACAGACACATACACTTTTGCTGCACTCATCCAATCAACATCTCTTAGCAAGCGATCAAATTTGTATCCTACCGTCAGGTTATTGATGCGGAGATAATCGGCATCGTGCATGTAAATATCAGAAATCAGCTGGGTATTGGCATTACTGTTATAGGTCAGACGAGGCAAGCGGTTGGATGTACCTTCTCCATGCCAGCGATCAAATATCTGGGTCGTATAGTTTTGAGTTAAACGGTCAGCAAAAGAACGATACGATTGCATCACCTGGTGACCAAATTTACCTGCCATTGTAGTATTCACATAAACACCTTTATACTCAGCATTCAGTTGTATCCCTAATTCGAAGTCTGGTAATGGTTTTCCGAGCATAACACGATCATCATCATTGATGACACCATCTCCATTTTGGTCAACAAAGCGAACATCTCCCGGCTGACGAGGTTGGCCTGGTTCTGTTTCAATCATAATGGGTGTACCATCAGCTGTTACATAATTATCAACGTCCGTCTGATTTTGAAGAATACCATCGGTTTTGTAACCATAAAAGAAGCCAATTGGATTGCCTACCTGAACCCTGGCGATATCAGAAGTTCCCTGAGATAATACATGACTGGTACCATATATTATACCTTCTGCATTGGCCAGTTTGGTTACCTTATTTTTATTGTATGCACCTGAAACAGTGACTCCATATTTGAAGTCTGAGATGTTGTCATTCCAGTTCAACATCACTTCAAAACCCTTGTTTTCGATATCACCACCATTAATAAATGGTGCACCTGCTCCAAAAGTTCCCAATATTGGCGCATCTACTAACCAATCCTTGGTTGTCTTTTTATACCAGTCAAATGTAAAGCCCAAACGCGAACTAAAGAAACGTGTATCCAAACCAATGTTTATCTGTTCTGATGTTTCCCAGGTCACATCAGGATTAGGCACATTAGCAGGTACTGCAGCTTGCTGAGGAACATCTTTGTTAGGACCAAAATAATAGCCTTGAGCCCGATAAGCAATATTAGAGCTGTAAACAAAATTACGAATGTCCTGGTTTCCGTTCTGTCCCCAGCTGGCACGCAACTTACCATAGCTGAAAATATCAAGCCCACGTATAAATGATTCTTCACTGAAGTTCCATCCTGCGGATACTGATGGGAAGTACCCCCAACGATTACCTTCTGCAAAATTGGATGAACCATCGGCACGCATGGTAAAGTCTGCCATGTATTTCTCATTGAAATTATAGGATAAACGTCCCATATAGGACATTAATCCGCCCCCCTGAGCGGCCCAGTCTTTTCCCCAAGTCCCAATTTGTGTAACTTTTTCAGGGTTTTTTGTATTGTCAATGTAGGCATACTTAGGGTCTGCAAACAATGTATTACGCTTTTGACCACCTACATTTACATTCAAAATATCTTTCACCATCTCGGTACCAGCTAAAGCACTAAAACGGTGATTGTTGACATTAAAGTCGTAGGTAGCGGTATTTGTCCATGTATAGCGGGTTCCCTGGTACATATCCTGTTGTGCACCATCAACGGTATTCTGGTATTGAGTGCCCAACTCATAAGTTGGCGACCATGAGCGGCTGTGTCCAAACCAGGCATCCAAACCAAATGAAGATCGAACCTTTAGGTTCTTAACAGGCTCTAAAATGGCGTATACATTACCCACAATATTATTGCCTTTACCCCAGTTGTAGTTGTGACGGTAATACATGGTAGCAATTGGATTGTGCTGTCCCATAGCAATACCCTCTAATGTCGGAGCATATCCGCCTGTACGGTGATCAATATCTTCGTTTGACCAATAAACCGGCATCAGTGGATTTGTAACCAAAGCGTTATGTAAATCATTGTAATAGATATTACCGGTTGCAACAGCACGATTCTCGGTGTTGGTATAAGTAAAGTTCTCACCTAATTTCAATAATTCTCTGTCGTTTAGTTTAAGCACGGTAAACTCGGTATTTAAACGTCCTGTAATACGTTTGTAACCGGCATCGGTGATATGACCGCCAATAATACCTTCCTGATCGAAATAAGAGAAACCGGCTGAATACACAACGCCCTCACTGGCGCCGGTTACATTAATTGAGTGGCTCTGCATAGCAGCATTATCATTTGTCATTTCATCCACCCAATTAGTACCTTTCCAGCCACTTTGTAGTTGATCCCATACATCTTGTCCATATTCAGTCCCAAGATTTCCAGGAAATGTTTCATTCATATAAGTATTGCCATTCACAATCATATCCTGCCAATCAAATGGCTCAAGACGCTCATTGGAACGGGCCTCATCCATGATGAACATATACTCCTGTGCATTTAAAACAGGTAAAGTCTTATAGACATTTTGAACACCATAGTAGCCATCGTAAGTAATTTGAGGTTTGGCCCCTTTTTTACCTTTTTTTGTAGTCACCAGAATAACTCCATTAGCTGCACGTGAACCATAAATAGCAGCTGAAGCCGCATCTTTGAGCACATCAATGGATTCAATATCCGATGGGTTTAAGTAATCAATGCCACCACCTACAGCAACCCCATCAACAATGTACAAGGGTGATGCATTTTCAATGGTACCGGCACCACGAATCGTAACACGCGTACCTGCACCAGGTGCACCATTACTACGGGTAATATTCACACCCGGAGCTAAGCCCTGTAAAGCTTCCATTGCACTGGCAGTGTTTAATTCTGCTAATGCCTCCCCTTTCACATTAGCATTGGCTCCTGTTACCAAGGCTTTCTTTTGCACGCCATAACCTACTACCACAACCTCATCCAGGTCCGTGGCATCTTCTTCTAACTGCACATTGATAGTTGGAGAAGTCACCATCACTTCTTGTGCTTTCATACCTACAAAAGAGTACACTAACATATCGCCTTCGTTGGCCATCAGTTGATAAAACCCGTCAACATTAGTGATAGTACCCGATGTAGTACCTTTTAAAACAACACTAACCCCGGGTATTGGTGCTCCATCGGCAGCACCTGTAACAGTACCCGTTACAGTTAGGTTTTGAGCCTGGCTGGTTAAAGCCAGTAAAAAGAGAAAAATCCCCAATACATGTTTCATAATAAATGGATTTTAAATTATTCGATGGCACAAACATAAACGTCATTTGTTAACAAGTGCTAATACACATACCTCATAAAGCCCTCACTCCACCTCTCCAACGACCTCATTTTATCCTCATTTAACAACTACCTAACAACTCATATACTGACACTTAGGCATTTTTAAATTCTTAAAATAGCATACAATCGCCTCATTGGTGTATCTTTTACACTTACAGCCTTATTAGTATACATTTTTTAACACTTACTACTTTAAACCACCACGGTACAAGCTGAAAGAACGGAAGCGTACCTATAGGATTGATGAATATCCGTAATAAGAGACATAATAATCTTAAGAGATTTCAAGAACCAATGCAATTTGGATGAGAACTAGTAGAAAATAGGTAAGCAGCGTCAGAACGGAAACATCACAAATCCTTGCTGCATTAAAGAGATTTTTAGAAAGCTACAAAGGCACTAAAAACTGGATATATTGAAGCTCTGCTGTAATAAAGCTTTAGCCAATAGATGCAATATATTCTGAAAGGTCATCGCCGGTTTTAAGCCCTAACTTCTGACGCAGTTTATAGCGGTTGTTTTCAACTGAGCGTGTACTAATATTCATTAGTGAAGCAATTTCTTTAGAAGCCATCCCCATTTTGATATAAGCACATAACTTTTTCTCTTTATCGGTCAGTTCCATATGACGCTCAACTAGTTTATTGATAAAGGTTTGATGTACTTGTTCGAATTGTCTTTCAAATAACTGCCAGTTACTTTCATTATCAATATCCTTACCAATCTTTTGTATCAAACTTTCTATTTTCCTTTCTGATTCATCCTGACCTTTGATGCGTTTAATACGTTTTAATTGACCTTGCAATTCAGATAGTAAGTCATTTTTTTGCACAATATGTACCGTTAGGCTTGCCAGCTCCTGTTCTTTAAACTGCATTTCACTGCGCAACTTCTCATTCCGCATCTTAATAACTTCCTGCTCTGCTTTGAGCGCCTCATTGGTCAGCTGCTCTTCTTTTTTCTTGTAGAAATCTTTAGCCTTCAGCTTTTCTTTCTGTCGGTTTATTTCTATACGCTTGTTTATGATGCCCACGGTACCAAGTAAGACGATCAAACATAAGAGGACGTAAGCTAGCTTTGCATAGAAGGTTCGGTACCAGGGGGGCAGCACTCTAAATGAAATTGTATGTGGTATCGACTCTATTCCATAACTATTGCGCGCTTTAACTGCAAACAAATACTCACCTTCACGCAGTTTACTGAACTGACGCTTATTCTCTGGTGTCCATTCTGTATACGTCTCATCCAAAGATGACAAGAAAGTAGCATATTCAATGTTGTCATCTCCAAAGAAGGCTGCTGCATATTCAACTTCAAACAGGTTATTCTTATACTTATATACCAAATCATTAGAAGCATCAGCCTCTGAACTACCATTCTGGAAATAAGTATAGGCCAAACTATCACCCCTACCTTTAAAACTTCGAATGTGTACCTTGAATGGCTTCCTGAAATTTATGTAACTATGTAAATAATAATGTGCAAATCCATCCTCTATACCAAAAAACACATGAGATGAATCCGGAACACAAACTGATTCAAAGCTACTCACCAGTTTATTTTTTAATGGAATAAAAGGAAGTATGATGTTTTTGTAATTATCAGCATCTGTATATTGAAGCAACTCGACATGTTCTGGGTAAAACAACCATAAGTTCTTTAGCCCATCCTCAATAATTTGCGAAGGATACAACGATGCTTTAAAGAAAGCATCCAGCTTTTTATAAGGCTCTATAACGCCTATTTCATTTAAACAAAACAGTCCTTTATCACCTACAATCACAATCTTTTGAGCAATTTTTGTCACCTTAACAGAAACGCTTTGCTTAAAATGCGTGGGTCCATAGACTGCTGTTTTCAGTAAACTTTGGTAATCACTGGAAAAACTTAGCCGATATGCAGTGTCATAACCATCGGCTACCCATAAACGCCCCTGTTCATCCCAGTCCATAAAACGTGAAGGTTTATCAAATCCCTCCAGCTTTGTTTTGAATTTCCATCGCCCATTTTCCTTACTAAGTATAATCAGTCCTTCATATGTGCCACAAATAAGTTTATCAGAATGACCCGGTATAGGCAAAAACTTCCACACTCCGTTGACTGATGGCGGCGTTATTGAACGACTTTTTTCACCTATAACTTCGTAAACACCTAAGTTATGACCACACAGTATATTTTCATCATCGTGGTATAAACTCCAAACCTGTCCTTCTGTACCACTAATTTTAATAAAATGAGTTCGTTCTTTCAGCGGATCTTCAAAACGTTTTTGATCAATTTTATAGAGGCCCTGATTAGTTCCAAAATACCAATCACCCTCATATTTTTGCTGAACATACCCCGTTCCAATATTATAATAGCCTGCTAAAAAGGAAATACTGCTATTAAGGCTGATTCGGGCAATGCCATTATCTAAACCACACCATACAGCTCCCTGATTGTCAACAAAAAGCCCGAGAACCGTATTATTCTTCAACCCTTTATCTTTTCCAATATGTAATAATAATTCACCTGACATATTGGTTACCAGCAGGCCTTTTTGGATAGTTCCAAACAGCATGGTTTCATCATTGTAACGTACTGCACAAAACACATTCGCCTCTGCCAATAATGAATTCACCGAACCTTTCCATTTCTCTATGGCAGTCATATCCCAGGTAAAGGCCCCATTATTCATAGTCGTAATTAGTAGTTTACTCTTTGATAAGGGGATGATAGAAGTAATGTACTTATCTGCAAAGAAATCCCCATTTACCAAAGGAAAAACTTCGTTACCACGCAATTCCATCAAGCCATTTTGCTCATCATATACAAGTAACATCTCATTTGCAAGAAAACAGGACACAAAGCGCGACAAGTTAGGAACGACACTAACAACGTAATCATCCTTTATAATTACTAAAGCCTTTTCGGTGTGTAACACTATTCGCTCATTCCATAGATATATATTCCACACATCACCAAGACTACGAAGGCTATCATTGGTAGCCAGCGAAACAAAGCGAAACTGTTGCAAAGAATCATATTCGAAGTAACCAAAATCGTTATGAGCACCTGCATAAACCCTTTTGCCAATACACTTAACACTCCGAACAGCACCTGTTATAAACTTTCCATAACGTTGCCAGCGATTTCCATCAAACTCTAACAATCCTTTATTATTGGCGACATATATCAGGTCATTATCACTTTGCGACACCTGCCAGTTTTGAGTGGCACCATCATACTGCCGCCTGTTAAAATACTCAACTTCAGGTATACCAAACGTTTGCCCCTGAATAGTGACACTCACTAATAATGTTAAAACAAGAAATAAAGCTCGATTCATGTACTTGGTTTCTTTGGCTAAGCCTAAGATATAAATTTTCGACTATTAATAAACTTCCAACTCCCCTATACTCGTTGCAAACTCAAGGCCTAAATGTGCATTATTAGCATCTTTCTCAATTCCTCCAGGTATACCTATAACTCTAATAGCAGTCGTTTCAATCGGATTAAAATCAATTGTATAAGATTGATAAACGGGCTTTAGCCATTGAGTATTATCTAAATTCATCTTTGGGGCAATGGATAAACCATTAACATTTTCCCAATGATCAACCGCCCAGAACTGCACATCAAATGAAGTAAACCATCCATAAAACTCGCTGGGCTTACCATTATTATATATCAACGATGAAACGGTCTGTAGTTCATCCCATTTATACCCATAGTAATCAGGGGATTTCTGCTCTGACTGTCTCCTACCCATTAGTGAAGTTTTAGGATTACCATCACGCATTTGTTCCATATCATCAACATTGAAGATAGAATTTGAGATGATTTCATTAGCAGTATGTGCTTTATTATTACTGAACACGCGAATAGTTACATCAATACTTTTTTCTTCTTCGGGATGCCTAGCTACAATCTTAAAGTGATAAAGTCCCTCTATTTCAGGTGTACCTGACAATTGTCCTTTCGTTAGACTGATGCCCAATGGCAGTTCGCCTTCTACCGATAAAGCTACCTCTTCTCCCCGGCCTGTATGAATAGGGTACGCAAATGGTTGTCCAATCCTTGCACTCATCTGAGGAATTGGATTAAGCTCAAATGGCGCTACAAAATTGGCTTCCAATGGAATTTTATAGTATAATTTACCCCCGATTTCAACTTTCTCACCTCCCTGCGCCAATATAATCCTTTCTCCTTGTCGGACTGTGCGCGCAGCCAGCTCTGATATTTTCGCATCTGTCAGGCCCTCACGGGTTATCATTTTATAAGAATCATTGAATGGTTGTTCCCAATTAACTTCATTCAATGGGTACATTAGCTCCTTGGGAATACTTTCAAATCCATTTACCACCCCCAACAACCCACACATAGTAGCAGCCTGGTTGTCTGCATCCATTCCAAAAGCACAAGCATAATCCAATGTTTGCTGAAAATCGCCCTGGCCATATAATAAAGCCATAATTCCCAGGGCACCATTGAGCGTAGCATCTACTGCCGCCCAAGAGTGACGATTATAATCTTCAACCACGTAATACTTATCACACACATTTTGTCTGGCCAGCTGCCAATTGTCGGGATACAACGCATGCTGCTGCCTGACATACTCAACAGCATGGGCAAAACGGCTGTCAGGTGTCAAGGCCTTGTTTCCAATTTTAATGAGTTCATTAATGTTTTTTTCAAAGAAGGCTGCACTGAACATGGCCGCATAATGAAGGGTTGGCTCCAAACCAAAATCATCGCTGGTTATGCGGGCGGCATATTCCGATTTAGCAACTGCATAATCAATCATTCCGGGTGCCGTAATAGCCCAAATTTCATTCACCAGCTGTGGATCAATCTGAAACCATTCACTATTAAAACTCTTATCTCCCGTCACTGGCGGATAATGGCCCGCATGCATCAAAGTAACAGCCATGCGATTGGCAAACCATATACGTTCCTTAACATGTCCTTTCCAGGCTTCAGTCAACTGATAATAGGAAGGTTCAATACCATGTTTCTCCATCTGTGTCAGGTACATGTATTCAATATCCGTATCATCATCGGAGAAAGCGCCATCGTGCCTGCGCAAATCTTCTAAAGTAAAATCATATCCATAAGGAAAACTATCGGGCCCTGCCTCATCAATGTACTTAAACTCATAACCCAGTCCGTAAGTATTGCCGATTATCTGCCCAATCCAGGATGCATAAACGGCATCGTTATAATCCTCTACTAAAAGGTATTGGTAATATGTCCCTTCACTTCTATCGTGACACGAAAAGCAAACGACTATAAAACAGAGTATTGGTATTAGCTTCTTCATTTTGATTTTGATAATTCATTAATAAATGGAATCGAAGGTTGTGCGCCTCTCCGGGTAACTGCGATGGCCGCAGCATTCTTCGCCACTTCAATCGCTTCAGTGATTGCAACATTATCGGATAAACAACTCGCCAGGTAGCCACAGAAAACATCTCCGGCAGCTGTTGTATCTATGGCCTTAACCTTTTGAGCTGTTATAATTTGTTCATTCTCATTTTTCATTTTTTGCAGTACCCCTTGTGCTCCCATTGTCAATATAACTGCCTCATCCACATGAACCAGTAACTCTGAAACAACACGTTTTTTACTCTCCATATCGAGAAGCTGACGACCAGACAACTGCTCTGCTTCAGTTTCATTGGGTATTAGAATATCAACCAGCTTAAGTAAATCATGACTTAATATGCCAGCCGGTGCTGGATTAAGAATGGTTTTTACACCGTATTTTTTAGCCAGAGCCAGAGCCGTTTTTACTGTTTCTAATTGAATTTCCAATTGGACTAACAATACATCTGCTGATCGAATGACATCTTCCAGGCCTTTTACCTCATCAGGCAGCAGAGCCGCGTTTGCGCCACTCACTACTATAATTGAATTTTCGCCAGTAGTCTGATCCACGGTGATCATTGCCACACCAGTTGATAATTGGTCATCAACCAAGACATGACTCGTATCTATGCCATCCTCCTGATAGGCACTGATGGCATTTTGTCCAAATTCATCGTTGCCCACCTTGGCAATAAATGTAACCTGAGCTCCTGCTCTGGCAGCGGCTACAGCCTGGTTAGCACCTTTTCCACCCTGATGAACAATAAAGACTGTTCCAAAGACTGTTTCGCCCGGCTTAGGCATTGTGGCAGTTGTCACTACCATATCTGTATTGCTACTTCCTATAACTACAACTTTTTCCATGGCAACTACTGTTTTGCAATGATAATTAGCGAAAGACCAAGTAAAAAGGATAAAAACATTACCGTCAATAATCCATTGGTGCCTTTGGGGCTATTCTTAAATTCCTTCCAAACAAATACTCCCCAGATAGCCGCCACCAAAGTGGCTCCTTGACCTAAACCATAGGAAATGGCATAGCCCGCTTTCTCGCCCGACATGATACTTAGCAACATCCCCATACACCAAATAACCCCACCAAGTATGCCAATAGCATGCAGTTTGATTGAGCCATTTTTGAAGTAATTGGAAAAAGTAATAACAGGTCCACTCACTGGTCGTTTCATTAAAATAGTATTAAATAAAAAGCTAGATATAAACACCCCTATTGAAAAAACAAAAACTGCCGTATAGGGCGTTAATGTACCTGATTCAATATTTTTAAAAGAAGGCGACATTGATTCGGCCACAAACCGATAGAAAAACGACATTAAAAGGCCTGCGACCAATGAAATAAATATCCCTTTATTGGACCTTACATCCTGACGCATCTTTTTATATGCCAAAGCATTAATGATTATAGCCATCACAACCAGGCCTACACCAGCAAATAACACAAAGGAGTTATAAGCCTCGGGATGGGGAATAAAATTGACAAACACCCCTAAAACCAGGGCAAGACCAATGCCTATGGGGAACGCTACAGCCATCCCAGCCAAATCTATGGCTACGACCAGTAGTAAATTAGCGAGATTAAAAAGGACACCTCCCAATAAAGCCAGCGCGAGTATCCTGGGAGTACTCTGTGATAAGTTTTCTATAAAGCTTTGCCCTGTTGCGCCTGATGAACCAAAGGACAGACCAAAGAGTAAACTCAGGATTATTATCCCCAAAGAATAGTCCCAATAAAAAAGTGTAAAACTCCAGGATTTGGATGCAAGCTTTTGCGTGTTGGCCCATGAGCCCCAGCACACCATTGTTAGAATGCAAAAAAGCACTGCTGTCAGGTAATTTTCTACCACATACATAATTACTGAATTTCTGTTAGCGAACTATTGCAAGAATACTATAAATAGATGGTTTGAACCAGTACATGTGGCTCTATTGCACCTCATTTTTACCTCACTTTTAGAGTTTTTTTATCACCTTTAGGTTCAATGACTATTCAGACGATTTATTTTATATTTGAATCAAATAAATCTCAATCATGCGCCATTTTATATTTCTTCTTGTTTTCTTAATTCTGCCTTTACAAGGGTACTGCCAGCAAATAGATTCCTTATTATCTATACTTGAAACTACGATTACCCAAAGAAGCAGTTACGATAAAGTGCGCTTAACAAGAATAGAAGATCTTAAAAGAAATCTGAGTAAAGGGAATATGACAGCAGAACGCAAGTTCTATCTTCAGCAATTACTTATTGAAGAATATGAGCCTTTCAACTTCGATTCCACTCAACATTATTTAAATCTCAACAAGCAGCTTACTCATGAGCTAAAAAGCTTAGCCCTAACAAACTCTATCTCCTTAAAAATGGCCAAGATATTAGCTAGTTCAGGACGCTATTTTGAAGCAATAGAATATTTAAATGAGTTAGAATACAACTCATTATCACAATCAGATTTAAAGAACTATTATAGTAATTTAATTAAAATATATACCGATCTGGCCATTTACAGTCCAATTCACGAAACATACAGAAAATATTCAGGCATAGCACAATCATATACTGATAGCTTATCTGTCCTATTAAAAGAGGGCACAGAAGAGTATCTTGCAATTGAAGAGAAAAGATTCAGAGATAAACGATTATTCAACGAAAGTAAACGAATTAACGATCAACGATTAGCATTGACAACTCCAGGAAGCAGACAATACTCTCTAGTTACTTTCGAGCGTTCGTTAATATATGAATTAAAAGGAAATGTTAGTGAGCGAAAAAAATATCTGATTTTATCAGCCATTTCCGACATTCAATCAGCAGTAAAAGATAATGCATCTTTAACAACCTTGGCCTTAATACTGCATAAAGAAGGAGATATCAATAGAGCCTATCGCTTTATTAAATTTGCATACGAAGATGCGTCTTTTTATAACTCGAGGCTACGCTTTACTCTTATCTCAAATATTCTGCCGGTTATCAATGAGGCTTACCAAATAAGGGTTGAAAAACAGAAGAAGAAGTTACGCTCTTTTCTATTTATTATTAGTTGCCTGTCAGGTTTTTTACTTATTGCAATATATTTCATTTACAGACAACTGAAAACACTTAACCGGGCACAGTCCGAATTGGTTAATGCTAATGAGCAGCTGAAGAGATTGAATAACAGCCTCAAAGAGAAAAACCAAACGCTTAATGTTCTAAATGAGGAGTTGTCCGAATCAAACCTTGTGAAGGAACATTATATTGCCAATTTCCTTAGTATCTGTTCTAACTACATCGATAAACTAGATAGGTTGAATAAAGGCATTGGTAAGCAAATTAATGCTGGCAAGGTTGAGGACTTATTCAAACAAAGTAAATCGCGAAAGTTGATGGACCAGGAATTGAAAGAGTTCTATCAGAATTTTGATGATATCTTCCTACATATCTATCCGCACTTTGTAGAGGAAGTAAATAACTTATTACAAGAAGGTGAAGAGATCATGCTTAAAAAGAACGAAACACTCAATACTGAACTTCGCGTATTTGCACTTATTCGATTAGGTATTAATGACAGTTCTCGCATTGCTAAATTATTACGTTACTCGGTCAACACGATTTACAATTACAGGGTAAAAATTAAAAATAAGGCCAAAGGCAATCGGGATGAATTTGAACAGAACATTATGAGAATTGATGCTGTCAAATCATAATTCTTACTATTCTTATAACTCAAAAGTGGAAAAATAGCTTCATTTATCACCAAAGAACATCCACTTTTTTAAGGATGACGTAAATTATCATAGCACACATAATCAGGCTATTGATATTTTAATACATCTACTTTTTTACTACCCACTTTCGTTATTCATTTCTCAAACTTGTCTTTTTACTCTCAGTTAAAATCCGGCGTTTGAATATCAAATAAATCGGATTTGTAAATCGAGTAATAACACAAATTCAAGTTTAATGAAGAAACATCTTTACAAATCTATCCAAAGAGCTTTGTATAGAATACCGATGCTTATACTGTTATGCATATTTTCTATACTAACAATTCATGCTCAAAACCTCACCATTACCGGGAAGGTAACAGATTCATCAGGCCAACCAATTCCGGGTGCATCCATTGTGATTAAAACAACCACTATTGGGACAATCAGTGACATAGATGGAAACTATAGTTTAACCGGAGAGCTTTCTCCTGAAAGTATCTTAGTCTATAGTTTTGTTGGAATGAAGACACAAGAGGTTTTAGTTGGTAATCAAGCAACTATTGATGTAACCATGCAAGATGATGTGCATGGTCTGACAGAAGTAGTCGTTGTAGGGTATGGTACACAGGAGAAGAAGGATATTACTGGTTCTGTTGCTTTGGTCGGAGCGGATGAACTGGAGTCTCGACCTAATACTCAGTTGGGGTCATTAATCCAGGGACGTGCTGCGGGTGTGCGGGTAGCATCCAGTTCTGGTAAGCCTTCGCAAGGTTTAAGTATACGTGTGCGTGGCACCAATTCAATTACTGCAGGCAGCGAACCTCTATATGTGGTTGATGGCATACCTACAAGTGACACCCGTTCAATCAATCCTGCAGATGTTGAAACAATGACTGTATTGAAGGATGCTTCATCCGCTGCTATTTATGGGGCGCAAGGAGCAAATGGGGTAGTGCTTATCACCACTAAACAGGGAACGTCGGGTAAGCCTAAAGTAACCCTGGATGCTTATACAGGTTTTTCTGAAGTTTGGAATACCCTGAGTGTACTGAATGGCGAACAATACAGAGACTTGATGACAGAGATGGGGCAATCAACTGATTGGAACCGCTACAACAAAAATACTGACTGGCAAAAAGAGATCTTTCAGAGGGGCATCTCTCAAAACTACCAGTTGTCATTATCAGGTAAGAGCGAGCAAACTACCTACTATGTTTCTGGCGGTTGGGTGCAACAGGTAGGTGCAGTGCGCAGTTCAGAAATGGATCGTGCCAACTTTAAAATTAATCTGGATCAGGAAGTTAATGACTGGTTAAGCATTGGTACACGCATTGCCTATACCAGGTACCGCGATGTTGATGTCAATGACAATAATGCGATTAACCAAGGCGGTGTTATCACAGGTGTTATCAACACACCATCGGTCATAGGGATTTACAATGAAGATGGAACCTTCACTAGCAATCCATTTCAAAACTGGGAAAACCCGGTTGCTAGCACCGATGGTTCCGATCGCGAATATCGCCAGGAGCGTTTCCTTGGCAATTTGTATCTGAAAATCAAATTTCTGAAGGATTTTAGCATTAAATCAAATTTTGGTGTTGATTACAGCAATGGTATCTATGATTACTTTCTCGATCCTTACAGAACCAGTTATGGTCAGGCAAAAAAAGGCATTGGTACAAATAACACTGATCGCTCAAGCTACTGGATGGCAGAAAATATCCTTTCATACAATAAAAAAACAGGCAAGCATTCCATTGAAGCTCTGGCAGGTAACGTGGTACAAAAGTATTTGTGGGAGAATGCTTATATAACTACAGAGAATTTTGCCAGTGATGGAGTAAAAACAACTAATGGAGGCTCTATCATTGCATCGGCTGGTAATACAAAGGCCGAGAAATCGAATGTCTCATACATTAGTCGTTTAAACTATGTATTTGATGATAAGTACTTATTAACCGCCAACTTCCGGGCCGATGCATCAAGTGTCTTTGGAGCCGATAATCGTTGGGGATATTTCCCATCATTTTCTGCCGGCTGGCGTATCTCGCACGAAGGTTTTATGAACGATTTTGACTTCCTTAATGATTTGAAAGTACGCGCTGGATGGGGTATTGTAGGTAATGATCAGATTCGAAACTATGCCTATTATGGAACCGTTGGTTCAAATAATTACCCAATTGGCGGCACTCTAATGCCTGGCACTTATCCCAATGCAATGGATAACAATAGTCTGAAATGGGAAGAATCAGAACAAACCAATATTGGATTAGATATTAGTGTATTAAATGGACGGATTCAGTTAACGGCAGATGCTTATCATCGCAAAACACGTGATTTGTTGCTGGATGCCCCACTTCCAATAAGTACAGGCTACCAGGCTGCGTTACAAAATATTGGTAATCTCGAAAATAAAGGTCTGGAATTTAGCCTTAATACAGTTAATATCGATAAAGAAGTGAAGTGGAGCAGTACTTTCAATATCTCATTTAACCAAAATGAAGTAACCAACCTGGTTGTTGAAAGTTTGCCAATGGGTAATATTGCCGGACGTGGCGAAGCCATTCTTTTAGAGGAAGGCCAGTCGCTGGGGACTTTATATGGATATGTTTGGGGTGGTGTTGATCCGGCTACGGGTAATGCCTATTACATCGATGCCAACGGAGAAAGTACTTTTACCCCAACGGCTGATGACCGCCAAATTATTGGTAATGCTAGTCCTGATTTTTTCTATGGATTGAATAACACAGTTAGCTATAAAGGCATTGGCTTAACTGTATTTTTAGAAGGTGCTTATGGCAATGATATGCTGAATGCTACTCGCATTGACTCAGAAGGCATGACTGATCCAAAGAATCAGCTGTTAACCGTTAATAACCGTTGGAGGCAGCCTGGTGATGTAACGGATACCCCAAGAGCAAGCTGGGCCAATACCGACAACTCGCTCATATCAACACGCTTTATCGAAGATGGTTCGTATCTGCGTCTTAAAACTGTTACCCTAAGTTACGACATACCCCAAAGTATTTTGTCTAAAGTCAACTTGTCCAATGTACGTTTGTATGCAACCGGAGAAAACCTGCTAACTTTTACCGATTATTCGGGCTTTGATCCGGAAGTCAATGCATTTGGCGGTTCCAACACCATGCAGGGCATTGATTATGGCACCTATCCGCAAACACGAAATATCATTTTCGGATTGAACGTTACTTTTTAATTCTTAAACCGAAACATCATGAATTTTAAAACATATATAATAGGGGGCCTAATCGTATTATCTGCCTGGTCGTGCGATGATTTCCTGGAACTTAAGCCCTTGTCAGAAGAGACCACAGCGACTGCATATACAAAACTGAGCCAAATTGAAGCCGCCTTAACAGGTGCCTATGAATCTTTCCAGTCAGATGCCTATGTATGGAACAATGTACAATTTCAGGATGTACGCTCTGATAACCATTATGCAGGTGGAGATAATCCATCCTTTTACGAAATAGATTATCTGGATATTTCTGCTACCAATGACAAAGTCAATCAAAGCTGGGGCAATATCTATAATGCCATATTAAAAGCGAATATTG
Source organism: Carboxylicivirga sediminis (assembly GCF_018156225.1). GTDB lineage: Bacteria > Bacteroidota > Bacteroidia > Bacteroidales > Marinilabiliaceae > Carboxylicivirga > Carboxylicivirga sediminis. The sequence continues at coordinate 57,584 of NZ_JAGTAR010000025.1, forward strand.
TTCTGGAACGAGTTGATGATGTTACGGATCCATTATTAACGGAGAAGCGCAAAAAGGAAATCATTGGCGAAGCCTTGTTCTTAAGAGCTTATCACTACTACAACCTGGTTAATTTATATGGAGGAGTGCCACTTATTTTGGAAGCAACAAAATCAACCGATGCGGGTAGCGTTAACATTCCTCGCTCAAGCGCTGAGGAGGTATTTGCGCAAATCATTTTGGATTTAGATGAAGCCAGCAAGATTTTACCAGATAACTATGGTAATAATGCTGCTGTGAACAAAGCGCGCGCTACTGCCGGTGCTGCCTGGGCATTAATGGCTAAAGCCTATGCTCAAAAACCATCACCTGAATATAATAAAGTACTGGAGTGTATTGATGAAGTTGAGAAGAGTGCTGCTAATTATAAACTGATTGATTACACCCATCTGTTTGACGGGGCACATTATAACAATGATGAATCAATTTTAGAAGTGCAATGGATAGCTGGTTCTGATGGCAATTGGGGGCCACAGCTATTGTTGCCACCTTCAATAAGTGGTGATTCGTGGCGCAAGTTTGTAACTCCTTCAAAAGACCTGGTAGAGGCTTTTGACGCTGAAGGTGATGAGATACGTAAAAATGCAACCATCCTCTTTGAAAATGTTGCCTGGATTGATGAATACTATGGTATTGATGAACCAAGTGATGGTAATGCTATGCCAAACAGTGTGGCATTTGGTTACAAATGGAAACATGCCGATGGATGGTCAAGTGGCAATCGACAATACCTGTTGCGCTATGGCGACATCGTATTACTAAAAGCTGAAGCTTTAAATGAAACGAATGAATTAGCATTAGCTGTTGCAGAGGTAAATCGCATCCGCAATCGTGTTTCATTGGATGATTTGACTGACGAGCAAAAGAGCTCCAAAGAGGTAATGCGACAAACCATTCTCAATGAACGTCGACTGGAGCTGGCACAGGAAGCGCAGCGCTGGGACGATTTGGTACGCTATGGCGTAGTGGTAGAAACCATGAACAATCTGGTTGAAATTGACTTACGCAATGCTCAGGCTATTGATTACAATATGACAAGCGATAAAACTCTTTTGCCTATCCCGCAGCAGGAACTGGATCGAAACCCAAATCTAACGCCTAATCCATCAAACTAAATACGATGACAATGAAAACATTTAAGAAACATATATTGTGGGCAGCTTTGCTAATGCTCACGCTGTGGAGCTGCGAGGAGAAAAGCAATCTGCAGCCAGAAGGCAACTGGGATTTGAGTGCTCCAGCGTTAATGCCTTTAAATGGTGATAATAAATTAGTGCTTGATGAAGCGAATCCACATGGTAAAATTACTTTTAATTGGGAAGCAGCGGTTTCATCAGCTAAATATGGGGTGTATTATACTGTTGTAATCGATTCGTTGAATGCAAGCGATGTGAATCAACCAATCATTCAATTCAAGTCACTGGAAGGCGGTAAGAGCAACAGCGCTTCAATTACCAATCTGGAGCTGAACGATGCTTTATACATGGCAGGCTTCCTCCCCGGGCAGGAGCTGGAATTACAATGGGCTGTTCAAGCCGTGTGCTTATCAAAGATGACAAGTGATGAAGCCGATGTTACTGTTACCCGTTACGATGATGATAAACTATTTTTATCAGGTAGCGCAACCGAAGTGGGTGATAATGTAACTAATGCTATCAAGATGATGCGACTAAGCAATGGTGCAGGTGAAAAGCTGAAGTTATACGAGTCATACACTGAGCTTAAAGCCAATGAAGGCTTTATGGTTTTTAATGGTCGTAGTGAAAATGCCATTGCCTATGGCGTGGACAACGAAGGCAAATTAGTTCGTGATGGTCAACCTATCACCGTTGATGCAGATGGTGTGTATCGCATCAATATTGATTTCGAGACCATGAGTATCTCATTCCATAAAGTCGATCGCCTGGGACTGATTGGTTCGCCACTTGCCGGAGGTTGGGGAGCCGATGAGGCTCTGGAATATATAGGTATGGGTGTTTGGCAAAGCGATATAAGTTTCCCGGGAACAGGTGGCTACATCATACGTGCCAATAACAACTGGGAAGGCATTATCAAACACAAAAGCGGTAGCGTGAACGATGTTGTCCGCGAAGATTTTGGTAACGAACAGGGTATTGCTTTTGAAGATTTTCAGCAAAATGAAGCTGGTTTATATACTGTTACATTAACACTTGATGGCAATAATTACACAATGAATCTGGAGAAAGCTCCTGAGCAACGTATGTATGTTATTGCCAACGGCACTGATGCTTATGAGCTAACCATGGTTGGCGATGGCATTTTTGCAACCACCAGCTACATTGCACTGCAAACAACAGACAATGTACTTGTTAACACCAAGGCAGATGGAAGCGGAATCAGCTACAGTATCAGCGATGCTATGGGACAAGGTGATGATAACAAAGTGGAGGCGACCGCAAGCATGTCTGAAAGTACAACTCCTTTCTCCCCTGTTGTGGATCAGGCTTATGGTTTTGTGATAGATGTTAAAACAGGCGAACTAAAGTGGCACTACTACAACCTGAAACTCTTCCACTGGGATGAAGTTGGTGGTGGTTGGGATACCCGAACAGAAACCTTATTAAGCTATTCGCATCCTTTCACATTTACAGCAACTGCTGACTTACAGGCCGGTTATCACTCGAAGGTATTCTCGCCATGGGAAATCTTGTTTGGAGCAGCAACAAGTGAAGATGTAAATGCATTAAGTGGAAACATGCTCAATGATGGCGGTGCAGCCAATATAGATAACATATCTACCTCTGGCTCTTATGATTTTACACTAACCATTACAGCTGATTATTCAACAGGAACCTTCGAATTTGTATCTAAATAAATAAGAGAGTGGAGTCCAATTAATGTTATTGGACTCCACTCTTACTAATAATAAGCAGGAAGATGAACCAAAGAATTATTCGACTAATCACTCCTATTCTACTAATCATTATACTGGGCCTAATGGGTGCCCGATGTCAAAAGGAAGAGCGTATTACACCTCCTCCTCCGGTTATGCCCGATGCATTAGATATATCCATGCGCTTATCAACCTACGATGGCGTAAGTAAGTTTAGTCAGCAGGATATCAAGTTTTATGCTATTGAACCCAATAATAATCCAACCATAAGCATTACAGCTGAATCAAAATACCAGGTGATGGATGGTTTCGGATACACTTTAACAGGCGGCAGTGCCATGCATTTGAAAAAAATGAGCGACAGTAAGCGCAGTCAGCTGCTGTATGAATTATTTAATAATGAAGATGATAATATAGGTGTGAGCTATTTGCGCATCAGCATTGGTGCTTCTGATTTAGATGCTGCTCCATTTTCATATAACGACTTGCCCGCAGGTCAAACTGATGAGGAGATGACGCAATTTTCACTAGTTCCGGATAAGCAATACCTGATTCCTGTTCTGAAAGAAATTTTAGCGATTAATCCTGACATCAAAATTTTAGGCTCTCCATGGTCTCCTCCCACCTGGATGAAAGACAACGGTGCTACCAAAGGCGGTGAGCTACTAAAAGAGTATTACCAGGCTTATGCAAAGTACTTTGTTAAGTATGTTCAGGAAATGCAAAAAGAAGGTATTATCATTGATGCCATTACAGTTCAAAACGAACCATTGCACCCCGGTAATAACCCAAGCTTGTATATGTCGGCAACAGCTCAGGCTGAGTTTATCAAAACGGCTTTAGGGCCTAATTTTGAAGCTGCTAATATCAGTACTAAAATAATTATATACGACCATAATGCTGATAAACCTGAATATCCGATTTCCATCTTGAACGATGTCGAAGCTAAGCAATTCATCGATGGTTCTGCCTTCCATTTATACGGTGGCGACATTGATAACCTGAGCCAGGTACACAATGCGCACCCGGATAAGAATCTATATTTCACAGAACAGTGGATTGGCGCACCGGGTAGCTTTGGTGATGATATGGTTTGGCATACGCGTAACCTAATAATCGGAGCACCTCGCAATTGGTGCCGCAATGTATTGGAGTGGAACCTGGCAGCCAACTCCGCTTTGGAGCCTCATACTGATGGCGGCTGCACCAAGTGTCTTGGAGCCTTGACCATCGATGGAGATAAGGTGGTGCGCAATCCGGCTTATTATATTATTGCTCATGCCTCAAAATACGTAAGTCCTGGTTCGGTCCGTATTGAAAGTAATATTCCAAACAACTTACCCAATGTGGCCTTCCTGACACCCGACAATAAGATTGTTGTTATTGTATTGAACGAAAGTGATAGCGAACAGCAATTTAACATTGAGCTGGGTGAACAACTCACCAGTACAAAGCTGGCTGCTAAAGCTGTGGCTACTTACGTTTGGAAACAGTAACAAAAACTCATTTTAACCACACCAAACCTCATTTTTACCTCATCATACATAACAAACCGTGACTTGATTAGCCTGTAAAAGCTAAGTTTATAACAATTACTAAAAAACAACCATTATGAAGTTATACATACCAGTATTAATGGCTGCTTTGGCAATAGCTTGCTCACCCAAGCAGTCAACTGACATGGAAGTGGTAAATAACAATTTGCCTTACAGTCTCGAAAATAAGACAGTTCGAGTATTCGAGACATCAAAAACCGGTGGAGAACGAATGGCTGCCAAAGGAATTAATGAGTTTGGTGAAGCCAATCAACCTTTAGAATCAGAGGTAGCTGTTTTTGTTAATCCCAACAAACAGTTCCAAACCTTTATTGGTATCGGCGGAGCCATCACCGATGCCTCGGCCGAGGTCTTCCATAAGCTGTCTGCCGCCAATCAAAAGAAACTGGTGGATGCCTACTATGGCCCTGGCGGTAATGACTATACGCTGCTGCGCACCACTATTCATAGCTGTGATTTTTCCAGCGAAAGCTACACCTATATTGAAGAAGGTGACAAAGAACTGAAGACTTTCTCCATTGAACGTGATAAAAAGGAACGCATTCCAATGATAAAGCGTGCCATGGCACAAGCCTCAGAGCCATTGCTATTTTATGTCAGCCCCTGGAGCCCACCTGCCTTTATGAAAGGTCGCGAGCACATGCTACAAGGTGGTAAACTATTACCTGAGTTCTACCAGTCATGGGCCAGCTACTATGCCAGGTTTATCAAAGCTTATGAAGCCGAAGGTATGCCGGTTTGGGGCTTAACCATTCAAAATGAGCCGATGGCGGTGCAAACATGGGAATCATGTGTCTACACAGCTGAAGAAGAAAGGGACTTCCTGAAAAACTACCTTGGTCCTACTTTGGAGAAAGAAGGTTTAGCAGATAAAAACATTGTGGTATGGGATCATAACCGTGACTTGATTTCGCACCGTGCCAACACCATTTTTGGTGATCCTGATGCGGCTAAATATGCCTGGGGAATTGGTTTTCACTGGTATGAGCGCTGGGCTGGCGGCGAATCTATGTGGCGTAACCTAAGTAATGTAAAAGAGTCATACCCGAATAAACAGTTACTGTTTACGGAAGGGTGCATTGAGGCATTTGATGAAACACAATACCAACGCTGGTCCAATGCAGAACGATATGGTAAATCAATGATCAACGATTTTAACTGCGGAACAGCCGGATGGACCGACTGGAATATCCTTCTGGATCACACAGGTGGACCAAACCACGTTGGCAACTTTTGCTTTGCACCAATACACGCCGATACGCGAACAGATGAATTGATTTTTACGCCATCGTACTATTACATTGGTCATTTCTCGAAGTTTATACGCCCCGGAGCAAAGCGTGTGAGCACGACAACTAGTCGCAGCCACATTAACAGCACCTCATTCATCAATACTGACGGTACAATGGTTACTGTAGTGATGAATGATACGGAAAAAGCCATCATCTATAAGTTGATTGTTGACCAACATGAAACAGTAATGGAGATACCTGCTCACGGTATTCAAACATTAGTCTACTAATACTAGGTTTTCATTAATATACACAAACACAAAAACGGGCGTTCATTTTACCAGAACGCCCGTTTTATTATTTGTAATAATGCTACTAAAAAACCTTACTGAACATTACTAATGGTTACTACACTTCGTGATGGTATTATCAACTGATCTCCCTCATTAATTTCTTGCTGAAAAGCCAGGTTATTTTCGTTCTTACCATCTGTCAGGTATACTTTCATTGGGCCATTCAATGAGGCATCATTGAAGGTTAACTGCACAGGCACCTCCGTATTAAGGTAATTGGTGAGAACAATAGTTGCCTTACTTTTATCTGTTGAAACAAATGCACATGACATAATTCCGGCAAGTGATTGTTCATCGGTTTTTGCATCACTTCTGGTGAGCATCACCCGCTGCATGCCATCCCTAATAAAACGCGAATAGTTACCCAAGGCCCAAAGTGTTTTAGAGTCATACAGTGCCCCATCGTTTTTATTATAATCAATGTAAATCAATCCATCTTTGTAATCATAGGGACTGATGGCCAGCCACCATTGCCACGATGAAGCATTAGCTATAGCCAGATCGGTAAAAATGACACGCGAGGTGTACAAGGCTGTCTTCATGCCTAAATCGCGCCCATTACCTTCTATTTCCGAATTGTTTTCCAACACACAGTATTCACTCATCCAGAATTCGACTGGCTCCGGATTACTTTTTATAGCGTCCTGCACTTTACGCCGTGTTGTGCTCATATCAGTTAACGGCCAGGTAGTATAATAGCTATGAGCTGCTATTTTGGGTGCCACTTTAGAAAGATTGCCCAGGTACTCTGATGAAGCAGGGTCGAAGAAACTATACACCTGAAAGCCTCTCCCTGCTTTTCCGGCATTCTCATACATAAAATTTAATTGAGCCGACTCTGGTATCTCAAGCAAGGCTTCAACACCTTTTTGCTCAAAGGCAATATTAATCACTCTTGTTGCAGTGGCAATCTTCGTGTTCTGGGCAGGTGTCCCCTCCTGGCTTTTGTTGGTCCAATCCCACTGCGGCTCATTAAACGGACTGATGTATTTCAATTTAACTCCATCCAGCTCGTTAAGTTTTATAGCAATATCAGCCAGGTAATTGGCAAAGAGAGAATAATTTTCTTCCACCAGATTATAACTATTTTTATCCGAAGAAAACGCCTTCCCATTTTTAGTGAGACTAACAGGAGGGCTGTTAACAAAACCAATGAACTGATTCACACCTCTTTCCTTAGCTGCTTGCAGAAACCAACGCTGGCCCTGGTGTTTACTCCAATCATAAACACCTTTGCCGGTCATAAATGATTCAGCCCGTCGCCACTCATCCTCTATCTCGCTGGCAGTTCCTTGCTCAGAGCTACCAGCACCTATATTAAACCGCCATGTATTCAGCCCGATACCCTTCGGATGCCCTTCTGCATCCAGCTCTGTACTAAATAACCAATCGGCCATTTGTTCCTTTTTGTCCTCGGACCAGTTTTTTCCAACAAACTGACAACTCCAGGCGTCGGATGCCCCAAAGCCATGCACCGTCTGACGCGTAGCAGCAGCCTCAATAGTCAGCTTTAGTACAGAGCCATCATCAGGTTTGCTTCCCGCCTCCTTTTGACAGGAGGACAGGGCAATAAACAATGCTAAATATATCTTTAAAATCATTTTTTGTTGCTTCTTGTTATTCATACTTCTCCTGACTAAAGTGGACAAATAGTAAAAGTATAATGATACTTATTATCCAGCAATTTGTAGGCATCGTGCGTATCATACCCCCAACTATTATCACCTCCCACACCACGCTGTTTCAGATCAATATTCACCTCCGTAATATTTCGTTGAGGTATTTGATAATAATGTGTCAGCTGGTTGTTCAGCTCTTCGATAGTAAAGTGATGTGTGCTCATCTCCAATGGCTGCTTTCCTTTAATTAAAAAGCCCTCACCTGCCTGGTTCATTACTTTCATCCAGCGCACTTGTGTTTTGTTACCACTCTCCTGTGGCCACACGTAAGGCGTATGCTGCTCCGACACTTTACCCTGATAGATATCCACCATAACACCATTCTGCCTGTCGCTATAAGACTCATGCGGACCATTGCCATACCATTCTACTAAATCATATCCGGCAGGCATTACGAGATTCATCCCCAAACGAGGTAACTCTGGCACTTTACCTTTACTCTTTTCAAAGTAGACATCTACCTCCACTGCTCCATCGGGATAAATTATATAATCGACATTGAAAACAGATTGCCCCACGTTGATGATGGATTTAGTTGATACCTTAACCAGTCCATCCGCCTTTTCTACATTCAGTGCGTTAACAGTACGCTTCGATTGCACATCGTACCATACGCGGCATCTGTTATGCATACCATTACCACGATCGTTGTTGGTCGGCACCCGCCAAAAGTTGGGTTGCAATCCTCTGCGCAGCAAATCTCTACCTTTGAATTTCCAATCGCTTATGTTACCTGATTGCTTGTCAAAAACAAGGGTAAAATCCTGTCCGAATACATAGTGCTTCACCTCATCTTCAGATAATGTTAAAGTACCTTGCTCAGTACTTTGTTTTATAGCTGGTGTAAACCCGTTTAGTTCAAATTGCTCTGTAGCTATGGTATATCCTTTTTCCAGCAGACCAAGCTCATCAGAAGTGCGAACAAAGAAATTGATAAAATATTCTACGCCTTCATCTGTTTGATAATCATACTTGACACTAAAAGATCTCTTTTCCTGAGGTTTCACAGCTTTCTTAAAATCAACAATCCCGTTTTGAACTACTTTACCTTCAGCTTTTATTTCGAAGTATAGCTCAAGCGCATCGGTGTTTCTGAAAAAGTTTTCATTGTAGAGCTTAAATTTACCTTTTTGTAAATCCGTTGCAGTTATCCAGAAATCCTGATATACCTTTTTCACCTCAAACAAAGCCGGTTTTGGCGTTTGATCGGCAAAAATGAGTCCGTTTAAACAAAAGTCGCCATCCGATGGAACATCCTGCGGGCCAAAATCCCCTCCATAAGCCCAGTATTTAGTGCCATTGGGTAATTGTTGTGCCATTCCCTGATCCATCCAATCCCAAATAAAACCGCCCTGCAGTTGCGGTTCTTTACGAATCAATTGCCAGTAATCCATTAAGTTACCATTGCTATTACCCATGGCATGACTGTATTCGCATTGTATCATTAGACGATGATCATTCAAGGAGAGAAACTCCTCCATCTGCTCAATCTTATAATACATGGGGCACACAATGTCGGTATATGACTCCAGCCAGGCTTGCTCATACTGCACCAAACGGCTGTTATCACGTTCTTTAATCCAGCGGGCAGTCGCTTCAAAATTTTGACCTGAACCAGCCTCATTTCCCAGAGACCAAATAATTACAGACGGAAAATTCTTATCTCGTTCAACCATATTCATGGTACGATCCAAATGAGCGGCTTTCCAATCCGCATTATTTCCCAGGGTTTTATCCAAAGTGTAACCATCATTCCACAAAGAGCCCATGCCATGACTTTCGATATTAGCTTCATCAATTACATACAGGCCATACTGGTCGCATAAGCTGTACCAGTAAGGATCAACCGGATAATGACTACAACGTACCGCATTGATATTAAACTGTTTCATTAATGTAATATCACGCAGCATGGATGCCTCTGACACCACATGGCCATTGTACTCATGGTGTTCATGCCGATTGACGCCCTTTAACAAAACAGGCTGACCATTCACCAACAATTGCTTATGCTTAATTTCTACAGTGCGAAACCCCACCTTTGAGTCGCGGACATCAATTGCCTCACCCGCTTTGTTCTTAAGCACAAGGTATAAATCATACAGATTGGGTAACTCAGCACTCCATTTGTCCACCTCAGGCACGATTGCTTCAAAGCTAATATCGTTGACTGTTATCGGCTTAACTTCTTGATAAACTAACTTTCCTGCAGCATCCAGAAGTTGAACTTCAAGTACTGAAGCATTATCTATTCCTTCCAATGCTACATCAAGCTGAAACAAACCATTCTTATATTGGGCATCTAACCCTCCTTTAACAAAGAAATCCTGAATATGAGTATGAGGTAAAGCATACAAGTACACATCCCGTTCAATACCACTCAATCGCCACATATCCTGGTCTTCGAGGTAACTGCCATCACACCAGCGATACACCTCAACTGCCAGCTTGTTCTCACCTTTTTGGATATATTGGGTGATATCAAATTCGGCCGGTGTTTTGGAGTCTTGTGAATAGCCCACTTGTTGCCCATTGACCCAAACGTACATAGCCGAATTCACAGCCCCAAAATGCAGTATTACTTGGTTTCTATCCCAACTGTCTGGCACTGCAAAGGTGCGTGCATATGACCCAACCGGATTATATTCGGTTGGAATATTGGGCGGATCCATTTTAAAAGGATACTTCACATTGGTATAAATGGGCGTACCATAGCCTTCCATCTGCCAGTTGGCAGGCACAGGAATCGTTGGCCAATCATTAACCTGGTAGTCCACCTTATAAAAGTCCTTGGGGCGTTGGGCTGGATTAACCGCCCAATTGAAAAACCATTCTCCATTAAGGGAACTGTAAAAAGCAGATTGCGTCTTATCACCCACTATCGCCTTATCCATTGAACGATAGGGAAACGACCATGCATAAGCCTGACGTTTACCTTCGCGAAATACCATTGGTTGTTCCCATTTGTTTTGAGCAAAAGCTGTCACACCTGATAAAAGAATTATCAGAAAAATCCTATATTTTATATCTACCATAATCAGATAAAAGGGGGACAGACAACGCTGTCCCTTTTGTCGTTATTAATATCCGCTATTCTGTTTCAATGTTCCTTCCGACAAGTCAATCTCTGCCTGAGGAATAGGAAACAATACATGCACATCTTCATCAAACAATTGACCTTTGGCGTTACCGGCGTCATAATCTGAATTAGCACCCAAATTATAATCCACAAATTCCTCCATCACCTCTTTGAGACGCGGCGAGTTAGGGTATTTAATGCCCTTTTGGCGTTTCAGGTCGTAGTAACGATGTCCTTCCAATGCCAGCTCCATCCGTCTTTCGTGATAAATATCAAGTAAGAGCTGCTCACCCGTTGAACTGATACCACTCAACCCTACGCGTTGCCTTACTTTATTCACCGAAGCAATGGCTTCACCCTCATGGTCATTGTGCCAGGCAGCTTCGGCATGCAGCAATAGTAAATCAGCGTACCTAAACAAAATGTGGTTAAGTGGGGTACGCTTATGTTCCGATTGAGCCGGACGATCATTCCAGGCTATCCAGTATTTTCGGTTGATGCGTCCTGTTTCATTTTCCGACAATTGAGTATCATAGCTTGGATAATCCTCATCTACATAATCACCATGCTTAATAATGGTTGCATTACGGCGCGGATCGCCTGCCATAAAATTATCCAAGTGACTGGATGGTGTGGCAAAACCCCATCCGCCATCGGCACGGCTGCGTGTGAAGACTGGCAATACTGTACCTGCATCCAACACATTATCAAATACCGTCTGGATTTCAAAAATAGAACCATTGCCATTGGGATTATGAATACTCCAAACATTGGTAAATGGCTCATTCAGGTTATACTCACCTGTATCAATGATTTGTTTGGCCAATGGCTCCGCATCACTCCACTTCTCCTGATAAACATAGGCCTTCGCCAGGTATGCCAAAGCAGCCCCTTTAGTTGCGCGGCCTATAGCTGACGCAGTTTGTTCTGAGCGCTCCGGCAATACGTCTGCTGCATCCTTCAGGTCCTTTTCAATTTGTGCCCAGATTAAGGCTGCAGTCACACGTTCCTGTTTAGGGTCATTAACAGTTAATGGTTCCAGTAGAAGTGGCACATCGCCGAAGTTCTTCACTAATTCAAAATAGGCAAATGCCCTCAGAAATTTTGCTTCGGCTAATACCTGAGCTTTAAATGCATCACTAACAGGTGCGTCAGGAACGTTTTTGATAACCAGATTACAGCGGTACACTTGCTCGTAAGCATACTGCCATTTATATTGAATCCATTCATTTTGAGGAGTAATATTAAAACGTGCCAGTTCGCCAAAATCACGCTGATCACCTTCAAGGGAATTGCCTTTAAAAGCATCATCGGAACAGATGTCGCCCACAAGGTAGAAGAGATCATTTTCCCACCAGTCTTCGGGACTTAATGAAGCATAGCATCCTGAGAGGGCTTTCAGACACTCATCTTCATTGGCAAAATAGTTTTCCAGCACTTGCTTACCCTGTATGGGCTGATCCAGAAAATCGTTGCATGATACCCCAAACATCGCTACTATACTTAGGACTATAAAAATTCGAATATTTCGTCTCATCATTCTTATTATTCAAAAGGTTAAAATGAAATGTTGGCACCCACCATAAAGATGCGAGGCAATGGATACTGTCCCCAATCAATACCTCTCTCGAGAGCACTGCCACCAAGGTCCACATCCAGGCCATCAAAGCTGGTTAATGTGAACAGGTTTTCACCACCAATAAATAAACGTGCATTGCTGATTTGTACACGCTCCAGCCAATCTTTCGGCAGGTTATACCCCAATTGCAGAGATTTTAAGCGCAGATGTGAACCATCCTCGATGTAATAATCTGAATAAATAAAGTTGTTATTATCATCAATCGCAGCCAACCGAGGTTGCGAATTACTTGAACCTTCGCCATCCCAGGCCTTGTCTAACAACCCGGCAAATGAGTTGTAACGCTCACTTCCTGTTCCTGCATATGGTTTCACCGCATTCAACACATCATTGCCATACGAACCTGTAAATAACATACTCAGATCAAAGTTTTTATATCCGAAATTCATATTGATACCAAAAGTGAAGTCAGCTTCCGGATTACCAATTACAGCCCGGTCATCGGCATTTATTTTTCCATCGCCATTCACATCCCTGAAACGCATGTCACCTGGTTGAGCATGGGGTTGCAATACATTACCAAACTCATCGGTATAATTAATCACCTCGCTTTCATTCTGGAAAATACCGTCGGTCACCATCCCATAAAATTCACCGGCAACGCCATTCTCTACTGTGCGGGTTAAATTTTCGAGACGCTGATGATTTCCACTCCAAATGGCTTCTCCCTCAACTAGCTTGGTAATTTTACTACTGGCTTTGGATACATTTAAAGAATGAGTCATGCTAAAGCCGGACGCATATTCTTTTCGATAGGTAAGAATAACCTCAAATCCCTTTGTAGTTAAAGTTCCAATATTTGCATATGGTGTACTCCAGGCAGAGCCCAGATAATATGGAATAGAGGTTGCCAAAAGCATATCTTTTGAACGTCGTTCGAAGTAATCGACAGAAGCTGTCAGTCGCTGATTCCAGAATCCAAGATCGGCTCCAATGTTCATATCCTCTACTGTTTCCCATTGCAAATCGGCATTACCTACCGAAGCTGGTGCCTGCCCAAGGCTAATCTCACGCTCTGTACCAAATACATATACAGTTCTTCCTAAAGTGGTTAATAAGGCATCGTTATTAATGTTGTCATTTCCCACTTGCCCCCAGCCAGCTCTTAATTTGGCCTGACTCAACCAGGCAACATTGCTCATAAATCCTTCTTCTGACAGGTTCCATGCGCCCGATACGGATGGGAAATAGCCCCACCGGTTCTCTTTATTAAATCTGGATGAAGCATCTGCTCTGAAAGAAGCCGTTAGCAAGTATTTGTCACCAAATGAATAATTGGCACGTGCCAGAAACGATTGCCGGGTACTTTTATTATTACTGCCTGAAGCAAAACGTTTGGTATCCTCGGTTGAATCAATGTAGCGCAGGTCGGGATGATTATTAGGTGCATTATACCCCTCACCATATAAGTAACGGTTTTCATCGCTTTCCATGGTCATACCGGCCGTTAATTTTAAGCGATGTGCGTTCAGTTGCGTTTTATAGTGCACCAGGTTGTTCCAGGTATATTGAGTTCGGTTATTATGACTCCGTGTCACCCAATTTTCATTTGTATAGTCTGTAGACTCGATAAAATAAGTTGGACCAAAATCATTATTTTCCCATTCACTCAGGTAAAAAGCGAATTTGCTTTCAGCAGTTATACCGTGCCCAATATCAAAATTGGCGAATACATTACCAATGGTTCGTAAATAATCTGTTCCACTGAAAGAGCGAGCCAGCGTTCCCATTGGATTGGGCACATCCGTATACAATGTCGGATGATAGATACTATATTCGTTTTTACCTTCCTGCTCATAATCGGGCAGATAAACCGGTATATTTGGCTCAACACGTTGCACATCCCATACCAGGTTAGGACCGTTATCGGTCTTATCCTTACTCAGGCTTAAATTCTGCCCAACGGTTAACCACTTGGCTAGTTTATATTCGGTATTCAGCTTCATGGTGATGCGCTCATAGCCACCGCCTTTTACCAATCCATCCTGGTTAAAATACGAAAAGCCGGAGGCTATCTTCATATCTTCGGTTCCCTTATTTATACTAAGTGAATAGTTTTGAATCGGCGCCAGTTGGGTTACTTCATCCCACCAGTTGGTTCCCTTTCCAAAAGCCTCAGGATCGGCAAAAGGTGCATCTAAACCAGAATTAGTTGCTGCTTTATTGACAATTTTAGCATATTCAGCAGCATCAGCCATATCCGGTTTTTTAGCCGCATCCTGTATACTGTATGTCGCATCAATGGAGATATTCGTACGTCCATCTTTGGCTTTCTTGGTTTCAATAACAATGACCCCATTGGATGCCCTCGAACCAAAAATAGCACTGGCTGAAGCATCCTTCAACACCTGTACATTCTCAATATCTTTAGGATTTAGCCAACTAATATCATCCATGGGTACATCATCAACCACATACAAAGGATTGTTATTGTTGATAGTAGATATTCCCCTAATTAAAATAGAGGCTTCACTACCTGGCGAACCACCATTGGAAGAGACCTGAACACCTGCCAGTTGTCCTTGCAAAGCTTGGGATACATTAGCTACGTTACGCTTAGCCAGTTCATCTCCTTTGACGGTTGAAATAGCACTGGTCAGATCTTTCTTCTGAACTGAGCCATAACCAATAGCAATCACCTCACTTAATTCTGTCGCTTCTTCTTCAAGGTTGATGTTTATTTCTTTTCGGCCGGCCACTGCCTCTTCAACCGTTTTGAACCCAATAAAACTAAAAACCAGAATATCATCTGCTTTGGCCTGAATCGAAAAATCACCATCCATGTTAGTGATGGTGCCAACAGTGGTGCCCTTTATACTAATAGAGACACCCGGCAGAAGCTCATCTCCAGATTTAACACTACCGGTTATGGTTAATTCCTGCCCCAAAGCATAGGGCAAAGTCAACACATTAAGCAGTAGAACTAATAATAGCACCTGATAGTGCCTGGATATTTTTTTCATAGTCTGCTTGAATTTTTTTAATTATTAAATAGTCTTTTGAATCTTGTTTAGCTATTAGTCAATCAACAACTACAAACCTATTCAAACACTATGCAACACAAAATAGGCAAATTGTCCATTTAGAAAGCTCTTTTGTCCAATCATATCTAAATTTTAAAAGGATGAACAGAATACCCATACAAAAGACCAATCACCCCCTATCCCCCTGAATCTTTGATGAGCCTATAATACCTTCAGTTTTTATACATTTGAAATAAAAATACTTGTGAAACAGATATTCCTGCTCTCCATATTACTCATTACCCATGTCCTTTCTGCCAAAGAATCTACCGATAGTCTCTACTTTAGAAACCTGAGAATGAAAGATGGCTTACCCGGCAGCTCTATTTCCACGATCATTCAGGATTCGCTGGACTTCATATGGATTGGTACCAATGATGGCCTTTGCCGCTATGATGGTGAGAATTTCAAAGTATTTAAGTCCATACCCAATGACTCTGCTTCTTTATCTGACAATACCATTCAAAACCTGTTCCTGGATCATAAAGGCAACTTATATATTATGACCGCCCATGGGCTGGATTACTTTGACCTGAAGCTGCAGAAAATCACACGGATTTCGGCCCATGATGAAGGTGATTTGGCCGATGCCTCACCTACTGATGTTGTGGAGACGAATGCCGGTGATATCTATATCAGTTCCTACTATGCTGGTATCAGTTATAAAAAAAAGCACGATAAAGCTTTCAGCTACCTGTATGAAGATCCTGATATCGAAACGTCCCTTTCATCAGACCGTATCAGCTGCCTGGAATTGTATGAAGACTCACTATTGATTATTGGCTACTGGGACAATGGTATTGATATTTTTAACCTGTCTGATTGGAAAAATCAGAGCTTTTCAGCTTACACCAATGAACAAACCATTCCGAGAAATATTAATACCATGGTGCTGGATAATAACAGTGGTTTATGGATAGGCAGCAAGCAGGGGCTGTCATACCTGAACCTCGAAACCAGGCAGGTCAGTAACTATTTCTACAACAAAAAGAAGCCTAACTTTTTACCAGACAATGATGTGATTGCCCTTTACATTGATCACAATGAAAACATTTGGATGGGAACACGGGATGGCGGATTATCCATCGCAAAGTGTTCTGATATTATACAGCATGGGCCTGCGGCGAGCTTTTCAGGCTACACCTCCAGTTATAATAAAGGCAGCCTATCCTACAGAACGGTACTGAGCATCTATCAGGATAAGAATCAGGATGTGTGGGTCGGCACTCATGGAGGTGGGCTTAATTATGTTGAAAATCGTGAAAACAGGTTCTCACACCTGCAGCATCAGCCAGGCATTAGCAACTCACTTTCGTATGACAAGGTGTGGGGCATAACGGAAGCAAAAAATGGGGATATTTGGTTGGGAACCGACGGCGATGGAGTGAATGTGTGGTCAAGCCCCAAAGGCCTTACTCAACATTTCAAACACATTGAAAACAATCATTCCTCATTATCAGATGATGCGATTATTAGTGCCTGTACTGACCATCAGGGCACTATCTGGTTAGGAACATATGAAGGTGGCATCAACCGCTACATACCTGCAACAAATTCATTTAAAGCCTATAAAGCACCTCATGATATTCCGGTTAATGACATCAGGTGCCTCTATGAAGATAATGAGCGTACCCTATGGGTGGGCCTGAACCAGGGAGGTATATGCTACTACAACCGAAAAACCGATCGCTTTATTCAGCACCCTGCAATTACAAATGAGGATGTAAGAGCCCTTATCAAGGTAAATAATACCCTATGGATTGGAACATACGGTAATGGGCTTATTGGTCTAAACCTGATTAATCAAAAAATCAAGCGATTTGATGTTCCCACCGATGTAGCAGACCACAAAAGCCCTCCAATCATCTTCTCATTGTATTCAAACAATGCTGAGTGCATTTGGATGGGAACAGCCAACTCTGGCTTATGCCGCTTTGATATCCAATCGGAAACATTTCACAGCTACAAAACTTCAGATGGCCTAAGCAACAATAAAATTCACAAGATACTAAGCAACCAACCCAACACCCTATGGATGAGTACCAACAGTGGCATATCACAATTTGATATTACATCTGAGAAATTCATTAACTACGATTGGAATCAAGGTGTTCAATCCGAAGAATTTCATAATGGATCTGGCATCATAACAAATTCCGGCATATTCATTTTTGGTGGTATTAAGGGGGTCAACCTGTTTAATCCTAAAGACTTTAAACCTGTTCAAAAACCTTCTAATGTGCGATTCACAAGTCTGAAGGTGCTTAATCAGGATGTATCCGTTGAATCTCAGGACATAATCCAACAAAGCATTGAGTTTAACCCTGATATCCATCTAAATTATCGTCACACCATATTTACTATTGATTTTCAGCTGGTAAGATACCCCTCATCGGCAGATGTGGTCTATCAGTATATATTGGAAGGCTATGATAAAACTTGGAACATCTGTGGCTTAGAACAATCAGCCACCTATCGTAACCTGCCTCCCGGAGAGTACACCTTCAGGGTAAGAAGCACCGATAAAGCCGGCTATATAAGCGATGAAGCCACACTCCAAATATTCATGACACCACCCTATTGGAAAACAAAGATTGCCTTTGGTGTGTATTTGCTGTTACTAATCCTTATTGTTTTCGGCATATTCAGATACCGTGTTCAACAATATAAGATTAAAAACCGGCTAAAATATGAACAAAAACTCCGCCTAAAAGAAGGTAAATTACACGACGAGCGATTGGAATTCTTTACTAATATCTCACATGAACTGCGCACACCGCTAACCATTATCAACGTAGCTCTGGAGGAATTGGCAGTACTGAAAAACACCTACCCAAAAATCAGGAAATCGATTGATGTTGCCTTAACAAATTCCAACCGGCTGATTGAACTGGTTAATAAGATACTGGAATTCAGGCAAGTTGAAACCGGTGTTTCCAAACTAGCTGTGAGTGAGGTCCACCTGAATGGTTACCTAAGTGAGTTTCTACAAGGCTTCCGTGAGATGGCCAGGCACAATTCGGTAAACCTCAAGTTGCAACTACCTATTACTGACGTGACATTATGGGTAGATATTGATAAGTTTTCAATGATTCTTAATAACCTCTTATCCAATGCATTTAAACACACTCCTTCGGAAGGTAGTATCATACTAAGTGTGGACGAGGATGAGCAATACATTGAGCTTAAAGTAGAAGATTCAGGCAGAGGCATCCCACGTAACATTCAGAACAAAATATTTAAACGCTACTATAAACTGGATAATAAATCAACCAACACCGGCATTGGCCTGGCGTTAACCAAATCATTGATTAACCTCCACCACGCCACCATTACTGTAGAAAGCATGGTAGGCAAAGGTTCGGTGTTCTCAGTTAAGTTTCTGAAAGGAAACAAGCATTTTACAGCCAATCAATTCTCTGATAGCGCAACAGCAGAAAACAATGAGACCAAACCTCAGCTTAAAACATCGAAAATAGAAATAAAAGATAACGAACAGGTCATCCTGCTGGTAGATGACAACCTGGAAATATTGGAATTATTGAGTGATAAACTTAAAAGCGATTACAAAATACTAACCGCTACTGATGGGCAAGAAGGCATTGATTTTGCCAGAGAATACAGTCCCAACCTGATAATTTCGGATATTATGATGCCTGGGATATCGGGCACTGAACTTTGCAACACCCTTAAGGCCGATGAACAAACCAGTCATATCCCCATTATTTTGCTAACGGCTAAAGGCACTTCAAATGATGAAATTGAAGGACTTAATGCCGGTGCTGATGACTATATCTCCAAGCCCTTTAAAATTGCCGTACTTCAGGCACGTATTAAAACAATACTGGATAACCGCATTAAACTATTCAACTATTTTTCAACGAATAACGGGGGCAAGCAAAAACCACAGGATGAGCCTAGTGAGCCCGATAAGGAAATGGAATTTCTGAACCGGGTTGAACAGTACGTGCTGGATAAATACCTGACCAGCGAAGTATCCGTTTTCGAACTGGCCTCTGAATTGGGTTTTAGCCGCACCACTTTATATCGCAAAATAAAAAGCCTCACAGGATTGTCAATCAACGCATTTGTCAGAAGTGTTAAAATCAAAAAAAGCGCCGAATTAATTGCGCAGGGCATGAATGTATCAGAGGCTGCTTTCTACATTGGTTTTAACGATTTAAAGTATTTCAGGGAAAGCTTTAAGAAACAACTGGGAAAGAATCCTTCCGAGTTCAAATAAGGGGGTAATCTGTTCCATGTGTCATCTCAGATGGACTTACCATTAGTAAATGACATACAATTAAAACACATATAGCATTGATTATCTGTATAATACACACACATAAAGCAGTTGAACAGTTTATCCCTGACAATTGGACATTCAGTAACCCAAGGCTAAGCAGCTAATGCTATACATTTGTTATCAGCTAAAAAGTCAATTAACTAAAATCATTAAAAACACAGTTTTATGAAACGAACTAATGAGCTTGGTAATTGCTTGGTTCATATCCTTGATAACATCATTAGTGAGTTTCTTACGACCATTGAAAAACAAATCGTATGAAATCATTACTAAAAATACCGTTTACCTTTTTGATGTTAGCAGCCATCCTGTTATTGGGTTGCGAAGATGACGACAAAGCGGGCACTCCGCCAACCGCTGATAATGTAACCGATGTGATTTTAGCTGAGCCTGGTGACAATATTACATTTGAAGGCACTTTCAATGCTGAAGATGGCTTTTCAAAAATATCACTGATTAATGATGAGATAATGCTTGATAAGCAAATTGTATTTGCCAATCATGTCACACAGTATTACCTCGATTATAAATTTACAGTTCCAGCAACAGCCGCATTAAAAATATATGACATTACTATAACGGCAGAGACGCTGGCGGGAGAAACTGAAAACTATACCACAAAGGTGGATGTTGCTACGCCTCCTTCGGTTGATGTAACAACAGACTTTGTTGCATTACCGGGTGAGGAAATAACTTTTGAAGGTACAATCACTGATGCTCAGGGACTCACCGAAATTAAGATTGTGAATGCCGGCATTGGTTTGGAACATGTGATTGAGCTGGCCGATAATCCTACCAGCTATGAACTCAGTTATACCTATACCATTCCTGTGGTGTCGGAGATGAAGGTGCACAATGGAACTATCGATGTTGCCAATAAAGCTAATCGCACCACTACTCTACCAATGAAAGTCAACTTATCTGGTGACGATATTGTGTATGAAAATATTTATATAGCCGGTGGCTTCCAATGGTGGACCTGGAGTCCTCACCTGGCCTACCCAATGGATGTTGACCCGAATGATGATAAGTGGTTTGAAGTGCCAGTTCATTGCTGGGATGGAGAATTTGAAGAACTTAAATTCTTAGGTCAGCTGGACTGGGCTCCTGACAACTGGGGGCTGGTTGATCAGGCAGATCCATCAAAAGGCATGTTGAATGACGAAAGCAGCGCCACTATTTTACTGGGTGCTAACGGTGCCAACCCGGCCTATAAAAAGGTCCGTTTTAATCCTTATACCATGCAATACAGTGTGGAGGATATAACCGATGTGGTGACGCCTAGAACAGAGATGTATATTGTTGGTAATGGTTATCCGGCTTATCCTGATTTGGATTGGAATCCAGAAGCTGCCATTCCAATGACTCAAAACCCATATGGCTATGGCGAGCACATCTTCCTGATTGAAGGGCTGGAATTTAGTGATGATGTGAGTCTTAAATTTATTGGCCAGACAACCGGATGGGATTATGATGCAGGCTTTGATGTTGCTGAGCAGGAAGTGAGTGCTCCTGTTAACTGGGTGAAAATAAAAGAGGGAAGCGGAACCAAAGACCTTAAATTTAAAAATCAGGCCGGTACGTATACTGTTCTCTATGATTATTACCTGAAACGAGCACTTATCTGGCAAGAATAGTCCAGTATATCACAGCAAGTCCACCATACACTCAGGTGGACTTGCTATATTTTTTTACTTCGGAACATTCGTAAATAATATCTTCTACTCATGTAGCAGCCTGATTTTATTTCACAAACTGTTCCGCTCACCTGACAGACAATTTGATTTATGAAAATTAATCTACCATTAATTTGCATGGGGATTGCTATGCTTACACTTTGGGCTTGTAACACCAGCAAAAACCATCAAATATACAATGATGCCCAGCTCGATTCGCTATTTATCCATGCAATCGAACACCACAAAATACCCGGCGCAGTGGCGTTAGTATCATACCAGGATACCATCATCTATCACAAAGCTTTTGGCTGCCGGAATATTGATGCACAGACCAGACTTCTGAACAATGATATATTTCGCATGGCTTCCATGACCAAAGCCTTAACGGCGGTCGCCATCCTGCAATTGCAGGAAAAAGGCCTGCTCAACACCAGTGATTACGTTTACCAATACCTGCCCGAATTTAAAAGCCCCCGCTTATTAACAAAAGTACTACCCGATTCAAGCTTTACAGCTATTCCCGCTCAATCAGACATTACCATTCACCAGCTATTGACACACACGTCGGGCATAGCTTATGGTTTCCAAGATGACCAATACAATGCCCTGATATTAAAAAACAACATTAGTGAAGGCTTTGGCCATGATACCAGAACATCACGGGAGAACATACAAAAGATCGCCGCTCTCCCCCTTTTACATGAACCGGGTTCTGCCTATACATACGGACTTAGTTTTGATGTGCTAGGGGTGCTCATCGAAGAAATCTCAGGCCAGCGTTACGATGAATATATTACAGAGCACATATTGCAGCCATGCGGGATGCATGACAGTTACTTTATTATTCCTGAACAACATCGCCACCGGCTACCAGATGTATATGAGCCCGCGGATAATGATGAGTTACAAATAACATCATATGCCGATACAAACTACCCTTGCCTGAGTAACAGACAGTTTTTCTCAGGAGGCGCTGATTTATGCTCCACCGCCAAAGATTACCACTCGTTTTTACAGATGCTGTCAGCAAATGGTACCTTCCAAGGCCACCAGGTGCTTGCTCCTGAGTCAGTGGCAGCTATGCTCAGCAAGCAAACCTCACTGGGTGAAGGTGATTCATACCAGGGATATGCCGCCTGGGTAACCAATGCCCTGGGAGCCCAAAATGGTCTAAGTAATGAAGGTACCTATGGGTTTGGTGGCTTTTTCGATACTTATTGCTGGACCGATCCAAAAGCCAATATTTCAGCGGTATTGCTTCTGCAAATGTACCCTAACAATAACCACCAGATACATGAGAAATTTCAAAAGCTCACCTATGAGCTAATTAATCAATAAACAATTTTTCACTTAAAACCCTTTATCATGAAACATTTTCTACTTTTAATTTCAGCTATTTTTTGGGCTGCAGCCATGCAGGCTCAAGTTGATGTAACGTTTCAGGTTGACATTAGCTCCCGAACAGATTTCTATAATGGAGGTGCTGTTTGGTTGTATATGGATGCTGACTGGAATGAGTACTATACCATGACGGATGATAATCAGGATGGTATCTACTCCTACACCGTTTCCTATGCCGAAGGTACCGCAATTACCTTTAGCTATTCATACCAAACCGGTCCCGACGAATGGAATGATTATGTGGTTGAATCAGTACCTGCTGAATGTGCCGATGCCAATGGTTGGCGCACCTTAACGGTACCTGCAAGCAACACAGTACTGGATGCAGTAGCCTATGGTAGCTGCAGTGCAACGGCCATTCCAAAGGTAACAGTCATTTTTAAGGTGGATATGAGTAACGAAACCGTCTCAGGCGATGGTGTTCAAGTGGTGATCAAAAACCCATGGATTTGGACAGCTATGAGTGATGATGGCAATGGTATCTGGTCGGCTTCTGTCGAGCTGGATGGCAACACCACCTACCCCTACACCTTTGTTAACGGTGCACAGGACTATTGGGATGGTGAAGAATCCATTACAGGCGACTGTAATATGGGTACTGCTGAGGCCCCCGAACGCCAGGTAGCAGTGGCTGAAGAGGATGTGACACTCAGTGCTGTCATGTTTGGTGCATGCGATGCTGCCACCTCTATCTCATCGGTCAGGGATGAAGAAGTTACCATTTATCCAAATCCTGTTGACGAAATGCTGGACATTCAGTCATCATTTCCGATAAAAGCCATTAAAGTGACGTCGCTAACCGGTGAAAGCATTGCCTCTTTCAATGGCCAGGGCAATAAAAGCTCCACGGTTAATTTAGGTGCCATCAAAGGGGGCGTTTACCTTTTGACAGTGTGTGGCGACGGTATCCAAAAGCACCTTAAAATCCTCATCCGATAAAGACACTATTATGAAAAAAATCCAGATACTGATTTGTTTGCTCTTAGGCTTCATGCCCTTATTGGCGCAAACAACAAATATTTCACCTGATAACCCGCTTATTCAGTATGCAGGGCGAATGGACTTCTCCAAACCAGGTGCTCCCACCTTTAGTATTCCCAGCAGTTCCATTCTTGTTAAATTTAATGGCACTGCCCTTTCAGCCCGTTTTACCTCATCAGGCACCAGCTATTTGTATGTGATAGTTGATGGGCAGGCGGATCCGTTTAATCGCCAAATTATTGAATTAAGTGGGCGTAATGTCAACTATTCAATTGCTGAGAACCTTTCAGCAGGGGAGCATACGGTGCAGCTGGTTAAACTCAATGAGTACGACACCCAGATTACCTTTTTGGGCTTGGAAATAGCAGATGGTAATTTGCTTGAACCTCCCGCCAGGGCACCCTTAAAAATTGAATTCTATGGTGATTCCAATCCTTCAGGCTGGTCGGCCTGGGATGTGCGTGATGAAGGACATGCTAACCTTTCAGGCAGTTACTTCACCTATCCGGGCCTTACGGCACGTATGCTTAATGCTGAGTACTCCAACTTCTCGGCCGGTGGGCACGGAGTTACCGATTTAACCCGAAAGCTTGATATGAAAGATTTATATAACCGCATCCACATTGCCGGAGGTGCTAAAGCCTCCAATATATGGGATTTCCAGAATAATTACTGGCAATTCACGCCCGATGTGGTGGTCATTAACCTGGGAGCCAACGATTATTATGCCGGTGCGTCCAAAGAGCTCATGATGAGTTCCTGGAATCAGTTTGTGTCTGCACTCAGAACCCATTACCCTGATGCGCATATTGTGATGGCTAACTCCTATGGCTGGGCTTTCAATGAACCGGCCGACTACGTTGATGAGTTTGTTCAGTCGCGTATGGCGGGAGGCGACACCAACATCTCATTTGTCAAATTCCCATGGCTATGGAGCGATTACCATGCCGTTATTAATGAGCATGCCGGCTTTGCCAATATTCTGGCTACACACATTGCCGATGTCTTAGATTTACCCCCTCCAACATTAAGTACCCTATCCTCATTTGGCCAGAATAGTGATGTTGGCAATGGCAGCTTCGAGAGCAGTGTGGTTACGGGCTATGCCGATGGCTGGCGTCCATTCGCCTCCTGGTCATACCCCGAACTGATTACAGATGCTGCCGGGGCATATGATGGGGAGAGGTACCTGAGTTGCACCAATCCATCCGGTGTGATGCATGCCAACGATGCCCAGCCAGGTGATGTTTTTGAGATAAAAGTGTGGATGAAAGCAACAGCAGGTAGTGTTGGCCGTTTAAAATATGAATTCAGAGGCCAGGGGCAAAACATCATCTCCCTCGACCAGGTTGATGTAACAGCAGCTGGTAGCTGGGAACAAATAAGTATAACCACCCATCCGGCACCCGCAGACACCTGGCAAATAAATGTGATTCTGGAAGGGGTAGATGGCACCATTTATTTTGATAAGGCCGAGATGCAAAAAGTGGCAAATACAACCATGCTGAAGGTGAGTACTTCTGTTAGTAATAGCCTATCAAAAGAAGAAACATACAGCATATACCCCAATCCTGCCACATCGGTGCTAACCATTAAAACACCAGGAACTATGGCACCACAGTACAGCATTTATAATACCAATGGGTTAATATGTCAAAGTGGATTTGGCAATAAGGTGAATATCGAAAAGCTGGCGAAAGGCTTATACTTCATAACAATTAAAGGTGCAAGCCATCCAATAAAATTCGTCAAACAATAGTTCGCTTGAATTTTGGTTAACCGGCACCCTATTGGGTGTCGGTTTTAACCTGCATGGCTCTTTCATCAATTAGCTATGCGAATCAATAGTTGAACCCACTCCGGGGTTCTGTTTGTAATACATTAATATACCATGGCTTGCACCCATGGTTATTAAAATTAAATCCCTTCAGGATAAAAAAATATCCATAGGACATTAACAATAATAGCCCCGTTCGAAGCGCGGGGTTATAAATAGGGTGAGTAAACAACCCTGTTATGGGTTGAAGGTTTATATTAAGTAAATTTTAACGATTGATTCATATTAGCTATTAATGCCTATGAAACTCCTGCAATTACTGCTTCTTCCATTATTTTTTTCTGGGTGTAAACAATCCACAAAACCAGTTTATGGCACCTTTTCGCATCAGGGCCAACTAAGAAGTTTCATCTACTACCAACCCACTGATTTGCAAGAAGACAGCCCTTTACTGGTGGTGCTGCATGGATTTACAAGTAGCGCTGAAAAGATTATGCATTACACACATTTCAATCAACTTGCTGACCAGAGCGGTTTTGCTGTGCTGTATCCACAAGGCACAACAGATAATGATTCCAATACTTTCTGGAATGTTGGATATACGTTTCACGCAGATATTAACACCGATGATGTCGATTTCATTGTTCAACTCACTAAGCTTATCCAAAAGCGTTATAAACTCTCTCCAGAGAACACCTTTCTGACTGGCATGTCTAACGGGGGCGAAATGTGCTACAAAATGGCTTGTGAAAAACCCACCATGTTTAAAGCTGTGGCACCTGTTGCCGGCATGATGCTGGATACTTTCTTTGAACAGGCACAAAACCATCCAGTACCGCTATTTGCTACCTTTGGCACAGCAGATGACGTTACCCGCTTTGTGGGCGATACAAGTAATGTTGACGGATGGGGTACGTACAGAAGTATTGACGCCACTATTAACTATTGGCAAACAACCAATAAGTGCTCAGTGGTTGAGACAGACACGCTTCCCAACCTCTCTGCTGATGACGGCAGTTGTATTGTTCGCAGGCATTATTATCAGCCGGCTCATTCAAACGATGTGCTTTATTACAAGGTCATCAATGGTGGACATGACTGGCCTGGAGCTTGGGGTAATAAGGATGTGAATATAAGTGTTGAGATATGGAATTATTTCTTCAGTAAAATGCTTTAAAGAAATGCTAAATGAATTCTTTTCTTTACCTTTGATTATAGTCAAATAATATTAGTGAGACCCTAACGAGACCCATTGTTTTTTGACAATTACAAGATACTGTTTTTAAGCGTATTAAAAAGATATTCCGTGTCCTGTTCTGGGCACAAAAGCTCCCGGTTGATTATTCGGCCGGGAGCTTTTTTTATTGGCAGCCTGGATCTCATTATATATTCAGCCATAACTTTAAGCCAAGTGAGAACAAATTAGCCAAATCGGATTACTTCACAGATGCTCACAAAAAAACATTTAGTAGAGCTCTAATTTCCTCCAGAGAAAACACTTTACTCACGGGAACACACCGGCGTTTGTGATTACTTTCAGGTTATCAAAGCCCCCTATGTTATTATGCGCCAGCTCCGACACTCCGACTTAAGCATTACCATGATATACCTTAAATCACTTGGTTTAACTCCAAACCATCAAATGAACATGGCAAAATTGTATCTTTAAACAATAAACAAAAACCTGCACACATGAATAGACTTATCATTATTGGCAATGGATTTGATTTAGCCCATGGCATTAAATCAAGCTTCAAAGATTTTATTCTTTCTTATTTATCTTATGCAATAAACACTTTTAATGGCTCGCATTCTTATGAAGATGATTTAATTTCTATAAGACTTAACAGCATGAGTGTATATCCAAGACTCCAAGACGCGGATAATGAAAACGTTCTTGAACTATTGAAATTTATTAGCCGTAATGAATATGTAGATATAGTACAATCAAATTTTTTAATTAACATCCTACAAGATATCGAAAACCAGAAATGGGTTGATTTAGAAGTTTTATACTTTAAGCAACTTTTTAGATTCAAGCACATCTCTCATACAAAAGAACTTAACCTCCAATTTGAGTGCCTCAGAAAACACCTGATTAAATACCTGTCTGAGAACTCCAAAACAAATACGCATTCACTAACATTAGTCGAATCCTTTACAAAAAGTCTAAATATTAATAATAACCAGCCTCACATGAGTGATGCTTTATACTTTCTTAATTTTAACTATACTCCAACCTTAGATTGGTATTTAAATCAATGCGAGGGAAACAATCCCATTTCTCTAAATTACATACATGGCTCTCTCTGTGGTAAGCATGGACAACCAATTTTTGGTTATGGAGATGAACTAAACACAGATTATCAAGAACTCGAAAAAAAAGAGGAAAATGAACCACTCAGATTCATTAAGTCTTTTGCCTATCTTCAAAACCAAAACTACGACCACTTAATGGGCTTTATTGAGAGTAGAAGCTTTGAAGTTCACATTTATGGGCATTCATGTGGGCTTTCTGACAGAACTCTTTTAAATACAATTTTCAAGCATGACCATTGCAGAAGGATAAAGATATTCTATCATGAATGGGAAGTCAAAGGAGTAATTGAAAATGACTTCACTACCAAAATTTTTAATATCGCTAGACACTTCACTAATCCCAAAGTATTTCGGAAAAAGGTAGTTAATTTCAAAAACTGTGTTCCTATGCCACAACCTATTTCCGAACTAGAAAAAGCAACAAACCCCAATTAAATAAAAAAGGCTAACAGAATCCTGCTAGCCTTTTATTTCCTATGGGTCATAATCAGGAATTAACTGGACCACAACCAACTACTAAAATAATCATTAATAACCGATTAAATATATATTCAACCTCGCTGAGGTTGATTGGTTATTTACATTACACTTATCTACAAATATTTATCTCCGCTGGAGATAATAAAAACAACTTCGGAGAAGTTGAATATTTATAGAAATAATAAGCCTACCCTATCAATAACAATCCCGGCGGGATTGCATATCATATAGGCGTTTCAATGTTTTTTACATTTTTAATCGGTCTGAATACTCCATCTCCACTTTATGCTGCTGCCGCTTGAGTAAGTATGACATCACCCCGAGCACAATCCCAATTAATACTGACCTTCTTCACCTAACCATCTATATCAACATCCCATCGCCGCCACTTAACAGTCAGTGCTTTGGTTTAAAAGTATGATGAAGCTATTTTTCTGCACAATTGCGAGCAACAAACTACAGTGCAAGAGCTGGACCCCATTCCCACAAACATAGCAATCCACAAATAATCCCCCACGCAAAAGAGCTTCCTGTGTTTTCTCTTTATCTTTGCACAAAATAATTGCAGATGATGAGTAGCCTTTCCTCGTATTTTCAGGATTTACAAGAAGAGATGATTCAGTGGCGCCGCCTGGTTCATAAACACCCTGAGCCCGCCTGGTGCGAGTTTGGAACAGCTACATTTGTTGCTCAATTGCTGAAGAAATGGGGCTTCGAAATACACATGGGCAAAGATCTGATTGGTGAAGAACGCATGAACCTGCCAGCTCAGGAGAGTCTGGATAGCTTCTATAAGCAAGCCATGGAAAGACACGACCTGGATAAGGAGTTACTGGCAAAAACAGAGGGTGGGTACACTGCTGTTGCGGGAGTGATGGAGCATGGTGATGGACCGGTAAAGGTATTTCGGGTGGATATGGATGCCCTCCCCATCACTGAAAGTCAGTCAACAGAACATCGACCTTCTATAAAGCAATTTGCATCTACTCATGCTGGTTTTATGCATGCCTGCGGACACGATGCGCATACTGCCATAGGCCTGGGATTAGCAAAATACATTTCGGAACACAAAGAACTGCTTCAGGGAAAAATCATTATCCTGTTTCAACCTGCCGAAGAAGGATTGGGTGGCATGGCAGCTGTGGTAAAACATCCGCTTTTCAGCCAAGTGGATGAAGCCTACGGATGTCATGTGTGGGCCAACAGAGACCCACAGGAATTTATTTGCGGAACGTATGGCCAGCTGGCCAGTAAAAAGTTCGATGTGAAAATAACCGGCAAGGCCTCTCACGCAGCATTGGCTCCTGAAAAAGGTATTAACGCCATGCTCCCCGCGGCAGAAATCATTTTAAGCCTGGAACAGCTAAAAGCCGAATTCCCCTCGCACATACGTTTGAATATTGGCCAGATGCAGGCAGGTACGGCACGTAATATTATCTGCCCTGAAGCCATTTTAAAGATAGAAACCAGGGCTGGTGATACACTCACCCGTGATAAACTATACAATGCGGCCATCAGAACCATCGAAGAAATTACCAGGAAGTATGCTTGCAGCTGCAAGGTGAGCCTGGTTGGGGAAGCAGAAAGTGCAGCCAGTTCAAAAGAGTTGGCTAAAAAGGTGAAACAAACCGTTACGTCCGCAAGCTTATTTGCCAATTGCATAGAAGCAGAATTGCACAACACCTATAGTGAAGATTTCTGCACCCTGATGAACCATGTTCAACAATCGGGCGGACAAGCAGTGTTTATGGGCATTGGCGCCTCAAACAATGCAGGCACTCACCACCAGCCTCACTTCGATATTAGGGAAGAGGTGATGTGGAAGACGGCTCGTATTTTGGCTGAATTGAGTAGCCAAAAGTAGAAGAGAACCCACAAAGTAGCATTTATGTCACACGGAAAACGTAAAACTTAGGCACCCATTAAAAAACCCAGTCGGTTCTTTGAACCAACTGGGTTTCAATTTTTGTATTCCAATAGATACCTTTTATGTATCCATTAAAAATATCAGTAAAACTATTTCATAATCTTTAGTTTCCAGGTTCATAATTAATATCCCAATACAATGGTTTCATAATAGCATCACAAGCTACTGATGTGCCGCCAACTTCAGCCATCGAACCTGGTTTTAGCTCTCTCATTTTCCAGGCATCAATACGCATTACTTCCGTTTGATAAGGTAAAGCCACATACGTTGGATAAAAACCTCTCCTTCCATAATATTTTGGGTAGCCCAATACAAAAATAGCATCAACATTAAGTGCTATTAAATGTCTGACTCCTTTTTCTATTAGCGCTTTGCCCAAGCCCTGTCCATGGTATTCCGGTAGAATGCCTATTGGTGCCAGTAGGTAACACTTCTTATCAGGATGTTCAGTCAAATTAAAAGGTGTGAAAAGAACATTCCCAACTAACTTATCGCCTTTCTCTATATTAATCGAAATGGTTTCCTGTTCTTCCAACATATCACCAACCAAGTCGCGAATCAAAGGTCCTTCTTTGTCTCCAAAAGCATTTAAATGTAATTGCTTAATATCTTGTTTTTTATCAATTGTAAAAGTCATCGCTCGTTATTTTAATATTTCTTCAATTCTAGTTTTTTACTCATTTCACGTTTAACCATTTTACTAAATTGTTTATCATATTGTCTTTCAACATTATTGTTTTTCTCCGCTTTGCGACGGTTTAAGAAAGCCAGCTCTTTCTTTAAATGCAGGTAGCTGTCATAGCGTTCCGGACTAATATAGCCTCTTTCCAGTTCCGCCTGAATGGCGCAACCTGGCTCTCCTTCATGCTTGCAATCACTAAATCGGCAATATTGTGACAACTCAGCAATTTCACTAAAGGTATCATCAAGGTTTTGCTCCTCAGCCCAGGCCTGGACTTCGCGTAAACCCGGCGAATCAATAATATAAGCGCCGCTTTCCAATTCGAACATAAACGAAGTAGAAGTTGTGTGTCGTCCTCGTTTATCTTTTCGCCTTATCTCATTGGTTTTTTGCACATCCTTTTTCAGCAAGGCGTTGGTTAACGTAGATTTTCCTACACCCGAGGGACCAATAAAAACAGCAACTTTCCCTTTAGACAAATAGTTTGTAAGTGCGTTAATGCCGGTTCCATCTTCCACACTGGTCACTATAATATCAACGCCTGGTGCAATGGTTTCGGCCTGGAACTTTACATACTCAGCTTCATCATTAAGGTCGGCTTTGTTTAAAATAACTAAAGGCGTAGCACCACTATTCCAGGCAACAGTTGTTAATCGTTCCAATAACCTGTCGGAGTAGTTACGTCCTCCGTCTAATCCCAAAACAATCGCAACGTAATCAATATTAGCCGCAATAACCTGTTCTTCGGTTACATTACCAGCCGTTTGTCTGCTTATCTGCGTCCTTCGTTCCAATACCCTGGTAATTTGCAAAGTTCCATCACATTCGTTCAGCTCCACCCAATCACCTACACACGGAAATTCACTCTTATTTTTTATCGTTTGAAAAATCTTCCCCTTCAGATGCGCTTTTTCGACACCTGTTTCTGTTTGCACCTTGTAGGTATTGTATTGTTTTTCAACAATGCGTCCAATCAAATTACTTAAATACATCTTCTCCTCCTTTCTCCAAACTCAATTTATGTAAGGTTGAAATCATTGTTTTTGATGGGAATGGTAATGACATCAATGGTTCTGCAGCCATAGTCAACAATAGCAACTCATTATCATCAGCTGCAATCCGGTTTAACTTGATGGTATGACACTTAGTGCATCGATGAATGATCGACCATTCTTTATTTTGTTGAACGTATATGCTAATTGGTTTCATTATCCCTCTGCAACTCGCTCGCCGGTCGCCGGGTGTTATGTCCACATGAATACTGCAAAGGCAGTGCGGACAATGGTTTCGTTGTTTTCCTCCAAACTCTACAGGAGGAACAGCTTTTCCACAAGAGGCACAGATAAATGACTCCATAGGATTATCATGAATTATTTTATTACGTGACATTGCAATAGCGTTAAGTCTAATTGCTATTTGAGTACAGCAATTTACCAACATAAATACTTGAAATACTTATATAGAAATAACACAAGCAAGAAATTGCTTGAGTACAAATGGCATAATCAAAGTCACACAGGACAATGATTATTTACTTAACACGCACCAGAATATTCTTAAACATCAAATAGTTTTAGGGATGCAAAACTAAACTTTCATAATTAAAAATCAAAATCTTTCTTCATTATATTTGATTTCTTCTCATTTAAGTTGGAGGTAGTTACATTTGTCTTTTTCTCAGTACCTTCTTCAGCTAAACACCATACCCTTCTTTGGTGGTCTAAATATTTAGTACCACCTTATTATATTTATATCCTTCTCAATTGCCGAAATCAAAAAATCTATTATGCATCCATACCGTGTATTACCATCTTAACAAAGAAGCTATCCATCAAATGATGCACCTTCTTTTAAAAAAAAATTCACCGCCAGCGCCAATTTGTAATTGGTGCTGTTTAATTTACGTTCCACGGCAGAATAGTAAATGGCACGAGTTACAAACTCGCGCCAGCATACGATATCCATTAGCTTATTGGCTATTGCACGCAGCCTAATAAAAGCTGGCTGGCTGCCCGGTGGACGCCAATACCCCCTGCCAAAGCATACCGTCTGTTTCCATCACTCGCTTGCGGCTGGCCAGCAGTTCGCTTGGCACATGAATATATTTATCGTGCAACTTACCAATTATCAGGCCTGTTTTACCGGCCATGGCAGCATGCACAGCATTGCGCGCAAACAGGTCGCACAGCACCGAATCCACTGCATTGGCCCGTGTACTGCGTATCAGGTAACTGGGGTCCATATACCTCAAATGAACCGGTATATCTTCATCTTCAAAAAATGTCTTTATACGTGTGCTCAGGTATTGCCCAATATCATTGAGCAGGATGTTACCAGAGGCATCTTTGAGTTGCGTGTTATTCTGCAGCAGCTCCTGGCCGGCTCCCTCCGCCACAACTACCAGTGCATGTCCCCTGTCCAGGATACGTTTTTTCAGGGCGGCTAAAAACCCATTGGGTCCTTCCAGCTTAAAGGGCACCTCAGGCACCAATATAAAGTTCACTTCCTGACTGGCCAGTGTGGCACCGGCTGCTATAAAACCGGCATTCCGGCCCATTAACTTCACCAGCGATATGCCGTTATTGACACAGCGTGCTTCCACATGCGCCCGATCCAGGGCTTTGGCAGCTTCCTCAATGGCCGTTAGGTAACCGAATGTTTGCGACACAAAAGGGATATCGTTATCAATGGTTTTGGGCACACCCACCACCGCCAGCGGGTAGTTTTGTCGTTTGGCTTCTTTGTACAGTTCATAGCCGCCACGCTGGGTACCATCGCCTCCCACCACAAACAGGATATTTATTTGTTTATCAATCAGGTTTTGAACGGCCACCGCTGTATCAACCGGGCCACGTGAAGTACCCAGAAAGGTACCGCCTTTTTTATGCACATCGTCCACCAATTCGGGGGTCAGCAGCAGGGGCTCCTTACCCAAATGCGGATCCAGGCCCCGGTAACCACCCTGAAAGCCATACACCTGCGACACACCATAGGCATGATGCAATTCGAGAAATAGCGATCGTATAACGTCATTCAAGCCGGGGCTTAGTCCACCACAGGTAACAATACCAGCCCGGGTGGTTTTGGCATCAAAGAACAATTTCTCGCGCGGTCCGGCCAGTTCAAACGCTATATTATCCGTCATCTTTTCATCGGGCCGCTGAATAATGCGCTCGGCCAAACGCAGACTATCGCTAACAAAATACCTGAGCGGTGATGGATAAAGGGCTTCCCCCAAGGTGGTCACTTGCATATGTATCGATTTAATAATGTCGAAATTTAACTATAATACCATGAAAAAAATAACAGACTGGTGACCGATTTAGTTCTCAGCCAACAACACTGCTGAAATTATTGTACCAATCAGCTTAAACGGTGATGTAATAACCAGACAGTGCACAGGACTTTAGGTGTTAGTAGGGTATAATCCGTTGACGCTTCCAGCCAGCTGCCATATCACCTTTCAGCTCAGTACTGCTTCCCCTTTACAAAGCAGCTCTTCTGTTGTATATTGGGCTATTCCCACTTCAATCGCTAATCATCAACTTTTAAAATAAACTAATATGAAACGTATTATTTTTATTTTGGGCATCATACTTCTGATGGTCATCCCAGCTGAATCACAATCTCTGAAAAAAATGGGCAACAAACTAAAAGAGACATCAAGCAAAGAGGCCGAAAAACAAGTCAATAAAACAATAGATGATGCTTTTAACAAATCAGATGAGCAGTCGCAAACGAATGACAACACGGGAAATGAAACAGCAGCCAAGGCAACATCCAACACAGGAGTCAGCCAGGAGCTATGGACCAAATACGATTTTGTACCCGGTGACACGGTGATATTCGAAGACCTGTTAGCAAACGAACAAAACGGGGAGTTCCCTTCTAAATGGGATTTAAAAACCGGCAATGTGGAAATAGCCGAACTGAACGGTGAGAGCGTCATCAATTTTCCGTCTACTAAAAACTCCGAAATAGTGCCGCTGATGAAGGAAAAAGGCGATTACCTGCCTGAGAAATTCACCATTGAGTTTGATGCCTACTTCACCGAGTTCTGTACAAAATTTGAAATTAAGCTATACGATGTGGTTAACCAACAAAAGAATCCGGACCTGCCACGCATCATCATCAGCCCCAAAGATATTTTCATTTACAATAAAGGGAAAACCACCTTTGATGAAAACAAAAACTACCCCTACTGGCAGCACATAGCCATCTCATTTAATATACGCTCACTAAAAATTTATTTTGGTGAAGAACGCATCGCCAACATTCCCAACCTGGGAGGCAATCCATCAGGTTTTTCAATTTTGGCGTCTCAATGCCATGAAGGAAACGCTGCCCTTATTAAGAACATACGCATTGCCAAAGGCAGCATGAACCTGTACGACCGGGTGATGACCGATGGCAAATTCATCACCAACGGCATCCGTTTCGATGTGGGCAAAGCCACGCTCCGCCCCGAATCAATGGGTGTCATTAATCAGATCTATAAGCTGATGAGCGAGCACGCCAACCTGAGTTTTAGCGTTGAAGGCCATACGGACAGTGATGGCAATGAGGCGAGCAACCAGAAACTGTCGGAAGAACGAGCGGCTGCGGTTAAAGATGTACTTGTTGAGAAAGGCATTGCTGCCGACCGGCTTAGCACAAGCGGATTAGGCGAAAGCCAACCCATTGATACCAACAACACCCCTGAAGGAAAAGCCAACAACCGCAGAGTGGAATTTATAAAAATATGAAGCCAGAACACCAATGAGTCCATCGCCAGGGTGGTGGCCCTGGCGATAGGCATCCGTTTTATGCGCATTATGGCCTGTTGACAAACCCCTTTAATATGAACGTCCTTCATTGTATTAAACAGATTAGTTTAAGCGCCCTGGTATTATGCACTGCCACCGCCTATAAAATCGGTTACACAAACGATGGTGATGCCCAGCATACACCAAACAGCCCAACAAACTGGTTAAGCGTTAAAAGCTGGAGTGCTGAATATGAAGAAAGCTACCGCTCCAGTAAGCAATGGGCATCAACTCCCGAAGTGACCTATACCCTGGAGGTAAACACCACCATAAGCGGGCATTATGTATTAAATGAATCGGTGGATACAGATGGCTATTCTTTTGGCGAATGGTATGGCTATGGCAGCGGTTCCATGCACGAAGTTAAGGTCGTAAAAATGATTAGTGAAAGCTCCGATGGACGAATCGTTATTACGGAGAAAACGGAAACCCGGGGCAGCGGGCAAATTGGCAATCCGGCACTTAATGAGTATGGCGAATTCTGGGGAGGCTATTTATCCATTGATATCAGCACCAACTCCTATGGTGTAGGTTTTAATGGCCATCCTGCCAACAGCCAATCAACCCTTACACGCACCGTAGAAGGCTTACCAACAGATTACTCTGCCTTGTCGCAGCTGCCTGCCGGACTGCGCGAGATATTTGTGCCACTTGGCGAAAAAGCAGAAGAATGGGCTACCTACAGCGGACCACTGGAAGAGGCCGAAAGTGTAATGCCCGTCACGGTGTTTGCGTCAAACCTGATGCCCGACTTTGATGAACCCAAAGACTACCCGCTCCCCCAAAACGGCACAACCCTGAGTGGGTCATACAGCGGGCCAAACCTGACAAAAAGATGGAAGCTTTATCCATCGGGCATGAAAATGCCGGAAATATATGTGGAGATAATGGATAAAGACTGGCTGCCGGAAGATGATAATACGGTGGAAGTAAAATTATCATGGGACAATATCCAGCCATCTGAAATAGAATTTACCCTCTCCGATATATCGGCCGAACCAGGCACCTGCCTCAATAGTGCAGATGACAACACCGACCCTGACATGGACATAGTGGACGATAGGCAAGCAGTCAACTATACTATTGAGAAACGTGACAGGCAGATTATCGCTGTCAGTCAAACAGAATCCTCTGATCAAAAAGAAGCAATAATCGTTATCAGTTCGCTTGATTTTGGCGCTTATGCCACTATTAAAGCCCGAATAAAAGCAGGCGACGAATGGTATGATGCCAGGGTGAAGGAACAGAATGGCCGGACATTGCACCTGCCCTATGATGAGAATGAAAACCACATAGCCGATAAATGGGAGAAGGACGTGGGGATATTTGACAGAAACTTATCTGCCAGCTGGGATTTTGATCCCTACCCCGAGCATCAAAAAAACAATGGTGACGGCTATAGCAATTATGAAGAGTATCGCGGCTTTTTTGAGCAGGGCCATTTATTTAAAGATGGCAGGCACGAGCAGGTGAAGGGAAAGCATGTACGAACAGACCCGATGTACAAAGATGTTTTCGTGTATGACCAGGACGGCCTGTTCAGAGAGCATTATGCGCCCTATAACCCGGCCAATTTAAACTGGCATTACATCGATAATACCTTGATGAAGTACACCGGCAATGTGGAAGATGACCTGAACAGATGGGTGAATTACCGAACCAGTGACTCCTACTCGAATCAGAAACAATATGCCATGTGGGTGCGTTACTGGCCGGTTGGAGGCAACACCCCCGTAAGTGCCGGCGAAAGTCCGATGAAAAGCAGCTGTGGCCCTGATTATCCGGGTGCTGCCCCATTAAAATGCATCTACATGGTGAAAATAACCCAGCAGGGTATTCTGAATGCCTTGAGCGGCATCACTGACCAGTCAAGGAAACAACGGCTTTTTTCTGAACTGCTGACCTCTACCGTAATTCATGAAGTGGGACACGGATTGGGCATAAAACACCATTACAACAATACCGGAAGCCATGAACCCGATGCTGATTACTGGGTGTTGGGCGTTAAAGATTGTGCCATACGCTATGAATCAGACACCGAGATACAACACAATGATAAAATAAGCCTGCTGAAAACGCGCTATTGCCGCAGGGGTGAAACATGGATAAGAATCCGTGAGGAACAAAACCAAGATAGTACCGCACCACAAGACATACCGTACGAAACACACCCGGCGCATAATTGCTACTGGTACATTAATATAAAAGGAGAATAGTTATGCTTTAAAACACCAAAGAAAAACGAATGATTTAAAAATGAACATAGCGGCATGCCATTTCATGCTGAATTAACTTCTATCATACACTTTAATACTACCGACATGAGAAAGAACACTAACACCTCCACTTTCAAACAGCTCGTGAGCCTGTTCACCATCCTGTTTTCCCTGATTTGCCTGAATGCCTTTGCGCAACTTCCGCCTGCACTGGAAAAAGAATGTGACGCCTTTAACGCCGAAATTTTGAAGGCTTTTCAGATTATGAATACCAAACCTGAAGCAGCCGCCCTTAAAGAAGTAGCGGTGATAAAAGCCAGGCTGATAAAACAATCAGCAACACTATTTCCTAAACTCGACGCGCTGCCCGAACCAACAGAGGAAGAAGACGCCCTGTTTATCGAAAAAACAATGAGCAAACCCCTGTACCAGGACCTCATGAAGCTGATGGCCGATCCGGCTTTCATCAAAAAGGTATCAAGCAGCCCCAGGTTACTGGCTGAATACAACGAGCTGGACGCACTGCTTAACATGGGAGACGACGAGGAAGAGGAAGAAGTTTATTAAGTGGCCCCAATCATGTATTGGCAACTATCAAAAAGCCATCAGCAAGCCAATGCACTACATCAATATCTTATGATAATTTAAGTTCGATTTTTCATCACTCTTTTAACAGTGTTAATCAACATAATAAGGCCGTTGGTCAAGGAAAATTAAAATAAGGGGTCAAAAAGATGTTACGTTTTCGCATTTCTGCAATTAATAGATAACCAGGCACTAATTATAAACTTTAAAACTAAATTTTATGGGATCATTAACAGAAGCAAAAAAACGCGACTTTATCAACCAAATGATTGAACTAATAAACGATGAACAAAGCAATTTAAACGAACTGGGATTTAACCCTGAAAATAAACTAACGGAGCTGGTAGCTTTAAAAAGCAGCTGCAGTACTGCAGAAATAGCGCAACAACAGGCGCTTGCCCAAGCCAAGGAAGCCACGCTCCTGTCACAAAACGAACTGGAAAAAGCCTATAAAGCAGCCTCCAACCTGGGTGATGCTATATCGGGCATATTGGGCAAGGATAGCGAAATTGTAAAACGCATGCGCAAGTTTCGCAACTAAGTAAGTATTCAAAATTTAAAGCACCTGCCTGGTGGTGCTTACCCCCTCTGCAATTGCAGATCCGCCATATTAACCGGGTGTTTCCACGGTTACCCCTTCTGCACAAACGGCTACCACCCCACAAAAAAACAGGTCAGAGTTATTATCCCCATGGTCAGCAAGCAAATGTCTTCGGTCAGAATGATTCTGACCCAGGTATTTTTAAATCTGACCTTGGTCAGAAAGCCGCTGACCTAGGTCGGAAGCCTTATGACCCTGGTCAGGAAGCTGCTGACCCAGGTATTTTTCAATCTGACCCAGGTCAGAAAGTCGCTGACCTAAGTCGGAAGCCTTACAACCCTGGTCGGAAAGCCCCTGACCTAAGTCGGAAGCATTATAACCCTGGTCAGGAAACCGATGTCTCTGATCAATACCCTCAACCAGCAACCCGAAATACGACGTAAAATACGAGACACAAGACCAATAGAGATGAGTGATGTGATGACCGGGTCTATAAGGCTGTTTGGGCGCCTTGCCCAGGGTAATTGGGTAGCGTGCCCACGCTGCCTGAGAAATCAACCTCCTTTAACCCGGATTATGTATTAGAACTTCGTCATGAGCGTTAAAAATGCAATAAAACAAGGCTTTACTGAAACGAGGCATAGCATCGTTCTGGTGAGTTGAGGTAAAGCTACGAAGTGTTTTGTTTTGAAGCAGTTTAAATGCGTAATAGATTTTCTAATGCATATTGCGGGTTTAACCCGACCACCCAACATCTAAGTTCATTGACTGGTACTCGTGGTAAATGATAATGGCTAATACAAATGGTAAGGCAACCAATACAGCCGTACGCGCATACTTAACATTTTTATTATACTCAAATTGCCTCACCTTAATGATGGCATCAAACGAGATAGCAACACTTAATGAGTCAGCTGCCGCATCCGCTAATTGCATATCGCAATACACCACATAGTAATCCAACTGACGAGGCACCGTATTTATTTCTTCATCGGGAATAATGTAACCCAACAGTGCACTATCCGAAGTAACGGCACCATATAGCTGGTGGTAATAGTTCCGGTAGTTTTGGTTGATAAAAACCGTATAGTCACCTTCTAATTCTACACTTTTATTGTAGCTGGTTACCCACCTATTGCCAGAGCAACCAATCAGATGGATAGCAATACACAAGAATGCAACGATGCGATGATATGGGCGCTGCTCAAAAAACATCTGCCTGTTTTCCAGCAAAGTTATGAATTGTAATAGCCTGATGTCAATCCGCCTCACCTCCCACCCCCCACTACTCACTACCAACTTTTAACTTTTCACTTTTCACTTCACTCTTCACTCTTTTCTCTTCTCTTCTACCAATAAAACACCCAAAACCAGCAACCCCCAACCCGAAACCTGTAACTTTGTCACCAGTCTCCCATCTTCTGCCTTCTGCCTTCTGCCTTCTGCCTCTCTTCTAACTACTGACTACTGACTACTGACTACTTATCAACTCCACCCCATCTTTTATCAACATAAGTATGTGCATCCCAAAATAAATTCTAATTTAGCAGGCACTAATCGGAAAAACTGCCCCCCTGAC
>NZ_JAGTAR010000026.1 GCF_018156225.1 Carboxylicivirga sediminis
CAGCGCGCAGGGTAAGCCCCTTTAGGGGTTTGGGGTAGTATCTGGAGGTGTTTAACGGTACGAAAAACCCTTAACTTAATGACATTGGTCCGGCTTGAGGACAATACGTCAACTCGTAGGGAGAGGGGGGAATGCCCCACTTTTCAGCAGACCCGCACAGTCAAAACACGGTTTTGATTTATGCAATAAAAGCCATTAAACAGGTTTTCACTAGTGCAAATGGATTCCCCCATCGGCTTACAGCCACTTCCCCCAGGGGAAGATTTTTAGTGGCAGCCTGGTTAATGTGAATTGTTCCTGGATGCAAACCAATTCTCCCCTTGGGGAGACACCCGCAGGGAGAGGGGGAATGCCGCTCTTCCAGCAGACCCGCACAGTCAAAACACGGTTTTGATTTATGCAATAAAAGCCATTAACCAGGTTTTCACTAGCACAAATGGATTTCCCCCTTGGCGAAGGGGGATGAGTTATAGAGGTATTTTCTATATAAGAAACAGGGGGATTGATTGACGAAGATTCTCTGTTGAGAGATACCCACGAGAAAGGTAGTCTTATACCTCGGTAACGCAGTCTTGATTTTTTGGCTTCTTTTTTATCAAGCAAAAAGAAGCAGCCCGTCCGGCTTAAGGACGCTTATTAAACATTATATCCATCCATATCACCATTTGCACCTCAATCAAACAAAGTAAATACCAGCATCAACTAAATTGAATATCTCTTTAACGTGCATTTATTCAAGCTAGTATACGCACGCAGGTAGTTGGTTTATCCTGTAAAACAATACGTTTATCAGTAATGATGTGCAGTTAAACAAATTTATTGGATTTTATGGGAGCCGGTTTAATCACAAATGGCTAAAGACAACTACTTTTATCATAAGTCTTCGAAAGTAAACCGCCGGCTGGTCATCAACCTACCAGGTTTGCACACGCGGATGGGGAGAGGAAGCCGGCGGAGCTTTTGCAAGATAGAATTTTAATGATTACTTACAATGAGTATTAAGTGTAAAGTGGTGTCGAAAATCAACCCACAAAACCGAACTGAGTCGAAGTTTTACATGCAACCTATCCGCAAAGGCACCATTAGCCGTGCTAAGATAGAGGAAAGGATAGTGCGTGAAACATCGCTGAGTAAAGCCGATGTGCGCTCAGCATTAACCATCTTAAGCGATATGATTGGCGACTACCTTACCGAAGGTTATAATGTGGCTCTCAACGAAATTGGTACTTTGAGCATTCGTGTTAAAAGCGAAGGCGTTGAAAACGAAGCCGACGCCACTGTTAATAACATTTCGGCTGTTAGCGTTGGATTTCGTCCGGCTGTTGAGCTCAAAGAGAAAATGACGCAAACCAAATTTGAAAAGGAATAATTAGGTTCGCAAACTGTACAAAAATGGCATCCTGTTGCAGTCTATGGCTGGCAGGATGCTTTTGCTTTTAACCCTTTGGTAAAAAGCCCTTAAGGAAAGCAGTAAAAAGGTTAAGCCTTTACGCTGGAAAGGTTAAACCTTTTGCCCCAAAAGCTTAAACCTTTTAGGTGAAAAGGTTTAAGGGAAGCGACCAAAAGGTTTAACCTTTTTAGATGAAACGATTTGTATAGAGTTACTTTTTCAGCTTGCAAGTTGGTAAGAGGCAGATAATCAAATGTTAAGGCAATGCACTAACAAACGCATAAGCAACCAGCCCCATTATCAACTTTTCAACCCTCAACCCATAAACTCATCAATTTTCAACCCTCAACTCTAAACCCCATTTTTCCCCCATTGCTTACCATATTCAATTATTCTATCAACATAATAATGTATTTCTAAGCGAAAAGGCTATTTTAGCATTTGCTAATCGGAAAACAGCTGCCCCTCACTGCCTGGTGAGTATGAGAATCGATAACAGGGGCGGTAAATAGTAAAGGATAATTTTAGGGAGACGTGCGGAAGTGCGTGATGGTGCTGTATTGGTATGGTATGGAGTATTAATGTTGTCTAACGTATAGTTATGAGAAGGTTGAAACCCATTCACAAATTAAAAATCTAATAAAAGAGGAATATGCTTTTTGAAAGAGGACATTTTGATAGTAGTATAATACAGGAATCAACTGTAAATGAATCACTAAAAAACATTAGAACATTTAGTGCTAGCTCAGAATATACTTCAAAACCGACCGTTTTTTTATCCCACAAACATGACGACCTTAAAGACATGAGAGGTTTCATGGGAACTTTGCAAAAACATGGTGCTAAAGTGTATATTGACAGTATGGATAACAGAATGCCTAATCAAACTTCTGGGGACACTGCAAAAAGAATAAAAGAAGTAATTAAATTCTGTGATAAATTTATTCTTTTAGCAACAGATAAAGCTATTGAATCATATTGGTGTAATTGGGAATTAGGAATAGGAGATACTCATAAATACATTCAAAACATAGCTATACTTCCGATTAAAGAAAAAGGCACTTATGACCATAATTTCAAAGGAAATGAATATTTACAAATATATCCAGTAATTGAATATAGAGATGGAACTACTCATTATCGTAACAATGGTGGTGTAATCCCAAGAGGATATTACTATTGTAAACCTCGTGACAAGGAGGGTATAAAATGGATTACACCATTACGAGATTGGTTAAAAGAAACATCGTAAATTTGTTATAGGAATCGTTAAAATTTATAAAGATGGCAAATGATAATAAAATAAAACATCTGGAATTCATTCAAGGGATAATAAATAGACATAATTCCAATTCATTCCTTATAAAAGGGTGGACAATAACAATATCTGCCGCACTATACGCACTATCAGGAACAATTAAAGAAACCTACTTAGTATTATTAGCATTAGTGCCAATTCTAATGTTTTGGGGATTAGATGCCTTTTATTTATCGAATGAAAGATGCTTCGTTGATTTATATAGTTCAGTCTCAAAAGGAGCTTTTCAGTTACCTACAGGAAAAACTTTAAAAGAGAAGTTTAACGCAAATTCTTCAAACGTGCAAAATGGTGTAATTGATGAATTTGACATGAATTTTAAAAAGTTCAAAATATGGAAGGACAACACTTGGGTTAATGTACTTTTTTCAAAAACAATCCTGAGCTTTTATATTACATTATTAGCAATTACTATTATTATATCAGTTGTATTTAATCACTTCAATCAGAATAAATCTGAAATTATTAAGGTTGAAACTACAATTAATCCGAAAGAATTTGATGTGAATTTAAACGCTGAGCCTCCAACAATAATAAACAACATCTATCCATCGAAAAATTCCACAGACTCATTAACTAGAAGTAAATAACCCACAAACTATGGCAAGAAAATGTTTTTATAGTTTTCACTATAAACCTGACAATTGGAGAGTTTCGAAGATTAGAAATATAGGTACAGTAGAGGGTAACAAACCGGCAAAAGATAATGATTGGGAAACAATAACAGGAGGTGGCGATAAAAAAATTAAGGAGTGGATATCTTCTCAGATGATAGGTAGAACCTGTACCATTATTCTAACAGGTTCTAATACTGCAAATCGGAAATGGATAAACCATGAAATCGTTGAAT
Source organism: Carboxylicivirga sediminis (assembly GCF_018156225.1). GTDB lineage: Bacteria > Bacteroidota > Bacteroidia > Bacteroidales > Marinilabiliaceae > Carboxylicivirga > Carboxylicivirga sediminis. Next base: position 3,559 of record NZ_JAGTAR010000026.1, read on the forward strand.
CTTGGAATAAAGGTATGGGAGTTTTAGTTATTTTTATCCATAAAATTACAGATGTTCTATGTAGGCAATCTTCCAAAGGTTCTAATCCTTTATATTATGTAACTCATGGACCAACAGGCAAAAGACTATCATCAATAGCTAAAGCTTATGACCCACCGAGAGAATCAAGCAAAGGCGTTTATTCATATATAGCTGCCAATATTGACGATTGGATAGAAGAAGCAATTCAAATAAGAAAAGATAATTAGGGATTTATGAAAAGGAATATCACCCAAAACAACCTATCTGATTTTTATCGAAAGGAGGTAAAGTCAATTGGTAAGCAACATCTTGGTGAGATACTTGAGCGTAAGCGTTTCGAGAAACAAAGTGATTTATCAAAGCATTCAATTTTTCTATCCCATAGCCATTTAGATAAAACAATCGTAATGAAGATGGGCTTATTATTTGAAAAGATTAATACTGAACTATATGTCGATTGGATGGATAAGACACTTCCTGAATCAACAAATATTGAAACTGCAGCTCAAATAAAAACCAAAATTTCTGAGTGCAATAACTTTTTATTTCTAGCAACATATCATGGTTTGCGCTCAAAGTGGTGTAATTGGGAACTTGGAATTGCGGATTCCTTAAAAGCAAATCAACTTGCTATATTGCCGATCGAAAGTAAATCAGGAAATTGGAAAGGAAATGAATATCTGCAATTATATCCAGAAATGGTACTTGAAACAGATAATCTTGAAGAACTTTCGATTAACCAAATTGGTATTAGAAAACCTAATGGACAAACAATATCCTTCTCCGAATGGATTGGAAATTAACCTTAAGGAGTCAATTAAACGATTAACGAAAACTTTATGAATTGGGAACTTATTATATGGGTTTATGTTTCGATTGCAATTCTTTCTTTTCTTCCAGTCTTAACTGCCATACTAAAGAAAATCAACCTTAAACCAGGAGGTGATTCATTTTCATCATGTAATCATTTTTCTGATAGAAATAAAGCATTGCTTGAAGCTCATTATTCCAGAATTCAAGGGACTTTATTATTTTGGAAAAATAAATCAGAGTGGAATAAAAGGTTTCACTATTATACTTTAATATGGTCACTCCCAATTTCTATTTTAATCCCGATTATCACGCAAACTATAGAAAGTGATAGCTCAAAACTATTCTTAACAATTATATCGAGCCATACGGCTATTCTTGTTGGGTTTCACAGAGCTTTGAAAATTGAAAACAATTTTAAAGCATTTAGACATGGAGAATCTGAGTTTTATGATTTATATAGAAGACTGTTAGATAGACCTCAAAGTTTTGGTGAAACTGAGGAAAAGCAAATAGAGAATTATTTCATAGAAGCTGAAAAAATAAGAAAATATGTTAGAAATGCCGAGACTGATAATTTCCCAATGCTTGATGAATTAAAAAAGAATAAGCCCAGTTCATAGCATTTTGCACAAGCAATGGCAGGTAAAGTGATGAATATCACGGATTGTAGCCCACTGAAGCTACGATGCCATTTGACAGTATAGTGGCGCGTAATCTACCACTGCCCATATAATTTACCGTTTCCACCATTAATTAACCCCCAACACCCTCACACAACACATCTATGAAAATAAACTCAAATCTTAAAAAATACATTGGCGAAGGACTGCTCATTGTTTTTAGTGTGCTCTTTGCCCTGTTTATAAATCAGTCGTTTGACGACTACCGCACGCATCAAAAGAAAACCATTGCACAGGAAAGCATCCTTAAGGAGCTGCGCGCTAACCAGGCCATACTGGCCAACTGGCAGGTGAAGCATACTGCCATAAAGCAGCGCCTCACCAGCGTTATTGAGGGCCAGGCCGACAGCCTGAAGGCCGAGCTGCAGCAATACGATTACCTTAACCTGGGGGTGCTCACCAACAATGAAGTGCTGATTGATGCCTTTCTCACCAATACCGCCTGGGAATCGGCCAGGGCCACCGGCATCATCACCGAGTTTGATTTTGAAACCATCCAGCAGCTCACCCTGGTATACGATTTACAGACCATTCTACTCGATCGCACTACCATCCAGCTATTAGATTACCTATTCGCTGCCGAGTCCAATGACATTACCAAGCTCGATCGCACCCTGGTGCAGCTGCAATTGCGTCTACGTGAGTTAACCGGTCAGGAAATAAGCTTGTCGGGGCTGTATAAAGAGGCCATAGAGGTGTTGGAGCAGTAACAAGCATTTACCTTTATTGTATGTGCCCGTATGAAGTGCTTATTAAAGCTTAACCCTAACAGGGGTAGAGGCTAAATACTGTAAAAATATGATTGTTGAAAAAAACATAGAGCAAATCAACCTAACGCAGTTGCTAATTCGGCTTGAGAAAGCCGATGCTCATGAAAAAGAACATTTACTGGCCGAAATACAACGGCGTAAGCTGAGCGATGAAGAGCTTAACAGGGCAAAAAAGCAGTATGCATACTACAAGCGGATGAAAGAAGAGCAGGAGAATAAACCCCTGCATTGGTTTTTTAAAGTGGCTTGTATTGTGGTGCCTTTCTCGGCTTATACCCTTATCAATGGTAATCATAAGCACCTCAATGAGCGCGATTTGCAAATGGTGTACTCGGGTAATAACATCAGAGAACGAAGGGAAATAATGGAATACAGCGTTGGCGGTATTATTATTTACTTTCTATTATTCATTGTTTTCCTGATCACGATAGCCATCAAGTCCTTACTGTAAACAGAAGAAAGGCGAACAGCAAGCTAATCGCCTTTTAAGTTGTATGGTTAATTAATCTGACACGTGTCTGTCAGGCATTATTCATAGGCACTTCATCTTCCTCCTCTTCCTTGCTTTCTTCAAAGCCGGCTTTAATAAAGGCTTCGGCCAGCACCAGGTCAAAGGGGGTAGTAATCTTTATATTTTCGCGGTTGCCGGCTACCAGGTGAATGGTTCGGCCATAGGCCTCCACCACCGAGGCATCGTCGGTAAATAGGGGCGTATAAGGTTGATTATAGGCCGGAAGCAGACAGTCGGTATGAAACACCTGCGGCGTTTGCACCAGCTTAATGGTTGAGCGATCGAGGGCCTTGCTGCAGTCTTCTTCTATCTGCCGGATGGACTCAAAGGCATCCAGCACCGGTATGGCATTGCCCAAGGCTTTGGCATGGTGGTAGCAGCGTTTCAGGGTATCGGGCGACACAAATGGCCGTACCCCATCGTGTATACCCACCAGGGCCGGCTCTTTCACCAGTTGCAAGCCGTTCTTCACACTCTCGAAGCGTGTAGCACCCCCAGGTGTGATGGCATGCGCCACGCTGAACCTGTGCTTTTGACACAAGTCTTGCCAATAAGCAATCTGGTCCTCGGGCAGTACCAGTACTAGTTGTAGCGAAGCATCGAAATTGTGAAAGGTGTTAATGGTGTGCATTAAAACCGGCAGACCGTTAATCTCAAGAAACTGTTTGGGAATGGCGCTTCCCATACGTGTGCCGCTGCCACCGGCAACAATAATAGCATAGTTTGTCATTCGTCCATGGGGTCAAAGTTTTTAATTTTCTCCCTGCGTCAAATTTAATGTGCCTTTGTTAATAACACAAGGGTTTTTTATGGCTTTGATTGAATTAGCTTGTGTTGAGGTTACTGTTGGGTGGCGTGTCTAAAGAGGTGTCAATCCCCCGGCTACTTTCTTACCATCAATCTGAACAACTCATCCCCCTTCTCCAAGGGGGAAATCTGTTAAACAACATTAGCCAGGCAGCGAATAAAATCTTCCCCTGGGGGAAGTGGCTGTAAGCCGATGGGGGAAAACATCATAAACCCAACTCTGCCTTTCGCTCCTTGACTGTTTGCTCAATTATACTCTGCGTAAGCGATAAATTATCAATCACCATATCATCAGCAAAACGAAGAATTTTAAAACCAACGTTCTCAAGTGCTTTATCCCGAAGCTCGTCCCGTCCATCTGCCCCTTCCAACATATGAGATGCACCGTCACATTCGATGATTAAAAGCAATTCGCGACTCATGAAATCAGCTATATAATTCAGTACAGGGCGTTGTCTGAGAAACTTAGCGCCCATCATGCTATTTCTTAAGGCAAACTTCTATAGGTATGCTTCTGACTTTGTAAAATTGCGTCGTAAATGCTTTGCTCTTTCAGTCAAATATGGGTTATAATGCCAGTCATTTTGTTTCGATGCCTTTTCCATAAAAAAAAAGATCTACAATATTGTTTAATAAAACAAATGCATTTTGTGCAACGCCCCCTCAGTCCTGCGGACAGCTCCCCAAGGGGAGCATGGATGAACATGACGTAAAATAAAAGCTGCTAATAAATATCTTCCCCTGGGGGAAGTGGCTGCAAGCCGATGGGGGAATTATAAGTCCTATTGCGGAGGTCATTCGTTTAACCAACCTTATCACAAATCACGGTTTCGACAGTGCGTGGGCCTGTCAGACAATGGGGCCGGCGGTGGAGTGAATGTTTCTGTTGGATGTACTTCTTAAAAGGAGCTTGCTTTTGTCTTCGATAGATGACCGTACTTTTATTAGAAGTACCCAACAGGAACAGAGAGGGCAGGTGTTTGTCTGACTTGATTCTTTTGTTTCGTTTTCTTATCAAGAAGAAAATGAAATGGATATTCATGGCTATGACCATATACTTCAGGATGATTTTGAGATAGTTGTTTATGTAATCTTTTGTATTGTTGATGCGTCAATCCCCGGCTACCTTCTTACCATCAATCTGAACGACTTCTCCCCCTTCTCCAAGGGGGAAATCAGTTTAGAAGTCCTTTTCGAATAAAAGCGTGACTTCTCCCTTAACTACTCTAAACTAATTTTGTATTTTGCATCTTCATCAACTAAAACCCGAGATATGGTAGACCCTTTAGTATTTGATTTCCTGACGCAGCTTAAGGCCAATAACAACCGCGATTGGTTTAACGACAATAAGGCTTTTTTTAACGAGGCTAAAGCGTCTTTTGAGCAGTCGATGCAGCAGTTTATTGAAATCGTGCACACCATCGATCCCAGCGTAGGAGAATTATCACCCAAGGAATGCGTGTTTCGTATTTATCGCGATACCCGTTTCTCAAAGGATAAAACTCCTTATAAAACCAATATGGGAGGCTTTGTGGCAAAGGGTGGCCGTAAGAGTACCCTGGCAGGCTATTACCTGCATGTAGAGCCGGGTGCCAGTATGGTGGCGGGTGGCAGCTACTGTCCGCCGGCCGATGTGCTTAAGGCCATCCGACGTGAGATATACAACTTTGCCGATGAGTACAAGGCCATCATCCACCATAAGACTTTTACAAAGGTGTTTCCCGAGATGTTTGAGGATAAGCTGAAGATGGCACCCAAAGGTTTTCCGAAGGATTTTGAAGATATTGAGCTGCTTAAATACAAGTCATTTGCACCCTTGCATGCCGCTGCTGATGAGGAACTGACCGGTGCGGGTGCAGCTGATCACGTGCGCCATATTATTCAGGTGCTGGAACCGCACAATACGTTTATCAACCGGGGTATTGAGGCCGAAGAAGATGAAATCATCATCTAAGCCGGTAAATGTGCTAAACAGATTAAAACATAATACAGCTAACAATTGTGGCTGATAGCTAAAGCTTAAAACGATATGCAACTATTAATTGACGCAACAGGCGGTATTGCCGGAGATATGTTTGCAGCCGCTCTTATTTCGGCTGGCGCTAATGAGGAACAGATGCTGCACGCTATGCGGCTGGCGGCTGAGAAAATAGGGAAAGCCAGCATTTCTACTTCACTCACACACGATGGAGCCCATCGTCTGCATATAGATATTTCCCATAATCACGGGCATTTGTCGGGCCATAAAGCCTATCATTTACTTGAGGATATTTTTGAGGAGCTCGGAATCACTGAAACATACCGGCAGTTTGGGTTCAAGGCCCTGGATGTGCTGGTTAAGGCCGAGATAAAAGCTCATAAAGAGAACTCTTTCCTCACCGACCATATCCATGCGCATCATCACCATCATCATAACGACACCGATCATCATCATGAGCATCACGAAGATGCCTACCTGCACGAGGCCCAGGATATATTGATTGACATCACCGGTGCGGTCATGGGACTGCAGCTGCTTAGTGCACCTACCAGTGCGAGTCTGCTCAACCCGGTGAGTTTTGGTGGCGGACATATTACCTTCTCGCATGGGCATCTGCCGGTACCGGCCCCGGCTACAAAAATAATTTTTGATACCTATAAAATGCCGGGTTCAATGGGACCCATCGAAAAGGAATTGTGCACACCAACGGGCTCGGCCTTACTGGCGGCCCTGGATGCGCAGTTAAGTGCCCACAATGGAGCGCCTATTATTAAGGAAGGGACCTCAAGGGGCGGCAAGGATTTTCCGATACCCCCGTTAAAAATACAATTGGCATAGATAAAGAAACGCCTGAGCTCATCCGAACTCAGGCGTTATATTTTATGCTAGTCTCTACTGATTAAATATACACGTTACCAATCTTAATCAGCTTCGGTATATTAATCAGCTTAATCTTACGACCGTTCAGCTCAATCAGCTTATCTGATTTAAACTCCGATAGCAAACGAATCACCGATTCGGTGGCGGTACCCACCATATTGGCCAGTTCTTCGCGTGTTAATGAGATCTGCAGTGTGCTGTCCTCGTCCAAATCGAAGGTATCCATAAGCAGCAATAACACTTCGGCTAAGCGCTCACGCACTGTCTTTTGGGCAATGTCGGTTAAGAACTTGTTCGACTCGCCCAACTCACGACAAGTCAGCTTCATCAACGACATGGCAAACTCAGGGTTGACCTTAATCAGGCTGGTAAGTACTTCTGATGGTAAATAACACAGCACAGCATCATTTACTACTTTGGACGTTGTACACGCCAATTCATCACTCACAACCGATCTAAAGCCAATTAAATCGCCATCTTTTGCAAATCGTATGATCTGCTCTTTCCCGTCAAAACCGGTCTTGTAAATCTTCAAGATCCCTTTGATTACTACATAGGCACCATTGATACGACTACCCTCGTGGTAAAGAATATTACCGCGTTTGTGCAGGGTGCAGCTCATCGACTGCGTCAAAGAGTCTAATTCCTCTTCCGTTAAACCGCTGAATATTTCATATGACAGCAAATCTACCTCGTCGCTGAAAGGGACACTTTGAATATTTTTCATAACTTGACTACAACTGAATGAATAAAAAAGTGATAAATGTCATCATTTGATGGCAAAGATATAAAAAGGTCAGATAATTACTATATTTGAAATATCTAAATAGTTAAATACATGAAAACATCAACGAGCATTAAGTGGACAGGTAACATGTCTTGGGAAACAGAATTATTCGGTCATAAATTAGTTTTAGATGCCGGAAAAGAGAACGGGGGAGAGGATAAGGGACCTCGCCCGAAGATACTTATGTTAACGGCTTTGGCTGGTTGCACGGGTATGGATGTGGTGTCGATACTTAAGAAGATGCGTGTGGAAGTTGAAGATTTACAGATAATTGTAGAGGGTGATATGACTGAGGAACACCCTAAGTATTACGAAAAGATGCACGTGATTTATGAGTTCAAAGGCAAGGACTTACCAATGGACAAATTGGAAAAAGCGGTCAACTTGTCGGAAGAAAGGTATTGTGGTGTATCGGCCCTTTATAAAAAAGCCATACCGGTTACAACCGAAATTAGAGTGGTTGAATAGTTTAAAAAATGTTATTAAACATCAATTTCTGCGCCTTAGAAGGCTAACAAAACAAGAAACCCCTGCTCAAAAAGAACAGGGGTTTTTGCTATTTTATTGATTACTTACTCGGCCGATTTAAACTGGTCGAGGAAGCGTTTATCGTTTTCGAAGAATAGTCGGATATCCTTAATCTGATACTTCAGCATGGTAATACGCTCGATACCCATACCAAAGGCAAAACCAGTGTATTCGTTGCTGTCAATGCCACTGGCTTCAAGTACGGCCGGATCCACCATACCACATCCTAGAATCTCTACCCAGCCTGTATATTTACATACGTTACAGCCTTTGCCACCACATAATGAACATGAAATGTCCATTTCAGCCGAAGGCTCAGTAAACGGGAAGTACGACGGACGCAGGCGAATCTTGGTGTCTGCTCCAAACAGCTCCTTAGAGAAATACAGTAGGGTCTGTTTCAGGTCGGCAAACGATACATTCTTATCAATGTACAGGCCTTCTACCTGGTGGAATATACAGTGAGCACGGGCCGAGATAGCTTCGTTACGGAATACACGTCCGGGGAAGATAGCACGGATGGGCGGCTGTTGCTTTTCCATCACACGCACCTGCACCGATGAGGTATGCGTACGTAACAGTACATCCGGGTTGGTGGCGATAAAGAAGGTATCCTGCATATCGCGTGCCGGGTGTTCTGGCGGGAAATTAAGCGCTTCAAACACGTGGTGATCATCTTCAATCTCCGGTCCATCGGCAACAGTAAAGCCTAAGCGGGCGAAAATATCAACAATCTCGTTCTTAACAATTGAAAGCGGATGACGGCTTCCCAGTTCAAAAGAGGTACCAGGCAATGTAAGGTCAGCACCTGACTCTCCCTGTCCGTTGGACGCAAAGCCTTCCTTCAGCTCATTGATTTTATCCAATGCTTGTGTCTTCAGTACATTCAGTACTTTACCAACTTCGCGCTTTTGCTCGTTCGGAATCGTCTTAAACTCATCAAACAGCTGAGAAACCAACCCTTTTTTACTTAAATACTTAATTCTTAGTTGCTCAGCCTCCTCTGCTGTTGATGCAGCCAGGCTCTTAATCTCTTCAGCTAATTGATTGATTCTATCTAACATGATTGTTTAATTACTTTAGTATAGCGACTTGCAAAATTAATAAAACGATTGGGATGACGGATGTATATTGTGTTTCTTTTTTCGCCTGGTAGTTCGGATAAGCTCATGACCGATAATCAGCAATAATAGAAACAGTCTGTCAAATGGTCTTCCATGATAGCTATTTCCTGATTATCTCAATGGTTTTGATACGTATTTCATTTACCGGCCGGTCAATGGCATAGGTTTTAACACCTGCCATCTTATCTACCACATCCATGCCTTTGGTTACCCAGCCAAACACGGTGTAGTCACCATCGAGGTAGGGGGCACCGCCAACTGTTGTGTAGGATTTTCGTTGTGCAGTTGTGTACTTAATGCCTTTCTCAGCTTCTAAATCATCCAACTCGGCATCGCTAAAGCGGCGGCCGGCTACAATGTAAAACTGTGAGCCATCGCTGCGGTTATGCCGGTTGCGATCTTCCGGAAGTTTGGAGGCGGCTATCATTCCTCTTTTGTGAAAGAGTTCTGGTACAATGTTCATCTTTAAGGTGTAGCCCGGGCCTTGCCAGCCTACTACATCGTCCTTTTTAGCATATTTGGAGTCGGCCGCACCCGTTTGTACCAGAAAATCTTTGATGACGCGGTGCACCAGCAGACTGTCGTAAAAATGGTCACTCACCAGCTTAATGAAGTTATCGCGGTAAACAGGTGTTTGGTCCGATAGGGCCAGTTCAATATTGCCCATGTTGGTGATGATGCGAAAGCCTTTCACTTTGGTGTGCGAGATGTACACCTTATTGGATTTGTTACGGAGCTCGTATATCGATTCGGGGCTGGATGACTTTTGCTCTATAAGCTGGTTGATCCATTTGGCCTCCAATACCCGTTTACTATCGTCTGTTTCCTGCACCATTCCTGCCAGGCGATGGCTTTTGGCAAATACCGGGTTACCTGGTTTAAACTCACCATCATATGGTTTATAGGTGATGGTATCACTAACAATGCCTGTGCCCAATGCATCTTCGTTGAAATAGAGTTTACGGTTATTCCTGTAGAGCTGGTAAACCGAATCAGCTTTGAACGTAGCATCTTTAAGGCTCAGGTAGTTGAGGTTACGACGGGTCACCTTAAGAAGCACAAGGTCCAAATCCACATCGTAGGCCACATAGCCTTGTACCGAGGAGAAATCTTCCAGATCCATAGGGGAGGCTTTTGCTTTATAGGCGCCTTGAACAAAACTCAGGTTGGTCACCACCAGGTTAGGAGCTACATAAAAGCCATAGCCATCTTTGAGGCGGCGTGTATAGTGGTCGAAGGTGCGCAGGCTGACAATGCCCTTCACATTATCCTGGTACGAACCCTTGAATGTATCAATGGCTTTCTCTTTTCGTGAATTGGTATTACAAGCCATCAGGCTGGCTACCATCAGGCATAGTAGCAGTTTATATATTTGCTTAAGACGTATTGGATTGATAGATCTTAGGTCTTGCATGTGTTGACTGGTTTCTTTTTACTGGGTTACAATGCTTACTTTAATAGTCACGTCGGTTTGCGGACGGTTATTTTTATCAACCGGCAATGAGGCAATTTTATTAATCACACTCAGGCCTTCTACCACTTCGCCAAATACCGTATAGTCACCATCCAGCTCAGGTGTTCCGCCAATGCTTGAGTATTGCTGGCGTTGCTGTTCCGAAAACTCAATTTTATCGGAAATGCTGTAATGAAAGTTGATGTTATCCTTTATTTCGCGCAGCAGCTTGTTAAATGCCTTGGGGTCTTCTTTTTTGAGTCGCGCCAGTTCTTCTTTGTGAGGCAGATAGTATTGCCTTTTTAGCTCAATTTTAATCGGGTTATTAGTTGCCTTTTCAATCATGTCCAATTCCTCATTGGTGTATTTGCGGCCCTGCACAATATAAAACTGCGATACATCCGACATCTTGAAATGGTTCACTTCTTCGGGTTGGCGTGGGGCACAAATGGCTCCGCGTTTGTGGAAACAATTTTCGTGGTATTCGGCATCTATGTTAATGGCTTTGCCATAGCCAATGGCCCTGCCTGGTGCGGCATTGCGCGAATCGGATGAGCCGCCCTGGATAACAAAGCCTTTTACTACCCGATAAAACAAGGTGCCGTTAAAATGCTGATCACCCACCAGCTTCAGAAAGTTATCGCGATGATTAGGTGTTTCGTTATAGAGTTTCACCTTCATGTTGCCCATGTTGGTGGAGATATTAACATAGTACACCGGCTCCTGGGCATTCATCAGTGAGAAATATAATACGCTTATAGTAACAAAAAGTAGTCTGTGCATTGCTAAAACTGTTTGAACCTGCAAGATATAAAAAAAGAATCCGGTAGCCGAAACAATGCGTTCAGCTACCGGATAGGTCTTATCATCTGATTAATTCAGGATTTACTTCAATACCTTAACTTTTACAATGTAAACATCTTCCAGTGGACGATCCATCTGGTTAGTATTCACTGTTGCAATGGAATCAATCACATCCAGTCCTTCAACCACTTCACCAAACACCGTGTAATTATCATCGAGGTGAGGCACACCACCAACCGTGCGATACACTTCTTTTACTTCTTCCGGGATGGTTTGCTTGGGTTCATTGGCCAGTTTTTTCTCTACTTCTTCCTCAATCAATACACGCATATCCATAAAACCTTGCTGGTTACCGGCCTGCTGTAATACCTGAAGCGTATCTTTATAATCCTCCAAAGTTTGATAAAAAAGCTGCTGACGTTTCATGTCTTCGTAACTCTTCTCAATGGCAGTAAATCCTTCGTCGTTATAGGTTTTGCCTTGAACAATGTAAAATTGTGAGCCCGATGATTTACGTTCAGGATTCACATTATCGCCGGTGCGTGCTGCTGCCAATGCACCTTTCTTATGGAAAAGGGCGGGGTAGTTGATTTCAGCAGGTACCTGATAACCAGGTCCGCCATTGCCCAGCATAGCACCAGTTGCAGCGCCTTTCGATTCGGGGTCACCACCCTGAATCATAAACTCATTGATAACACGATGGAACAGCAGAGAATCGTAGAAGCCTTCTTCGGCCAGTTTCACAAAGTTATCACGGTGCTGAGGCGTTTCATCATAGAGCTTTATTTTCATATTGCCTTTTGATGTTTCCATCAGCAACATAACACCCTCTTTGGGCTGAGTGCTGCAGGCAGACAAGACGATGATAGCCAGAGCGATTGATAGTAGATGTTTCATATTAATATTGTTAGTTCAATTTGTTTATGCAAATTCCACATTTTTAAAGTACTCAATGAGTCCCTTTTTAATGAGTTGGTTTTGGTAAGAAGGCATCATGGACTTCAGTTTGGGGCTGCTTTCAAATATCGGGAATCCATCGGCATCTATACCTGTTTCCTTAATAATGCCCTGACGCACCAATGTGCGACAGCGGGCTACGTTGATGAGGTCCATCTTTTCGGTTTTTGAAAATTCGCGGAAGCCCCAGCCCATTTCCTGTATGCCCAATACAAACAGTATAAATTCGTATTCGGCACTCACTTTAAAGTGCTTACTGACTTTCAGGATCAGTTTATCCCATTCTTGCTCAAATTCTTCAGTTGTCATCTCTGCCATGTTTCAAAATTAATCAATCGCTCGTAATGCACAAGTGCTTTTCGACCTGTTGAAAGCTAACAACACCTGCTGTAAAAAGTTGAGTTTGCAGCGCAGATGTTTAAGTGTTGTATCGTTTAAACTAATAGAATCAGAATAAAACTCGATAAAATGTTGGTTTAGTTGTAACTTCTTCGAATAAGTGAGCGTCCTATTTTTTGTAGGGAATGTTGCGCCCTATACATAAGTAAATGTTTTACCCAAAATATACTATGATGAAAGTAATTAGAAGAAGTTTTTTAGCGTTTGCAGCCGCCTTGATGCTGTTACCGGTTGTACAGGCACAGGATGTCATTGATAAGGTGGATGAAACCTATAGTAATATTACCTCTGTGGAAGTAGAAGGCTCGTTTTGTGGTGTTCGCATAAACGGTGGCAGTGGCAATGATGTGCACCTGACTGGAGAAGTAAATGGTTCGAAACAATATGATGTGAAGATACGCCACAATGTGAGTGGTGGTACCTTACGCGTTTGGATTGACCGTCCGAATTCATTACGTAATGTAAAAGGTAAACTGGAACTGAGTGTGCCGACCAATACCAATATCGATGTAGAGAACTCAAGTGGTAGTGTTTACGTCTCAAACATTGGCCAGGTAATGGTGAAGCTAGAGGCATCAAGTGGAAGTGTAAAAGCCGAAAACATCGATTCTAACCTGACTATATCCGCTTCATCGGGAAGTATTTCAACTGCTGATATAGCAGGTGATGTGCGTGCCACTACTTCTTCGGGTGGTCAAAAGCACATGGCTATTGGTGGAAGCCTGAAAGCCAAAGCTTCCAGTGGCAGCATAAAAGTAGAAGGTGTAGAAGGTGAAGCCGATGTAACGACCTCATCGGGTAGTCAGTCGGTTAGTTCTATTGGCAGTAACCTGTATGCACAAGCTTCATCGGGAAGTGTTAAAATCAGTGATGTAAGAGGCAATGTAAAAGCTGGTACTTCATCAGGCGGCTTAAGCCTGAGCAATGTAACCGGTGCGGTTAACTTGTCATCTACCAGCGGCAGTCAGCGCGGCAGTAATATTAAACTGACTGGTAACTCCACCTTTAAGTCATCATCGGGCAGTGTATCCATGGATCTGACCAACGACACCGAGGAATTAAGTTTTGCCTTAACAGCTTCATCGGGTAGCCTGAGTGCCAAGGGCAGTAGCGGACGTAAGAAACTGATTATTGACCGCGGGCCTATTAAGATAACAGGTACCAGTAGTTCAGGCAGTCAATCATACAGATAAGGAAACGGTTCAGAGGCCGGTTTTGACCGGCTGTATTCAAAATAAAGCCGATTAGTGAGCGCATCACTAATCGGCTTTTATATTATCAAACAATATCCTGGTTTACAGGATGGTTTCAATCACTTCTGTTGGGCGGCCAATAACCGCTTTGTCGCCATTGACTACAATAGGACGCTCGATTAAACGCGGGTGCTCCAGCATGGCCAGAACCCACTCCTCGTCGGTTAGCTCCTTATCGGCAAATTCATTCTTGTACACTTCTTCGTTTTTGCGAATCAAATCATGTGCACTGATGCCCAGCTTTTCAATGATACTTTCCAGTTCATCCGGCGTTAATGGATCGTCGAGGTATTTAAGAATTTCAAATTCAACACCTTTTTCTTCAAGCAATGCAACACCTGCACGGCTTTTTGAGCATCTTGGATTATGTAATATCGTAATCATACTTTTTGAATTTTAATGCAACTATTTAACTGTTAGGTATCAGCAATTGTTTAAAAAACCTCTTCGGCACCAAACTCCATCAGGTAGGCCTTGATAAAACCATCGATATCGCCATCCATTACGGCTTGTACATTTGATGTCTCATGATTGGTACGCACATCTTTCACCAGCTTGTATGGCTGCATCACATACGAGCGTATTTGTGAGCCCCACTCAATCTTCTTCTTTTGTGATTCCACCTTATTTTGCTCTTCCAGTTTCTTACGTAACTCAATCTCGTACAACTGCGATTTCAGCAAGCGCATGGCATTTTCTTTGTTGCCCAGCTGTGAGCGCGACTCGGTGTTTTCAATCACAATACCCGATGGCGCATGTCGCAAACGCACGCCTGTTTCCACCTTGTTCACATTCTGACCACCTGCACCGCCAGAGCGGAAGGTTTCCCAGGTGATGTCGCTGGGATTGATGTCAATGTCAATGGTATCATCTATGAGAGGAATAACAAATACAGATGTGAATGAGGTCATGCGCTTATTGGCCGCATTAAATGGTGATAAGCGCACCAAGCGGTGAACCCCATTTTCACTCTTCAGGTAACCATAGGCAAAATCGCCCTCAAACTGAAGGGTCACAGTTTTAACACCAGCCTCATCGCCTGGTTGGTAGTTCACCTCCTTAATTTTGTAATTGTGAGATTCACCCCAACGGATGTACATGCGCATAAGCATCTCCGCCCAGTCCTGGCTTTCGGTACCACCTGCACCAGCATTGATTTTTAGTACGGCACCCATTTTATCTTCCTCGCGGCGCAGCATGTTTTTCAGTTCCAGCTTTTCCAGGAGCTCTTTGCTCAGCTCGTACTGCTGGTCTACGTCATCCGCATCAGCTTCGCCTGCTTTATGAAAATCAAATAGTACCTGTAAATCTTCAACAGCTGAGGCTACTTCTTCGTAGTCGTTTACCCAGCTTTTAAGTTCGCGCAGTTTTTTCATCTGAAGCTCTGCCTTTTGGGCATCGTCCCAAAAATCAGGAGCCTGCGAGCGCAGCTCTTCTTCTTCTATTTCAACCTTCTTACGATCGATGTCAAAGATACCTCCTTAACGCTAACTCGCGTCCTGCTAAATCTTTAAGTATTTCTTGTGTTATCATGTTCAAAAATTAAAGACACAAAGGTACTAATAGTTCTTTAGTTTCCATTCAGTGGTCAGTAGTTTGTAGCTAGAAGACACGGGTCCGAAATATAGTGTAGTGAAAGCAGAAGTTTCCTGTTTCTGGTTTTATGTTTGGTGTTGAAAGCTGAGGTATTGTTAATTGATATTAAATCTTTTCGCAAAGGATAAAGTTAATTTCTAACCTCAGGTTGCTAGTAACCCTTCATCGGCCGTAAACGTTTCGCTTCACATTTTTGCAATAGCGCGAAATGTATTTAAACGCTTCGTAGTTGCCCAGTTTACCGGCTTTGTCCCAGTCGTAACATGCTTTTTGATGCAGACCAATGTTATAGTGGGCCACCCCGCGGTTAAACCAGGCGTGCACATCTTTTACATCCCGTTCAATGGCCAGGTCAAAGTCTCTGATGGCCGGCAGGTAATCCTGCTTAGAAAAGAAGATGGTGCCTCTTATTGAATAGATGCCCGGCAAATCGGGTTCCAGATAGATGGTTTTGTCAATATCCTCCAGTGTGGCTTCTTCATCAGACGAATGCCGGAGACGCAGGCGGGCTCTTTCGTAATAGGCTTCGGCCAGCAGTGAGTCCGCATCAATGGCAGCCGTAAACCAGTCGAAGGCTGTTCGTACATCGTTGTTATTCTCAAGGTTGAGTTTAGCCAACTGGCAGATGGCAGGCCCGAAATCTACCTTATTATCAAGGCACAGCTCCAGATTGATGCGTGCTTCATTGTCTTTCTCAACAGCCAAATCAAACAAGCTCTTAAAATAGTATTGCAGGAAGCCATGGGGATTAAGCTCCTGGCAGATGTCCATATCTTCCCTACTACCCACCAGGTTTTGATAATGATAGCGGGCATAAGCTCTTAAGCAAAACGCCTGATCATCCTCAGGGTAAAGACGGATGTATTTACTCAGGTTTTTAGCCGCCTCAATATACTGTTGGCAGGTGATGTTGAGCAAAGACTGACTGAGCAGAGGATTGAGAATATCACGTTTTTCCTTGTAAAATGTATTGTTTTTAACCGGCTGATTAATATTCACCCAGTTGGAATCATTGAGCAGATAGGTGTTGTAAAGTAATTTATGCATGCCATTGCGCGACATGTTAATAATACCGCATAATTGGCCTTTGTTGTTGATGGCAGGTGCTCCGGCTGAGCGGGTATTATATTCACCGCTAATAATGCCTGCCCTGGATAGATATGGGAAAAAAGCCAAATCGTTAACAGGGGCCAGGGTCATGCCATCTTCCGATTCAAGCGGGTGGGTGAAGAACAGTAGTTCCTCATTTTGCTTAAAAGATTGTTTGGCAGGAAGCAGAAAATTGAAGGTTTTTTGACGGTTCTGTTCAATCTTAATCAATGCCATATTGGTTGGCGGATGAATGGATACAATGCGCTCCACCTCAAATGTTTTTCCACTGCGTAAGGTTACTACGGCTGAGTCGGCCTTCTCAAAAATATAGCCCATGGTAATAGCCAGTCCATCGCTGCTTAGGAGAAAACCCGATACTGTACCCGTTTGTAGTCTGGCACTGTTATACGCCCGTGCTTCAAATACAGCCTTTTCGGTACTGTTGATAATGTCTACAATAGATTGGGCATTCAACACAAATGGCCATATCAGCGATAGCAATAGTATTTTGAGTCTGGTCGTGGTCATTGATGATTCTGATTAGTCTCTTCAAAAGTAACAAAATTGACGTTTATTGGTTGATTCTCAAATTGAGAAGATGAACATCTATTGCGCTTATCTGCCCGTGCATGCTACTTCATGGCTGTTTATTGTCTTATTGGAAAAAAATTATCGTAATTTTGCTTGTTCAGGTCTAACTATTTAAGATATTGGATTGTTAGGTAATCTGATAACAATTGACTGCTCTTGAGAGTTGAAGTAAAAACCATATACCATAAAACATTAACCACATTTTTCAAATTGATAAGATCAATATGACGCGAACAGAATTGTTGTATAAGGTCATTAAAGAACGTGTATTGCTTCTTGATGGCGCCATGGGAAGCCTTATTCAGACCTATAAACTGGAGGAAGAAGATTACAGGGGCGAACGCTTTAAGCATCACCACATGCCCATCAAAGGAAATAATGATATTCTTTCATTGTCCAGACCTGATATAATTAAAGAAATTCATGCCAAATACCTGGAGGCTGGATCCGATATCATTGAAACCAATACATTTAATGCGACATCTATTTCACAGGCCGACTATGACATGCAGGAGGCCGTGTGGGATATTAATTTCGAATCGGCACGTATTGCCCGTGAAGTAGCGGATAAATACACTGCCAAAAATCCGGATAAACCTCGTTTTGTTTGTGGTTCCATTGGTCCGCTGAATAAAGCACTGTCGTTATCACCCGATGTGAATAATCCGGGCTACCGCTCGACCAGCTTTGATGAAGTAAAGGAAGCCTATAAAGAGCAGGTGAGAGCACTGATTCAGGGAGGATCCGACCTGTTGATGATTGAAACCGTTTTTGACACTCTAAATGCTAAAGCAGCCCTGTTTGCCATTGATGAGGTATTTGAAGAGGAAGCT
The DNA here is from genome assembly GCF_018156225.1 of Carboxylicivirga sediminis. Lineage (GTDB taxonomy): Bacteria > Bacteroidota > Bacteroidia > Bacteroidales > Marinilabiliaceae > Carboxylicivirga > Carboxylicivirga sediminis. The sequence continues at coordinate 21,438 of NZ_JAGTAR010000026.1, forward strand.
TGTAAGTTGCCAATTATGGTGTCAGGTACTATTACCGATGCCAGTGGGCGTACCTTATCGGGTCAAACCTTGCAGGCCTTTATCGATTCCATTTCGCATATGGATATCCTCAGTATTGGTCTTAACTGTTCATTGGGAGCTGAGGAGCTGGAACCTTATGTAACTGAACTGTCAAAGAATGCCCCTTTTTATATAAGTACACACCCCAATGCAGGCTTGCCCAATCAGTTTGGTGAATATGACCAGACACCCAATCAGATGTCTGCGTTGGTAGAGCACTGGATGGCCGATGGTAAAGTCAATATTATTGGTGGCTGCTGCGGTACAACACCCGAACACATTGCGGCTATGGCTAAGGTGGCTGCCAAGTATGACGGACACCAGAAAGTACAGCCTTCAACTATCACTCATTTAAGTGGTTTGGAATCGTTGCAGATGCGTAAAGATGCCAATTTTGTAAATATTGGTGAGCGCTGTAACGTGGCAGGATCGCGCAAGTTTTTGCGGTTAATCAAAGAAAAGAAATACGAAGAGGCTGTTGATATTGCTCGTCATCAGGTAGAGAATGGTGCACAGATTGTGGATGTGAACATGGATGATGCCATGTTGGATGCCAAAGAGGAGATGGTAACTTTCCTCAATATGCTCATGTCTGATCCGGATGTGTCCAAAGTACCGGTGATGGTGGACTCATCTAAATTTGAGGTGATAGAAGCCGGACTAAAATGCCTGCAGGGTAAGTCGGTGGTGAATAGCATCAGCCTTAAAGAAGGGGAAGAGTTGTTTCTTGAACATGCCCGTATCATCAAAAAGTACGGAGCAGCAGTGGTGGTCATGGCTTTTGATGAAAAAGGTCAGGCCGATACCTTTGAACGCCGGAAAGAAATATGTGGAAGAGCATACAGGCTATTAACAGAAAAGCTCGACTTTCCGCCACAGGATATTATTTTTGACCCGAATGTGCTGGCCATTGCCACAGGAATAGAGGAACACAACAATTATGCAGTTGATTTCATCAAAACCTGTAAGTGGATAAAAGAGAACTTGCCACATGCGCATATTAGTGGAGGTATCAGCAACCTGTCATTTTCGTTCAGAGGGAATAATGTGGTACGTGAAGCCATCCACTCGGTATTTTTATACTATGCCATCCAGGAAGGCTTGGATATGGGAATTGTGAACCCTGCCATGCTGCAGGTTTATGATGATATACCCAAAGAACTGCTTGACTATGTTGAAGATGTGGTGTTAAATAAACGCAGTGATGCAACTGATCGCCTGGTAGAGTATGCCGAACAAATTAAAAATACGCAACAGACTGAAGGCGAAATCCAACAAGCTGCCTGGCGTGAAGGAACATTGGAAGAACGTCTGAGCCATTGCCTGGTTAAAGGTATCAGCGATTATCTGGACGTAGATATTGCAGAGGCCCTGGAAAAGTATCCAACAGCACTCGATATTATTGAGCAGCCCCTCATGGACGGCATGAATGTGGTGGGCGAGCTCTTTGGAAGTGGTAAGATGTTTTTGCCTCAGGTGGTAAAAACAGCACGCGTGATGAAAAAGGCTGTTGCCATTCTTCAACCAATTATTGAAGAGGAAAAAGCCGCAACCGGAGGTGCTAAAACCAATGGAAAAATATTGATGGCCACCGTTAAAGGTGATGTACATGATATTGGTAAAAACATTGTTGGCGTTATTTTAGGTTGTAACAACTATGAGGTGATCGATTTAGGGGTGATGGTACCCACCGAAGAGATTCTTAAAAATGCCATTGAGCATGGTGTTGATATCATAGGACTGAGTGGTTTGATTACACCTTCACTGGAAGAGATGGTGACGGTCGCCAAAGAAATGAAACGTAATAGTTTCAATATCCCATTGCTGATAGGTGGTGCTACCACGTCAAAAATACATACCGCTGTTAAAATTGAGCCTGAGTATGATAATCCTGTTGTGCATGTCAAAGATGCCTCAAAAAGTGCACAGGTGGTGAGTGCCTTATTATCTGCCAAAGAGAAGGATAACTTTGTGCAGCAGGTGAAGCATGAATATGAAGGGCTTCGTGAGCGAAATGCCAAAAAGAAAACAATTAACCTGTTGCCAATAGAAGAGGCACGTGCCCGAAAGCACCACATCGACTGGGCTAATACAATAACGCCACTACCGGCAGAGGCTGGCGTGCGTGTATTGGAAGACTATCCGATAAGTGAGATTCGTAAATTTATTGATTGGACATTCTTCTACCAGGCCTGGCGTTTAACCGGTAACTACGACCACATGGAATCGGTGGTTGATGAGACTTCAAAAGCCAAATGGCTGGAGCGTTATCGTACCGCTGATGCTAAAGCTAAAGCAGAAGAAGCATTAAAGCTGTATCGTGATTCACAAGCCATGCTCGATCGGATTGAGCAAGAGCATATGCTGCAGGCGAATGCGGTGTTTGGTATATTTCCGGCTAATAGTGTAGGCGACGATATAGAAGTTTATACGGATGAGTCGCGTCAGGAAGTTATGGCCACTTTCCATCATTTGAGAGAACAGCAGGATAAACCCGGCAAAAAAATATTCCACTGTTTGAGCGATTACGTGGCACCTAAAGAAAGCAAGCGCTTCGACCATATTGGTGGGTTTGCAGTAACGGCTGGTGTTGGTATCGAAAAATGGCTTGAGCAGTTTGAAGCTGATCATGATGATTACAGCAGTATCCTGTTAAAATCATTGGCCGACCGATTAGCCGAAGCTTTTGCCGAGTTGTTGCATTATCGCATCAGAACAGAGTTTTGGGGTTATGCGCCTGAGGAAGTCATCGATCATGAGAACTTGATTCGTGAGCGTTACAGGGGTATTCGTCCTGCACTTGGCTATCCTGCGTGTCCCGATCACAGCGAGAAACGCACGCTTTTTGACCTGCTGCAGGCCGAAGAGAATGCCGGCATCACCTTAACTGAACATTACAGCATGTACCCTAATGCATCGGTGAGTGGTATTTACCTGGCGCATCCCGATGCCATCTATTTTGGTTTGGGTAAGATTGGTAAAGATCAGGTGCAGGATGTGGCCCGTCGAAAAGGCTGCACTGATGAAGAAGTTGAGAAGTGGATTCCGTTAAATCTGGAATATAAGTAACAAATAGGTGTTGAATCGGATATTTGTTGATTTGCAAACCAATGTCTTCAAATCAACAAATGTCCAAATCAACGATTCAACTAATCACCATTGATAGAATGACTGTAGCAGAACAAATAAAATCAACCACTAAAACCGGCTTTTCCTTTGAATTACTACCACCACTCAAAGGCAATAGCATTGATAAAGTCTTTAATACCATTGAACAACTAAAAGAGTTTAACCCGCTCTATATTAATATAACGTCGCACAGGGATGAGATGCAGTATAAGGATACCGCCAATGGGCTTTATGAGCGGCGTGTGATTCGTAAACGACCAGGTACTGTAGCCGTGGCAGCATCTATCCAGCATAGTTATGGTATTAAGGTAGTGCCACACATCATATGCAGTGGTTTTACAAAAAGTGAGACCGAGTACGCTTTGATTGACCTCAATTTTCTGGGAATTCATGATGTCTTATTATTGAGAGGTGATAATTCCAATAAAGCGCGATTTGCTTCCACGTCGGAGGAAAGTAATAATTATGCGCTTGATTTGGTCAATCAGGTGAATGAATTAAATGCCGGACAGTTTCTGGATGGCACATTACTCGATGCATTTGATACGCCTTTTAGTTATGGGGTGGCCGGTTATCCTGAGAAGCATGAAGAGGCTCCTAATATGGAATCTGACCTGTACTGGTTAAAACAGAAAGTTGACGCTGGTGCTGAGTATATTGTTACCCAAATGTTCTTTGATAATAGTAAGTACTTTGAGTTTGTTAATAGAGCTCGTGCCATGGGCATAACGGTTCCTATTGTTCCAGGTTTAAAGCCAGTTACTTTGATGAACCAGCTTACGGTACTACCAAAAATCTTTCACGTGGATATACCTGAGGATTTTGCCAAAGAAATCAGGAAATGTAAAAATAATGATGAGGTGAAACAGGTGGGTGTAGAATGGTGTATTCATCAGGCAAAAGAGCTGATACAGCATAATGTACCTATTCTGCATTTTTACACCATGATGGCCACAGCAAGCACCCGCAAGGTGGCGGAGGCTATCTATTAAGGGGATTACCGTTATTTTATTGACCATTAAACATCAAAATATCAGGATGAAGAAATTAGTAACATTAACAAGTGTGGCGCTAATGATAGTCTCACTGGCTTGTCAGTCGACGGGCAAAAAGAATAAACAAGAGGAAAGCCAGTCGGTTCATAAAACAGCAGAGCAGGCAGTAACGGAAAGTATCAATATGCCAGCTTATTTTCAGGCTGCTTTGGAGGGCGATTTAGATAAAGTAAAGGCAGCGATCGGCAGCGGTATTGATATCAATGCGATGGACGAAAATCAGCACAGTGCTTTAATGCTGGCTGCTTATAACGGGCATCACCACATTGTTTCGGTATTGCTTGAAAATGGAGCTGAGATTGATGCTGTAGATGGCATGAACCGCACGGCGCTGATGTTTGCCTCAACCGGTCCGTTTACACAAGCTGTAGATGTGTTGATACAAGCTGGAGCCAATGTGAATGCTACAGATAATGAAGAGCAGTGGACACCCGTGATGATGGCGGCCTCAGAAGGTCAACTGGAAGTTGTTAAGCTATTGGTAGCTAACGGAGCCGACCTTTCCATGGTGGATGTGGATGGTGAATCGTCACTGGATTTTGCCCAATCAAAAGGCCACCAGGAAGTGGTAGCCTATATTCAATCGCAGCAGAAATAATTAAAAGTCAATCGACTTAGCAACTAATTGAGGGGAGATGTCCATGAGGCATTTCCTCTCTTCTTTTATCTTGCATTTGGTACTGCCATCTTTGGTACACGGGCGACAAGGTAAATCCACCTCCATAATTTTCATCTTTGGGTTTGATGGATAGCCGAAAGCGGTGGGGCCAATAATCGCCTGTCCCGGTTTCTGAAACAGGTCAGCTGCATGTAAGAACCCGGTATCGCCACTGATAACATATGGTGAATGCCACACAGCACAGAAGCTTTCCATTAATGAGGTTTGACCTGCCAGGTTAATCACACGCTCAGGTGCAGCTGCTTTAATTTCCTCACAAAATGTATCGCCAGGTCCACCTAATACCACAAAGTGCAGGTCTTCTCTTATTTTAACCAGCTCTTGCCAGTAATTAACCGGCCAACGCTTAAGTTCCCAGGCAGCAGAGGGGACAAGCGTCACAAATTTCTGGCCTTGGGGTAGCTGTTTTAAAACCAGGTTTTCTATCTTTTCTTCTGTTTCACGCGGGAAACGCCAGTCGTTAAAAGGCGTATTAAACTCATTGACCTGCCATTTTTTCAATGGCTGACGAAACGAGTCCAGTGCCTTAAATGGTTTTGGAAGCAGATTAACACCAAATTTAAACAGCAATAAGCGCTTGAGGCGATCTTTATGTCGTGTTACCAGCTTATTTCTTTTAAATATGTTACAAATGCCAAAGGGGCACAACATCAGTTTAAGGATGTTTGAACGAATATTACTATGGGCATCATAGATAAGGTCAAACTGCTCCTTTTTGAGTTTCGAACCCAGCTTAAAAACGCCTCCAAATCCTTCTTTCCTATCAAAGGCCCAAATGCGGTCAATGCGGGGATCGATCTTAACCAGTGACTCCATGTCGGCGCGCACCACCCAGTGAATTTCAGCCTGTGGGAATTGGTTTTTCAGGCCAGTCACCACCGACATGCATTGAATGATATCACCAATTGAGCTTAATCGTATAATAAGGATTTTCATGCTTTATAAAATATAGTAAAAGAGGTGTATAAACCGCTTCGTTGAGATGTAATAAAGCGCAAAAATAACAAAATCCCGGTGTATTGCCGGGATTTCATTTGTGTTATATCGTAAACAGGCTATTAGCTCTTATGAATTAGGATGGTCACCTTATTGTTTTCGCATTCTAATACGCCACTTTTGCAGTCAAAATACTCTTCGCTACCTGTTTTACTAATCACCCTTATCTTACCTTCAATAAGAACAGAAATGATGGGTGCGTGATTCTTCAGCAAGGTAAATTGCCCTTTTTCACCAGGGACGGTTACCAATCCAACCGGTGCATCGTAGATGACCTTTACGGGTGTCACTATTTCGCAATGCAGATCTTCCATTAGGCTGATTTAGCTTGTTTCAACATGTCTTCACCTTTGGCAATAGCTTCTTCAATGGTTCCCACCAGGTTAAAGGCTGATTCGGGGTATTGATCCACTTCGCCGTTGAGTATCATCTTAAAGCCCTTGATGGTATCTTCAATAGATACAAATACACCTTTCAGGCCGGTAAACTGTTCGGCCACATGGAATGGTTGCGACAGGAAGCGCTGTACACGGCGTGCACGGTGCACTACTAGTTTATCTTCCTCCGATAGTTCTTCCATACCTAAGATGGCGATAATATCTTGTAACTCTTTGTAGCGTTGTAAAATCTCAATAACAGCTTGTGCGGTATTGTAATGGTCATCACCAACAATTTCAGGCGTTAGCATCCGTGAAGTTGAATCCAATGGATCCACAGCGGGGTAGATACCCAGCTCGGCAATCTTACGGCTCAATACCGTTTTGGCATCCAGGTGAGCAAAGGTTGTTGCAGGAGCGGGGTCAGTCAAGTCATCGGCAGGCACATAAACAGCCTGTACCGAGGTAATTGAACCGTGCTTGGTAGAAGCAATACGTTCCTGTAAGGCACCCATCTCAGATGATAAGGTTGGCTGGTAACCTACTGCAGAAGGCATACGGCCTAATAGTGCAGACACCTCTGAGCCAGCCTGCGTAAATCGGAAGATGTTATCCACGAAAAGTAGTACATCGCGTCCTGAACCTGTGCCATCGCCATCGCGGAAACTTTCGGCAATGGTTAAGCCTGACAGGGCCACACGTGCACGGGCACCGGGAGGCTCATTCATCTGACCGAATACCATGGTTACCTGTGATGTGTCCAGCGCATCTTTATCTACTTTCGATAAGTCCCAGCCGCCTTTTTCCATATCTTCTTTAAAGGCATCGCCATAATTTACAATGCCTGATTCAATCATCTCACGAAGCAGGTCATTACCTTCACGGGTACGCTCACCAACACCGGCAAATACTGATAAACCATCGTGTCCTTTGGCAATGTTGTTGATAAGCTCCTGAATTAATACGGTCTTACCTACACCTGCACCACCAAACAAACCAATCTTACCACCTTTGGCATATGGTTCAATCAGGTCAACTACTTTTATACCTGTAAAAAGGATTTCGGCCTGAGTAGATAGCTCCTCGAATGAAGGCGGATCGCGGTGAATGGGTTTGCCGCCTTCTTTGGTTACATTACCAATGCCATCAATGGCATTACCCACCACATTAAGCAGGCGGCCTTTAACGTTTTCGCCCGCTGGCATGGTAATGGGACTACCCAAATGGGTCACTTCCAGTCCACGCATCAAGCCATCTGTTGAATCCATGGCAATACAGCGTATGGTATTTTCGCCAATATGCTGTTGGCACTCAATAATAATTGAAGGATGACCTTCGCGCTTAATTTCTAAAGCATCTAAAATATTAGGTAGCTCCTGATCGTTAAGGTCGAAGCTTACATCTACAACCGGACCAACTATTTGAATGATGGTACCAACCAATTTTTCCATATTATGCGTATTATTCTCGCGTTGATAATGTTCCTTTATCGGGAACGCTCAATGAGCTTAACTGCGAAATGGCGCAATTGCTCTTTCATGCTTTCACGACCATTGACCCTGTTGAGGGCGGCAATGGCTTTTTCAAAATAGAAGTTCATTTTTTCTCTGGCTAATTCGTCTACCTTAAGTGTGTTGTAGATGGTTTTAACAGCTTCTATTTTTTCCTGAGCATCAAAGTCGGCAGCGTTTATCCATTTCAAGAGGTCATTGCGCAATGAACCCGACGCCAATTGTAACGCATTAAGTAGTAAAAATGTTTTCTTGTTGGCAACAATATCTCCCCCTATTGCTTTTCCAAAAGTTTCGATGTCACCATACACATCCAGGAAGTCATCCTGTAACTGGAATGCCAGGCCAATATTCTCACCAAATTCATATAGCAAATTCGCATCATCATCACTGGCACCACCTATGATAGCACCTGTTTTCAAACTGGCAGCCAGCAATACGGCTGTTTTCAGCCTTATCATATTCAGATAATCCGATACCTCCACATCGTCGCGGGTCTCAAACTCCATGTCGTACTGCTGACCTTCACATACTTCAATGGCTGTTTGACTAAATAAATCAATCACTTTTTTGAGGTGCTGCCCATTAATTTTGGAGGCGTATTGGTAGGCTTTGATCAGCATGGCATCGCCCGAGAGGATAGCTGTATTCTCGTCCCACTTTTTATGCACAGTTGCCTGGTTGCGTCGCACATCGGCGTTATCCATTATGTCATCGTGCAGCAGTGTGAAGTTATGAAATATCTCCAGTGATAAGCTGGGTTTCAGAGCTGGCTGAATATCATCGGTAAACAGATAGCAGCCTGCCAGGCACATGGTTGGCCGGATGCGTTTGCCACCCATTCCCATTACGTATTCAATCGGCTGATACAGGCCTTTGGGCTCAACCACAAATTGCTGTTTGCTGATTTCTTGCTCTACCAGTTTTTGAAGGTCGGTTATTGTGTACATAAATTGATGTGTGTTATTCTGATTTAAGCTCGTGTTTCGTTTCTATTCTTAGTTCTTCCAGTTCAATGTCCTCATCTTCATCGTAAATATGTAATAAAGGCTCTTTGAAGGACTGATTAGTAATAGCCTTCTCTAACGTTAACAACAACGCCGGCAGAAGAATAAGGTTTGAAAACAGAGCGATTAAAAGCGTAACGGCTACTAATATACCCAATGCCACGGTGCCACCAAACTGCGATACACTGAAGATGCCAAACCCAAAGAACAGAATGATAGAAGTGTAAATCATACTCACACCTGTTTCCTTTAAAGCCAATACCACAGCTGCCCGAATACTCCAGTTGGTTTCCGATAGCTCTTGGCGGTATTTGGCAAGGTAGTGGATGGTATCATCGACACTAATACCAAAGGCTATACTGAAAACCAAGATGGTGGAAGGTTTAATGGGTATGTGGAAAAAGCCCATGAGTGCTGCCGTCATAATAAGCGGAAAGATGTTTGGTATTAAGGATACCAACACCATTCTTTTGGATGAGAACATCCAGGCCATGAAGGAGGCGATCAGTACAATGGCCAATAGCAGACTGGTAAACAGGTTGCGTACCAGGTAATCGGTTCCTTTAAAAAACACTACGCTGGCTCCTGTCAGAGAAGTGTAATATTTGTCTGCCGGAAATACACTGGTGATGGTTTCACGGATTTTTTTATCTAGCACAGCCATCTCAGTGGTGCCAATATCCTTCATGCGGAAGCTTAAGCGGGCCCGCTGCTTGGTTGAGTCAATAAACGTAGTGACCAGTCCGTTATTGGCTGTTGCCTCCGTATTGCTTTTATTGACATACGAAAGAATAAAATTGCGCTCCTGGTTGCTGGGTACTTTGTAATGGCTTTCCTTGCCATTATAGAAAGCCTGACGTGCAAATTTCACCACTTCAACCATCGAAAGCGGGTGCGAGATAGCGTCGAATGCTTTCAGCTCTTCCTGCAGCTTGTCCATGCGTTTCAGGTTACTGCCCGATATGGCACCATTGGCTTTCTTTGTGTCAATCATTAGCTCCAGTGGCATTAAGCCATTGAAGTTTTCTTCAAAAAATTTGAGATCAACATACAGCGGATCATCATGGGGGATGTCATCGAGCATAAAGCCCGTGGTTTTAATCTTTGAGATACCAAAGAAACCCAACAACAACATGAATCCGGCCACCCAGTAAACTTTCGTTCGGTGATTTAATGAGATGCGCACCAATCCGTTAACAGCTTTGCCTACCAGTTGGTTATCGAGGTGATTCAGGTGACGCTCCTTTGGCCCATCCAGAAAACTGAAGATGATGGGAATTAATAGGATTGACAGGACGAATACTACCATAATGTTAATGGCCGCTATCACTCCAAATTCTACCAAAATTTTACTGCTGGTGAAAATAAATGTGGCGAATCCCGAAGCTGTGGTCAGGTTGGTTAGAAATGTAGCATTACCTATTTTGCGGATAACACGCTGCAGTGCCTTGATTTTGTTTTTGTGCTTACGGTATTCCTGGTGATACTTGTTGAGAAGAAATACTGAGTTGGGGATACCAATTACAATAATCAATGGCGGAATCATACCGGTTAGGATGGTGATTTTGTAGCCGAAAATCCCTTGAATACCTAAGGCCCATATAACAGCAATGCCAACCACCAGCATTGAAAACATGACCACCTTAAACGAACGGAAGAATAAGAAAATGATAAGCGCAGTAATACCTAAAGCCAGGAAAATGAACATGTTCAGTTCCTTCTTAATCATTTCGGCTGTTACCACTCGTATAAACGGAAGTCCTGAATAATGTATATCGTGCCTGCTGTTCTCAACAAATTGCTGCCCAACTTCTTGAATATCTTCAATCAACTTCACCCGCTTTTTGCTGTGCAGGAGTTCATCATCAAGCGTAATGGCCATCAGAAAGGCATCTTTGTTTTCGTTGTATAAAAGCTCTTTGTAAAATGGCAGAGAATAAAATACATCTTTAAGTGAGTCGAGTTCAGTTTGATACTTGACCTTTTCTGGAAAAATAGGAGCTATCTCAAAGCGCTTCTCTTTGCTGTTCTTTTTCAGGTCATAGGATTGACCCACTGAAAAAACGGAGGTAACTCCATTTATCTCAAGGAGTGATTTAGAAAGGTCCTGCCAATTGTTAAAATCACTAAGCTCAAAAAAATCTTCGTTCTTAATGCCTATTATGACCATGTTTCCTTCATTCCCATAGATATTCAGAAATTCTTCATACTCCAGGTAGGTTGGGTCATCTTCGGGTAACAGGGGGGCATACTGGTACGACATTTCAATCTGCCGCGACATGATGCCCATAAAAACGGTTACTATAAATAATGCTATTAAAATGGCTATTCGGTTACGCAGTATATAGCGTGCAATATTAATCCACATCTCTTAATCTTCTCCTTTTTTGTGATTGTGCGAAAATAGGTAAAAAGGGTTTGTTGGGCAATGATTTATTTGTCGCAGGTAACCGAGGTAATAACTTCAATGTCAAACCAATGTTCTGCTCTGTTCGATTGGGTATGAAATACGCTTATTTTATTTGGGTGCAGAAGATTTGTAAGTTCATCTTCTACCAATTGTGCCAAATCGGGGTTCGTAAGCAAAATCTTCAATTCTTCGATAAGTATTTCTGATGAGCCACAGTTGCTGATGACTTCTTCTATTGCTGTTTTGTAGAAGTCTATTTGCTCATTAATGCTATTGGCCTGTTGAGTGCTTAGGTTGCCAATAAAAACTTTTTGCAGACATGGCAGATAGCACGATTGTGTCAGGCCATTTGTGTTAATATAGTACTGGGCAGTTGGAAAACCATCTTTTGAAGCTGCTATAAAGTCGATGGAGAAACCTCCTGTTTTTATGCTGTTATTCAGGGGTAGTGGGTAACCATGCTTAAAAAGGGTGGGATCGAAATATAAAGATCTCACTTCTTCAAGTGTTGCCAGGTTGCTCCACCCGGTAGAAGCAATATTCTTACCTTCTAAATCTTCCATGTAGTTGGAGATGGTGGCCAGGTGACCCAGGTGCATCTCTTCATGGTCGAGCAGCTGCTCTGCAAAATCATAACTCAACTGGATGCTACGGAGGATATCCTTCTCCTCAGTAAAATGGATGCCGCCTGAAAATATTATTTTATCATCGTTGATCGTAACAACGGTGTAGGGATGTTTTTGAAACACCTTAAAGCTAACTAAAGAACCAGGCTGGTCGAATAGTGTCAGTTTTAAAAGTGCTTTGTTGTTAACATCGGCAGGTTGTTGATTAATTAGTGTAAAAGCGGGTATGTGTTCCCCAAACAGTTGCTTGAGACTTTCAGTAAGGTGGGTCTGACAGCTGATGATATCATCAGAACTATCCAGCGAAATATAGCACTCAAGTTTGGCTATGCAGGCTTTATTCAGGTTTAAATCGCCAATGAATGATGACAGTTCTTTGCTGATTTCCTTTGTTTTGCCCAATAATAATAAGGATGAGTCTATTTTTAGTGAGGTATGTTTCATTTGTTTTGTGTTGATGTTTTGGAGGTATTTGACACCTATTTATTTAGCGTGGTTGGACTAGAAAAGTTGTGCAAAGTTAAGTGAAATGGCTTAATTTTTAACCCGTCATTTTGGATTCTTTTGTCCTAAAAATCAAAATTATTAAGGTAAAAAGAAACAATATAAGTTCTGGTGCGTACCAAAGCGCATTAAGATGTTGAATTTTGTAGGACAGATTTATTATGAAAAAGGTTTTATTCTTTTTGGCTTTAATTGTTTTACCTTTAGCCGGAAACGCGCAGGTAGCTAAATTTAAGTCAGTATTTACATTGAGTTTCATAAGGCACATAGGCTGGACTGAATCAGCCAAACAAGGGGACTTTGTGATTGGAGTGGTGCGCGACAAGGAAATCGCTGATTGGATGTCGAAGTTATCTGCAGGTAAAAAATTCGGATTCCAAAATGTTGTTATTAAAGAGTTTAAATCTCCAGAAGAAGTTGTAGATTGCCAGGTGGTTTACGTTTCATCTAACGTTAATTTCTCGAAGCATGCCGCAACTATTGTAAGTAAAGTTAATGGAGGCAGTACGTTAATAATTACCGAAGCCGAAGGTGCGTGTAATTCGGGATCGATGATTAACTTTGTGGTTAGAGATGATAAACTTAAATTTGAGATCCATAAAGGCAATGCTGCTAAATTTGGTTTACAAATTAGCTCAAAGCTCGAAGGGATGTCAAATGCAATTAGCCTATAACAAGTAATCATGAAAAACATCAAACTGAATATTGCCCAAAAATTGTTAGCCGGGTTCGGACTCATCCTGTTGTTGATTATAGCTAACGGAATCTGGACTTATTCTACGCTGACAAGTAGTAAAAATTTAAATCGAAAATTAACAGGTCTGTATTCGCCCTCAACAACTGAGCTTGAGAGTCTGGCGGATGCTGTTAATGAGTCGAAGATGCTGATTCGTAGCTGGGTATTTATCGATACGCAGTCAGGAACACCTGATAAAGTGCGTTTAGGTGAATTGCATTCCACCGAGTACAAGGCTTTGAAAGAAGAATTACTTGCCTTAAGCAAGCTTTGGATTGAAGAAGAAGGGAATGAGGAAGATGTAGAAACATTAAACACTATCTTCCACGATGTTGATTCTTTATTTCAGATGCAGCAGTACGTGATGAGCAGCCTGAACTCATTTGAGGCCTATGAGGATGCCATGGTGCTGTTCGAAGTGGAGCCAATGGTGCAGGAGGGTGGTGAAATTATTTCATTGTGCGAGTCAATTGATACTACAATACGTGAGTTAACAACTAAATATGATGAGGCAACTAATGTAGCCTTATCTGGCAGTAACAGAAGTTTTACTGTGTTACAGTGGGTTATTATTATTATGAGCTTGCTGGTTATTGCTGGTGCACTCATTACCGCTTACATGCTATATAACTCCATTATTACACCGCTTAACAAAGGTGTTACTTTTGCACAGGCAATAGGGCAAGGCGATTTAACTGCCACAGTTGATGTTGAACAGGATGATGAAATAGGTGATTTAGCCAAAGCTTTGGTTAGCATGGCTGAAAACCTTAAAGATACAGTGAATACCATTAAGTCAAATGCCAATGATTTGGTGACTTCAAGTACTCAGTTAAAGTCGAGCTCTTTACAATTGTCTAAAGGTTCAGCTGATCAGGCTGCTTCAGCTGAGGAAGTATCAACTTCTATTGAAGAAATGGTAGCTAATATCGATCAGAATACTGATAATGCGATTCAAACAGAGAAGATAACTGTTGAAACAGCTAAAGATGTAAGTGTTGCTGATGAGCTTTCGTCACAGGCTGCCAAAGTGATGAAGGATGTTTCTGAGAAAATTACCATCATCAGCGATATTGCCTTCCAAACAAATATTCTGGCGCTGAATGCGGCTGTTGAAGCAGCCAGAGCTGGTGAGCACGGAAGAGGATTCTCTGTTGTGGCAGCTGAGGTGCGTAAGTTGGCCGAGCGCAGTAAAACGGCAGCTGACGAGATCGTATCGCTTGTTTCTACAGGTCTGAAGGTGTCTACTGAAGCTGGCGAAAAATCAAAAGCGCTGGTGCCGGATATCGAAAAAACCACGCAGCTCATTAAAGAAATTTCTGCTGCAAGTATGGAGCAAAAAACAGGGGCTGAACAAATTAACCTGGCTATGCAGCAACTCAATATGATTACGCAGGAAAATGCATCATCATCTGATGAGTTGACACAGAGTTCTGATTTGTTGGCTAATTTAGCCGATAACCTGAATGAAGCAGTTAGCTATTTCAAGCTTGATAAAAAATCTGCTAAGGCGACCGATAAAACAGGTAAGAAAGAGGCGAAAATGCCTGTGGAAAATACTACTGAGAAGGTAGCTGTTAAGTCTGAGCCAAAGGCAGCACCGAAGCCAACAACTGGCAATGGACAGAAAAAGGCCGATAATCCATTCTCTAATTTCGATAAGGATTTTGACTTGGATAATTACGAGAAATTTTAAGGTGTAGACCATGGAAAATTTACCATATACAGTACTAATTGATGAATTGCCTGAGAAAACTATGATGCGCTTCTCAGGGCAGCTAATCATTAATCACATCGAAAAAATTACAGCAACTGTAAAAAACGGTTTAATATCCGATAAGGATTTACAGATCGAAGTAGATAATCCTGAGAGTGTTGATGTAACCTTTATACAGTTGTTATTGGCATTAAAAGCAACATTAAGTGCCAACGGAAAAAAAGTAGAAGTAAATGCTGAGTTAAGTGAAGATATAAAAAAGCTTATCTTGAACTCAGGTTTTCAGTATGTTCTTAATTAATCTATAATAACTAGAATAATAATTATGGCTAAAACAGTTCTCATCGTTGATGATTCAGAAAGTATCCGCGAAGTAGTCAACTTTACCTTGCAAAATGAAGGTTATGAGGTATTGGTGGGCGTTGATGGTGAAGATGCTCAAAAATTCCTGGACGGCAGAACAATTGATATTGTAATTACCGACCTACATATGCCAAACCTCGATGGCCTTGGGCTGATTCGCAAGATAAGAGAGATTGAAGCATATAAGCACATTCCAATCTTATTTTTAACGACCGAATCGCAAGCTTCAAAAAAGATGGAAGCTAAGCAGGCCGGCGCTACCGGGTGGATTATCAAACCATTTGTTCCCGCTAAGCTATTGAGTGCAATTTCTCGTGTCTTAAGATAAGATGAGAGTTAAAAATATTTTCATTAAAGAAACTTCTGATAATCTGGCTGTTCTTGAGGAAGAACTGACTAAGCCTGTTAACTTGTCAAAAGAGGCTATTGAAATGGTTGTGCGAACTATGCACAATATCAAAGGAACAGCCCCTATGGTTGGCTTTACAGCATTACCCGAAATTGCAACACCGGTGGAACAGGCCTATAAAGAAGTTCTTGATAACAAATTGGTGGTGAGCAATCATATGGTTGAGAAGACCAAAACGGCGGTATCGGTTATTCAGCAACTGCTTGTTAGCGAGGAGTCGTACACGCCACAAACAGAAGAAGAGCAACAGCTTTTGATAGACTATTTTAACACCATCACAGGTTAAACGCGTAAACAATGATTGACAAGTTTAAAGCAAAATTCGTAGAGGAGTCAAACGATAATGTTCATGACTTAGAGGAAGCGCTGTTGCTTCTTGAGAAAGATACGGGCAACAAAGAGATAGTTGAGCGGATCTTTCGTGCTATGCACACGCTTAAAGGTGGGGGAGCAATGTTTGGCTTTAATCAGTTAAGTGAATTTACGCATCACCTCGAAACGGTGTTTGATCTCGTAAGAAACAATAAGCTCGAGATAACCGATGATATTATTTCACTCACCTTTGAATCAATTGACCATATTAAGCACATGCTTGAAGTGGGCGATGTTGATGATGAAGAAGAACTGGAAAATCAACAGTCTTTTATTCAGCGAGTTCAACGCGTAGCAAACCTTGAAGGTGCAGTAGTACCTAAAACTCCGGTTGCCAAAGAAGAGGCTGTTAAGGATGACGGTTCCAAGACTTATCTGATCGACATCAAACCAAATGAAGAAATTCTCCGAAATGGAACCAATCCATTTTACCTGCTCGATGATTTGCACGCCATGGGTACTGCCAAAGTTGTGGCCTACCATGAAAAGGTACCTGTATTAAGCAGTTTTAATCCGATAAGTAATTATTGTCAATGGCAGGTAGTTTTAAATACATCTGAATCTGTAAATGATATTAAGGATGTATTCATTTTTGTTGAGGATGAGTGTGATATAGCTATTAACGAAATTGGTGCAGGTAATTTGCTGACTTCAACTGAACTGGTCAATAAAATTGATGAGGCAGCTCGTCATCAGAAACCATTGGTGAAAGATGAACTAGCTGGATTGGCCGTAAGTGCAGGTGATAGTGAAACTAAGAAGGATGGCAAGAAAAAGGTACAGTTAAAAGAGCATAAAATATCAAGTATCAGGGTTAATTCTTCAAAGATTGATGAGTTGGTTAACCTGGTGAGTGAATTGGTAACCATACAGGCACAGCTCAACTTATTTGCCGAAAACGATGGTAACCCAGCCGTATTGGCTTTAGCCGAAAATATACAGAAGCTCAGTCGTCAATTGCGCGATAATGCTTTTTCAATAAGCCTTATACCGCTGCAAAGTGAATTAATGCGCTTCCAGAGGTTAGTGCGTGATTTGTCTAAAGAGCTACAGAAAGATATTGACTTTGTGATTGAAGGTGGTGATATTGAGCTTGACAAGAATATCATTGAGCACCTTACCGATCCTCTGTTACATATTATTCGTAATGCTGTTGATCATGGCATAGAACTGCCTGATGAGCGGATTAGTAATGGAAAGTCACCTAAAGGAACTATTCTTTTCAAAGCATACTATTCGGGCGCCAGCGTTATTGTAAAAGTGATGGACGATGGTAAAGGAATTGATCCGGAGTTCATCCGTAACAAGGCCATTTCCAAGGGACTTATTGATAGCTCTACTGAACTGAGCAGAAAAGAAATATTTGAGTTGGTCTTCCTGAGCGGATTTTCAACTAAGGACGAAGTAACCGATGTGTCAGGTCGTGGCGTTGGAATGGACGTAGTGAAGAAGAAAATTGGCGAAATCCGTGGTGAAGTTTCCTTAGATTCGGAAATAGGAAAAGGGACCACGCTTACGCTCGAGCTGCCAATGACACTATCAATTATTGACGGTTTATTGGTGCGGGTGTTTAATAATCAGTATGTGATTCCTATTGCCAATATTGAAAAGATTTATGCGATTGATTCGGTATCGTTCGGTAAAACATTTAATCATGTTGTTAATATCGATAATGAGCAATATCCGTTTATAGATTTGCGCGAAACGTTTGAAACAGAACTGGTAAATAAAGGTACTGAGCAACTGATATTGGTCAAATATGAAGATCGCAGAGTCGGACTGTTGGTGGATCAGGTGATTGGTGAATTCCAAACCGTGGTGAAACCTATGGGACGCTTCCTGAAAAAACAGGAAAATATTTCAGGTGCATCAATTATGGGCGACGGAACAATAGCAATGGTTATCGACACTAATCGTTTGATTCATAATAATGCCACTAAAAAATATCGAACCAAAAATTAAAAAAATGACATCAATTATTTCGTTTTTAATCAATGGAGAAGTATTTGCGTTCGATACACTGAAAGTTCGTAATATTCTTGAATTTGATAAGGTAACATGGGTACCAAATACCAAAAAATACCTGCTGGGAGTAATTAATCTGCATGGTAACATTATACCAATTGCCGATTTAAGAATGATGATGGGCACTGAGAATGCTGAAATAGGACAAGATACTGCCATTATTGTTGTGTCAGATGATGATAAAACAGATTCACTGATTGGCTTGGTGGTAGATGGTGTCAAAGAAGTGTTTGACCTCGATGAAGCCAGCCTTAAAGAATCAGTTATCAACGGTAATACTGGTTTGGTTCATACATTTACCGGGAGCATATTTAAAAATGATGAGTTTATTCACATCATTGATTTATCAGAAGTTGTACAGGAAATAGAAAAATAAAGATAGATGAGTCAGGAAGTTAATGCCTATCTAACCTTTGCTGTAGGGAACAATATTTTTGGAGTTCACGTTGAGAAGGTTGTTGAAATAAAGGAATATGCAGCACCAAAGTCTGTTCCGGAAAGCATGAGCTATGTCAAAGGAGTGGCTGACCATCGTGAGCAAATCATTCCAATTATCGATGCAGCAGCTAAGTTCAACCTCGGAGAAATCAATATTACACCTCAGTCGTGTATTGTGGTTTTAGAAATAGACAAAGCCGATGGCAGTGGGATGATGAGCATTGGTGTATTGGTTGATGCGGTGTCTGATGTGTTCGAAACTGATGAATCGAAACTTAAGGCCATTGAAACAGATTATAAGCCAGGATATATTTCAGCTTCTTATCAGAATGGCGATGACCTGGTGATGATACTAAATGCTGATAAGATATTTAGCGAAAAAGATATAATAAACCTTGGGGAAGTAGTGAAAGCTGTAAAGTAGAGATGACCGGATGTTTGGAGTAGGAAATATAGGTAAAGAGAAGGAATTGGATGCGTTTAAAGCTGAGCTTTCGGAAAAGGATTTTCAGGCATTCAGCGAATTTATCTATAACGAATATGGTATTAAGATGCCGCCCGTTAAGCGGGTGATGCTGCAGGGAAGGCTGTTAAAGCGTATTCGTGAACTCAACATGAAGTCATATACCGAATACAAAGAATACTTCTTCAGCAAAGAAGGGCAGGCGAAAGAGATATATAATTTTCTGAATGTAGTAACGACTAACAAGACAGACTTTTTTCGCGAACCGGTTCATTTTGATTTTTTACGAAATGAGGTACTGCCAAAGCATAGTGGAAATGGATTTTTTAAAGTTTGGAGCGCGGGCTGTTCAAGTGGTGAAGAGCCATACACGATTTCAATAGTGCTTAATGAATATAAACGTGAGTCTCCTTCTTTTAACTTTTCAATACATGGCTCTGATATTTCAAATAAGGTATTAAGCTCGGCTGCTAAAGGGGTTTACGCTGAAAATAAGATAGCCATCATTCCATTGGAATTGAAAAAAAGATATTTCTTAAAAAGCAAAGATCGCTTGAATCCAACAGTTAGGGTAAAGCCAGAATTGCAACGAAATATTGCCCTGAAGCATGTTAATTTAATGGACAGTCATTACGACATGAATGAAACCTTTGATGTTATTTTCTGCCGTAATGTGTTAATTTATTTTGACAGGGCAACACAAGAAAGAGTAATAGGGAAACTATGTAATTACCTGAAACCCGGAGGGATCTTTTTCATTGGTCACTCGGAGTCATTATCGGGAATGAATGTGCCTTTAGATCATATAAGGCCAACAATTTTTAGAAAAATATAACTAGTCCGGAATATAAAAAAACAATTATGAGCAATTTATCTGACAAACAACTTTTACGCGAACTCAGGTTACGACTTGAAGAAAGGAAAAAGTTAGATAATGAGATGAAGGAATTATCAAAGGATTTTCAGAGTGTAACTAAAAAGCTGAAAGAGTCTGAGGCGTTAAAGAGCCACTTTATCTCAAATATTTCTAACGAAATAGTGAATCCATTTACATCGATTCTTGGTTTATCTAAAGCCATCCTTTCGGTAGAAAAAAACGACTGGAAAAAAGTTGTTTCAATGGTAGCGCTTATCCATAGCGAAGCTTTTAACCTGGATTTTCAGTTACGCAATATATTTGTGGCAGCCAAAATTGAAGCTGGCGAGATAGCTCCTAACATTACCAAAGTTAATATCCGCAGCCTGGTGCAAACAGTTGTTGATTCGTTCAACATCATCTCGCGCAAGATGGGTATCGATATTAAAATTGAATTCAATATTGAGCATGGTTTTGGAAAGAATTTTTATTTTAAAACTGATTCAGAGAAGCTGAAGCTTGTTTTAAGTAATCTATTGAATAATGCCCTGAAATATAGCTATAAGGATAGCCAGGTGATTCTGAAAATGTGGGTGGATGAAGATGTTTTACATGCTTCAGTGCAGGATTTTGGTACTGGTATTTCAGAAAAGAATCAGAAAATTATATTCGAGCGTTTCAAGCGTCTTGACTCAGGTATCAACTCAATCAACCGCGGGCATGGTCTTGGATTGTCAATTACCAAAGCATTATTAGATGTGCTGGGTGGAGATATTGACATTAAGAGCCAAAAGGGAGAAGGCTCAACCTTCTCAATTGCTCTTCCAGAAGCGCGCAACATCGTTGAAGGATTTAGTGGCGATGGCAATGATGTGTTCTTTGATGATGATGATGAGATTTTTTAAGACAGTGTTAGATGGAAAATAGATATTTGCAACATTTTCTATACCCCTCTTCACTGTTCGCAAGCAAAGAACCGTATGTGATAAAAACCATACTTGGGAGTTGCGTTGCTATCTGCCTGTGGGATCCAAAGCTGAAAATTGGTGGGATGAACCACTACATGCTTCCCAACTGGAATGGTAATGATTTAGCTTCGCCAAAGTATGGTAATATTGCTATCGATAAGCTGGTGGAACGCATGCTATATCTTGGTAGCGATATAAAAAACATACAAGCCAAAATATTTGGAGGCGGCGAATTGCTTGAGTCTGCAACCGGTAACTCCAATATGATTGGTGAGCGTAATATTAGGGTTGCGCGTTTGATGCTTGAGGAGAAGAAAATCCCGATTGTAGCATCAAGTACAGGTGGAAGAAGGGGAAGGAAAATTATTTTTTTCAACGATACAGGAGAAGTAAGGCATAAGTTTCTGGAAAAAAAGGTATATTAAACCTGTGTTGTAAAGGCCATGGGCCAACAAAAAAAGGTGAAGCTGAACAACCAAATTAGCTGAGTAGCTAATTGGTTGAATGAATTGGGAATAACAAAAGAGTGTCTTGATTATTGTAAGATAGTAAGAGATTAGAATCGGGTTCTCAGATAAAATATTTTGCGCATGAAGAAAAAGATTCGAGTACTAGTAGTTGATGATTCTGCGGTTGTCAGGCAGAGCTTGTCATCCATCCTTGAATCTGATCCGGGCATTGAAGTCATGGGCACGGCGGCAGATCCAATTATTGCCGTTAAAAAAATCATGAAAGAAATTCCGGATGTTATAACACTTGACATTGAAATGCCCCGTATGGATGGATTAACCTTCCTGCGAAAAATCATGTCGCAACACCCTATACCGGTTGTGGTTATCTCCAGCCTCACCACTGAAGGAACGGAAGTGGCCATGAAGGCACTGGAGTATGGTGCCAGCGAAATCATTGGCAAGCCGGCGATGAATGCCGCTCAGTTTATTAATGAATCGAAAATAATGCTTTGCGATGCCGTTAAGGCCGCTGCCCAGGTAAAGTTGAAGCGTCGCACCATTGCTGCGCCTGTGGCACAAGTGAGTGTGAAGCCCAAGTACTCAGCCGATGTCATACTTGATAAACCTGCCAGTTTTAAGCAGATTATTGATACCGAAAAGATTGTTGTGCTGGGTGCATCCACAGGAGGTACAGAAGCGATTCGTAACTTTTTAAAGGCATTACCTGCTAAGGTGCCGGGTATTGCTATTGTGCAGCATATGCCCGAAGGATTTACCAAGTCATTTGCCAATAGCCTTAACAATATCTGTGGACTGGAGGTGAAGGAAGCCGAAAATGGTGATAAACTCTACCAGGGACGCGTGTTAATTGCACCTGGTAGCAAGCACATGCTGCTGAAAAGGGTAGGCAAAGAATATACTGTAGAAGTGAAAGAAGGTCCATTAGTCAATCGTCACAGGCCATCAGTTGATGTGTTGTTTCGCTCAGCAGCACGTTATGCCGGCAATAATGCTACCGGAATATTATTGACCGGAATGGGTAACGATGGAGCCAAAGGCTTGTTGGAACTCAAGGACGCCGGTGCACATACCATTGCTCAGGATGAGGCTTCATCGGTAGTGTTTGGTATGCCCAAAGAGGCTATTAAATTAGGTGCCGCCAGCAAGGTATTGCCACTAGATAAGATGGCAGCCTATTTATTGTCGCGCCTGGGATAACAGCAATAATTACTATTTTTACCACTCGTCTATAAAATAAGAATTACACATATGGCAAAGGTCAATATTAAGAATATCAGAAGCAGATATACTTTAAGAGGTTTTATGCTTGGATTGGTCATATTCCTTTTTACAGTTTTTCTGAGCAACAGCATTTTTGATCACGTTAACCAACAGCCTACCTTTTATAATCTCTATAGTTTCTTCCCTGGGTTGTGGGTTATTACGTTTCTGCCCTTCATTACTGCGTTAGCCGGTTACCTGATAGCAGGTAACTTTGCTGTTTTTATTCGTAAGCAACGTAAGCATATCAAGCAAGAGGCCAGCAAAAGTGAAAAAGTGCTCGAATTTGTTGATAACCTGCGTAAAGATAATTTCGAATCAGATCTGAATCTTAATGACAGAAAAGATAAACTGGCTCAGTCATTACTTCGCTTACGCGATTACCTGATTAAAAGCAAAAAGGACGAGGAGCAGCGACGCATTGAAGAAGAACAACGGACATGGGTAACTCAGGGGCTGGCGCATTTTGGGGAGTTGTTGCGTAAGGAAAATGATAATATTGAAGATTTAAGCTACAATATAATCAGGTACCTGGTTGATTATATGAAAATTAATCAGGCTGGATTCTATTTATTGAATAACATCAATTCAACCAACAAATATTTCGAACTGACTGCCTGCGTAGCCTATGATCGCAAAAAGTTTGCCGATAAACGCATTGATTGGGAGGATGGACTGATTGGTCGTTGTGCCTTGGAAAAGGAAACGATACACCTGACCGATGTGCCTGATAACTATCTGAATATTACCTCCGGATTAGGTGATGCCAACCCAAGAAGCATATTAATTGTACCACTCAAAACCAACGACGAAATCTATGGTGTGATTGAGATGGCCTCGTTTAAGGATTTTGCAGAGTTTGAAATTGAATTTGTTGAGAAGATTGCTGAAAGTATTGCTCTAACTATCTCTTCGGTACAAAATACCATCCGCACCACAAAACTGCTGAAGGAAACACAAAATCAGGCTGAAAGAATGCTTCAGCAGGAGGAGGAGTTGAGGCAGAACCTTGAAGAGATGCAGGCCACACAGGAAGAGAGTGATCGTCGCGAGGTGGAAATGAAAGGTATTTTGGAGGCCATTGATCATGCTGCTATCAGCTCAGAGTTTGAAGTAGATGGCACATTGATTAACGTTAATCAGAACTTTCTGAGAACCTTCCGATATAATCCTGAAGAAATTGAGGGACAAAATATCAAGATTTTCTTTTTCAAAGACGATGCTGAAGGCCTCGATCAGATTCTGACTGATTTGAGAAACGGTCATAACTTTAAAGGACGTGTGCGTCGTCGTACCAAGATGGGAGACGAAATATATCTGTTAACCACTTACACGCCAGTTATTGATCACGAAGGGGAAATTATTAAAATTCTCAGCCTAGAAAATGATATCACTGAACAGGTAACCATGGAGGAAGAGTTGAAACGCAGTAAAGATGAGCTGGGTATCATGCTTGAAGAAGCCAAAAAAGAAGTGACCGAGCAGTTTAAAGAAGTGGAGGCTGTTAAGATTAGAAATGAGAAAACTCTGGAGGGAGCATTAGATGCCATTATAACTACCAACAAGGAAGGGATCTTAGAGTTCTTTAATGCAGCTGCTGAGAAACTATGGGGATACGATAGAAGTGAGGTATTAGGGCAGCATGTAGCCATGTTATTTTCTGAATCAACTGTGGCCAATGACGAGTTTATCTCCGCTTTTGTATCTAATGACAAAACCAAGATAATTGGTGAACGTCGAGAGGCTCCAATCAAAAATAAGGTAGGCAGTGAAGAACCAGTGCTGTTTCTATTATCGGAGGCTGAATACGGAGATGATCATTCTTATACAGCATTTATTCAGCAGGTTGAAGTTGAGTTGTTTTAGATAATCTGAAAAGAACCATTAGAATGGATTTTAAGCATTATCTGCAAGTGTTGAAGGAGAATACACCTTACGATTTTAGTAATTATTCCGATAATTCAATCAAGAGGCGTTTGCAGAAGGTGATCGCGGATAATGATCTGACCATTGACGAACTGCTCGAAAAAACCCAGAATGATAAAGGTTTTATTGAGCGATTGGTAGAGGATATAACCGTTAATACTACGGAATTATTTCGTGATCCGGAGTTATGGCCGGCTTTCTACGAAAAGTTGTTGCCAATGCTAAAAGGCAAAAAGACCTTTAACATCTGGCATGCAGGCTGTAGTTCAGGTATGGAAGTGTATTCCAATATGATTCTGTTGAATGAGCTCGGGTTGCTCGAAAAAGCACGCATTTTTGCTACGGATATCAGTGCTAACATGGTACGGCAGTGCAAAAACGGGAGTTATCGCTATGGTTTTAATAAGATGCAATTGACTGATTTCAAAGCAGTACTTCGAAAGTATCCACTTAATGGTATATCGGCCATTGACTTTTCAAAGTACTTTGAAATTGATGAGGCATCAGACCGTATTACTGTTAAAGAGTTTCTGAGAGAAAAGGTGGATGTAAGACAGCATGATCTGGTGCAAAGTAATCCGCCTTTTTATCACAAGTTTGATATAATTTTTTGCCGAAATGTGTTGATATACTTTAATGCCAATCTGCAATCGAAAGTATATCAGATGTTCCATAAGCAATTATACCCAAAAGGTGCTATGATACTAGGAAATCACGAAAGTCTGACTGGTTTTTATAATACCAAGTTTAATAAAAACGGGCCCGTATATACCAAAAGCAACTCCTTTCATTTTAAATATCATTAATATGGCAGTTAATTTCAGTATTAGTGAAATAAGGGAGCTATCGGAGCAATTGAGTCTAAAACTTAATCTGCCATTCAGGTATATGACGCATTCGTTTCTTAAGCGCAGGCTGGGTATGTTTTTTGACAAACAGGGCATTCGCAAGCCTGCTCAGCTTATTGAGCAACTTGAAAATGGAGATATGTCGGATGAGTTGTGCTATTTCTTCTCGGTTAATACCACAGAGCTATTTCGGGATGCTGGATTTTGGCGCAATCTGAGGAAGCTGATTTCTGCCAACTATTGTGGCGCTTCATTTAAAATTTGGTTGCCCGACGTGGCATCAGGTGAGGAGCTGTTTAGTCTACTGATTCTGCTCAAAGAAATTGATTGCCTCGATAATGCTCATATTTTGGTTAATAGTACCTCTGATAAAAGGATCGAGCAAATAAGTAAAGGTTTTTTATCCGTTAAAAAGATGGATGTGAATGCTTACAACTATAAACGTTTTGAAGGGCATCAAAATCCGGAAAGCTACTTTATTGATGGAAATAATGGTTTCTTATTCGATACCAGCTTAATGCACAATGTTAGTTTTCAAAAAGGTGGTATTGAAAAGGTTCCTGGCGAAAAAATGGATATCATCTTGCTGCGCAACAGCTTATTGTATTACATACGTGATTACCACGAAACAATTAAGGATATGGCTGATAAGGTATTAGTGAGTGGCGGCTTAATGTGTCTGGGGGTAAAAGAACAGTTGCCAGCACCTTATAATGAGCGTTTCGAGTGCCTCGATGAAAAAGAAAAGATTTATAAAAAATTCAGGTTTATAAAAGACTAATGGTAAAAGGTGCATATAAAGCAGTAGTAATTGGTGGATCGGCAGGTAGTTTTTCAGTCGTTTCAAAATTGTTGTCGCAACTACGCGAAGACTTTCCGTTGCCCGTTATTATTTGCTTACACCGCCTCAAGCATGTGCGTTCTGGATTAGTGGAGAGCATCAGGCTTAAATCCAAATTAGAGGTGATAGAACCTAATGATAAGGAGCCGATAAAAGGTGGTAAGGTATACTTAGCACCATCCAATTACCATATGTTTATTGAATACGATGGTACCTTTTCATTATCAACTGAAGAACCGCTTAATCATAGTCGGCCATCCATCGATCACACACTATCGTCAGCTGCTTATGTCTATCGTAATAAGCTGATAGGTATTGTACTCACAGGAGCTAATAAAGATGGAGCGAAAGGCATGAAAGATATTGCAGATAAACGAGGTCATACCATTATCCAGGATCCAAAAACCTGTGAAATGGATACCATGCCCAAAAGTGTTGCAAGATTAATAAAGCCTAACGAGGTATTGACACCTGAGGGAATAGTAAAATTTTTAAACCAATTAGCGTTATAAGAGTATAAACAAAGAGGCCGGTTTGGCTTTTTTAAACACATAAATGGCAAGGATGGCAGTGTCATCAGGCTATTGAAAGATAATTTTAGACACATGAAAAGAGGTAAGTATATTTTCTGGTTAGGAGCATTATTTTTTGGATTTTCATTAGCTAAGTATGCTTTTAATATGGATCTGATGCCTGCCACATTTATTGTGTTTGAAGTACTTTCTTTTTTAGTTGTTCTGTTCATGATCTATTTCGTTCAGAACTATATTGATACTTGTAAAAGCGGTGTTGGTAAATCTGAAGAAGATAAGGAATGTGTAAAAAAACAAGCTGAAATCGAGCGGTTAAGGCGCCGGTTAAAGTCCTATGAAAATTCAAATGATTTAAGGGAGCAGCAAGTGAATGCTGATAGCAATGAGCTGATAGGAGAGTTAAAGAAGGTGTTTAAGGGGTATGATGGCCAAACTGGCAACGCTTTAATGAAAGTGCTTGTCAATCATTATGAAGTGATGGCTGCCATTGCTTATTGTAAAGATAATGATAGTTACGCTGCCGTAAATCGATTTGGAATCGATGATGAATATATTTTACCTGATTTAATGGCTGATGATGGACTGCATGCACAGGCTATCGCCGACAAACAAGCTAAGGAGATTGCTGATATACCAGCTGATTACCTGGAGGTTGGTTCAGCTACAGGTAGTACTCAACCAGTGTATCTTTATATTCTTCCTTTAATTCAGGATGAACAAAAAGGATTGGTTCTCGAATTGGCTACCTTTAAGAAGAATGACCTGATTGAGGTGTGGAATAAATTTCAATCAGCGCAATAAACCCAGAGAATAAATAGATATGGCTAAAATAACCAATAAAATCAAGCAATTATTATCCATGTCGGTACTAAGTGAACGCGACTGGTATCTGCTGTCCATGGGGCTGTTGTGTATACTGTTACTCATTTGGTCAGGGTTTTTATCGTTCAATAACCTTCATTTTTCAATGGGTAATATAGCGGTCATACATCGCTCGGTATTGGTTTGGGCGATTGATTTATTAGTTATTTCTATACCGGTGGTTATTTTGTCAATCGTCAATTATAACAATGGACAGCAAAGGAAACTTCAGAATGAGAATCGTCTGCTTAAGGAGCAACTTGATAAAAATGTGGAGCTGGCCGAACAAATTGGTCGCGGCGAACTGGATGAAATTGAATTGGTTGACGGACATCTTTCAGAAGTACTCTATAATTTAGGCACCAATCTTAAAAATACAAAACATAAAGAGGAGGCCTATAATTGGATTTCAAAAGGTAAGGAAAAGATCTCTGATATACTGCGAACACACAACAAGGTGCATATGCTGGCTGACGATGTAATTCGTGGAATCATCGATTATTCAGGAGGTATTCAGGGATCCTTATATCTGCTAAAGGGAAAGGAACTGGTAAATATTGCCACCTATGCCTATAATCGAAAGCGCTTCGAAAAGCAAGTGGTACCAATTGGTAAAGGCTTGTTGGGAAGTGTGGCTTATGAAAAGCAGATGGTGTATCGTACCGAAATACCTGATGATTATTTCTACATCACTTCAGGCCTTTTAGGCGATAGAAAGCCCAAGAGCCTTCTGATTGTGCCACTTTTGCAAGAAGAGGAGTTGCAGGGAGTGTTTGAAATTGGTTATCTGCATGAAAGCCTGCCCAAACATGTGTTAAAGTTTGCAGAAGAGCTAAGTAGTGTTATCGGGCGAACTTTTTATAACTTAAAGATTAATGAGCAAACCGAAGTACTTCTGAAAGAATCGCAGGAGATGACGGTGACGCTGAAGGAAAACGAAAAGCAGTTGCAATTGAATGCTGCTGAAATGCTGGAGGCACAGGAGGAGTTGGAAAAGTCCAACAAACTACTTGAAGGGCATATTCAGGAAGTAGAGCATGCCCAGCAACGCCTGGAAGCTCTTCTGACCAATGCATCCGAATTTATTTCAATATATAATGAGAAACAGGAGCTGGTGTTCGAGAGTCCTTCGGTGAAGCACATTCTTGGTTATGGGCCAGAGGATAAGGTATCTGGAATGGATCCTGAACTGATGACACCTCGTGGTTACAAAACCATTAATAACCTGTTTCAATACCTGCTTGAAACACCGGGTGGCGAGCAATCTGCGCAGTATACTTATTTAAAAAAGAGCGGGGAGAAATTATTCCTCGAAACCACCGGTAAAAACCTGTTACATGATCCGGCTATTAGAGGTATTATTTTTAATACCCAGGATATTACTGAACGTAAGCGTGCGGAGAAGGAAGAGCGAATGAAAAGTAGGATGCAGTCGCTTTCAGAGAATTCACCAGATATGATCATCCGGATTAATACTGGAGGAAAGTTGGTGTATGTCAACCCTAAAGTAGCCGATTTTATTGGATTGCCTGCTTCTGAACTCGTAAAAAATCGCGTTAATGAATTGGATATTGATGAGCGATTCAGAGATTATATGCTGGACTCGCTGAAGCAGATTAGAGCCGAAGAAAAGCAAGTTATATCCGAGGTGGAGGTTCAGGCTGGTGAGCAAACCTTAATCATGGAGATAAAGGCTATTCCGGAATTCAATGAGGACAGAGATTTGGAATCGGTTTTGTTTGTAGCACATGACATGACCGAGTTCAAGAAAATTGAGCAAGAGATTAAGGAGAAAAACAAAAAGATTTCTGACAGTATTAACTACGCACAGCGTATTCAGACAGCTATTTTGCCTGATACCAAAGTGCTGCAGCAGTTTTTCCCACGTTCATTTATCTTTTATCGACCTAAAGATGTGGTAAGTGGTGATTTTCCATGGATGTTTAAGAAGGATAACTTCTTTTATATTGCAGCAGTGGATTGTACGGGTCATGGTGTGCCTGGTGCTTTGTTGTCGTTTATTGGTTACTTTTTGATGAATAACATTGTTAATGCCAGTGATAGTGTAACGGCTTCCGAACTATTGGATAGCTTGCATCTCGACGTACGTCGCACCCTGCGTCAGGATCAGGAAGGTTCGAACGGCCGTGATGGTATGGATTTAGCTTTGGTGAAGATTGATCTTGAGTCGGATGAATTACAATTTGCTGGTGCGCATAATCCACTTTATTACCTGAGTGATGGTGAATTGTCAATATACAAGGGGTCCCGCAAAGGCATTGGAGGAAAACCGCTGGCGAAAAAGGTGGAGAAAGACTTTGAGAATAATATTATTCAATACAAGAAAGGTGATCAGTTCTTTATCTTCTCCGATGGATTACCTGATCAGGTGGGAGGACCGAAGGGACGTAAATATCAATCTAAACGTATCAGGGAGGCTCTGGAGGCTGAACCGAATCAAACAATGGCACATTTCGAACGCCATTTTTCCAATGATTTTTATGATTGGATGGGCGAATATAAACAAGTGGACGATGTACTGTTAATAGGTATAGAGTTGTAGCCTGATTAGCTACAACTCTTGAGTTCTTATATTAACTCCGTTGCCAAAGTTTTAAGATCGACACCCGAAAAATTACCTGATGTCATTATCAATAGGTTAGAGTTAGCATAATCCTGTTGTTTAATCCATTTTACAAGATTCTCAGAATCAGTCATTACCAATAAATCTATACGTCCAAAAGCAGCTAGCACCTCATCTGGTGTGATAGCCGGTAGTTTTTTATGCTCGAGTACCTCCGGATTAAAATAAACGATGGCTGTATCCGCTTCATTCATTGTTTTATTGTACTGTGGCAGAAAATCCTTATTCAAACTGCTAAACGTATGTAGCTCCATCACTGCAATTAGTTTACGATCTTTAAACTGTTGCTTCATGGCATTAGTGGTGGCCTGTAGTTTACTAGGTGAGTGGGCAAAATCAAGGTAAATGCTCGTATCATCATTTTTAGCCAAGAGTTGAAGACGTTTAGCTGCACCCTTGAAGCTTTGCATGGCTTGTAAAAAGGCATGATTTTCGATGCCAAGCTGTTCACAAACCAGGCGTGCACCATTCATGTTTTGCATATTGTGATCGCCAAATATTTCCATAGGATAGCGCTTGCCTTCCCATTCAACAATGGCCTGCCCTTCATCATTGGTGTTGG
Organism: Carboxylicivirga sediminis; assembly: GCF_018156225.1. Lineage (GTDB taxonomy): Bacteria > Bacteroidota > Bacteroidia > Bacteroidales > Marinilabiliaceae > Carboxylicivirga > Carboxylicivirga sediminis. The sequence goes on from NZ_JAGTAR010000026.1 coordinate 52,087, forward strand.
CGATGGTGTTGTATGGAATCGCCTTGATTCTACTAGAATGATTGGTTGCCAGTTTACACAGCTCGTTATCACCATCGAAATAAATGAGGGAGCCTTCATCAATGATACTTTCAGTAAATTTATCAAATTGACTGATATAATTCTCCCAGGTGGGAAAAACATTCATATGATCCCATGCTATGCCTGTAAGCATGGCAATGTGAGGTTTATACCAGTGAAATTTCGGTGTTAAATCAATTGGTGAGGACAAGTATTCATCGCCTTCAAATATGGCAATAGTGGCTTCCGTAGTTAATTTAACCATGGTATCAAAACCATCCAGTTGAGCGCCTACCATGTAATCAAAATCCATTTGCAGCTCCTTTAACACATGCATAACCATTGCCGTGGTAGTGGTTTTACCATGACTGCCACCAATCACCACACGTTGCTTATTATTGGTTTGCTCATACAAATACTCTGGGTAGGAATAAATTTTGAGCCCCAGCTTTTGAGCTTCTAATAATTCGGGATTGTCTTTACGTGCATGCATGCCAAGAATAATGGCATCCAGGTCAGAACAAATTGCTTCAGGATACCACCCTTCCTTTGCAGGCAATAGGCCATGTTGCTTAAGTCTTGATTTGGACGGTTCAAAAATTTCATCATCAGAACCCGATACCTGAAAACCTTTTTGATGTAATGCGATGGCCAGATTGTGCATGGCGCTACCACCTATGGCAATAAAATGAACTCTCATAAAATACTTTGTTTTGCTCTTTTGTTTACCCTTTAGCACCTGCAAAAAACCTTTTGTCATTTGACAAAAGCTTATCTTTGGCGGCTTCGGTAATTTGGACAAGTAAATGTAGTTATTATTAAGAGAGGATGTGTGCAATGAAGCTGGTAAAAATAGAGACTGGTAATTTTATGGCGGATGGAGGTGCACTATTTGGTGTTATTCCTAAAGTGATGTGGGAGGAAAAGTATCCGGCTGATGAGGATAATTATTGTAATCTGGCCATGCGATGTTTGTTGGTAGATACGGGTGAGCGAAAGGTGCTGATTGATACAGGTGCCGGCGCCAAGCAAAGCGCCAAGTTCTTCTCCTGGCATCGTTTGAACGGAGAGGCCAGCCTGTTGAATTCATTAACTTCGGCTGGTTATAAACCCAGTGATATAACAGATGTCATATTAACCCACTTACATTGGGATCATTGTGGTGGCTGTGTGTATTATGATGAGCAAGATGAGCCTAAAGTGAGATTCGATAATGCCAATCATTGGGTGTCAGAAGCGCAATGGCAGAATTATGTTGCCCCAAACAGTCGTGAAGGCGTTGTCTATTTTCCTGATAATATGCAGCCCATATTTGAAGCAGGCCTGCTGAAGGTGGTTCAAAAAGATGCTATGATAATGGACCACATAGAAGTGCGAATACTAAATGGTCATACACAAGGTAATATGTTGCCAATTATTCATTCGCCACAAGGCCTTGTGGCTTTTATGGGCGATGTAATACCGGTTTTACCAAGTATCCGTCTGCCTTGGGTATCTGCCTATGATACCATGCCTATTGAAAGTATTAAGGAGAAACAAATGTTTTTAAAAGAAGCCGTTGAAAAGGGAATATGCCTGTTTTTTGAGCATGACTGTTATAACGAATGTGCAACTGTTGCTATGGGTTCTAAAGGTTTTGGAGTAGATAAGCTTTTCACACTAAATGAATGGAGTAACCTTAATTCAGGTGTCTAACAGCAGCTATAACGTGTTGTGCAACACTTTCACCTTAAATACAGGTCAATTATTTATTTAATGTAATATAAATGTTAACTTTGTGTTAATACAATGAGGTTTTCGTAGTGACATATCAATACGAAAAAGTAAACACACAGGACTTTTGGGAGTTGGTATAAACGTTTAAAAAGGAGGCCTTATGAACAAGTTAGTTTTAGTAATTCTATTGGTTTTAGGGGTTGTGACAACCAATGCACAACTAAGTGAAAAAGACGGTAAATATTACGATCAGGATAACAAACTCTATTCGGGAGTCTATGTCGAATATTATGATTCTGGCAGTAAAAAGTTTGAGATGAATGTGGTGAATGGCGTGAAAGAAGGACTCACGACTATTTATTTCGAAAATGGTAAAACAAAAGAAATTCGATCTTTTTTAAATAACCAAATGGATGGCACCTGGTTGACTTATGAACCAACAGGTGTAAAAACAGGTGAAGCCAACTACAAAGCCGGGAAGAAGCATGGCAAATGGTTTATTTGGGACGAGCATGGTGTTAAGCGCTATGAAATGTCCTACAACGACGGTACAAAAGACAGTACCTGGACTATTTGGGATGGAAATGGAAAAGTAGTTGGAAAGAAAGAGTATTAGAAGGAAACTTCGATAAAGCAATAAAGGCGACCAAAGCGGTCGCCTTTATTGCTTTGTTATAGGTTAATCTTACTATAAATCAGCTTTCAGGATAATGTTAAGTGCATTTGATTTATTAGTATCAATTGAAAGTGATTCGCATGTTTTATAAGATACATAGTCAGTTGATACAGTGTATTTACCTACAGAAATATTTGTAAATTCATAGTTACCATCGAAGTCGGTGTAAACAACTGTATTTAGTTCTTCTAAAACTACCTTAACTCCAACAAGGCTTTCACCTGTTGTAGCATCTGTAATTGTTCCAGAAATAGAGGTAGTTAATGTTGTTATAGCTTCTTTTGAGTTTTCCTTCTCTTCTGCTGTGATGTTTGAAATACCAACCATCAAAAGTGTCAATAATATAATAGCTTGTGTTTTCATAATCGTGTCGAATTATTTTTTAGCAAATCTAAGGGAGTAATGTTATCTAATCGTTAAATGCATTTTATATGATGATTAAGGCTTTGTTAACTTGATGTGCTTGACCTTTTAGTCAGGAATAGATATATTCGATAAAAACCTCATATCATGCATATTGTCGCTTATCTTAAGGATGCTTTATCTGCCTTGGGAGAGTTATTCTACCCACCAGTTTGTTCTTCATGCGGCAATCATTTGTTTAAAAACGAAACAGAAATATGTCAAATGTGCATAAGGAGACTGCCACGCACTTATTTTGAAAAACGACCATATGAAAATCAGGTCTCAATCATGATGTGGGGGCGATGCAGGGTAGAATGTGGGTTTGCATTGTTCTACTATCGAAAAGGTGAGCGTGTGCAACAACTTTTGCACGATGTGAAATACCGGGGTAATCAGAAACTGGGTGTTGAACTTGGCAAGCAATTAGGGAAATTAATTAATCAGGCCAATCCCAATTTGTTTGATGAGCTAATACCTATTCCACTTCATCCTCGAAAAAAGCGGATAAGAGGTTTTAATCAGGCCGAAGTTATCTGTAATGGCCTTGCTGAGGTATTGTGTATTCCTGTTAATAGTTCTGATGTATACCGTAAAACACACACCACTTCACAAACCAAAAAAGGGCGTTTTGAGCGCTGGCAAAATGTGGAAGATATTTTTGATGTGGCCAATGCAGAACAACTTAAAAACAAACACCTCCTTGTTGTTGATGATGTGATTACAACTGGTTCAACCCTGGAAGCCTGCATCAATCAGCTTACAGCCATTGAAGGCGTAAAGGTAAGCGTAGCCACTATTGCCTGTGCTGCTTTATAATAGCTTATCAAACTTATAGTACAAACTCACGACAAAGTTATTGTTGTATTGCCCTGGTTTTCGACTAATCCAGTGTGGTTTGGGATTGTAAACCGGTATTTCACCATCGTAAGGTATGCGGATGCGATTGATGGAATAGAACCAACGGGCATTCACCCATAACTTGTCAGTAAAATGATAGTTGAAGCCAAATATAGTTGCCCATTCAATATCCTGAAAGGGAACAACGCTGTGTGATGGAAGTTCGCCAATGGGTGTTCCGTCAATTTCTTCCTTACTACTCAAAAGTGTGCCTACCGATAGCCCTCCTTCGGCTGAGAATTGTTTATATTGGTATCTGCCCACCAGCGGGAACTGAATGTAGCTAAGGTGTATCTTGTAATCGTCATACTTGCCTTTTTCAGGATTTGGTGCTTCACGGCTACCCTTCTGCATATAGGCAATGTCTAGCTGGATATCCCAATGCTCTGTTATGGTGCGACTGACAAATGCACCCAGGTTGATGCCTACTTTATTGTAGCCTCCAAAGTTGTCGCCATCTACCTGAGAAAAGGATGTGCCAAGTAAAGGACCAGCGCTAAATTCTTGTGCAACACTGGTAATGCTAGTGATTAAGATGAAGAAGAGTATGTTTAGTTTACGCATGTATGGTTTGTGTTAACAGGGTTATTAGTTTTGGTACACCGGTTGTTGCGTTTTCCTGTATGAAAGTAATTTTCTCAGAAGGAGTAAATGCTGGCTGATGTGGGTCAATAATATATACAGGCGACTTGCCGGGTACATAGTTGAGCAGACCCGCCGCAGGATATACGTTTAAGGAGGTGCCTACCACAACAAATATATCGGCTTCATTAACCAGATCTATGGCTGGTTGAATAGCCGGTACTGCTTCACCAAACCAAACAATATGTGGCCGTAATTGTGATCCCTTCTCACAAGTGTCACCCCAATTAAGCTCCCAGCCATCTAGTTCATATACCAATGATTCGTCAATAGTACTTCTCACTTTCTTCAGTTCACCATGTAAGTGTAATACTTTTGAACTACCTGCCTGCTCATGCAGGTCGTCAATATTCTGGGTAATAATTGTTACATCAAAATGCTTTTCCAATTCAACAAGACCGTTGTGTCCTTCATTGGGCTGACATTCGTATAATTGCTTACGTCGTTGATTATAAAATTCAAGTACCAGGTGTGGATCTTTTGCCCAGCCTTCAGGACTGGCCACCTGGGTAACATCATGGTTTTCCCATAAACCATTGTTATCCCTAAAGGTCTTAAGGCCACTTTCTGCACTAATCCCGGCACCAGTTAATACCACTAACTTTTTTTTCGACATAATCGTGGGTTATTGTATGTATTAAAACAATGTTAGAGAAAATAAGCTGCAGCTTTAGCATGCTTACAATCGATGTTTTTATACCGATAAATGTAAAAGAATTGGGCGAGTATTCAAAAATATCACGTCGCTGCATTGGACATTGATCACACCAAATAATGCGTTATTTTTCTATCTTTGTGAACCGCTCAAAACGATTAGACAATTCCAGAAGATGATAGATCAGGTAACAGTTGATAAAGTGTTGGAAACAGCCAATAGCCAAATTGTTGAGGTTGTTTCTGATTACGTTACCCTAAGGAGAAGAGGAATTAACTACTTGGGAAATTGCCCGTTTCATAATGAGAAAACTCCATCGTTTACCGTTTCACCCCATAAGGGGATATTCAAATGCTTTGGGTGTGGCGAAGGGGGTAATGCGCTCAACTTTGTGATGAAGCATGATCAGCTTTCATTTGTTGATGCCATTAAGTACCTGGGTAAAAAGTTCAATATTGAGATTGAGGAAGAAGAGTACTCACCTGAGCAGTTAAAGCAAAAGAATGAGCGGGAGAGTATGATGGTGTTGAGTGAATATGCCGGGCATTTCTTCAGCAAAAATCTCAACGAAACCGATGAAGGCAAATCGGTAGGTTTAGGTTATTTCCGGAGTCGCGGTTTTCGGGATGACATCATTGAAAAGTTCCAGTTGGGCTATTCCCCCGAACAAAGAGATGCTTTAACGCAAGAGGCGCTAAGGCAAGGCTATAAGCTCGAATACCTTGAGAAGACTGGATTGACTGTGGTGCGGGATAATTACCAGGCTGATCGATTCAGGGGGCGTGTGATGTTTCCCATCCACAGCCTGGCTGGTAAGGTAATTGCTTTTGGGGGCCGTATTCTTAAGAACGATAAGAAAACAGCCAAGTACCTAAACTCACCCGAATCGGAAATATACCATAAGAGCCGGGTGTTGTATGGTATTTATCATGCCAAACAAGAGATTACGCGACAAGACCGTTGTTACCTGGTTGAGGGCTATACTGATGTGCTGGCATTCCATCAGTCGGGTATTAGTAATGTAGTGGCCTCGTCGGGTACAGCCCTTACTTCTGATCAAATTCGGCTGATTGCCCGTTTCACTAAGAATATTACCATTATTTATGATGGCGATCCGGCAGGATTAAAAGCATCATTACGTGGTATTGACCTGGTTTTGGCTGAGGGCATGAATGTGAAGATTCTTTTGCTGCCCGATGGTGAAGACCCCGATTCGTTTGCTAAAGAAAGGAACGATGAGCAGCTGACGCAATATATCGAACAACATCAGCAGGATTTTATCAAATTTAAAACATCACTGCTGTTGGAGGAGGCTCAGAATGATCCCATTAAAAAGGCTCAGCTAATTCAAGATATCGTACGCAGCATATCAATTATACCAGACAGTATTACGCGCTCGGTGTATGTGAAGGAGTGTAGCACACTGCTGAAAGTAGATGAACGTGTGCTGATGCAGGAGACAGGTAAGCTGCAACGTAAGAAACAGGAGGAAGATTTCAGGAGAAATGCGCCACGTAATGACAGTAGTATGCAGTCGCGGCCTGCCGAAACAGCTCCTGCACCAGAAAAGCGTACACCAAGCAATCCGCTTGAACTGGAAGAGCGTGAGATATTACGTTTCCTCGTAAAGTTTGGTGAACGCCCGGTTAATCCCGATGAAGATGAGAAAGTGACCGTCGGTCAGTATATCTTGCATGAGTTGCGACAAGATGACCTGCTAAGCGTTAATCCCATCTATAATAAAATGATGGATGCTTATGAAGCAGTGAGTGACAAAACCGATATGCCTGCGCTGAAGTTTTTTGTGAACAGCGCCGATCCTGATTTGAGCCGACTGGCATCTGACTTGGTTGGTAAGGAGCACGATCTGAGTAAGATTCATCATAAATTTGGCATAGTAACCAATGCAGAGGAACTATTGCCCAACCTGGTGCCCAAGATTGTAATGGAGCTGAAATGGAAAAAGGTGAAAACGGTTATTAAAGAAAAGCGGCAGCAGCTTCAGCAGATGGAAGTAAACGGTAACATGGAAGGCCTGATGGAACTTATGCAGGAGCTCAATACCTGGCAACAGGTGCTTGCCCACATCTCCAAAGAACTTGGAGGAAGAACAATTGTGTAAACTATATATTAAAGCATAATGCAAACGCTTAATCATACCGATAAAGAGGTTATTGAAGCCATTATACTCAAAGCCAATATTTGCTTTGTAGGAGTGGTGGACCAGAACAACAAGCCCTATGTACTGCCAATGAATTATGGCTATAAGGATAATGTTATTTACCTGCATTCGGCACCCGAAGGACGTTTAATCGATATCGTCAATAACAACCCAAATATCTGTATCACTTTTTCCATTGATAATGAGTTGGTGTTTCAACATCCGGAAGTGGCCTGCAGCTACCGAATGACATCGAAAAGTGTGGTGGCAATGGGACAGGTGCAGTGGATAGAAGATATGGATGAGAAACGCGAGGCACTGAATATCCTGATGAAAACTTACAGTGATAAGCTGTTTAACTACAGTGATCCGGCCGTTCGTAATGTGAAAATGTGGAAAATACCCATTGATGAGGTGACGTGTAAAGAATTTGGGGCGCCTCATGATGAATACCGCCTTAAGCGCAACCTTGATGAACTGAAAAATGTGTCGGGTAAATAAAGTTTGTTAATTTAGTAACTGATTATTAAGAATTACACCATTAGTCAATGAAGCAATTACTCCTTACCTCCATTATTGTATTTTGTTTGGTAATGGTTGCCAGTGGGCAGACAGATACATATAAAGATTATAAAGTAGTTTACTCACAGGGTTTTAACAAAGAGAGTTCGACTAGCGATTTTGAATTCTCCGATGCATCAAAGTGGCTGATTAGCAAAAACGGTAAGCCCGGAAAGACCCTCAAATGCCTTGGGAAAGGAGATTATGAAAACATGCATGAAGGCCCTTCTGTAGTGGCTGTGTTAAAAGATTATGAGCTGAAAGATTTTGTGGTAGAAATGGATGTGGTGCAAAATGGTAAAGATTTTAGTCTGCTCGATTTCTGCATCTTTTTCGATATAAAAGATAAGAACAACTATTGTTATGCGCAGATAGCCAGTAAGGCCGATAAGAAGAGCCACAATGTGTTTGCTGTTAGCAGCGATCGTCCCAAAAGGATAGGAACAGTTTACGAAGAAGGAATTATCTGGCAAATGAATGAATGGCAACATATACGCATGGAGCGAAATACTTCTGCCAAATCCATCAAAGTGTATTTTGATGGAGAACTCGTACTTGAGGTAGCCGATGACATGTCAGCCGGTGGTCATATCGGCTTTGGATCGTCGCACAGCGCGCTTAAAATTGATAACTTCAAGGTGAGTGCACCCTTCTTCGAATCTAACACAAAAACTATTTTCTAAACGCCTATGGCTCTTAATTATCTCTGGGTTGCTTTTTTCCTCATTGCTTTTGTTGTTGGACTGGTGCGTCTGATCTTCTTTGGCGATATGGAGGTGTTTCCGGAGATGATGAATGCCACTTTTGACAGTGCCAAAACAGGTTTTGAAATATCATTGGGACTAACCGGAGCTCTTACGCTCTGGATGGGTCTCATGCGCATTGGTGAGAAGGGCGGCATGATCAATGTAATGTCGCGATTGATTGGCCCTTTCTTCAGTCGTTTGTTTCCTGAACTACCCAAGAACCATCCGGCTTATGGCAGCATGATGATGAACATTGCGGCCAATATGCTGGGGCTTGACAATGCAGCCACACCGGTTGGACTCAAAGCCATGCAAGAGCTGCAATCAACTAACAAGAGTAAGGATACAGCCTCCAATGCCCAAATCATGTTTCTGGTACTTAATACCAGTGGATTAACAATCATTCCCATTAGTGTGATGGCCATTCGAGCTACTGAAGGCGCATCTAATCCTTCTGATATCTTCCTGCCAATACTTTTGGCTACATTCTTTAGTACCATTGTGGGTATCATTGCTGTATCAATTGTTCAACGCATCAATTTATTAGATAAGGTAATACTTGCATATCTGGGTGGCTTTACAGCATTAATTGGCGGGTTTATATACTACCTCAACACCTTATCGAAAGAAGAGGTGAATACCGTGTCTTTATTAGGAGCCAACCTGCTTTTATTTTTAGTCATTGTTACCTTTATACTGATGGCTCTCCGTAAAAAAGTAAATGTGTATGATGCTTTTATTGACGGGGCCAAAGATGGTTTTAAAATCGCCGTTAAGATTATTCCATTCTTAGTGGCAATACTGGTTGCAGTGGCTGTTTTTCGTACTTCTGGAACCATGGATTTCTTATTGGATGGCTTTCGTTTAGCTGCTGATCTTATTGGTGTGGATGCGCGTTTTGTGGATGCGTTGCCAACTGCCTTTATGAAGCCCTTAAGCGGTGGTGCTGCCCGTGGGATGATGGTTGAAGCCATTCACACACATGGCGTTGATTCCTTTGCCGGCCGTATGGCAAGTACCATACAGGGTTCTACAGATACCACCTTTTATGTGCTGGCCGTATATTTTGGCTCGGTGGGCATAAAGAAAACCCGTCATGCTCTGTCGTGCGGTCTTATAGCCGATTTTGCCGGTATTGTGGCCTCCATTCTGCTGGCATACCTGTTTTTTGGTTAGGGAAAAATACAAAAGCCACCGCAAGGTGGCTTTCTCATATCTTATAATTTTCACTCTATTCTTAAAAGTTACTTTTTCAAGGCTTCAGCACCACCAACAATCTCAAGTATTTCAGTAGTTATGGCTCCCTGACGCGCTTTATTATACTGTAGTTGCAGTTCGCCAAGCATATCAGTGGCATTATCCGTGGCTTTGTGCATGGATGTCATACGGGCACCATGCTCCGATGCCAGCGATTCCAGTATTACACGGTAAAACATGGTCTTTAAGGCATCAGGTATTACTTTGGTAATAAAGGTTGGTACATCAGGCTCAATAATATAATCAGCGGTTAATTGTTCCACCTCATTGGCTTTGGGCAGTTCCATTGGCAAAAACTGCTCTGAACGAATGATTTGTACGGCCGCATTCTTGTACTCGTTATACACCAGAACCACCCTATCATATTGCTTGTTGACGAACGCTTCCATTAATTCATGTGCCACATCGGTGACCTTTTCAAGGTTGGTATGGGAATAAATCTCATTATGATCCTTAACCACGTTGTAGCCTCGCTGTTTTAGAATTTTTTGCGCCTGTTTACCAATCGCTAGTATATCAACATTGCCGGCACTGTTTTGTAGCTTAAAATCGACTTTGCACAGCTTCTCAACTTCCTTAATCACATTGGTATTAAAGGCACCACACAGTCCTCTGTTCGATGAAATTGCAATAATCAATATTTTACGAGGCTCGCGCACCTCGGCCCATTCGAGTTGAAATCCTTCCTCCAGTGCTTCAGATAGTTTACGAATAATATTCGCCAATCTGTCAACATAGGGGCGAATATAGGAGATATCGTCCTGTGCCTTTTTAAATTTGGCAGCTGATACCATTTTCATGGCACTTGTTACCTGCCTGGTGGTTTTAACCGAGTTAATGCGAATACGTATGTCCTTTAAGCTTGGCATAGTTAATTATTCTTCGGTTATGTATTTGTCAGCTGTATCATTGGCTAGTGCCTCAATCTGGCTGGTGATTTCGTCGTTATATTTGCCTTTTTTAATGTCGCTAAGGAGTGCCTGATGACTTATTTGCAGGCTTTCAATAAATTCCTTTTGCCATTCTTTTATTTTATCGGCTGGCACATTTTTAAGCAGACCTTTTGTACCACAATAAATCAGTGCTACTTGTTCTTCTACTTTAACCGGTTGGTATTGCGGTTGCTTTAATAACTCAACATTTTTACGGCCTTTATCCAATACCAGCATGGTAGCCGGGTCAAGATCAGAACCAAATTTGGCAAATGCTTCCAGCTCGCGGTATTGGGCCTGGTCAAGTTTCAACGTACCGGCAACCTTTTTCATGGGTTTAATTTGCGCACTACCTCCCACACGTGACACAGAGATACCGACGTTGATGGCGGGGCGCACACCTGAGTTAAACAGGTCACTTTCCAGGAATATCTGCCCATCGGTGATGGAGATAACGTTGGTAGGGATATAAGCTGAAACGTCACCGGCTTGCGTTTCAATAATTGGTAAAGCAGTAAGCGAACCACCTCCTTTTACCAATGGACGTATGGATTCGGGTAAATCGTTCATTTTGGCTGCAATCTCATCCGATTCGATGATTTTAGCAGCACGCTCCAGTAAGCGGCTATGCAGGTAAAATACATCACCAGGGTATGCTTCACGACCTGGTGGACGACGCAGCAGCAAACTTACTTCTCGGTATGAAACTGCCTGCTTCGATAGGTCATCGTAAATAATGAGTGCTGAACGACCTGTATCACGGAAATATTCACCTATAGCTGTTCCCGAGAATGGTGCGTAAAACTGCATAGCTGAAGGATCGGCGGCAGGTGCAGATACCACTGTGGTATACTCCATAGCACCATGTTTCTCAAGTGTATTTACAATCTGAGCAACGGTGCTGCCTTTTTGTCCAACCGCCACATAAATACAATACACTGGCTCGCCATCGTCGTAAAATGAGCGCTGGTTAATTATTGTATCAACGGCAATGGCTGTTTTACCGGTTTGACGGTCGCCAATAATCAGCTCGCGCTGGCCACGACCGATAGGTGTCATTGCATCAACAGCCAACAGACCCGTTTGCAAAGGCTCTTTTACCGGCTGACGGTATATCACCTGAGGTGCTTTGCGTTCAAGCGGCATTTCAAAGGTTTCTCCCTGTATAGGGCCTTTACCATCGATGGGTTCACCAATGGCATTAATTACGCGGCCAACCACACCTTCACCCACATTAATGGAAGCAATACGCCCGGTACGTTTCACTAAATCGCCTTCTTTTACGGCTTGTGATGAGCCAAACAGCACAACCCCAACATTATCTTGTTCAAGGTTGAGTACTACGCCCATACACGATTCCAGCTCAACCAGCTCGTTGGCTTTTACATTGGTAAGACCAAATACGCGGGCAATTCCGTCACCCACCTGTAAAACAGTTCCAACTTCTTCCAGGTCGGTTGATGTTTGGAAGCCTGCTATCTGTTTTTTTAATAAATCCGATACTTCAGCCGGTTTTATCGTATCCATCAGAAAATCAATTTAGTACGTTTAACTAAGCAATTGCTTTTTAATTTGTTTCAACTTAGTGCTCATGCTGGCGTCGGCCATTTTTCCATCTACCTTTAGTATAAAGCCGCCTAGTAATTCGGGCTTTACTTTGATGGTGAGCTCAATGGGTGCCTTAAATTGCTCTTTTAAAAACTGATTCAGTACATCGTGTTGCTGGTCATCAAAGTCAATGGCAGTGTATACTGTTACTTCTTTGATGCCTTTTTCATTTTTGTACAACCAGATAAAGCGCCTGTTGATATCTGTCAATAGAACCTCTCTGTTATTGGTTATCAGTAAGTCCAAAAGGTTGAGCGTGCTTATGTTAACCTTTCCTTCCAAAACCGAATGAAATGCCTGTTTTTTCTGGCCGGGCTTAACTACCGGGCTGTTCAGCAAATCGGTAAAGCCTTCAGCATCGTTGCAATAGCTTTGCAGCAAATTTACATCCTGGTAAATCTGCTCCAGTTCTTTTTGCTCCATAGCGAGCTTAAAAAGTGCTTTGGCATATCTGTCGGCTATTAAGCTTCTGTTCATTCTCTTGTATTCAGAGGTGTTCTACCTGTTGTTGATTAGTGCATAAGCGCACTAATTAAAGTTTACTTCTTGTAGGTATTTATCGATGATAGCCTTTTGCTTATCGGAAGTCTGTAACTCTTCTTCCAATAGCTTACCGGCAATATCAACCGAAAATTCTGCTACTTTCTCTTTCAATTGAAGGATGGCTTCGTTCTTTTCGCGTTCAATCTGAAGGCGGGCGGAGGCAATAATTTTGTCTGCTTCCTGCTGCGCTTTCGTTTTAGCATCATCCAGCATTGATTTTTTTAACTCCCGCGCATCTTTGATCAGCTTATCGCGCTCTTCTTTGGCCTCGTTCATAATCTGAACTTTAGTGGCATTTAAATCTTCCACTTCGACTCTGGCTTGTTCGGCTGCAGCTAATGCATACTCAATGGTTTCCTCACGAGATTTAACAGCTTGCAGAATTGGTTTCCAGGCGTATCGACGCAATATGAAAACCAATATACCAAACGTAATGGCTGACCAAAAGACTAAACCGGGATCTGGCGTTAACAATCCCATAATCGTTGAGTTTTTATCCTTTCATCAAAGCCACCACAATTGCAAATAAAGCAGCACCTTCAATAAGAGCAGCAGCAATAATCATGGCCGTCTGAATTTTAGAACTTATCTCTGGCTGACGTCCCATCGCTTCCATAGCGCTTTGAGCAATTCGACCAATTCCATATCCGGCTCCGATAATGATTAAGCCTAAACCGATTGTGGTTAATGATAAACCTTCCATTGTATTACGTTTAAAAATATTAACTATTAATGTTCTTCACTTTCGACTGCCATACCAATAAATAAGGCAGATAATAAGGTAAATATATAAGCTTGCAATACTGCAACTAATAATTCCAACATAAACATCATAAGTGCCATAGGAACTGATACAAATCCTACGTAGGCACTTTTCATCACAAAAATGAGTGAGAATAAACTCAGGATAATAATATGACCTGCTGTAATGTTAGCCAATAAACGAATCATTAGCGCAAATGGTTTTGTGAACAGGCCGATAAATTCGATAACAGATAACAGCAGGCGGATAGGCACTGGTACGCCCGGCATCCAGAATATATGTCCCCAATAGCTTTTTGTACCACTGAAATTGGTTACAAAAAAGGTAATAAGGGCTAACACCATAGTTAGGGATATGTTACCGGTAAGGTTGCTGCCTCCCGGGAAGAAAGGAACCAGTCCAATCAGGTTATTTATCCAGATAAAGAAGAATAGTGTTAACAAGAAGGGCAGAAAACGGTCTGCCTTGTGTCGGTCTATTTGTGCATAGGCAATATCATCGCGCACAAAGAGTATTAAAGGTTCGAGGAATGATTGCAGGCCCTTAGGCACAGCCGGTGGACCCCTGTATCGTTTGGCAGCGCTGGTGAAAAGACCAATAATCAGTAGGATACTCAGCCACATCGAAGCTACATTGCGGGTAATGGAAAAGTCAATTGGTTGGGCATTAATGACCTCATGATGGTCGTTATACTCAATTGTTCCTTCAGCATCAGTCACGTAAATTTTACCATGATACAGTTTGTAGTATTTTTCTCCTTTACGAACTAAAGTTTCTCCATGATGAAAGGCAGATGACATAAATATGTGCAGGCCATCGTCAATTAAAATAACCGGAAGAGGAATAGTGATGTGTTGTTCCTGACCTTGCTTGTTTGTATAGGAAATAACGTGCCACTCATGAGCATCGGCTATGTGATGCATAATCATTTCCATTGGGTCAAATTCAGCATCAGTGCTTTCCTGGTGCTGATCGTTAGCATGTACGCTAATTGTTAATGCCAATGCGGCTATCAGTGCAAGCAATTTTTTAATAAGTTGCATCAAATCTCAAGTGCTGTTATTATGTTCCTTTTTTACTTTATTAAGCGCAGCTTAACAACGATGTCTACGATTAAAAGCGCGAAATAGTTCATTAAGAACAATAGTATTTCTGTTTTGTTTTCGCTGTCCGTTGGATTTAAGAAAAGAAATAAATAGGAAATGATGAAGGCTAGTTTTAATCCCATTAATATCAGAAAGATAAATGCGCTATTGTCGGGGTGCTTTTTTTGTATAAAAACAAACAGGAAATAAAAAAGAAGGTATAATCCGCTGAGAAACAGGAGTGCGGATGATACCTTCTTGATTGATATTGTCAGCCATTCTGTCAACCACCATTCTGCACCCAATAGCACTGTTGCTAAAGTCAGGTATACGAATGATGAGCGAATGGATTGGATAGCCCAATTACTTTTTGATATTGGCATTCGCAGCAGGTGGTGTTACCTTTTCATCCATTTTGCAGGTGCCGGTAAAGATGGCGCCCGGTTCAATTGAAAGCTTGCTTGTTTGAATGTCGCCATGCAACTTACTGGAAGCTTTGAGCGATAATAGTTCCGATACTGTCAGGCGGCCATCGAAAGTACCATAGATATCACAGTTAGTACATTTTACTTCGCCTGTAACAGTACCATTTTGTCCAACAAGTACTTTCCCTTTTGAGATGATATTTCCTTCGATTGAACCATCGATTTTAATATCTCCGTTTGTTTCTATATCGCCTTTGATTTTTGTACCCGGACCAATCATGTTGGGTAGCTTATTTTCAGGTTCGAAATTTTTAGCCATTTTCCAATTGTTAGTTTTAAGAATATAACAAATATAAATATTTAAATGCTATAACCATAGTTAATTTGTCACCAGAACTTTTAATTTTTGCAATTGACGCTCCTTGTTTACCTGTCTTAATCTGCGAGCTGTATTGGTATAGTAGGTGTGCTGCGAAATAAACTCATATTGCATTTTATTCCATTCGTCCATTGACATTTTACCATTGTGCCGGTTGAGTTCTTTGTAGAGGTTATCTGAAATGGATATAAAATCAGCCCTGCCTAAATAGTCCAGGTCAGCATCTTTAAGTATTTTTTCCAGATAGTTCTTAGGCTGATGTCCGACTCGTGTGACGTTAATCAATTCAACTATTTGATCTATTTGATAATCATGGTAGTAATATTGAGGTAGTATTTCTTTAGCGAAACTGATGCTGTTATCTTCATGATTACTGTATTCAACCAAAAAACCCACATCGTGGAGCAAAGCTGCTGTCTTTAATAACAGGAGGTCTTCAGAGCTGACTTTCTCTCCCCGTCCGATAATTTCAACCTGAGTAATCACATCTTTAGTATGTGCTTTATTGTGATAAAAAAGGTCAGGCATCAACTCATTTTCCAATTTGTCTAAAATAAACTCTTCAATGTCACCAAAACGAATATGTTGCAGCTTAACATTGAATTGCTGGTTAGGAAATATGCCATTGGTATCAGCCGAAAGCTCAGGCCTGATTCTACGAACATAATACATGTCTGTTTCACCTTTGTATTTGATGGGCATTTTACCTCTGTAATCGCATTCAAAGAAGTCTTTGATGAGCTCATAGGTCACGCCTGTGATATTAATCATACCAGCTGTTCCTGAGCTCTCCATCCGGGATGCAATATTAACTGTGTCGCCCCATATGTCAAAAGAAACATTCTTGCGACCTATTTCGCCAGAGATAACCGGCCCGGTATGAATGCCTATGCGTAATTCCCAAAATCCTAATTCGGTGTTTTGTTGTTGCTTGCTGTCAAACATGAATTTTTGCATCTCCAGCCCTGCCAAAACAACTTCAATGGGATTGGTGCGGTTGATGCTGGGTATGCCACCTGCGCACATGTAGGCATCGCCAATGGTTTTAATTTTTTCAATGTTGTACTTCTCTACAACTCCATCGAAGTAAAAGAAGAAGCGATCCAGCTCATCGATTAAAGTTTCCGGATTAATGTGTTCAACTATTTTAGTGAACCCTTGAATATCAGCGAAAAGTACGGTTACTTTTTTGTATTTCCTTGAACGTATGCGTGCTTGTTCTTTCACTGCCAGTGCGGTAGTACCAGTATTTTTCTGTTGTGCTTTCTGTTTTATCCTAAATGCTTTACGGAACTCATCTTCAATATTGTGGGTTATTTTCCGGATGCGCTGTTTAAATAATATAACTATCAGTACAAATGCCAAAAAGCTGATAAGAACAATACTTCCAATGTAAAACAGAGTGTGCTGCCAGATGGGTAAATCAATGTGTATGCTAATTTCTTTGGTCTCACCATTAGGCATTTCTAACAAAAAAAAGTAGGTGCCTTCTTTTAAATTGAAAAAACTAGCTGAATTTCGGGGTGACCAGTTAGTCCAATCCTCAGAATAAGGAATAAGGCGATACCTGTACAATGGCTCTATGGTACTATCGGTTTGCCAATATAAAGAGAAAGTTTTGCTTGATAGGGTGAGATTATTTTCAATTGAGATGGGGTGGTTGTCAGGAGATTCAGCCAAAACCTGTATATTATGTACTTGTGCCGGAAGAATATTTGGAAACAAAAGTGAAAATGTTACGTATACAACGGCGTATGAAAAGATCTTCTTGGAAAGTAATAGCTTCACAGCTCTTATGTTGATTGCTCCCTTCGGCATAATAGTTCTGGTATCGTTCCCTTACTTGCAATTAGAATCAAAAGTACTATATTTATTCCGTTAATAAAGAACATTCAGTATAGCTTTTTATGGACACATCAAAGAACACAATTCTGGTTCCCTGCGATTTCACCGAAGGTGTAGATTTTGCAGTTAGACATGCCATTAAGGTTGCTAAGGAATTAGATGCAGGCATTCACCTGTTGCATATTGCGAAAAAAGAAGAAGAGATTTCTGCACTTGAAGATCGCTTGACCGCATATGCCAATGAAATCCATGAACGCATGGGAGTTCTGCCAACAACATCGGTAAAGGAGGGTACTATCTTTAAAACAATTAATGCAGTTGTTGAAGAGCTAAACTGCCTTTTGGTGGTGATGGTGACTCATGGTATGAAAGGATTGCAAAAGCTAACTGGTAGCTGGGCTTTGAAAGTAATTGTTGGATCAAAAATTCCATATCTTGTTGTTCAGTCTGCTCCCAAGCGTGATGATTATCAGAAGATAGTATTCCCAATTGACTATAAGGCTGAGAACAAGGAAAAGCTGAAGTGGATTCAGTTCTTGTATCAGTTCTCAAAGCCAAAAGTTTATATATATGCTTCGGCCACCAAGGAAGGAATTATTGATAGCCGGACAAAAGCAAATGTAGTGTTCTCGAAAAAGTACCTGGAAGAGAAAGGGATCGATTACGAGCTGGTCTTATCTGAAGGAGAGGCATCCTTTTCTCAGGAAACCATTCAGTTCTCAGAAAAAATAGATGCTGATTTAGTGTTGGTGATGACTACGCGCGATATTGCTTTTCATGACTATGTTTTAGGTGCCTATGAACAATACATTATTGCCAACAGTGCAAAAATGCCAGTATTGGTAATCAATCCCCGTACTGACTTAATGAAGTATGGTTACGGAGGTTTTGGTTGATAAACTTTACAAATTACATATACAAAAAGACGATCATACCAGATCGTCTTTTTTTGTACCATGTTTTTTTACGCGAATTAAAATACTTTTGTCTACAAATCGTTTTATTACAAAAACAATAACATTATGGAACTGGTCTTTGCTACTAATAATGAGCATAAACTTCGGGAGATTCAATTGCTTTTGGGTACTAGTTTAAAACTATTAAGTTTAAAAGATATAGGTTGTAATGAAGAGATTCCGGAGACAGGGACCACTTTAGAAGCAAATGCAAGGCAAAAGTCAGAGTATATTTTTAATAAGTTTGGCCTCAATTGCTTTGCTGATGATACAGGATTGGAAATTGATGCCCTTAATGGTGAGCCAGGTGTATATTCTGCGAGATATGCTGGTGCAGATAAAGACGCCGAAGCGAACATGAATAAAGTGTTAGACTTAATGAGTGAGGAGAATCACCGAAAGGCACGGTTTCGTACTGTTATATCTTTATTCATAGATGGCAAAGAGCATCAGTTTGAGGGTGTTGTTGAGGGTGTGGTTCTCAGGGAACGTTCGGGGAAAGAAGGCTTCGGATATGATCCTATTTTTACGCCAGATGGCTATCAGCAGTCCTTTGCTGAAATGGCTATGGAACTCAAGAATGAAATTAGTCACCGAGGAAGGGCTATAAAAAAGTTAATTGATTTTTTGAAAGAGCACTATGGGTAAACACATATTATTTATTTTTCTACTGGCTTTAATCAATGCTTCTTTATTAAGTGCGCAAAATTCGGGATGGAGCGATCATTTCTCGTACCGAAATGCATTGCATGTAGCCGAAACAGAACGCTATGTGGCAACAAGCTGTGAGATGGGCATAATGCTACTGGATAAACTAACAGAAGAGTTGACTACCTATAGCCGGGTGAATGGGCTTAGTGATACTGATATTACAGCTATAGAATCATTAGCTAATGATGTTTTCATTATTGGATACAGTAATGGTAATATCGATATTTTGTCAGAACAAGGAATCTTAAATATTCCTGATTTTAAGCTTAAACAGATTGTAGGTGCTAAGGGAATTAATCATTTTAACATGCACGATGGTAAAGTGTATTGCAGCACCGATTATGCACTACTCGTGCTTGATCCAATAAAGGGGGAGATAAGTGATACTTATTTTCTTGGCTTCAATGCCGAGCGTTTAAAAATATATCAGACGGTTATTTCTGGTGAATATATTTACGCTGCCACCGAACGAGGCTTGTTGCGAGCCAGATTGTCAGATCCTCAGATTGTATTTGATAAAGCCTGGAAGGTGGTTTCATCTAATACAATGCCTTGTGTGGCAGTTAATGTACATGGTGGTGAAATAGTTTACGTGACCAAAGAGCAGAATACCTTTAAAATATTGAGAGGTAATGAGGAGGATTGGTCTGAATTTTTAGAACATGCAGGTTATAAAAGTCTTAACGCCTATGGAGGTAAATTGGTTGTTTCGCTCACCTCTAAAGTGTTAGTGTTTGATGAAGATTATAATGAGGAGTTGACTATTGAAGAATATAATGCTGAAAGTAAACTTTCAGTTAATGAAACACTTTATTCGAGTTTTGAGGGAGCTTTATTTATGGCCGACAAAAACTATGGCTTGGTAAAAATGAATCATAGAGGTGAAGCAAGCTTTCATGTAATCAATGGCCCATATTCCAATAACTGCTTTGAGCTTCATGCAACAAGTTATGGTGTTTATTCGACAGCTGGCGGTCTGACTTATGATTATAATAATCTGAATAGAACCATCGAATACTCTTATTATAACACTAACGTAAAGGAATGGCGTAGTTATAAGAGTTCAACGCCAGCGACAAGTAATACAAGTCGTGATTTAATACGGATATGCACTAGCCAAACTGACGAGAATAAAGTGTACATGAGTAGTTGGGGTGGAGGTATTTATGAGGTACAAGGCGTTGATTCGATAACGTATTTTGGCGAGCAGGATGGAGGACTGCAAGATATCTATCCCGATAATCGAATGTACGTGCGCGTTGGTGGTATGGCCAGTGATAGTAAAGGTAATATATGGATGGCAAATGGTTATGCCTATAAAGGAGTTGTTGTAAAATCAAACGATAACTGGTATCAATTTGACTATGCATCATCTAACCTGCTTCATAGCGTTGGTCAGATGCTTATTACCAGAGATGATAATGTATGGATGACCGTGCCGATGCATTTTACTGGCGATCGACAGGGTATTATGGTCATAAATACCAATGGTACATTGTTGGATGATAAAGATGATGAGTATAAAAGTGCTGAACCTGTTGGGAGTAATAGGGATGATCGCCATAAGGGACAATTAAGGTTGTGGGATGAGAATAGAAAAGAAATAACCAAAGTTGTGTTGAGTATGGCTGAGGATAAGAATGGCTACATCTGGTTGGGAACTGATAAGGGTGTTTTGGTCTATTATAGGCCATGGGCCATTTTTTCGGAAGATTATCCGGTTGCTAGCCGAATAAAAGTACCTCGTAATGATGGTAGTAACCTCGCAGACTACCTATTGGAAAATGAGAGAATATCGTGTATAGCGGTTGACGGTGCCAACCGTAAGTGGATTGGTACCGAAGATGCAGGTCTTTATTTGGTTTCTGAGGATGGTCTAAAAACCTATTATTCATTTAATACCGATAATAGTCCATTACCGTCGAACTCCATTACCAGTGTAGCAATATCTCCAGTAACTGGTGAAGTGTTTATAGGTACTGAAAAAGGAATTCTTTCATATAAGGCCAAGGCGACTGAAGGCAATAAAGGTTTTGATAAAATTTATGCCTACCCAAATCCTGTTCGCGAAGATTTTACTGGTGATATTACTATTACTGGATTAATGCAAAATAGTATTGTTAAAATAACAACAGTGAGCGGTAAACTGGTGCATGAAACCAGGTCATTGGGAGGTAATGCCTTTTGGAATGGCAAGAACTTTAGTGGGGAGCAAGTAAAGACCGGTGTTTACATTGTGTATGTTAGTAATGAAAATGGAGAGTATTCTGGAGTTGTAAAGATATTGTTAGTTAGGTGATTAGTGTCTGTTTCCGGTTAGAATCCTAAGTCGGTTGTTTTTAATAGTTACAACATAAAAGATTCCAATTAGAACAATACTCACAAACACTTGTATAAAAACACTTGTTATTTGTTCGACTGTGAAAATGCTGATTATTGGAAATAAGAAAACTATAACTGGGGAGTGGTATAAATGCAGTAAGTAGCTAAAACCCCCTGTTTTAGGCATTGAAATAGGAATTGTTATCAAAAATGAGAATATCAACCCAGCAATTGAAAATCTTAATAACTCAGGGAACTTAAAGTACATAAAGGCACCAAAAAATATTTGAATTGCAATGGATAGTTTGAGATGCTTTTCAAAATTTGCAATAAGGCTGCCAAAAAGAAACATAACAACGATATCCCACCGCAAAAATATTTTGCCAAATAGTAGAATTGGAATAATAATCAGTAGCATCTTAAAGTTTCTTTTTAGAAAAAGTTCTAGCATTACAAATAAGATGAAAATGTCTCTGATAAAATATGTTGGAGGATTGATTGGTGGTGAGTTTAGTGAAAGTATACCTTCTGTTATTAAAGTATAGTTGTAATCTAATCTATTAAGGTAGTTGAATCCTAGGTAGTTGGCAATAAGAACTGGAACTAGAACCAATGTATTGGCAATTAAATAGGGTATTAGTAAGCTGGCAACCTTTGTATTAAAGATGTTATGCTTGTATCTCGTTTTATTCCAAAATAAGTATCCAGATATTAAAGAAAGTACTGGAGTGCCATATGTGGGTATCTTTTCGAATAGAAAATAGAAATAGCCAGATTCAATATTGTGCCGGGTATGAGTGAAAGTGATTAATATCACTGCAATTATTCGCATCAATTCTATACTACCCTTCATGTGATTATTGTTTTTTATTACATGCAAACATAATCTAAAAGGAATCATCTTAAAAATAATTGAATTAAACTATCTAACATTTGCCCATTTAACCTTTCAAAATTAGTTTTGTAACGAGGTGCTACATTTGTGAGTTACTTGCTTGTTTAATCGAACTATCAGAAAAATGAAGAAAGCCTGGGTTGTTGCTACCATTGCGATTAGTTGTTTGTTATTGGGTTATATCCTTTACCAGGTAAGCCGCGTTAAATCATACGATAACACACAGTCTTTAGTAGCCGTGCCTGCTGATGCGGCTGTTATTATTAAGGCTGAGAATGCTGATTGTATCTATAATGCTCTTTTTAATACCATCGATTATAAAGAGGAGCTGCAAAACTCTCAGGTGCTTAATAATGCCTTTAAGCAGATCCTTGCACTTGACTCGATAACCTTTGAAAATGGTGTTAATGTATACCAAGAAATAAAAGGATTACCGGTCTATTATTCATTTCATGCTCAAGGCAAGGAAAGTGTTAGTCAACTTTTTGTTTTTGAGCTGCCCAATAAACGGGAGGAAGCTAAAATAGCAAGACTCATTAAGCAATTAAACGAGTTGGGGGCCGATGTGTCGGTAAGGAAGTATAATTCACAATCCATCTATAAAGTTACAGCCAATAAGCAGCAGTGGTTTGCCAATATCGACAATGGCATTTTATTGTTGAGTCAGTCAAGTTTGCTTATCGAAACCTCTATAAGGCAGCAGCAAAATCCTGATTCATGGGTGAATGGTGCAGATTTCAAGCAGATTTATAAGACCATTGGTGCAGGCTCAAAACTAAATGTTTTCATCAATTTTCCGCGATTGCCGGATGTTATGAAACCTATACTCGGTGATGCTTTCCAGAGAAGTTCTAAAGTTGTTGGCGACCAAAGTAAATGGGCTGAGTTTGATGTTGAAATTAGCAACCAGGCTATTGTACTAAATGGGTTTATGAGTGCTTCTAATACTGGTATCGTCAGTAAAATGCTTGAGAATGCACGTCCGCAACGCACACAAATACAATATGTGCTACCTAGTAATACACGTGCTTACCTTTCGTTTTCGTTAGAGAGTGCGTCTGACATGAGGAAACGGATTACAGGTTTCAACGATGCGAATGTGGATTATCAACGAAAACTCGAGCAGTGGCAAAAGAAATATGGTTTCAACCCTGAAGAAGAATTGTTTAGCCAGCTTACCGGTCGCCTGGCATTGGTGTATAGCGACTACAATAATCTGCAGCCCGAGGCAAACGGGTTATTAGTGCTTAAGCTGAAGAGTCAGTCATCTGGCAAAGAGGTGCTATTGGAGATGTTGCGTAAAATGAGTTCGGCATCGAGTAGTAGTATGGTTGTTAAAACCTATCGACCTGATAATGGGGTTAGCTATCCTGTTTATCATGGTTTTGAAGAAGATGTTTTGGCTCACTTTTTTAATCCACTGTTGCCAAAAGTACCCCATAAATACCTGGCATTTTATGACGATAATTTGATTGTAGCCGATGCCCCTGTGCTGCTTGAGCAATTTATCTACAGTAATATGCTTAAGAAAACATTGGGTAACGAGAAGGCGCATCAACAGTTTCTGAGTAATTTTTCGAGCCGCGAAAATGTGTTTGCCTTTTGTGAAACTGCTCATCTGGCTGCTTATTTCGGAGAGACTTTTCAACCACTTTTAGGGCAGCTTAATGAAGCACAAAAGGAGGCATTCAATAATTTTTATGGTATTGGCATGCAGCTTAGTGGTACTGGTAAGATGATTTATACAACCTCCTACTTGCAATACATGCCAAGTCGGGAGTCGGAGCCAAGAACCGTATGGCAAAGTCTGCTCGATTCAACCGTTAGCTTTAAGCCAGTACTGGTTGATAATCATTACACCCGCGAAAAAGAAGTCATTGTGCAGGATGACGCCCATAACCTCTATCTGTTGAGTAATACTGGACGTGTCTTGTGGAAAAAACCTTTGGATAGTGAAATTTTAGGCGATGTAATCCAGGTTGATTATTATCGAAACAACAAGTTGCAATACCTTTTTAATACCCGCAAGTCTATTTATCTCTTGGATAGAAACGGTAACCATGTTGCCAATTTTCCGGTCCGATTGCCTTCGGATGCTACCAATGGAATGGCTGTTTTTGACTATGACAATAATCGTAACTACCGCTTTTTTATAGCTTGCGAAAACAGACGTATTTACCTGTATAACAATAAAGGCAATACCGTATCGGGTTGGAAGTTTGATAAAACTGACGGAAGGGTGACCATGCCCGTGCAGCACTTTCGCTCCAATGGAAAAGACTACATTGCATTTGCCGACGATAAGCGCAACTATATTTGCGATAGAAAAGGAAATATTAGGGTAAAGCTGAATAAGCAATTTGCCAGGAATCGTTACTCTTCCTATTATTTATGTAATCAGAACCAGGCAGACGATTGTTTGGTTACAACTAACTCCGATGGTTTGCTGACCAAGATTAAACTATCCAATGGTGAAGTTAAATCATCGGTTCTCAAAACAATTGAAGAAACGCATGCTTTTAGCGCATTTGAGCATAATGGCAAACTGCATTATCAGGTTGTAGAACCGCATTGTGTAACTTGTTTCACCAGTGATGGTAAGGAAGTGTTAAAAAAGGAATTTGATAATGAGATTAATCTAAATGTTGATTTATACAGGTTTTCTGCACAAAACATTAAACTAGGTGTTTCTGAAAAGGCCAATGGCCACATACACTTGCTAAATGCAGATGGCAGGACCTACAAAGGCTTTCCTCTGAAAGGCAACTCCCGATTCAGCATCGGCTTTCTAAAGTCATCTGCTTCCAGATTTAATTTAATTGTGGGAGGTTCTGATAACTACATATATAATTACCAGGTAGATTAATAATTGTAATAATGATGAAACTGAAAATTGGTGTACTGGGCGTGTCAAATCACTTTATTAAACGAGTGGTTCTACCTATGCAGGAATTGAGTAATGTGGAGATGTATGCCATCGCTTCACGCTCTTTGAATAAAGCAGCTGAAGCAGCTCAGCAATTTAATATTGAGCACTACTATGGTAGTTACGACCACTTGCTTGCCAATAAAGAGGTGCAGGCTGTGTATATTCCGCTGCCGAATCATATGCATGCCGAATGGATTAAAAAGGCAGCCAATGCTGGCAAGCATATTCTTTGCGAGAAACCAATGAGTATGAATGCCGAAGAAGCCATGGAAGTGGTGGAGTATTGCCAAAAGCGAGGCGTCATTCTCATGGAAGCATTTATGTATAAGCATCATCCGCAATGGCTGAAGGTGCGTGATATTATCAGAACCAATAATATTGGTAAAATCCAGTATATCAACACCTCTTTCTCATACAATAATCCTTCAGCATCTAACATTAGAAATGTAAAAGAATATGGTGGCGGCGGATTGCGTGATATAGGTTGTTATGCTATTTCTGTTCCGCGTTTTTTGTTTGGCAAAGAGCCTCAGAGGGTAGTTAGTTTGCTGAGTTTTCATCCTGAATTTGGAACAGATATGCTTACTTCTGCTATCCTTGACTTTGGAACGGCTCGTGCTACTTTTAATGTGTCAACGTGCGCCAGTGCCTTTCAAAAAGTTGATATTGTTGCTTCAGCAGGGCGTATAACCATTCATTTACCATTTAATACCTATAATGATGTGCCAGCTAAAGTAACTGTTGAATCAGCCATTGGCACTCGCAAATTATTAATAGAACCAGCTGATCATTATGGATTGATGATAGCTGATTTTGCTGAAATGGTAGAAGGAAAGCAGCAAGTGTCGGTTAGTGAAGATGATGCCATACTGAACCAAAAAGTGCTGGATGCGGTAATTAGATCTTCAGAAACTAGCTCCTGGGAGTCAGTTGTGTAAGTCGTTTTTTAAGGTTTTTTAAAGAACTTTGGCATGAATAATGCGTAACACCGTCTGGATGAAATAAGGGTGTTATGAAAAAACGTACTAACTATAATGTGCTTGAATTAACAAGCCGCAGTCAGTTTGTTCCTGCAAAAGGATATAATGAAAAGATTGAACTTGTTAAGATTCGGAAAAATAATGAGTTCAGTTTCACACTTCCGAATGTGCCAATGAAAAAGGGCTGGTGGGAAAATCTGGCAGTTATCGGCGATATTCTGAAGAGTATATTAGCACACCCTGAAGTGCATTTTTTTATAGCATTACATAATGGTGAAGTTATCGGCTCATTCGATTTAATTGTGCTACCCGACCGTCAGGTGGAAATACGTGATTTGGGAATTGCCAGTGATAGCCTGGATTTTGAGCTTAGGGCATTGTTTCTGTCAAAAGTGGTTGATTATTGTTTTCAGTTTGAGCCTACGCGCATATTTTGCCATGCCAGCGAATTTGAGAAAATGTCTGCCATCTCCAATTATCTGTCGCAAGGCTTTACCATTAATTCACAAAATAATGGTGTCAGTACTGATAATGAATTAAAAGAGATGAATCATCTTCAGTCTGGTTTTCTTCTCAATTTGAATTAGTGGCTTGGTTGGGCTAAATAGCAATCAGCCTCTTGTTAATCAAGATATTTGAATCGTTTAAGGGTTATATCCGTTATTTAGCGTAATTTTTCAAAACAATTCTGCCGTTTCTCCGTACTACCACTGACGTGAGAAGTAATTAGTTATTTTATTGTTCTATCTTGCACATGCTGCTCGATAGTTGAATGTGTAGTTTTAAGAAATTCATTAATGGAAAGGTGATGATATTGTATTGTTCTTTCTACTTTTGTATTTCTTGCTATATTGCAGTAAGATAAGAAGTCGTAAGTCTAACACACTTCAAAATATGGATAAGAATAAAGAAAACCATGGGTTTCTGGACTTTGCCTATCAGATGTACAAGACCATGAAAACCAATGAAATTAATTTGGTGTATGAAGGGGAGGTAACCCAGGAAATTACTAAAACATTTACTTCATTGACAGAGCGGAGCCTCGAAAAGAGTCAGGAGTCAAATACTGTTCAGCGTAAGGTGTTTAATGTAATGGTGGAGTGCCTTCAGAATATTAGTAAGCATGCCGATTCATTGGATGATGATGAGGATGAGCGCAGGGGAATTGTTATGGTGAGTCATGGTGAAAGAAGCTATAACATTATTACCGGTAATGTTATTAAAAATGAAAAGGTGCCTGAGTTGAAAGCCAACCTGGAGCTGGTTAACAGCCTGGATAAAAAAGGACTGTCGGAGCTATACAAAAAGCAGATGAAAGAAGGCAGGATTTCTGATAAGGGTGGAGCCGGACTTGGGTTTATCGATATCGCTAAGAAAACCGGCAGTAAACTTAGCTATGAGTTTAAGAAATTAAATGAAGACGTTAGCTTTTTTATCTTAACATCAACTGTACAACGAAACTAATCAGACTATAAAATGGAAGTAATTAATATTGTAGGTACTGACGATACACCTAATGTAATACTGGATAAAGACAACGGTAAATTTGAAATTTCGGGGCGTTCGTTACCTGAAGATGTGAATATGTTCTATGAGCCAATTCTTAACTGGATTGATGCCTATGCCGAAGCGCCAGCTGAGAAAACAGAATTCAACTTTAAGCTGGAGTATTTTAACACTGCTTCATCAAAAGTGATTCTTGATATACTGCTTAAGTTCGAAGAAATTGTTGAAAATGATCATGATGTTGTCATCAAATGGCACTATCACGAAGAAGAAGAAGATATGCTTGAAGCAGGCGAAGAATACGCCGATATAGTAGAGATACCTTTTGATTACATTTCATATACCGACTAATTTAAAACTGACCTCCCAGAAAGCTAAAATATGAGTGAAGAAATTCTGAAGGCACTGATGCAACTGTTTGGTTTAATTGCCAAGCAGGATGGTGGTGTTGAAGCGAATGAGACAGAGTATGTAAGAACTTTTCTTGAGCAGCAGTTAAATGCCGAGGCTGTGGAAGAATATTATTCGCTCTTTCTGAAATTCTCAAAAGATTCGAAACTTGGCAAGGGAGAGCCGGAAGGTAAGGTAAAGCTAACGTCGATGAAAGATTCCGTGAAAATCCTCGGAATCTGTAAAAAAATCAATAAGCAGCTGAATAAGGAGCAGAAAGTGGTGGTGCTGCTGCGTTTGTATGAGCTGGTTAATGCCGATCGTAAGTTTACCGAACAACGCATGGCCATCATCAATACGGTGGCCGATGTATTTAAATTGCCAAAGGAAGAAATTGAAGCTATTGAGACCTATACAGTCAACAATGCAGTTCAAGAGCTTGATTTGGAGGATGTACTCATTGTTAACCACCATACCGATGAGTTTACAAAAGCAAAACACATTCAATCAGGCGAACTTGATGGAGATGTACTTATCTTGCGAGTAAACAGCGCTGGGCTATATTTCGTCAGGTATACAGGTAATCAGGATCTGTTCCTGAATGGCTTGTTAATTAATAATCGCCGTATCTATCTGTTTCCCAAGGGAAGCTTCATTAAACTACCCAAAGGTCAGCCAGTTTACTATACAGATGTGGTCTCACGGTTTATGTCCGATTCATCAGTATCTAAAATCTCCTACGAGGTTAAAGATGTTGGTTTTCAGTTCAAGACTGGTGGTATCGGTCTGCGCAATGTTAACATCTCAGAAGAACAGGGTAAGCTCATTGGTATTATGGGTGCCAGTGGAGCCGGTAAAACGACGCTTTTAAACGTTCTTTGTGGGAATGAAACACCTACTGCCGGGGAGGTGTTGATTAATAGTTATAGTCTTCATCGCGAGCGCGATAAGGTGGAGGGTGTGATTGGTTACATACCTCAAGACGACCTGCTGATTGAAGAATTAACCGTATACGAAAACCTCTATTATAATGCTAAGCTCTGTTTTAAAGATAAAGGTGAAGCAGAAATAGAGGAGATGGTGAACAATACGCTTACTAGCCTTGGCTTGTATGAGCGTCGTAACCTGAAGGTGGGTTCTCCACTTAATAAAATGATTAGTGGCGGTCAACGCAAACGACTGAATATTGCCCTTGAGTTAATTCGAGAGCCAGGTATTTTGTTTGTTGATGAGCCAACATCTGGATTGTCATCACGCGATTCGGAGAATGTTATGAACCTCCTGCGTGAACTGGCATTAAAGGGCAAGCTTATTTTTGTTGTTATTCACCAGCCATCATCAGATATCTATAAGATGTTTGATAAGATGTATATCCTTGATACGGGCGGTTATCCGGTCTATTATGGTAATCCCAGCGAATCATTGATATATTTCAAGCGTCTGGATGCGCAAATCAACAGTGATCAGGGTGAATGTGGTACATGTGGTAACCTCAATCCGGAGTTAATTTTCAATATCATTGATGCCAATGTGATCGATGAATATGGAAATTACACGAATAAAAGAAAAACCTCGCCTGAGGAATGGCATGAACATTACAAAGAAAACATTGAATTGCCACAGGTGGAACAGGTTAATTCTACACCGCCAAAATCATTGAATATACCTTCGTGGTTTAAGCAATTCTTTATTTATACGCTTCGCGATTTTAAATCGAAAATCAGTAACACCCAGTATATTCTGCTCAATTTGCTGGAAGCCCCCTTTCTAGGGTTTATTCTGGCCTACCTCATTCGTTACATTGTCGATCCTGAATCGGATATCTACGTTTTCCGTGAGAATGAGAACATAGCGCCATACATCTTCATGGGTATTATTGTTGCTTTGTTTTTTGGTCTGATAATCAGTGCGGAGGAGATATTCAAAGATGCAAAAATATTAAAGCGGGAGAAGTTCCTGAACCTGAGTCGCTCCAGTTACCTGGCTTCTAAAATTCTGATATTGTTTGTGATGTCGGCTATTCAGATGACCCTATTCGTAGTTGTTGCCAATAGCATCTTAGGCATTAAAGGGATGAATTTTGAATTCTGGCTGGCACTCTTTTCAGTATCTGCTTTTGCCAATATCCTTGGCCTGATACTTTCAGCATCATTCAATTCCATTGTAACCATCTATATTTTGATTCCATTGGTAATGATCCCACAAATGGTATTGGGCGGAGCGATGTTTACATTTGATAAACTGAATAAAGACTTTACAAGTGTTGATAAAGTGCCGTTAGTAGCGGAGGTGATGCCTTCGCGCTATATTTACGAAGGATTAATTGTACACCAATACAAGCACAATAATTTTAAGAAAAATATTTTTAAAGTAGAGCTGCAGCAAAGTAGTGCTGACTTTAAGAATGTATACTATCTGCCTGAATTGGAAGAAATTATTGACAATTGCCGCATAGCAGATAAATCAAGTAAGGGCTTTTCTGATGATATTGCTTTATTGCGCAATGAATTGAGTAAGGAACAGAAACGGGTTCCATCTATCGAATTCATCGGGATGGATAAATTAACAGTGAACGAATTTAATGAGCAGGTTGCCAGTGATGTCAAAGTTTACATTGAGCAATTGAAGAATCATTATCGCGACCTGTTTAATACAGCTGATAATACCATTAACCGTTTTATGTCAGATAATATCAGAAACAATAAAGACCGTTTTAATGCCATACGAGATGCCTATTTTAATGAAAGCATCTCTGATATTGTTCGTAAAACATTTGATAAAAATAAGATGCTGCGCGATGGTGATAAGCTGATTCAGGTGGTTGATCCGATTTATCAAATACCTGAGCCAGAGACAGCCATTTCGTTCAGAACGCATTTCTTTGCACCACAGAAGCATTTTGCAGGGCACTTTTTTGATACTTTGTGGTTCAATATAATGGTGGTTTGGTTGCTCACTATTTTGATGTATATAGCTCTGTACTTTGATCTCCTGAAGCGGAGCCTGGACTTCTTTGGTGAATTAAAACTGTTTAAAAAGTAACCTTTTACTAAATAATTGAGTATAATTGCTTCAATCGAAATTAAAAACGTACTAAAATGTTGAGAAAATTTAGTTACCTAGCCTTGATGGTTGCCGGAGTATGTATCATGTCAGCATGTTCAGGATCATCGAAAAAAAGTAGCGAGTCGGATGAATTGACACTTGCGCCAGCTACTGAAAGTGCAGCACTTGAGCTGTCAGAGGAAGTGATGAGTGATGTTATTCAAAATATTTCATCACCAGTTGAAATGGCTTCAATAATCAAAGCAACAGGCGTTGATTTCTCACAAAAGATCCTTAACAGTACCGATAAAGTTGATGCTTACAATACAAGTTACAAGCGTGCGTTGAACCTGGGTGTTTACAGTGCTGATTTAGGTTATATCAACACCTTTGATAAGAATAACATTGTTGTATCATACTTAGTAGCTATTAAAAGCTTGTCTGAAGGAATTAAAGTTGGTCAGTTTTTTGATTTTAATGCTCTAAAGCGCATGGCTACAAATAGCAATAATCTGGATTCGTTGATGCAGATTTCTATTTCTAGCTTTAACCAGATGGATTCATACCTGCGCAGCCAAAAGCGTAGTAATGTATCTTCATTAATTGTAACCGGGGCTTGGATTGAAGGTTTGTATATTACTGGAAATGTGATTGAGCAGACCAATGATGAGGGATTAATCAACCGTGTAGCTGAGCAAAAAGATATCATCAATATTATTGAGATTATTTTGAAAAATTACAGTCAGGATCCTGATTTTGCGGAGTTGGCGCAGCGAATTGGTAAGCTAAAAGCGGCATACGATCCGGTTAAGATAACCACCGAGTTTGCAGAACCAAAAACCATTGAGCAGGATGGTATGCTTATCATTGTTCAGGACGAGATTAGTCATGTTGAAATTACGCCTGAGCAGGTGACAGCTATCATCGAAGAGATCAAGGCATTGAGAGAATTCATTGTGTCGTAGTCTGTGTGTTTGAAAAAAAGTTATTTTTGTAATTATTCTTACCCGGACCAATTAAAATTGATACCATGAAAAAAATATTTTATAGCTTCTTTATCCTTTTTATAATGAGTGGTCTAAGTGCGTCAGCGCAATGTGGCGATGATCTGCTTAAGACAGCATTAAAAGAGATGGGAGCCACACAGTACATCAAAGATTTCACCGTAGAAATGGTGAAGGAACGTAAAGATGTTAAAACAGGCTACGTAAAGTTTTCTGTTGTTTTAAATAGTAATACGCAATACAAGTTTAATATTGTGAATGGTGCATCTAATGCTGAGCAGATGATAATGCAACTAAAGCAAAACGAGAAGTTGATTAGTAGCAACTTTCACAATGGCAAAATGTATGATGAATTTCAATTCATTTGTCGAAAAACAGGCGTTTATCACCTTTATTTCTCCTTTAAAGGCGGACAAGAAGGTTGTGCAAAAGCCGTTTTATCGCTTGTTAAGCAATTATAAGAGCATATAATCATTTTATATAAAAAGGGTTACTCAATATTGAGTAACCCTTTTTTATTTGTATTGCTTGCTATACCTCTTTAAGATGCTAACAAGTTTTCTTTTATAACTGTTGGTGAATTAACTCTATCGCTATAGTTTTTGTTATTACGGAAAGCAGATTGTATATAATCGCATTATGAAATGACTGATGCCATAAAACTTATGGTGTGATTAGGTGCAAAAAAACCGCCCCAATTTCCTGGGGCGGATAAATCTAATCAATGGTATACAGATGATATGCACATCTGTTTTCGATGTAGAAGTGGTTCTAAAACAATGAATAAATAACGGTTAATCCAGACATAACCACTGATACCATGGTCATTAGCTTAATCAGGATGTTTAATGACGGACCTGAAGTGTCTTTAAATGGATCACCAACAGTATCACCGACGACACCAGCTTTATGTGCCTCGCTACCTTTGCCACCATAATTGCCTTTCTCAATGTATTTCTTCGCATTATCCCAGGCTCCACCCGAATTATTTAACATTACAGCCAGCGTAAAGCCGGTTACAAGACCTCCCATCAGCAAGCCAATTACGCCTGCAACACCAAATACCAAACCAACAATGATTGGGACTGCAATAGCAAGGATGGACGGTACCATCATTTCACGTTGAGCACCTTTTGTTGAGATAGCTACACATTTGGCATACTCAGGTGTGCCGGTTCCTTCTAAAATACCCGGTATCTCTCTGAACTGGCGACGTACTTCCTCTACCATGGCACCAGCCGCACGTCCTACTGCTTTCATGGTCATGGCACAGAATACAAAGGCCATCATGGCTCCAATAAATAGTCCGGCCAAAAGCAGAGGATTAAACATGTTAAGCTCATAATAGTCCACAAAATTCTGGATGGTTGCTTTAGTAAGACTTTCGGCACCTGTTACCTCCAGAAACTTATTACCCAGTTCTGGAACTTTTTTCAGCCATATACGCACTTCTTCCATGTATGCAACCAGCAATGCCATAGCTGTAAGTGCAGCCGAACCAATTGCAAAGCCTTTACCGGTAGCCGCTGTGGTATTTCCTAGCATATCCAGGGCATCAGTCCGTTCACGTACTTCTTTTGGTAGTTCTGCCATCTCTGCGTTACCTCCTGCATTGTCGGCAATAGGCCCAAACGCATCAGTCGCTAGTGTTATGCCAAGGGTTGAAAGCATACCAACAGCTGCAAATCCAATTCCATACACACCTTCGCTAAAGTCAGTAAAACCACCAGCAAAGCCAAATGCGGCAATAATACCGGCAACAATTGTGAGCACTGGGATCCAGGTTGAATACATACCAACGGCAATACCATCAATAATAGTTGTTGCCGGGCCTTGTTGTGCTTGTTTGGCAATACCCTGCGTTGGCTTATAACCATCAGAGGTATAATACTCGGTGCCTTGCCCGATAATAATACCAGCAATCAACCCGGCTACTACAGAGCCGAAGATGCCCCAACCAAACCAACCTAAATAGGCCATGACTGCTATTGCAATCAGTATGAGTACAGATGAACCAGCTGTACCAACAAGCAGTGAATTTAATAGGTTTTTGGCGCTGGCATCCTCTTTGGTTCGCACCATAAATATGCCTAATATTGAGAAGATAATACCGATTGCTGCCACAATCATTGGCGCAATAATGGCTTTCTCATTAAATGCACCTGAATTCATAGAGATGGCAGCTCCTAATGCTGCCGTTGCCAGGATTGAACCACAGTACGATTCGTAAAGGTCGGCGCCCATACCTGCTACGTCACCAACGTTATCACCAACGTTATCTGCTATAGTGGCTGGGTTACGCGGATCATCCTCTGGGATGCCTGCTTCAACTTTACCAACCAGGTCGGCGCCAACATCGGCTGCCTTGGTGTAAATACCACCGCCAACGCGGGCGAATAAAGCTTGTGTTGATGCACCCATGCCAAAGGTTAACATGGTGGTTGTGATATGCACCATTTTAGCATGAGTCCACTCTCCATTGGCTACAAAATCAGCCGACCAGACACCTGTAAGACCTACCTCCTCAGCTACTTTCAAGCCCAGGCCAAAGATATTATGATCGTAAATGTTGTTTAATATCAGATACCAAAGTGCAATATCAATTAAACCAAAACCAACTACAACCAGCCCCATAACGGCCCCGCTTCGGAATGCCACTTTTAAACCTCTGTTAAGTGATTGTGACGCCCCGTGAGCTGTACGTGCCGAAGCAAAAGTGGCTGTTTTCATACCCAGGAAACCGCAAAGGCCTGAGAAGAATCCGCCTGTTAAAAAAGCGATTGGTACAAACGGATTCTGGACACCCAGAAACGCCAGTATTGTTAATATCACCAGCAGCACCAAAAAGACAATGCCTACCACTCTGTATTGTCTCGACAGGTATGCCATTGCTCCTTCTCTTACGTGCTGGGCAATTTCTTTCATTTTGTCAGTACCTTCCGATTCTTTCATCATGGATTTGAAGAATATCCATGCAAAAACCAATGCTAATAAGGAAGCAATTGGTATAAACCAAAAAATTGAATCCATAGAAATGTTGTTTTAGTTAGTAAATGAGTAAGGGTATGTGAAGTATTTGAAGGGCACACATGATAAACCTGTCGAAAACAAGTGTACTTTCGACTAACCAGAAGTGTAGAATAAGTCGGTTTGATCCGGCTTAGATATCCCATGTGGCTTCGTTTTTCAGGATTCTCTCCAATTAACTTTTCTCACATAATTATCTGTCCCCGCAATCACAAGATAATGATTTTAAGATGCCTGATGAATAATAATCAGAAAAATATTAGTGATTTACATCACCATCCGGCAAAGATGTTTATGCCAAATTCACCTCCTTTAAGCTGATTCTGATGGAAGGGAAAGCCATAATATGGTTCCAGAATCATAGCACCAAACAGGTTGATGCGGTAGGCTACACCACCACTAAAAACAGGTATGCGTTGAGCATTGCTGTTAGTAGTTAACTTAGCCACCGGGTATGAGTGCTTATTCCAGCTGACGCCACCATCGACAAACAGAGCGAGTTCGCTAAATAAGAAATTGGAGCGGAACCAGCCTATTTCTTTCGGACCAGTAAACGGGATGCGCCATTCAAGGTTGGTAACAAGTAGTCGTGTGCCTATCAGTTGATTCATGCTGATGGTATTGGCATCCGTTGTTTCATCGCCATAGAAGTTGCCCATGTCGTATCCCCTTACAAACCAGGGAGAACCTAGAAATAACTCACTCATGCGATCGCTGTCTGAATCTTTGCCGTAACGGCCATAGTGGTATAGCCGAAATGCCAGACTATAGGGTTTGATAAAGACATAGCGCCTGAAATCAATTAGCAGCGTCTGCATTTGGAGTTTGTGCAGATAATGCTCCACCTGTATCCGCAAGCGTTTACCTTCAACGGGTGATGCAAGCCCCATTTTGGCATTATCAATAACGTATGCAGCATCCAGAATGCCGGTACCGAAACCATCAGGTGCAGGAAGTTTCTCTTTTTCTGCCGAATAGATTTGTGAATAGGAGTTAATGTTTTTGATCCGTTCAATTCGATAGTTGTAGAAGGCATAGGATGCTCCCACCTCAAATCGCCTGGTTTTGTTTATCGGGATAAATGTGAAGACTGATAGCTTATCTTCAAAGGTTCTTCGGAAAAGGTAATGAAGCGAACGTGCTGTTGTGCCGTCAGCCAATGAATCGGTTTGATATTGATAGGAGCCAGTTCGATAGGGAATATGGGATAAAGCTACTCCGAATTTCATCCTTTTTCGCTGCGTAATGTAAGCGATTTGCCCGCCAAAGTCATAAATCTCGCCATTAATGCTCACGGACGTATATAACATATTTTTGCTCAGGATATCGCTAAACATTGCCTCAATGCTACCTGCCATACCTGTGCCGAAGCGTCCGGTCATCACGCCTGCCGACGCGTTACCAATATAGTCGAGCTTAAATTTGTTTCTAATCTTATCGCTAAAGAAACTATCTGTTTGTAAGGCATGCGGTTGTCGGTTAAAATAGAGGTTGGTTTCTATCTGCGAAGGGATGGTTGAGTGCGGTAATAAACGGGAGGCACTGAGATTGGTCTCGCGCTCAATTACCAACTGCTTGTTTTTTCGAATGTTTTGTAATGATGTTTTAAAGATGCTGTATTCGCCATTCCAGAGCATCGTGTACAATAGGGTGTCGCCTGTAAGAGTTAGTGCAGGGGAATAATCGGTCATGCCTATTATGCCTGTTGGGTAATTGGTAATTTGATGAACCTGAGAGTCGTTTGTGTTAAGCAGATACAGGTTACGCCGTCCGTCGCGGTTGGATAAAAACAATACTTCATGCTTGTTGATGGTGGCAATTGGATTGAGGTTCTTTGCGCCATCAAACGTTCTGAAATAGTCTGTTTGTCTGTTATCAACTGATACCCGAGCTATATGCAGACTGCCTTGACTGCTAAGTTTAGTTGACATGGCTTTGTCAGTGACGTAATAAATGTATTGACCGTCTGGCGACCAGGCTGGCTGAATACATGCAAACTCATTTTGCGTGATGTTTTCAATAATATTGTCATCCAGGTTATACAGAATTATGTCTGAAACACCCTCTTTAAGAGCTGAGAAAGCTATCGTATTGCTGTTGGTTGACCAGGCCGGCCATGAGATTTCATCCACCTCATTAATTTGAATCTCTCTGATAAGATGCTTTCTTTGTACATCATAAATCTGGCAGGTTGATTGTCCTTGTTTGAAGGCTATAAAAGCAAAGTAGCGGCTGTCTGGCGACCATGTACCCGATGTTTCGAGGTAATTCAGAGCATCAATTTCATCGTGGCTGGTTGCGGTGTAAAGCCTGGAAACTACCTCACCTGTTTTGCCGTCGGCCATAAACAGGTCAATATCATACATATCCCTTTCAGAAAGGAAGACAACATACCGGCCATTGGGGCTGATGGACGGATTAAGGTTGTAGCGTCCGCTGTTTTTTTTAGATATAATTCTTTCGCCAACAATTGTAAATGTAGAGTCTATGCTTTCTTTCAGCAGATGTTCTTTTAATGTTTGTTGCCACATCACCGAAAGGGAATCGTCAGATAACATTAATACATCGCCTATAGCCTGCTCATATCCAACCCTTGCAGTAGCCTTAAACAAGCGTGGTATGTATTGCTCACCATACTGATAGGCAATATAGGCCCAAAAGGCATGACCGTAGCGATAAGGAGAATACCGATAGCTAAATGTCATTTCCCTCAGTGAAGGAAACGTGTTGTTTATTAGTGCATCGCGCATCCACAGTGCTGTATGGCTGTTAACACTGCCCAATGACAAGTATTCTGCCATACCTTCAATCATCCAGAGTGGGATATTATTAATGGCCATCAGACTAACCTCTTCATCGGTTGACAGCATGTGGTACTGAAATGCATGTACCAATTCATGACCAAGCACATGGTCTGTTTGTCCGCCGGTGAATGAAACAGGCATTACCACCCTCCGCTTCATGCCTTCGGTAACACCACCTGTGCCAACATCAATGCGACTGCTTACGGCGGTTGTTTGCTGGAAATCGGCGTGGTTAGAATAAAAAATGATTGGATTTCGGGTTTGAAACGTATCTAATAGCACCTGCTGGTGGTAGAAGTACCATTTTTCGGCTTGCTTGCCTAACTGCTCGGCTAATTTTTCATCTTTAAAATAGTGATAGAGTTCAAAGTTGGGTGTTTTGTACAACTGAAAGTTAAACTTCTCGTAGGAAGGTTTATTTTGCCCAAAGTATTGCGCATGAAGCAATGGTATGCTCCATCCACATAACACTAATATGGTGAATACGAATCGCATATTGGACACATTAAGGGCTGTTTTAAGATACGCATTTCAACCAATAATGTTGTCAATATATGATATTTGTTGTGTTTTGTAAATTGCTTTCTAACCCTCCTTTTTACGTAGTAATCGGATACTGCCAAAACCAGCAATAATGGAAATGTAAAAGCCAAAATCGTACCACCAGCCCGTATTAAATGACTCGTAGATGGTGATATCTTTATTGAATAATCCAAGAATTAATGAGATTGGTGCAATCCAGCCATGCCAGATGCCAGTGAAAAATCCTGCCGGAGAATCAGGAGCATAATTGCCTCCACCAGGTAAACATGAATTTAGTAATAGGAGAGTAATAATGGCAAGTACCGTAAAAATGTTTTTTTGCTTCATAACTAAGGTTAATAATGTATTCCACTAAATTACAGAAGAGTAATTAATATTTCAATGACTGACTTTGGCACAATGCCTTTAAAAATGGGGAAAATATTAAAATATCTATTTGATAATATAAAATTGTTAGCTATTTTTGCATCCGCTGAAAAGGTAATAACCTTTATAAGCCGGGCCTATAGCTCAGTTGGTTAGAGCACCTGACTCATAATCAGGGGGTCCCTGGTTCAAGCCCAGGTGGGCCCACATTGATAATTAGCCACTTACATTGTTGTAAGTGGTTTTTTTTTGTTAGGCACATTTTCTTGTAGTATTGGTTTATTGCGATAACTCGCCCGCTAAATAAACGGAATGTTCGCAGGAAATTAAGAGGATTATTTGATATGTGGTTACTCACCACCACCCTTTTTATTTTAATAAAATAAACAAAATATATAATAAGAATAACACATTGCATTTCTTTAAGTGTCATGTAGTGAGTGATATATGTGTAAAAACAAAAAAGATATTGAAAATATGTGTTACGAAATAGAATTTCTGCAATTAATAGGTGGGATTGTTTACTTAAAAATGAAATAACGCCTGTGAGCATAACACGCAGCAAGTGTGGTTTAGTAGCTTACGAGGTTGTTAACTGATGTTTTAAAATTAGAGATAATTAAAAAAAAGCTGATAAGATAAAGATTTATGAAACAACACGTATTTTTAATTGCACTATTATTAGTAACCCTTTGGGCATGTGAAAAAGATGAAAATAAATTACCTACCGAGCCGGTTCTGCTTTCACCTGCCAATGGCAGTGTGGTCGATCTATCAAAGCTGGAATTTGATTTTTCCGGAGGAATCGATCCAGAAGGCGCTTACGTTGCTAATAATTTAATGGTTAGTGAAGATTCAATGGCTTGGTACGAGATTAAAAATCATGCCAAAGTATTTGATTGCGAATTGGAATTTAGGGAAGGGCAGAAGTACTACTGGAAAGTACAGAGTTTCGAATACGATGAATCGGCTACTCAGGTTATTGCGGGCCGCATGACGGAAAGCAAAGTATTTCATTTTTACACCAATGCGCCCATTTGGATTGTATTAAAAGGTTAGTCTCTCGCTCAACTGAATATGCGTGCTCGGCGAAGTTTGTAACTTCGTCGAAATTAAACAGTAGTTTGCAACTACATTTTTCAAGTGCAACGAATTGTGCATTGTTATCAGCAGTGTTTTAAATTGAGTGTTTAATTCAACAAGTAATCTTCGTTAAGTAGTCATAGACTACATATTAGTTAAAGCGAAGTTGCAAACTTCGCTTAGCAGGGGAATTTTGTTGTGCAAAAAATAGTTGAAAAGACAATTGACAATTAAAAAGAATAGTATGAGAGGTTTATTTAAACTAAACACTAAGTATGTTTTTGAATATTCTCAAGGTTGGGGCATCCCTTTAATAATGACGGTATGTTTGTTTGTTTTTTTTTCAGACCTAAGAGAAAGTGATATCAAATATCCACTTTTAGGGGGTGCTATAGTTGTAATGTTTCCATCTCTCTATTTGTTCATTAATTACTTATGTAATGATTGGAATAAAATTGTTTATATTGACAAAAGTAGGATTGAGCAAAAGAAGAATGGACAAACAACGATTATCCTAAAAAGTGAAATCAAGGAAGTGATTCATATCGAATCGTCCTATAAGGAAAGTAAATCGTATGGAGGATTATATTTTTTAGGTGGTGAGTTTTCATATACTCTAATTAAATACAAGTTTTCAAGCCACTTTTTCAGCGGAGCTATTAATATTTTTCGTTCTCGGGTCAATACATATGTAATCTT
>NZ_JAGTAR010000027.1 GCF_018156225.1 Carboxylicivirga sediminis
GGGTTCCACCTCTTCCCATTCCGAACAGAGAAGTTAAGCCCGATAGCGCCGATGGTACTGCGTAGAAGTGGGAGAGTAGGTCGCCGCCTTTTTTTAGAGAAACCTCTTATTCGAATGAATAAGGGGTTTTTTGCGTTTAATACTTATTTTTATCGAAAAAACTGATTATGCGCTTGTATCTATTCATTTTACTACTGCTCCCTCAATTATCCTCAGCTCAGGAGCGCTCTACTCTATCACTTGTGTTTATGGGAGATGTAATGGGGCACGATTCACAAATAAAAAGCGCACGCATTGGAAACGGCGATCAGTTTGACTATAACAGTTGTTTCAGGTATATAAAAGATGATATTAAGATTGCCGACATCGCTATTGCTAATCTAGAAGTTACACTTGCTGGTCCTCCGCATAAAGGTTACCCGGCTTTTTCATCGCCAGATACCTTAGTAGATGCCTTACAGGAAGCCGGCATTGATGCATTGGTGATGGCCAATAATCATTGCGTGGATCGGCGAAAGAAGGGCTTAAATCGCACGTGTGATATTTTGGATCAAAAGGGTATGCCGCGCACAGGTGTATTTAAGGACTCGCTTGACAGGGTAAAACACACTCCAATGATCATTGAAAAGAATGGATTTCGAATTGCATTTTTGAATTATACATATGGTACAAACGGCATTCATGTTCAACCTCCAAATATCGTCAATCATATCGACACAGCCATAATTGCAAAAGATATTCAGGTAGCCATGGCCATGCATGTAGATGAAACGATTGTATGTATGCACTGGGGCTGGGAATACCAGACGAAACCAAATCCTGAACAAAAGCGTTTGGCAAATTGGCTCAAATCGAAAGGCATAAATATCATTATTGGGTCGCACCCACACGTGCTGCAACCCATGGAGTTAACAGTGCACAATGAAAGACAGAGTCTTGTGGCCTATAGTATGGGTAATTTTATTTCTAATCAACGGCCGGCTCCTCGCGATGGATCGGCTTTATTGTTTGTTGAATTAGAAAAGAAGGATGGTATTACAAAAGTTATTAATGCCGAGTATCAGTTAACGTGGGTTTATACACCAATAATTGGCGATAAGAAGCATTTCTATGTAATGCCGGCAGTTCGGTACAAGAATGCTAAATGGATGCAGGAAACAGCACGAAAACGTATGAATGAATATGTGACAGAAGCGAGAGAGATATTGAAGTACAATAAGGCTGTTGATGAAAAGAAGTTTAATCAACCGTTAAGCAGGCTTAATGGCTTTCAAATGGATGTTCCGGATGTACATCCTGGTGGATTGGTAAGTTTATAAAATTAAAAAAATGGTGGTTGTTACATATTTTCTAAATTTGCATCCAACTAAAATAAAATGATGCACAATAAACAATCAATAATTGCAATCGATGGTCATTCGTCGTGCGGGAAAAGTACAGTAGCGAAAGATTTAGCCAAAGAACTTGGGTACGTATATATTGATACAGGTGCCATGTATCGTTCTGTAACACTTTTTGCCATGCAAAATGGCTTAATTCAGAATGGTAATACCGATGAAGCCACATTAAAAGAACGTCTTGGCGAAATCAACATTTCTTTTAAATATCAACCGGAAGAAAAGAAGAATGAAGCTTTTTTAAATGGCGTTAGTGTGGAAGATGAAATTCGTAGTCTGGAAGTAAGCAACAACGTGAGTGCTATCAGTGCAATTGGTTTTGTCAGGAAAAAGCTGGTGGAGTTGCAGCAGGAAATGGGTAAGGAAGGTGGCATCGTTATGGATGGCCGGGATATCGGAACGGTTGTTTTCCCAAATGCCGACCTGAAATTGTTTATGACAGCTTCTCCTGAAATCAGAGCTCAGCGACGCTACGATGAATTAACAGCAAAAGGGGATATGGTAGAATTTGATGCTATCCTTGAGAATGTGAAGCAGCGTGATTACCTCGATAGTACACGCGAAGAAAGTCCGTTAATTCAGGCTGAGGATGCTGTTGTACTGGATAATAGTCAACTGAATAAAGAAGAACAGCTTGAATGGATCATTAAGGTGCTTAAAGACCGCAATCTGCTTTAGCTGATGATAACCGTTGATATTGATAAGTCTTCCGGTTTCTGCTTTGGTGTAAAAAAAGCCATTGAAGCGGCAAGTCAACTACTCAGTGATGGTGAAAGAGTATACTGTGTTGGCGATATTGTGCATAACGAGGCTGAATCGACCAGGTTAAATCAACTGGGAATGCGTATCATTGAGCATAATGACTTAGAGCAACTTCAAGATGGAACTGTGCTGTTCAGGGCGCATGGCGAACCACCTGCCACTTACGATAAAATTAAAGCGTCTGGCTTGAAGCTGCAGGATGCAACCTGTCCGGTGGTGCTTAAGTTACAACAACGAATCAGACAAGCCTATCTGGAACAAAAGACAGCTGGTGGCCAGATTGTCATTTTTGGTAAACCAGGTCATGCCGAAGTGATAGGCTTAATGGGACAAACTGAAGATGAAGCGATAATTATTGAAAGCGAAACGGATATTCACCTCATTGATGCTGAACGGCCCGTTGAAATATTTGCACAAACCACAAAGGACCCCGATAAACTGGCAAGGCTGGTAAAGCTTATCCAAACCAGATGTCACAATGATGTAAAATGGCACAATACCACTTGTAAGCAGGTAACAGGACGTGTTCCGCGGATAAAGGAGTTTGCTAAGGCCTATTCAGCGGTGGTTTTTGTTGGTGGAAAGAAGAGTAGTAACGCCCGGGTATTGTTTGATGCCTGTAAACAAGTGAATCCCAATAGTTTTTTCGTATCCTCAGCTGAAGACGTGAGGACAGAGTGGTTCAATCCAGACACTTCTTCTGTTGGCGTATGTGGAGCTACATCTACCCCCAACTGGCTAATGGAACAAGTTGCCAACTATATCAGGACGATTTCGATGCCACGATAATTAAAGAACTGATAGCCCTTGACCAGATGGAAAGGGCTTTTTTTATAAACTCTAAAACCAAATAGAAATGAATTATTTTATTGCAGCATTAAAAAAGTATGCTGATTTCTCAGGAAGGGCAAGAAGAAAAGAGTATTGGATGTTTGTTTTATTTTATACACTTTTTGCAATGGTTGCGGGAATTCTTGATGTCATGATCATCAGCACAGCTGGTATTTATTTTACTCCAATACTTACATTGTTTTTATTGGGAATGATCATCCCAACATTGGCAATTAGTGTGCGCCGCATGCACGATATTGGTAAAAGTGACGCAATGATTCTGATTCCGATGGTGCCATTCATTGGCAGTATATGGTACCTTATTCTAACCGTAACAGAAGGTAATGTAGGAGATAATCAGTATGGACCCCATCCAAAAGCAACATCTTTCTGATACTGTGATTATGCTATGATATTTACAAGTCATTTGTAATTGGCTTTGCCCGGATAGAACTTCTATTCGGGCTTTTTTATTTATAAAAGGTAAAAATTACTCGTTTTGTCATTTAACAATGTAATTTGAACACAATTATACCCTTAGGATTAAAAAGCATCTGTTATTTTTGTGGCAACCTGAAAGTATTTGGTCTTAGAGGCCGGTTTCAACACTAGAATCTTATGAATCGATCGATTATTCTGCATAGCCTAAAAGTTGCATCATTTTTTACATTGATAATATGTCTTACTGCTTGTCAGGCTAAATCCGGCACTGGCACCTACGAAACCTACGTGGTTGATAAAGGCAATATTGAAACATGGGAGTCAACAGCTGGTTTTGTTGAGCCTGCCAATGAAGTTTTGCTGCTAAGTCCTACTG
The DNA here is from genome assembly GCF_018156225.1 of Carboxylicivirga sediminis. GTDB lineage: Bacteria > Bacteroidota > Bacteroidia > Bacteroidales > Marinilabiliaceae > Carboxylicivirga > Carboxylicivirga sediminis. Next base: position 3,808 of record NZ_JAGTAR010000027.1, read on the forward strand.
CCAGTATCATTACCAGTATTCTTAAAGAACCTGGCCAGGAAGTGAAGGAGGGTGAAACAATATTGGTGCTAAACACCAAAGAGGTGGAAGATAAAATAGAACAGCTCAATGATAATTTGGCTGTTATGCAGAATAACCTTGAAAAAACCCGATTGGCAGCACGCAGCAATAAAGCAGATCTATCACACAACATCGAAACCAAGAAACTGAAAATCTCATCGATTAAAGCCACCTTGGCCGACCAGGAACAGCTGCTTGAAGTTGGGGGAATTTCGCCTGCCAAGTTTGATGAAACAAAGCAACAACTGGTTTTAGCCGAGAAAGAATTGCAACTGGTTCAGCAGAAGAGTGCGATTAAATTACAGCAATTGGAGGCCGATGAAAAGGGGCTGTTGCTGCAAATTGATATTAAACAGAAGGAAATTAAACACCAACAGGAACTCTTAGAAAGCCTACAGGTAAAAGCTCCTTCCGATGGCATTATTTTGGCCATACATGGAAAGAAAGGCGAGAAGATTCAGGGTGATAAATTATTAGTTAGCCTGTCGGATTTAACCTGTTTTAAAATACAGGCTACGATAGATAGTAAATTTCGCGACATGGTAAAAACTGGTAAGCGCGCATATGTGGTGGTTGATAATACCAGGCTTGAAGGTCGTATTGGCACCATCATGCCTCAGCTGAAAGACGGTAACTTAGAGTTCTCGGTGCATCTGACCAATAGCCAGCATCCAAAGCTTATTCCTAATCAAAAAGTAGACATACAAATAGTAAAACGTGCCCGATACGATGTGCTTCGCATTAAGAAAGGAGCCATGATTAGCAACAAAAAAGTGCAACACGTATATGTTGTTAATGGCGATAGTGCCAATCAAAAAGAGTTGAAACTTGGTCTGGCAACCGATGAATACATTGAAGTGCAGGAAGGACTGGAAGAGGGTGATGAAGTGGTGATATCCACTGTATCGGCCATTGGAAAAGAGACATCGGTAAGTTTAGAAAAATTAAAAAAATAGAAGGATGAGACGTGTTGGAATATTAATACTGGCTGTCTTAATCGTATCTAACAGCAGGGCGCAGTCAAATGAGAAGGATACATTTAGCTTAACACTACAAAATGTGGTTGATTTAGCCATCAATCAATCATCATCGGTTAAATATGCTCAAAACCGCTATGAAAATTACTATTGGCGATGGAAGAACTTTCAGGCACAGTTCAGGCCACAGTTGGTGGTAGAAGGTAATTTGCCCAACTATTATGAGGGCACAGAGCCGGTAAAACAAGGGGATGGTAGTATTGAATTTAGAGAAGTGGGCCGATTTAATAATAACGTCGCGCTTTCGGTTAATCAATCAATTCCTCAAACAGGCACAAGAATATATGCCAGTAGTTCGGTTATCCGAAATCAGGATTTACTAAAAGATGAAGTCAGTTTCTCAGGAGACCCTTATAAAATTGGATTTACACAACCGGTTTTTGCCTATAACTGGATGAAGTGGGCACTAAAAACAGAGCCAATGGTGTACAATGAGGCTCAGAAAGATTTTGTTGAAACCATTGAAGAAATATCCCGCAATGCCACCTGGCGATTCTTTAAGTATTTAAGGGTGCAGACCAATTATAAGCTCGCCGAAAATAACCTGGCGAACAGTAAGGACAACTTGCGTATTGCAGAGACAAAGCGTAAACTGGGAACTATCTCTGAGAATGATTATTCCCGCATTCGGCTGTCGGTGCTAACTGCACAAAAGTCACTGACACAGGCCAGTATGGATTTAAAAAATGCTGACTTTGAACTAAAGTCCTACATTGGTCTTGACCAACATACACAAATTGAGCTGATTATGCCCCTCAATATGTTTTTATTCCAGGTCGATCCCGAGATGGCCTTAAGTGAGGCACTCGAAAACCGCAAAGAAACAACCCAATATAAACGACGCCTGGTGGAAGCTGAACGTGAACTGACCAAAGCTAAGCGGGGAAATGGTTTATCTGCCACCCTGCATGGTAGTTACGGAACATCAAACATTGCCTACGACTGGCCCGGGGTGTATGATGAACCGGCCAACCAGAAGTATTTGCGATTATCATTCTCCATTCCAATTCTTGATTGGGGCAAATCATCATCCAATGTTAAATTGGCAGAAAGCAGACGCGACCTGGTGGTATTTGATGTGGAGCGCGATAGAGAAAATTTTGAGCGAACCGTTGTAGTTCAGGTCGAACAATTTAGCCTGTTGAAGGCACAGTTAGAAATTGCAGAAGAAGCTGATTTGGTGGCTAATAATGGCTATATGATTGCGCTTAAGAAGTTCCAGAATGGTGAGATAAGTATTGCAGACCTGAATATTTCGCTGTCGGAGCGGGAGAAGGCTAAGCGTGACTATATAAATTCGTTGGAAACCTATTGGGTGGCCTATTACCGTTTACGAGAACTAACCCTCTATGATTTTGAGAAAGGGCAAAAAATCATGTATGATAATCCGCTTCTGGGAGGATTGCTCAAAAAGGCAAAACCAGTTGATAACATATAATAGCGTAGCTCATGGATGGCCGATATAGAACTAACATTAAGCCGGGTGACAATGTAAGTATTGTCCTCAAACAGCATCAGCGAACAGGTCAGTTGACCGAGGGTGTTGTCAAGGATATATTGACCAAGAGCAGCTTTCATCCGCATGGTATAAAAGTACGCTTAGAAGATGGCCAGGTTGGAAGGGTAAAAAAGATAGTATAAGTAGGTTAAACTTTAACTACCTGGCGTTTCACAAACTCTTCCATCACAGGCAGGTCAGCATCCGCCCAATTGAGTGATTTAAGTTCTTCAAGTGAGAACCAGCTAACCTTTTCGTGTTCTACCGCTGTAACGGTGCCTTCTTTTATTGAACAAATAAACGGAATTAGTTCAATTGTTTTATCCGGGTAGGAGTGAATAGTTGGAGTAAGTGACTCACTAACTGTGATAAGGATATTTAGTTCTTCCTTAATTTCACGGATGACACATTCTTCCGCAGTTTCGCCTTTATCAATTTTGCCACCAGGAAATTCCCATTTCCAGCTTTGACTCATTTGCCTGCTGCGTAAAGCAGCCAGTATTCTGCCATTATCAACAATAATAGCACAAGTTACCTGTATTAACTCATTTGTAGTAGAACTCATTTCGAATAGCAATATGCTAACCTTCAATTAATGAAGATTTGTGTGTTTTGGGTTTAGACGGGCATAAAAGTAATAAAACTCATTAAACCTGCAAGTGCATAGTTAATTAGTCATAAAGATTGATATTGAATAGCTTTATTGCTCTAAAATGGAAAAGTCGCACCAAATTGCTTATGCATCATTACCTGCTAATAAGTATTCAGAATCGGATAATTAAGATTTGTTAAGTCGCATAAAAAGGTAGGAAATGGTAAAAATTAAAAATAAATTTGGACAAATGCAGCCAGGTGAATGGCCGCTCATAATGTAAAAAACATGCTATTACTTTTTGTTTATCTATTTCTGGCACTGTTCATTTCCTTCCTCTGTTCAATTATGGAAGCAGTGCTGTTATCAACACCCCAGTCTTTTTTATTTGTTAAAAGTGGCGAGGGTAAATCCTGGGCAGCTTATTTTGCCGGTTTGAAGAGTAACATTGATAAGCCACTCTCAGCTATACTATCGCTTAATACAGTCGCACATACTGTTGGGGCTGCCGGAGTGGGTGCTCAGGCCATTAAAGTGTTTGGTGAAGCTTCTTTTGGCATTGTTTCGGCTATATTAACCATCCTTATTCTGGTTATTACTGAGATTATTCCAAAAACTATCGGGGCCAATTACTGGCGAAATCTGGCCAGGTTCTCAGCAATTGTCATTAAGGCCATGATGTTTGTGACCTATCCTCTGGTGGTGATGTCGGCAGTAATAACCCGCGCCCTATCTGGCAATAAGGATGAAAAAACCACCAGTAGAGAAGAGATTGCAGCATTGGCTACCATTGGTGCCGACGAAGGTATTTTTAATGCCAAAGAGCACAAGATAATCCAAAACCTGCTTAAGCTGAGAAATATAAAGGTGAAGGAAATCATGACGCCACGGATTGTAGTAGCTATTGCCAATGAGGAGATGCTACTACAGGATTTTCTTAACAACAAGGAATACCTCAATTTTTCGCGTATACCCGTTTATTCAGGACATGATGAGAATATTACTGGCTATGTTTTCAGACAGGAAGTGTTCGAAAATCTGGCTGAAGATCATCATGATTTAAAGCTTAAAGATATCAGGCGTGATATTGTTATGGTGGCTTATTCAACTGTGTTGTTTGAAATATGGGAGAAGCTGATGAAGCAAAAAGAACATATCGCGTTGGTGGTGGACGAATACGGTGGTATGGATGGCATTGTAACTATGGAAGACATTATTGAAACGCTTCTGGGGCTTGAAATTGTTGATGAAAAAGACACAGTAACAGATATGCAGGAATATGCGCGTCAGCGTTGGAAAGCCCGTATGGCCAAATACCAGCAGGCGGGGAATCAAAATAAGAGCAATGAGCCCCAATAATGGCCATTACCTGTTTGTGTATGGCACCCTATTAAATAATTCGGATCACCCGATGGCTACCTATTTGAATCAACAGGCAAAGTTTATCACATCGGGCTTTTTAGTGGGCAAATTATACAAAGTGGATGACTATCCCGGAGCTATCGTTACCCAACAAATTGATGAAAGGGTGTATGGCCAGATCTACAGCCTGCTAAGTGAAGAACAAGTGCTGAATGAGTTGGATAAATATGAGGAGACAGGAGTTGATTTTTCTGAGCCCTGTGAGTACATTAGAGAGGTAGTCGAGGTATTTGATGACTTTGGAATGGTATTCAACTGTTGGGTGTACCTATATAACTGGCCGGTTGACGACTTGGTTCATATCCCATCAGGTAATTATCGGGCATATCTTACCCAGACTTCGTAAACATCTTGTATTGAATTATTGCGATGACATATACCGAGTTTGCATTAAGATTGGTAATAGCACTGGGAGCAGGATTTCTCATTGGTTTTGAGCGAAGTTGGCACCATAAGTCAGCTGGTTTAAGAACTATTACGCTGGTGACGATAGGTTCGGCTTTGTATGTGATGTTATCGGTTAATATTACGCAAACAGAGGGTGATGTTACACGCATTATTGCCCAGGTAGTTTCAGGTATAGGTTTTCTGGGTGCAGGCATTATATTTAAAGAAGGTGTTAATGTGCATGGCCTGACGACAGCTGCAACAGTCTGGTGTAGCTCAGCCATTGGTTGCCTGGCCGGAGCAGGCTATCACATCGAAGCTATCATAGCTACGGTGCTGGTTTTAGCCATTAACTCAGTGATGTTATTACTCGATAAACACCTTGAGAACAGAGGAGAGGGAGAGAAAGAATAGGGGTATAATCTAAGATAATACCCCTTTGATATTTTATTCTGAAAAACCATGGTATGTTTTCCTTACTAAATCATCCAGCCAGGTATAAACCTCTTTTATTTCTTTGATGGTTGGTGCACTGATATGCCATTGATCCAGTTTCTGCTTTGTTGTTGAAAAAACCGATGCTTCTACTTTCTCGAGGTGTTGAATAATGCCACTTCCCTCGCTGTTAATTAATTCAGAAACATTGAGGTATTTATAGCCGGCTGAGCGTTCAATGGGATAGCATCGCTTTTTAAGTTGAAGTGTTAGCTCATTCAATTCGCAGTTGGCTTCACCCTCTGCTGTTAACATGGCAGGTAAGTTATTTCCTCCTTTAACCCAAACTGGTACCGACAGGCAGGTGCTCGGAAATCCAACCATAGTCCAGATAGTTGATAAATCAGGTGCTTCACCTCTGCTCACTCCCTCTATTAAAATGGCCGATGAGGAGCCATGGCGTGTGATCATATCTCCTGAATTAACAAAGTGCTGACCTTTGCGAACTGCCGAGTATTGTTGACGATAATCCACATCCAGAACCGCATGCTTGAGACAGCGCGAAAAATTCTGTAAGATGGTTTGCGTGTTGAGCGCTCCCATTGATTCGGCCTGATAGAAGATATCCTGAGCCGTTTGGTAGCGAATAAAACCATAGCCAACATCTTTTTTACCGGTGAAAGAGTAATTGGTGCGAATGATATAGCCGTTTGGTGCCTGGGCAGGATCGTTGGCATCAAATTTTGTATAGTTGTAATTATTCACTTCATAAAACGCCACGCCCCCTTTGGCATCCAATACGCCAAAATGCGCAGCCAATCCTTTAGGTGCTGGTCTTTCATGAATGAGTGCTTCAAAATCTTCCAAACTGGCACATTTTTGCAATGCCTCTTTCATAAAGAAGCCTTCCTGATCTTTAAATGAAGTGGTATCATCGAGGTTGACGTTAAAGGATGCACTATTCATTATGGCAAATCCGGCCGCATTGGAACCACCCCATACTTGCTCGCCTTTGGCATCAGATGAGTTTATCAAACCGATGTAATCGTATTTTCCATCACTGAAGTAGCGTAATTTGTTCTCAAATGTTTCGGTGTCACGCAGCTTCCAGATGATTGGTCGCCCATTGGCCGTATATTTACCAGATACAATCGCGGTGGTACAGGCCTTAACTGAGGGATGCCCGATGAGCAGAGCCATCAGGGCAATGAGTAGATGTTTCATAGAATCGTTGTTGGATTTAGAAAAGCAAGTAAGCTCTTTGCAATTAATAAAACAAAGAGCTTTGTCAGTATCAGCTAAATCAACTGATTGTAGTGGCTAATGTGTGTGACATACCCGGTTGAATCACAATTGTATCATCAAGGCTGTTGGCTGCTTCTACACACAGCATATGTTGATAATGTTCAGCCAAATCGCCCATTTGCATCGCTAATTCAGCACCCGGATTCCAAACCACTGTTATGCCACTGCCCGACTTTTTCACACTGATATCGCGCTTGGTATCATGAATAATGGCCGTATCCGATGTGCGATAGCGTCGATCGGTGCGCTGACCAAAAGCAAGCAATTTATCTGTTTGATGTCCATTTGCATTGGCTACATCATCCTGATAATCGACACTGGATAGCCCTTCGAGCGTAACAGTTTCAATGTCAGAAATATTAAAGTAACTGTGTAAGGCTGCGCTTACCTCAAATGGTTTATTGTCAGTATTTCGGGTTGTCAGTTCAACAGTTAGCTCTTGGTCCAGTTTTAGGAGTAATCTGGCTTCAAACTGATAGGGCCAAAGCCGCATGGTTTCGGCATTGGAGGTAAGGCCCAACTCGATGCTTACTTCTTCATCGCTGGCAGACGTGTTGGTTACGGCCCAGTTGGAGATGCGTGCGAAGCCATGTGGCGGTAGTGAGCTATCCACCGGATGAGGACCAAACCAGGGCCAGCATATAGGAATACCGCCACGGATAGCTTTCCCGTTCTTAAAAATGGCTTTGGGACTTACAAAGAGCACATCCTCTTGTTCATTGGGGATGAAGCTTAGTACATGTGCCCCATATAACGATACTTTAGCTGTTGCATGCTTGCTCTGCAGCTCAGCAACAATGGTGTGCTCAAATGGCTGAAAAGCTATTTTACCGACGATGCCAAATTGTGTGTTTAATACTTCCGGATTCATTGTTTGTGTTTTAGATAACAGCAAAAGTATTGATTCTGGATGATAACAAAAAAAGGGCCCACGCATTAAATACGCAGACCCCTTGGCTGTATTTCATTTACATATTAATTAGCAGACAAAACACCTTTAATGTTGTCCTCGAAGGCTGACAGTGCCGCTTTGGAACCTTCACCCATGGCAATAACGATTTGCTTGTAGGGAACGATAGATACATCGCCTGCCGCATATACACCTTTTACGTTGGTACGGCAATGTGCGTCAATCTCAATTTCACCCATGCGGTTGGTAGGTACCATGTCAGCGAATACTTTACTGTTCGCCTGCAGACCAATCTGCACAAATACTCCATCGGTTTGTATGGCTTCCTCTTGTTCTGTTGCTCTGTGTTTAAATGTTAATCCATTAACCTGACTACCATCGCCATCCACACTTAGTGTTTGGGCATTTGTAATAATCTTCACGTTGGAAAGTTGTTTTAGCTTATCCTGCAACACCTGATCGCCTTTCAGGCTATCCATAAACTCCAGAACTGTTACCTCTGAGGCAATTGAAGAAAGGTCAATAGCAGCTTCCAAACCGGAGTTGCCACCACCTACGACTACTACTTTTTTACCTTTGTAAAACGGCCCATCGCAATGAGTACAAAATGCCACTCCATTTCCAATGTAATCACTTTCACCAGGCACACCCAGTTTACGCCAGCTAGCGCCGGTGGCAATTATCAAGGCTGGAGTTATAAGTGTTTCTCCAAGTGAAGTGGTTAAATGTTTTTTACCATCGATCAGTTCTGTTTTTTCAACTAATCTGTTCTCCAAAATATCAATCGAATAATCATTTAAGTGGCTCATCAGATTGGCTGATAGCTCGGCACCAGTTGTTTTGGGCACTGATATCATGTTCTCAATAGAAACGGTTTCAGTAACCTGGCCGCCTACCTTTTCAGCCACCAATGCTACAGAAAAACCTTTACGGGCAGAGTAAATGGCTGCTGAAACGCCGGCCGGCCCGCCACCAACTACCACTACATCGTATGTCTTCGATTCTGATGCTGCTGGTTTGAATGTGCTACCTAGCTGCTTTTCAATCTTGGTCAGCAATTCACCTAATGATGATCGCCCAACATGCAGCTGCTGGCCATTGGCGTAAACGGAAGGTACTGCCTGTATATTTAATGCTTCAACCTCTTCCTTGTTTATGGCCCCGTCTATTATTTCATGGCTTATATTCGGATTCAGAAATGCCATGATGTTAAGCGCCTGTACAACATCGGGACAGTTGGTGCAACTAAGCGAAATATAGCTTTTCAGCTCAACCTTCTGATTAATGCCTTTGATGCGCTTTGTAAGCATCTCGTCGGGCAGGTTTTTACCAATACCATCCAGGTTAAGAATTGCCAATAGTAAGGTTGTAAATTCATGACCGGTTGGTACTGTACGAAAAGTTACATTGCTTGGTTCGCCATTTTTAAGAATGGTAAAGCTAAGGTTTGGCCCAACAGTAACCTCTGTCGTAATATTATTGGAACAAGCTGCAACGTCTTCAAGCAAGCCTGTCAATTCGTTTGTGTTAGGGTGCTTATCGGCTACTGCCACCTGAAATGTAAACTGACTTTTCAGGTTGGAGAATACTTGGGTTACCTGGTCTTTTATAGCTTGTTCTAACATGTTTGTCTGTTTTAAAAGTTGGGATTGAGAGTGAAGAGAGGTAGTCAGAAGACCTCAAGGATGGCCTTCTGACTTTTAGTGCCTGGTTATTAAATTTTACCTACAAGGTCAATGTTTGGCTTTAGAGTTTCGTTACCTTCTTTCCACTTAGCCGGACACACTTCTGATGGGTGTTCAGCAACAAATTGCAAGGCTTTTAATTTGCGTAATAGCTCATCGGCATTTCTGCCAACATTACCAGCTACCACTTCGTACGATACGATTTCACCCTGTGGATTCACAATAAATGTTCCGCGTTCTGCCAGACCAACTTCTTCAATCATCACTTCAAATCCGCGTGATAAAACACCTGTTGGATCGGCTAACATGGGGTATTTGATTTTTTTGATGGTATCAGAAGTATCGTGCCATGCTTTGTGTACAAAGTGTGTATCGGTCGATACAGAATAGATTTCGGCACCGGTTGCTTTGAACTCATCATATGAGTTGGCTAAATCTTCCAGCTCGGTTGGGCATACAAATGTAAAATCTGCTGGGTAGAAGAAAAATACGGACCACTTGCCTAATACATCTTCTTTTTTAACTGCTTTGAAATCATCGTTTACGTATGCTTGTACTTCAAAATCTACAATCTGTTTTCCAATCTGTGACATAGTTATAATGTTTAAATGTTAATATATTTCGTTGTTTAAATTTTTACAGAAGCAAAACTACATACTGAAGCAATATCAATCAAATAGATAGTAATTATACTAATGATAGACAAAGACTATAACAACAGAATATGAGGTAGTTGTAATGTATGTACATGATTGTTGGATATGAGAAAAAATATATCGGAATACTTAACGATCAAATAATGTGTTGTTTGTGTATAATGTATATATCCTTAGCTACCTTGCCTGAATTAGTGTGAATAGGGCTTACTAAGAGCTTATACACAAATCATTTTTACTTATCTTTAATCCCTGTGGATTGATAATTATTCGCAATGGTGCTGTTGATAGAGGAGATGATAGAATTATTTATTGCTAACCGATAGATTTTATATGCCCATACTGAGTTCAATTATATCACTGGTTAATGCCCGAAGATTATCTCAAATAGATCACTTTAAGAAAAACCCTGAGGAAGTGCAGCAAGCAGAGTTGCGTCGTTTGCTTGATTCAGCAAAGCATACGACCATAGGGAAAGAGTTTGAGTTTAAAAGTATAGCAGGCTATAGTACTTTTGCAGAGCGTGTACCTGTTCAGGACTATGAAGGTTTACGTCCTTATGTTGAGCGATTAAGAGAAGGGGAGAGTAATTTACTCTGGCCTGGTGATATTAGATGGTTTGCCAAGAGCTCTGGTACCACCTCTACCAAAAGCAAATTTATACCAGTGACCAAAGAGACACTGGAAGATTGCCATTTTAGGGGAGGTAAAGATGTGCTGGCATTGTACCTGCAGAATAATCCTGATTCAGATATGTTTAGTGGTAAATGCCTGACCTTGGGTGGTAGTCATCAGATCAATAACTTCAGTAATGAAAGTTATTACGGCGATTTATCAGCTATCTTGATTGAGAACCTGCCTTTCTGGACACATTTTGCCCGGACACCCGAACAATCCATTGCACTAATGGATGAATGGGAGGCCAAGCTGGAGAAAATTACCGAGACAACCATTAAAGATAATGTAACCTCGCTGGCGGGTGTACCCAGTTGGTTTCTGGTGCTGATTAAGCATTTGCTCAAGCAAACCGGAAAATCCAATTTATTGGAAATATGGCCAAATCTGGAATTGTTTATGCATGGGGGCATCAACTTTACACCTTATCGTAAGCAATATAAAGAGTTGATACCGACGGATAAGATGAATTACATGGAGACCTACAATGCTTCAGAAGGATTCTTTGGTATTCAGGATGATCTGAATGATCCGGGTATGCTGCTGATGCTTGATTATGGGGTGTTTTACGAGTTTATTCCCTTAAATCAGATTACCAGTCCACATCCGGATGCCAGAACCATTGAAAATGTGGAAATGGGCGTTGATTATGCCATGGTGATTACAACCAATAGTGGATTATGGCGTTATATGATTGGCGATACGGTGCGATTTACTTCCTTACGCCCCCATAAAATCATCATCACCGGAAGAACCAAGCATTACATTAATGCATTTGGTGAAGAACTGATGATTGAGAATGCCGAGCGGGCCCTTGATAAAGCTTGTGCAGCCACCAATGCGGTTATTAAAGAGTATACGGCTGCGCCCGTTTTTATGGGTGAAGAAACAAAAGGTGCACACGAATGGCTGATTGAATTTGATACCATGCCTGTATCGCTTGAAAACTTTACCGAACTGCTTGATAAAACCTTGCAGGAAGTGAATAGCGACTATGAGGCGAAGCGTTACAAAAACATCACGCTTGAGGGACCAAAAGTGACGGTGGCCAGACACCATTTGTTTATGGATTGGCTAAAGAGTAAGAATAAACTGGGCGGACAGAATAAAATACCTCGCCTGGCTAATAACAGGGAATATATTGACGAATTACTGAAGTTAAACCATTAGAAACGAAAAGATATGCACATTGCGGTAGCAGGGAATATTGGATCAGGTAAAACATCGTTAACCGAATTGCTCGCTCACCATTTTGGATGGGAAGCGCATTTTGAAGATGTGGATGAAAATCCTTATTTGCCAGATTTTTATGAAGATATGAAGCGCTGGTCCTTCAATTTGCAAATCTACTTTCTAAAGAGCCGTTTTTCATCGGTACAGGAAATTCGGAATACAGGAAGAACCGTTATTCAGGATAGAACCATTTATGAAGATGCCTACATCTTTGCGCCCAACCTGTTTGATATGGGTTTGATGAGCCGTCGCGATTTTGAAAACTATGAATCGTTATTTGAGTTAATGAGTAGTTTGGTGCAACCGCCAGATTTACTGATTTACCTGCGTGCTTCAATTCCTACTTTGGTCAACCAGATTCAATTACGCGGACGGAATTACGAGAACAATATACGTCTCGAATACCTCAAGCGACTCAACGAACGTTACGAAGCATGGATTGAAAAATACAATAAAGGCAAACTACTTATTATTGATGCTAACGAAATAGACTTTATCAAAAACAAAGCTGATTTGAGCATGATCATAGATAAGGTAAATGCCCAGTTACATGGCTTGTTTTAAAGGCCGAATAATAAACCAATATTGATACTTATTTGGTTTTGCTTCTCATGCGGATTCTCTGTGTAATCCGGTTCAGCATCCGGATAATAAATGGCTTGCATGTTAGTGATGATATCCATTTGCACATGGATATCCAGCATAGTTTTTTTCGATAATTCAACCAGAAGACCAAGTTGTGGTGCTACACCTGGCTTCCATACTTTAGCAGTGTATTTCACCGACTGGTTAGTAAGTCCATTCGAGGCAAAATCAATGGTATTCATCATGTAGTAAGCGCCAAATGATAAACCTATGTAAGGCCGCACTTCATCGTGACTAAAATAATAGGTTCCATTGGCCAGCAAACGAATGGTTTGGTACGAAGCGCTTACTTCCCCATATTGCTGCACATTCCAAAAGTCGCTACCATCCTGAAGCTGATAGCCTAAATCACAACCCAATGAAAGACGTTCGTTGTAGAACCATTTGCCCATAATGGCAGCCTGCCATCCATTTTCAGCAACATCCTTAAAGCCCAACTCATCCGATGAGCGTCCAATATTTGTAGGAAATGAATAGCCTATTTTACCACCGAGAAAATAATCCTGAGCCACAGTATGACTGATGAATAAAACAAAAAGTAACAGAATTGCTGATAATCGCATAACGTCGTTTGAAGCATTAGCTGTGAAAATAAAAAATGTTTATTAGTTTTAGTCAATATTATAACTAAAAACCTGAGGGATCCACTAATTGAATCCCGAATTAAATCTTTAACCTATGTCAGTTTTAGGAAATATCATCTGGCTGCTGTTTGGAGGCCTGTTAACAGCTATTGAATATTTTGTGTCTAGTCTTATATTGATGCTCACCATTATAGGTATCCCTTTCGGATTACAAACCATGAAGTTGGGTATTCTGGCACTCTGGCCATTTGGCAGTCAGGTAGTAGATAAGCCACAAGCCAGTGGTTGTTTAAATACGCTAATGAATGTCATCTGGATTTTCATTGGAGGCATCTGGATCTCTATATCTCACCTGATTTTTGGAATTCTCTTAGCTATCACCATTATTGGTATTCCATTTGCGCGCCAGCATTTTAAACTGGCCCATATTGCACTGGTGCCGTTTGGTAAAGAGGTGAGGTAAACATTATATAACTAGAGACTACATTGGTATGGCATGCAATAGGCATTGTGTGCTGGATTATTGCGCTTCAGAGGTTGATGCTATTGAAGATTATGAAATACTTTATAAAGAAAAGTTTATTACTGGGCTGTTTTGGTTTGAGCTTATTTGCTTGTAAGGTTTTTAAGATGGAACAGGTGCCTGAGAGTTTTGCCTATATATATCAAAGTGAGCAGGAAAAACCATTGTATGCAGGTCAGACGGAGATAGAAGTGGACCCAGAAGCTTTTTCTATACGGTTTGTGTGTGGCAGATTTGATGAAGTTGAGCAGCAGTTTTATAATATGCGCATAGCGGCTTTTTTAAGCGAAAGCCAAATGCCCAACATATATCCAGGCATACCTGCAGATTCGCTGCCATGTTTTGGGGCTGGTACCGGAATGGCTCCGTCTCAAAACGAAAAGTATGAAGTGCTAAACATTAACTCCAATGCACATCATTATCTTTTTTATCAGGATGAAACCAGTAACAGAGTTAAGCTTCTTTCAGAGAAGGATGAGCAGCTAATGCTCGAATTTGAAGTGGATTCATTAGGCTTTTGGGGGCATAATGAGGAAATGTCGCAAGCTCGTTTGAGCGAGTTTTATTTATTGCTTTATAAAGATGCGAACCTCAATAGGCGAATTGACGAAGGAGAGTGGAGTAAGGTAACCATTCGTTTAAAGGGTAATTACCGGGAGTGGAGTCAGCCATTCTGGAATCAGCAGGATAGTTTGGGACAAACGCCACTACACCATTTGTTTTTATTAAATCAATGGGCTGATTGTGGTGATAGGCAACGACTCTCTATCCTTGAGCAGGCCTGTATGTTGCCTGAAGTCAATCTGAATTTGCAGGATGCATATGGTAATACAGCTTTGCACTATGCGGTTGGGAACTACTATATGCATGATGTGGAAGCAGGCAGACGCTGTAATAAAGGGCATGATTTAAGACTTATTCAAGCGTTGCTTCATCACGATGGATGCGATGTGAACCGTACCAATTACTACTATTGCAATAATCCGTTACAAGAGTATTTGATGGCTTATGAAACCGGTGTTAATCGCATCAGTCAACGAGGTGTTGAGCTGATTAAACTTTTTCTGCAACGAGAGGGATTAAACCTCAATCATCAAAACAACGTGCTTTTTACGGCTTATGACTACGCCGAACGTAAGAATTGGCTGGATGATGTCAATGATGAGCTTATTGAGCAGCTTAAAGCGGATAAGGCTTTTCATAAGGGGGCAACGTATGAGTTGTGGATGATGCTTAATCAGGTTGATTTTAATGTAACGGAATTGGATACTGCATTTTTTACTGAAAATATAAAGCTCTGCCTTGATTACAATGCCAATCCTAATGGACGGCAAGATGCATCAACACCATTGGCGGCACTTTGCGATACCCGTCACAGGCCCTATGGCTATGATGAAAATGAAATTGCTTCTAACATGCGATTACGAGCTGTGTTAATCAATCAGCTCATAAATGCAACCGGATGTGATGTTAATGGCCATGATGGAGAGGGCTTAACGGCTTTGCACCATGCTGTAAGAAATGATAATGCAGAGTTGGTAGAAGCGCTCGTTGAGAATAGCGATACAGACCTGAATGTTCAAAATGCTTTGGGTAATACCCCTTTGATGGATGCTTTGCAAAATCTGCGTTTTCGATTAAATGATGCAGAGCAAGCAAAAGATTGTATTAGGTGTCTGACTAATGAACTTGAACGGACTAATTTGCATTTAGTCAACTATGAAGGTCATACTTTAAGTGATTTGCTGAAAAGGCAGATTGGTGATAAAGCCAAAATTAGCTCTACCTTATATCCAGGACTGCATCAACTCTTAGTTGATTTAAATGAGAAAGTTGAACGATTGTTATAATCAAAAAAAAGGGCGCTCAACGAGTGCCCTTTTTAATATTGTATAGCTGTAGCAACAGAATTTACTCTATAACCTTCAGTTCTTTACCAATCTTAATGAAAGCAGCAATGGCTTTGTCCAGATGATGTTGTTCGTGAGCGGCTGACAACTGAATGCGTATGCGAGCCTGTCCTTTTGGTACAACAGGGTAGTAGAAGCCAATGACATAAATGCCTTCTTCTAACAGACGCGCAGCAAATTCTTGCGACAATTTTGCATCGTAAAGCATCAATGCTACAATAGCTGATTCGGTTGGCTTGATGTCAAAACCGGCCTCAACAATCTTAGTTTTGAAGTATTCAGCATTTGAAATCACTTTGTCGCGTAATTCTGTTGATTCAGTCAGCATATCAAAAATCTCTAACGCTGCACCAATGATTGATGGAGCCAATGAGTTAGAGAATAAATACGGACGAGAGCGCTGACGCAGCATGTCGATAATTTCTTTCTTACCGGTTGTGTATCCGCCTAAAGCACCACCTAATGCTTTACCAAGTGTACCGGTAATGATGTCAACACGATCCATGCAGTTATGGTATTCATGAGTTCCACGACCTGTTTTGCCGATGAAACCTGATGAGTGACTGTCATCAACCATCACTAAGGCATCGTATTTGTCGGCTAAATCACAAATCTGATTCAATTTGGCGATATCACCATCCATTGAGAATACCCCGTCGGTAACAATGATGCGGAAGCGTTGCGCCTGCGCGGCTTTCAACTGCTCTTCCAAATCAGCCATATCGGCATGCTTGTAACGGTAACGGGCTGCTTTACACAAACGCACTCCATCAATGATAGACGCGTGGTTCAGTTCGTCTGATATAATAGCATCTTCAGCTGTAAATAATGGCTCAAATACACCACCATTAGCATCAAAGCAGGCTGCATATAGAATGGTGTCTTCCATGCCAAAGAATTCAGCAATTTTTGCTTCCAGCTGCTTGTGGATATCTTGTGTGCCACAAATAAAGCGTACCGATGACATACCATAACCGTGTGTGTCTAATGCTTTCTGAGCAGCTTTTACAACACGCGGATGTGAAGATAAGCCAAGGTAGTTGTTGGCACAAAAGTTAAGTACCGGCTCACCGCCCTGAACATTAATCTCGGCACCCTGAGGGGTAGTAATAATGCGTTCGTTCTTATACAGACCAGATTCCTTGATGACTTCAATTTCCTTGGTCAGAAAATCCTGAAATTTACCGTACATGACTATCGTTTTTCGTGTGATTAATCGATTTTAATTTTCAAAAGTACGGGCATTGAAACTAAAGAACAATGACTAAAAGCACTTTTTTACTTACGAATTAATTTAATTCGTCTTTTATAAGCTTTTGAATGTTAGTCCACGTACTTTCATTCATTTTCGGTCCGATTACCTCAATAACATGTCCCGAAAGGATAGAACCGATTCTACCACATTTTTCCAAAGGCAATTCCTGGATAAGACCGAATAAGAAACCAGAGGCATATAAGTCACCAGCCCCGGTTGTGTCAATGCTTTTAGCGGGAATAATACCTACTTTAACTATTTCGTTGGAGCGTTTAATCATTGAGCCTTCTTTGCCAAGCTTAAGAATGGCTACCTGTGTGCCTTGTGCCAATTGCAGAAGTGCCTCTTCACCTTCTTTACCTGTATAGGCTTTGGCTTCCTCTTCGTTGGCAAATACAATATCCACATAGTTATGGATTAAGTTAGTCAGAAACTCCAGATTATCCTCAACTACATTGAAACTTGCCAAATCGATGCTGGTAATTAAGCCATTGGCTTTGGCCAGTTGGTAAGCCTTTTCAATCAGTGCTTTGTTCTGCACCAGGTAGCCTTCTACATGAAAGTATTTATAGCCTTTGAACAGTTCCTCGGCCAAATCATCCTGCGATAATTCAACTGCAGCACCCAGGTAGGTGGCAAAGGTGCGTTCCGAATCAGGACTAATCAGTGCATTGGCGTGTCCGCTTTGTGTATCTGATTCCAGCAGGTGAGGGGTAATGTTATGGGCTGTCATGTCGGCTTTAAAAACTTGCCCCAACTCATCTTTACCTATCTTGCCAATGAAGCCGGTTTTAACACCCAGGCTGGCCAGGCCATGAATAGTATTAGCAGCAGAACCGCCGCTAGCCAAATCTTTTTTAATATGAGAAGTTGCTTCCTTCACTTTTAGGGCTGCAGCTTCATCTACTAACTGCATACTTCCTTTTGGTAAATTCAATTCATCTAATAATTGGTCGTTTTCCAGTATTGCCAGCACATCTACCAACGCATTTCCTAATCCTAATACACTGCTCATCCTTAATCGTTTAATATTTCCGGGTAAATTTATTCTAAAAATTTTCGACAAAGATATTGCATATT
Source organism: Carboxylicivirga sediminis (assembly GCF_018156225.1). Taxonomy (GTDB): domain Bacteria; phylum Bacteroidota; class Bacteroidia; order Bacteroidales; family Marinilabiliaceae; genus Carboxylicivirga; species Carboxylicivirga sediminis. The sequence continues at coordinate 21,700 of NZ_JAGTAR010000027.1, forward strand.
TTGAAGATTCCTTATAGTTTTGCAACGCATTTGACGAAAATGCCTCCTCAACAATGGGGTTCAAGACATCTTGAAATTCAAATTCCCTAGTAGCTCAGTTGGTTAGAGCGGCGGACTGTTAATCCGTAGGTCGTAGGTTCAAGTCCTACCTGGGGAGCTTTAAAAAGCTTAAACGAAAGCTTTGATTGAAAATATTTTCCCTAGTAGCTCAGTTGGTTAGAGCGGCGGACTGTTAATCCGTAGGTCGTAGGTTCAAGTCCTACCTGGGGAGCTGAAAAGCCATCTCAATAGAGGTGGCTTTTTTGTATATGTTTATTTTGGTTGTAATTAACTGAAGTTGTCTTAATCTATGGCATTTCTGGCAAAGGAAAAACATTGCATTCACGAGCTTTTTCAATAGCATGCTTTGGATGTATTAGTTTTATGCCCTCTTCAGATGTTGAAGATGTAGATGTAATAATATCAATCACTTCTGGGGGACTTAATTTAGGATTGATGCTGAGCATTTTTGCTGCCAGATTTGTTACTTGGGGTGAAGCCATTGAGGTTCCTGAAAATGCAATTACATCTCCGCCAGGCACTACACTTTCCACTTCATATCCATTGGCATATACATCAACGCTTTTACCTTCTGTGGTAAATGAGGTTTTTTTTCCGGCTTTATCCACAGCACCAACAGTAATAAGGTTGGGGTAGTTTAAGCTGGACGGAAAATCTGCAGCGAAGTCAACATCATTGTTGCTGTTACCAGCGGCACAGATAAAAAGTATGTCTGGATTTGAGGCTACAGCTTCTGTAAACGCCTTTCTTTGGATTTCAAATAACTTCTGACCATAGGTTTTTCGCTCTTCATCGCTTTTTCCATACCCATGCATTTCAAGTGGAGCAATAAACTCCTGATTGAGATCAATGCCCCAACTCATATTTACCACTCTTACATTGTTTGTTTTGAAATACTGGATTGTCTCAGTATACATTTTCGCCCAATTCAATGTTTTTTCGTCGTTTGGCAATTCTGGCATTAGCTTATGGTCAAAGGTTAATCGGGCAGAAAGTACTTTTGCCTTAGGATTGCCTTCAATGGCAATACCCGCTACATGTGTCCCATGTGCATAATTGGAATATAGTATGAGTTGTTCGAAGTAGGCCTCAAACTCTTCCGGAGGCACCAATGCGAATTCCTTTTTTAATGCAGTTGCTTCATCAGAAGATATATTGGCAAATATATCCATCAATCCTTTTAATGAGGCTTTTGCATCTTCTTTATTTTTCGCCTTATTGCCTTGTGAGTGCAGTAATGAAGTTGTTTTTAATCCCTCAAGGTTAAAGGCCACACCATGTATGTCGTCAACAAAACCATTGTTGTCGTTATCAATATTGTCTGGCTTTTCGTTGATGTTGGTCCAACGCTTTGACTCGGGCATAGCATCCATATCTACGCCTGTGTCCCATATGCCAATAGTTACATGCTTATTATCCGGATGATTATCCATGGAGACATTCCTGTCCGTCCAAATGTCAACCATCACCTCTTTGGTTCCGTACTTCTCCAGATTGCTGACATAGTTTGTGTATATAATATCTTTATATGGGAAGAAATAAGTAATATCGGCGTATGTGCCAACTAAAGCAAAGGCGATTTCCTGAGGTACATTGCCCTTGTTTTTATCAAGTGCAGTTTGTACGGTTCCTTTTAGAGGGGATATAGCAATATTCTTACTCCATATCTCAAGAATGCCTTTGAATTCTTCAACGTCTTCTTGTACTATGGAAAAGTCAACGTTAAGAAAAAAATCATCCAGATATAAGTTAATTGCTTTTTCACAGGCTTCAAGATTTTTCGCATCACATTTAAGCATCGCATTGGCAATAGATTCCATGCTTTTAGCTCTGATTAGTTTTGCAGATGCTTTGTCGGAATACTTTCTTTCTTTTTCGATGCATTCAATGACGGTTTTGTAATCATTTTCAATAAAAGCAATATCTCTCAACTTGGCATAAATATCACGTTTGCTGGCATTGTCATTGATTTCGTATGTTGCCAGGACGTTAAGCAAATCTGTTTTAATCTGCTGAGCTAGATGAAGTACTTTTTGCTCATCCTGAATAAATGCAAGGGCATCATCAACTACAAGCTCGTAAGAGTGTTTGGGGAGGTCTTCGGCCTTATTAATAACAATTTTTTCTTGTGCCGTTAATCTTACAGGACCGATGTGGAATAGTATCAGCACCAATAATACAACTGTTTTCATGACAATAATTTTTAGTGATTCCAGGGTGTTTAAAATCGAAGAAAAAAGAAAATACAAAATTACATCAAGGCTTGTGACCTGTCAATGTGAATGGTAAGGATTACTTGGCAGAAAATAACAGGCAATAAAAAAGCCACCCGAAAGAGGTGGCTTCAAATGCTTTGTTGATAAATTAAATGTCGAGGTAGATTGATAACCCTACCGAAACCGGATACAGTTCTGGCCCCTTGTTTTCTTCAAATAATGTAGAGAAATAATAGGTGCCATATAGATTGATGGCCCTGTAGCCGATGCGCACCATGCCACCATACCTGAACTTCTGCAGATTGTAGGCGCCTTTTTTCTTTTGTTTGTGTGGGTCCTCGCTGTCATCATAGACAATGCGATTGTACGAGTTGATGCGCATGCCACCAATACCACCAGCTGAAATATAGAAAGGCTGACGACGGTGGTTGGTCGGTATTTGAAACTCCATTAGTAATGGCACGTTCAGGTGTGTCGTTACCAGTTTGTTTTTATCCAGTGGACGAGCCGCATCCTCAAAGCTGATGTTGCCATTGGCATCTTTGGTCAGGATAATGGGATTCGAAAAGTGATAGTTGTTCCATTCTATTCCCAGACCAGTTACAAGACCAATATTACCCCTTCGATCCAGACCAATGCTCCATTGCAGGGCATTAATGGCAAAACTGTTGGAACGGCCACTGTTGAGTTCCATAAATGAATCGTCGGCTGGCAGATTGGTGCTGCCACTATAGGTGACATAATTGTTAAAGCCAAACTCAACACCTGTGTAATGGCCTTTAAATCGGCGATGGTATTCCCGGTATTTATCCCTGTTTCTTCCACCTATTTCGATATAAGTATTTTTGCCTTTTTCATTGATAACAATGTCGCTGCCTAAAACTTTAATGTGTGTTTTATTGCCATCCTCGTCTTCAACGATGATTTCTTTTTCATTCCGTTCAGTCACAGATGATTGTGAATTGCTTCGACTATAGTCATTCTCAGGAGCCGGTAAATCAAGCGGATGTCCCATTTCATCAATCCAAATCATTTGACCATCGAGCAGGGCTTTGGCCTTGCCATCTTCATAGGCCCATATGTGCGTATAGATGGGCGGGATTATTTCATTGCCGGTGGTATCAATATAACCCACCTTGCCATTTTTCAGCACACGTGCCTTGCCATCTTCAAAGGCCCATATCTGCTGGTATTCGCAAGGAATTATTTCATTTCCGAGGCTATCGATATAGCCCACTTTACCATTTTTGAGTACGCGTGCTTTGCCATTTTCAAAAGCCCATATCTGCTGGTATTGGCACGGAATGATTTGTTCGCCTTGCTTATTAAAGTAACCCAGCTTGCCTTGTTTTAGTACTTTAGCCAATTCGTCGCTAAAAGGCCATACCTGATCGTATTCGGCTGGGATAATTATCTCTCCGCTGATATGGTAAACGCCGGCTTTACCTGATTTTAGCACTCTGAAAAAGCCATCATCATCCAGGTTCCAAACCTGATTGTACTCGCAAGGCACAATAATCTGACCGCCTGCCTTGATGATGCCCACCTTTCCGTTTTTCATCACCCGATAAATACCGGATTCGATCTCCCAGTGACGCTCGTAAATGGAGGCGACCTCAGGTGTGATGGTTTGGGCACTCAGACTAAGAGATGTCAATAGTAGCGTTAACAGTATGGCAGCAAATTGCTTCAGCATAGTACAGCTTGTTTTAGAATTGAACTAATGATAAACCAATGGTAAATGGGTATAATTCGGGTCCACGATTTTCGGTGTAGAAGGTAGAGAAATTGTAGCTTGCATATAGGTTAATGAAGCGATAGCCCACTCTTACCATAGCACCATATTGAAAGGGTGTCAGGTTAATGTCGTCTTTCCCTTTGTCTTTCGTACGGTTGCCATTTTCTTTATATACCAGCTTGGTATGACCTCCAATTTTAAAACCGCAGTAGGGGCCTGCCGAGATATAGAATCGATGAAACGGTTCGGACGATGGAAACTGGTATTCGAAGAGCAGAGGAATATTAATAAATGATGTCGTTATCTTATTCTTTTCAACACTTCGTTCAGCTGGTACAGGTACACCTATTGTTTGACCGGTTTCAGTATCGCGTTCAAACGTATAAGGTTGGTCGGTGCGGTAGTTGTAGAACGTCCAGCCGGCGCCTAGTACCATGCCAAAATTGTTTTTGTGGCGCTGAAGACCAATGTTATACTGGAGGAAATTAATACTGAAGGTCACCGATTTAGAGCCATTTAAATCCATAAACAAGGCATCTGAGGGAAGATCTGTTGAGAAATCGGATGTCATGTAGCCATTGAAGCCGATATCACATCCTGCCCAATGGCCCTTAAATTTTTCGCGTGGTACACGCACCATGCGAATACGTGAGCGATTATAGTCCTCAATAACTTCAAAGCGACGACTACCAATGGTTATTTTAGTGATGGTGTCGTTGAATTCATCGACTTCCACTTTAACACCTGGCGCTTTTACAATGCTCTTGCCATTTTTTTCTTCTACACTGACAACACTTTTGCTTTTTTCTTTTTCCTGGGCATTGGTATTGCCAAGAACAGCTAGGGTAAAGGCTGCCAGCAATACTATTTTGAGTGCTTTCTTCATAGTTATTTGTGTTTAATTCATTAATCAAAAGTAGGACGACAGTTGCGGTTTATTTGTTACAGCGATATTGTTGACTTGCGATAGCTAAAGTGATAAAACATTAGTATATTGTATTTTATACCTCTAAATAAATTCTTATGCACGTCGCTATATTCATCGGAAGTCCGCGCTATAATGGTAATACCTCTACCATGGCATCCATCTTATCCACCTCATTGATTGAAAAAGGAGCTGAGTGTCGCAGCTTTCATTTGTACAAGCATAAAATAGAGCCCTGTCTCGATTGCAGGCTTTGTAAGCTGGACGACATGACCTGCGCCCAATTAGATGATATGACAGTTCTTTATGAAAACATTGAGTGGGCTGATGTCATAATTTTTGGAACCCCGATTTACTGGTTCGGGCCTTCGGCACAGACTAAGTTACTCATTGACCGGTTCCGACCTTACTTTGCCAATAAAAAGTTGTATGGCAAGCGGGCCGCACTGTTATTGCCAGCAGGCTCAGGCATGGGAGATTGTGATGTGACTATTGAGCAATTTCAACGGATATTTAAGGCCTTGGGCATGATTTATATTGATACGGTGGCTATACAGGCCTATGATGAAAATGATGTGCGTGATGATGAACAACATCATGATCAACTTCGTGATTTGGTAGATAAAATTATGACCGAAGAAATGGCTTAATAGCTCTTTCAACTAAAAAAGTAGTGAAAAGTTTTTGCAGTTGAGAATTAAGCCATATATTTGAACTAACAATTTAGTTGAATAGAATGAAGGAATTGACCAAAGCAGAAGAACAGGTGATGCAGAAACTATGGGAACTGGGCAAAACCAATGTTAAAAGCATCATAGACCTCATGCCGGAACCCAAGCCGGCATACAATACCGTATCTACCATTGTGCGCATTCTCGAGAATAAAGGCTTTGTCGACCATGAAAAGTTGGGCAAAGGATACGTGTATTTTCCAGTTGTGTCTAAAGAGAGTTACAAGAAAGTGTTTATGAAGCGCTTTATGTCTAATTATTTCCAGGATTCATTTAAAAATATGGTGTCTTTCTTTGCCAAAGAAGACAAGATGGACATAAATGACCTGGAAGAATTACTGAATGATGTAAAAAAAGATTTGGATAAAGAAGACTAACACATTATGAACCTAATCGTTAATTACTTATTTGAATCGTCGCTGATTTTGGGCTTGCTAACAATCTTTTACAGGTTTGTATTGCACTATGAACCAAGGTTTAAATTTAACCGCTTCTACTTGCTGCTATCGCTTATGGCGGCAGCAGTGGTGCCATTGCTCACATTCAGCTTTTACCGCACAATTACGCCAGAAGGCAATGTGTATGTAGGTAATGTACTGGGAGCCATTACGGTTTATGCCCAAAACACGAAAGAAGCGGTGGTGCCTGTTGTGGCGCAATCATCAGCTTTTAAATGGTTGTATATGGTTGGTTGCCTCGGTTTGTTGTTGCGCTTGCTTTATGGGTTTGTCCGATTGGGCGGATTAGCCGGTAAAGTGAAGTTGGTTAGTTTCAATGGATACAAAGTGGCTGACCTGCCCGGTCAGTTTAATCCATTCTCATTCTTTAATGTGGTGTTTGTGAATCAGTCGCGTTACTCCGAAAAGGAGCTGGAGCAGATTATGATTCATGAGCTGACACATGTTCGGTTAAAGCACAGTTGGGATGTGCTTTTACTCGAATTACTGCTAATTGTTCAATGGTTCAATCCCTTTGCGTGGTTCCTGCGCAGCATGCTAAAGGAGCTACACGAGTTTCAGGCGGATAAGCAGGTGCTCGATAAAGGTTATTCAGCTAAAAGTTACAAGGAGTTGTTGTTGTTTCAGGCTACGGGTGCCCGCTTGTTGCCGGTTAATAACTTCAACCAGTCGCTTACTAAAAAACGATTTACCATGATGAAAAAAGATAATATTCAAAAGTTATTGGGCCTTAAATCAGTGTTTGCCATTGTTACGATGACGATGGTGGCTGTACTATTTGCCTGCGAGCTGCGCGATGAGGAGCCTGCCATGACTGAAGAGGCAATAGAAATAAAAGAAGTTGTAGAAAACACCAGTGCACAATTAAAAACAGTTTCTGGACCGGTTTTCTTTGTGGTGGAGGAGATGCCCGAGTACCCGGGTGGAGAAGAAGCGTTGCGCAACTACATTGCCACTTCGGTTAAATACCCGGAAATAGCTAAAAAAGCCGGGGTAAGTGGTCGTGTTTATGTGACATTTATTGTTGCCGATGACGGTTCTGTAAGAGATACAAAAATTGCCCGTACAAGTGGTTTTAGTGTGTTGGATGATGAGGCTCTGCGTGTAGTTTCTGAAATGCCAGAATGGCAACCTGGTAAGCAAAGCGGGAAAGCGGTTAATGTGAGCTTTACGGTGCCAATTAATTTTGCTCTAAACGATGATCAATTTCAACCAGGGACAACTCAAAAGAAAGGTGTTGCTTACGAGGATATGACCGAAGAACAGAAAGCCCAGGTTATTGAGCAATACAGGAAAAAAGGATGGGAAGTGAGCTTCAACGAAGACGGTTCTCTCAATCTAAAACAGATTGTAACGGAAAAGGGGACCGCAACGCCAATCAAGTAACAAACAATTTATAATGTAAAGGACGTAATGTGCAGAGACTTCTCAATGTGCATTACGTCTATTTTTTTGTGCTTGGGCATCTGGACGGTGCTATCGAAGTTCAGATGGCTTATCCACCGGTAACTCACAGGTCTTATTTTGGCACTTATAAATTAACGTTGCGCCTTCTTTAAAACGGTCCTGTAGTACTGCTAGTTTTGATACTCCGTCAACTGAACCGGCATAAATGCCGCCTGACCGCAACTGCTGCTGTAGCTCTTTTCTGTAGGCTGCTGCCTTACTGCCTGCAATTACCAGCTCCTGACGTTTATCCTGCAGATAGGCCAGCAATGCCCACTGTGCATAATAGGTGGGGTGTTCTTCCGCTGTTTTAGTCATCCTGGCGATCAGCCCTTTGGCAATTGCTTCATACTCCGGCAGGTGAATGAGCTGGTGCAGTCGTATCAGGTTATTGGCCATAGCACCAACTGACGAGGGGATAACATTATCCTGCACATCCGTTTTGCGGGCAATCAATTGTTCGCCACTTTTGGCGGTGTAATAGAATACCTGCGCAGTGGCATTGTAAAACTCACCAATGGTATAGTCCGCCAGTTCTTGGGCTGTATGCAGGTAAGCCTCATTAAAAGTTACTTCGTATAGACTGATAAGCGCATCAAGCATAAAGGCATAATCATCGAGGAAGGCTGTAATTTTACTGACGCCATTTTTGGTGGTACGCAGCAAGCTGCCATCCGGTTGGTGCACCTGCTCAAGCAAATATTTCATGGCGCTTTCAGCCATTTGCAGATAGGCCTCTTCTCCAAAAGCCTGGTAGGCTTCACAAAGACTTGTTATCATCAGCGCGTTCCACGAGGTGAGGGCCTTATCATCCAAACCGGGTCGAACACGATGCGCTCGGGCTTTAAAGAGTTTCTCCAGGGCGGTGTTAATGCGTATGTTAAAAGCTTTAGGGTCCAGCTGATGCTGGCGGGCATAGGCTTCGCGGGTTACATCGCCATGCAATATATTGTTACCGTTTTCCCAGTTACCATTTTCGGTAATGTTGAAATAGCGGAAGAAATGCTCATCATCGCCCAGGAGGGTTTTCAACTCAGAATAATCCCATACATAAAAAAGGCCTTCTTCGCCCTCGCTGTCGGCATCCAGTGCCGAATAGAAGATACCTTCGGGCGATGTGAGTTCGCGTTTCACAAAGGCAATGCTTTCCAGCACTATTCGTTTATACAATTCATCATGCGAAGCTTTATAGGCCTGGCTATACAGGGCAATCAGCTGCGCATTATCGTAGAGCATCTTCTCAAAGTGGGGCGCAAACCAGCGCTCGTCCACCGAGTAACGGGCAAAGCCGCCACCAGCCTGGTCGTATATGCCGCCTGATGCCATGCGATTAAATGTGAGGTGTACAAAAGAAAGCAACTGCTCATCTTTTTCCATTACGGCTGTCTGATGAATCAGCTTTAGTGCTACCGGCATCGGGAATTTTGGAGCGCCTCCAAAGCCACCATGCTGTTCATCAAAGCGGGTACTGCTTTTTTGCACCGCCTGGTAAATGTTGGGGGTGACATCATGGTTTGCTACAGGTATCTCCAGCTGTTGGATGCCTTTGGTCAGGCCTTCGGCTTGTTGTAGCAGCTTGTCTTTGCCATTGGTATTTAGTTCGGCCAGCTGCTGCAATACAGCCATCCATTGAGCTTTAGGGAAATAGGTGCCACCCCACACCGGACGGCCATCGGGCAGTGCAAAACAGTTTAAAGGCCATCCGCCCCTGCCGGTCAGCATCTGCACGGCTTCCATATAAATCTGGTCTACATCAGGCCGTTCTTCTCTATCCACCTTAATACAGATAAAATGCGCATTCATCAATTGGGCGACCTCTTCATCCTCAAACGATTCATGCTCCATGACGTGGCACCAGTGGCAGGCCGAATAGCCCACACTAATCAGCAGGAGTTTGTCTTCATCTTTGGCCTTCTGTAATGCTTCATCGCCCCAGGGGTACCAATTAACCGGATTATGGGCATGCTGTAATAAATAGGGGCTGGTTTCGTGTATTAATTGATTAGTGTGCATAGATGTATTATTTTGTGGTAACGAACAGCTCCATACTATCACGATGAGATTGAGTACAGATATGGCAGTCCTGTTAGTCATTTAAGAACAACAGATGGCCGTATCCGAAGTTCACTCGCTTTAGAGGATATCGCTTGGCTGTTGGGGCAATAAGTTTGTAATAAATAAGTTAGTATAATGAAGTGCAGTCTGGTGCTGCTTATCGACCAATCTATGATTTCACGATACACGATATTGCTACTCATCCTGATGGTATTGGCCGGGTGCACCGGCATCGATACCGATAAACTGTCGGATGACCTGGAGTACCGGCCCAACCTGTCGGTACCGCTCGGCAAATTGACGGCGCAGTACGATGAGGTGTATGAGTTGCCGGTTGACTTGCCTGATCCCATTGACTCGGAACCGGTGAGTTGGGAGGAGAGGGAAATAATGTATTTCGATTTGGAAGCCTCCATCTCGGAGCGAAAATACATCCTGTCGATGCTCCTGCAGTTTGATATAGTCAATCGCTACCCCGCAGCCATGGCCGTGGAGCTATACCTGGTTGATGCATTGGGGGAGATAATAACGCTTACTACATCACCCATTGAACTGGAAGCGGCACAGATTGATGAAAGTGGCGCCATTGTGCAGCCGGCCAGTACTGATCCATATCCTTATCAGCTGCCGTTAAGCGACGAACAGATTGATGCTTTGCTGGACGCCCGGGCATTGATTGCTGAAGGAGTGGTGAAAGACATCCTGCTCAGCAACGCCATAGTCAACAGTTTTTCATCGTATCAGCTGGATGCTGCCATAGGCGTGCAGGCACAGGTGGATTTTAGTATTAACAATAACTAAATGAAGCAGCTGTCCTACTATATTGTTATTCTTGGGCTGCTGGCTTTTGTTCATGTGGCTAAGGCACAACAAAACCTCACCCTGTTTCTGATGCACGATGTGCCGCAGGCCAACTTTGTGAACCCGGCCGTTACCTACCAATGCGATTGGATCGTAGGGGTGCCGGCTTTAGCATCGCTGCACAGTAATTACAACAACAGTGCGTTTACCGTCAATGATGCCCTGCGCTACGATGCTGCTACTGACTCCAGCTATGTGAATTTTGATAAGGTAGTGAATCAGCTCGATAACACCGAGATAGTGGCATCCACTGCGCATTACACCCCTTTGTATGCCGGCTTCTGGTTAAAGAATAACTGGATAACCTTTTCGGTAACTGAGAAGGTGACGGCTTTTAATACCATGCCCAGGGAGGCAGCCGAACTGCTGTGGTATGGCAATACGCGTTTTGTGGGGCGCGAAGCTTCGTTGGATGGCCTTCGTATGAGTGGCTATCACTACCGCGACTATGCGCTGGGTATTGCCCGAAAGGTATCAGAGCGATTACAGTTGGGTATGCATGCCCGATTACTATTTGGCAAAGGAAGTATGTATACACCCAAAACGGTGGGCGGACTAGCGACCAATGCCACCAATTTTAATCTGTTGATTGATTTGGATACCAAAGTGCATACCTCATTTCCGATAGAGGTGGAGCTGGATGATGAAGGATATGTTAACAGCATTGACCTGCAGGATGATATTGACTGGCGACAGTACATGATGAATGCCAAAAACCTGGGGATAGGGTTCGACTTTGGTTTTATCTATGAGCTGGATGAGCGCACAACCCTATCGGGCAGCCTGCTAAACCTGGGTGTGATAGGCTGGAAAACTGATGTAAATAGTTTTGTGTCTGACGGCACTTTTGAGTTTACCGGTACCGATTCATCTACCGATTTTAACAACGGCAATTATGCGCAAGAACTGGGCGACAGCCTGCGCCATCAGTTCTTACCCGTACCTGATAATAATACCTTTACCACCCGCCTGACGCCTGAAATGTACCTGGGTGCCACCCGCAACTTCACCAACCACCTGAATGCCGGTGCGGTATTCTACAGCCGGATATATCGTAACCGCATCATGCCGGCATTTACCTTGTCGGCCAACACCTATAACTACAAAATGCTGAATGGCTCCTTGTCATACACAGCTATCAATGGCGACTATATGAATATTGGGGCCGGACTGGGGCTTAAGCTGGGTGTTTTCCACTTGCATGCGGTGAGCGATAACCTGCTTGGCTTTTTAAAGCTTGAGAACCAACGCAACCTCAATCTGCGTTTTGGGCTGAGCATTGTACCCCGCTGCGATGAACCACGCAATGAGGTGCAAAAAAGCAAAAAGGGCATCAGCGCCCTGCCATGCTACCAGGATCCGTATGCGAAAGGCCGCCGGAATAGGCGCTAGTGGTTGGCTTTAAGTTTATCTGTACTTTTTACACAAAGTTGATAATCTTCTTTTTTCTAAAAGGCAATCCCCCTAATTATTAATTTATTATGCGAATCAATAGTTAAAAATTGCTTAATATACACTTTCAACCCATATCAGGGTTGTTTTCTCACCATATTGATAACCCCGCGCTTCGCACGGGGCTATTATTGTTAATGTCCTACGGACATTTTTTCTGAAAGTCGCAACGACTTGCTAAGCATCTGTGAGATGCTTAGCAAGTTTTCTTTCATACCTGTTGGTGTTTCCCTGTATCATGAAAGTTTTTATCACGAAGGGATTTAATATTAATAACAGAACCCCGGAGTGGGTTCAACTATTGATTCGCATGTATTTTAACCTCCATAAACCGTCCTCCCCAAGGTGGAAATGCCTTAGGTCATTGAATAGTGCGCTAAGGTGAATGGGTACAGATTTTTTAAAACACAAGTTATATCTCTTTACAAAGCACCATCATGACTTTTCCTCACTACGTTTATGCTTTTTTGTAAGCAGGTTTTTGAATTTTCCTCATGAGGTTTCTTGACTTTAACCCGGGTTAAAACTAATTTGTACTATGGTAAAAAAGTAATATGACCCGGGTTAAAATCAAAAAGTATAAGAAGACAAAACAATAACTGTCCTTATAAAAATTCATAAACCTACTGAGACATGACGATTAATTACAAGAAGGTAAAGCAAATTGTTAAGGATAAGAACGGGAATGAGAAAGAGGTGTATTATGCGCGCTCGTGCCAGCGACGTAAAATTGATTTGTATGATTTAGCAGAGCGCCTTGCCAGCTATAGCATATTATCACCGGTGGATATACACAGTGTTTTAATTGGGTTAGCCGATGTCATTCCTGAGTATTTGATGGATAACAAGTCGGTGGACTTGGGCGATTTGGGCATCATCAGTCTGCACCTGAGCAGCCACAGCGAAGAAACCGAAGAGGCAGTGACCTGGCGTTCCATAAAGGATCTGAAGGTGCAGTTCAGAGCTGGTGTGCGTTTTAAAAAGAAGCTAAAGCACGCCAGTTTTAAGTTGGTGAAATAATTTTGATACAAAAAAGGCTCGCATCTTATTGAGATAATCTAACTCAAGATGCGGGCCTTATAACAAAAGGCCGTATGCATATTCAGAAAAGCAGATAAAGCTATGAGATATTTATTGTGGATTCTTCTGTTAATACCTTCGTATTGCCTGGCGCAGAATGTGGCTGAAAGAAAGGGAACATTAAAGGCAGGCATAGGATTAGGGTATAACGAAGGGTATCAAGAATCAGGGCTGGGGCTGGTTTACACAATTGGCTGGCAAAAGGCGATTGATAGTCAGGAGCGATTACGAATCAATCCCAACATCTTGTTTGGAGGATTTACACCTCTAATGATGACTGATAAACGCGATCAGTATATACGCTCAGGCAGCTTTGGGTGCCATCTGTATTACGATATGCTGCAAGGTAAGCACCTGTCGTTATTTGCTATGGCGGGAGCTTATGGCAATTACACCAGGGGATTGCTGGGCGATGGCGAATTTAATACTGGCTCAGAGTACTATCATAAGTTTTATGCTGGTGGTACAGCTTCATTGGGGATAAGGGTTTATAATCCGTCAAAGCGGATAGGTTATGAAATAAGGCCGCTGACCTTTCAATATGGCAGTAACCAGCATTTTATGGGCTATGTAATGGTCAGCATTGATTTTCAAATCAGGCGATAACTGTTTGTGGTGAAATGCAAATAAGGCTCGCACCTTATTGATTTAATGTACATCAAGATGCGAGCCTTATATTTTGGTTATAACAAATCTTCTTACTTCAGCAGCTTATCCATTCTGGCTGCATCGTCCTTTTGTTCCAGCCTGAGGTAGGTGTTTTTCAGGTATCTGATATAGGATTGGTCCTGTGGATTCATCTGGCGCAGCCTGATAAAGGTGTCGCGTGCAATACGAAAATCAGCTGATACCTTTTTAAGGTCGCGACGCAGGTAAGCATAGGTAGTGGCATTTTTGTTTTTATTGTACTTAGCCATTTCATACTTATATCTGTCTTCGGCTTTGTTGTAATAATACCTGGCTTTCCATTCCAGGGCCGCTTCATAATCTGGTTGTTCTTTAATGAGTTCATTGCAGGTTTTAACAGCTCTGCCTGCATTACCGGTTGCTTCCAGCGCTTTAATGTAGGTGAGTTGTGCTTCCTTCGAAAGTACGGCTTCTCCTTTGCTCTCATAGGCTGCAACAACTGCCTCACTATTTTCGTTGGCAGCATTCAGAAACACCTGACGTTCAGCTTTCAGCTTCAGCAATTCCGGGGTAGTGATTTTGTCTGCATACGATTGCCACAGGGCTAACTCCTGGTCGGTGCGGCCTTCGCGCTGTAAAAGTTGTGAGTATTCGGCCACTAATCCAATATTAGAATCATCTTTCAATAGCTGGTCATAAATGGCAGTAGCCTCATCGGCTTTATCTATCTGGGCGCAGCTTTGTGCCTGTTTAATCAAGAGGTCTTTACTGACCTCTACATTGTTGCTAGCGGCTAATTGGATATATTCAGCATAAAGAGTATATGCTTTGGTGTAGTCTGCCTGGTTAAAAGCAGCATCCGCTTCTGAGAGAATAGTGGGTAACTTAGCAGTAGGATTGCAAGCCGCTAATATAGCAATGGATAGTATGAATAATACCTTCTTCATTATAAACGTGTTTTGGTGTTTGTGCGACGAAGATACAATCAAAAGCCGTGCCTGACAAATACAGCAACTTGGCAAAGGGCTGAGAAATGCCCTAATGCAGCATAAATTGATGACCCATTTTTTGCAGGATAAGCCGGGGATGGTGATGGACTGGCTGCAGCAGGGAATCAGGAGGTAGTGGTTGGTGAAGCGATTCAATACTGACATTGGCAATGCCTTGGCGGTAAAAATCTAGCTCGCGGGCAGCACGTTCGCTAACATCAATGATGCGGCCTTTGATAAAAGGGCCCCGGTCGCTGATGGTAACCACCACACTTTTCTGATTCTCCAGGTTGGTGACGACCAGCTGTGTGCCAAAGGGCAGGGTGCGATGGGCGGCTGTCATGGCGCTATTGGAAAAGACCTTGCCGCTGGCTGTTAGCTTTCCTTCGAAATGACTCGCATAGTAGGAGGCTTTGCCGGTTTGGTAGAATGCTTGTGCCTGGCTCCACAGGCTAACCAGCAAAAGCAGTAACACAAGCAGTGCACGCATCTTATTTGACTTTAGCCACACCACCCGATACAATAAATTTCATCACATCGGCCGGATGGGCGTCAATGGGTTTTACATTCTCACTTGGTACAACATATAGCTCTCCTAAAATACCATAGGAGCTGGGCAGGTAAACAGCAAGTTTGTCTTTAATACCCAGTTCGTTGAGGTCGGATGCGGTGATAAAGCCAAACCGTTCCATAATGCCTTCTTTATCCAGGGTAACCAGCACAGGGCGCTCAAACTTACGCTCTTTACCCACAAAAGCTGATAATAAATCCTTCACCGAGGTGTAAATCACTTTAATCAAAGGAGCTTTCTTCAGGCCGCGTTCAAAGCGATTCTCGATAGGAGCCGTAATCAGTATCTGTCCAATAAAACCAATGAAGGTGATGCACAGGATGATTACCAGCAAACCCAGACCTGGGAAGTTAAACTGAGCATAGGGTTCGTGCTGAAATACCTCCAGATCACGCAGCAGACCATCGAGCCAGATAAAGGCAAATACAATGACATAAAGCGTAACCGCCAACGGTACTACATATAATAAACCCTGGAAAAAGAATTTGGCTAGTTTTTTCATTTCTTGAGTGTTTAACGCAGAGGCACAGAGCCGCTGAGTTATTAATAATTCATTCTTCTGCTGTCGATTTCTAATAATTTTACCACAAAATCAAAAGGCACTGGTGAGAAATATAAACCTCTGCACCTTTGCATCTCTGTGTTTATAATCTTTTATCTAAAGATGATACTCTTCTCTCACTTTCTTCGTCAGACTTTTAACAATCAATTCGTAAGAATGGTCTATAAGTTCCCTAAGCAAGTCATCTTTGATGGAGCCGTCGGCATATACGGTGTTCCAATGCTTTTTGTTCATGTGGTAGCCCGGTTGAATGGCCGGATATTCTTCGCGCAGTTCAATGGCACGTTCCGGATCGCACTTAAGGTTCATGCTAAACTCCTTGTCCAGGCTTGTTAGAGCAAACATTTTACCGGCGACCTTAAATACAAGCGTGACTTCATCAAAAGGGAATGTTTCGCTCACAGCCGGTTTGGCCAGGCAGTAGTCTCTGAATTCTTCAATATTCATATGATACTAATTTAGCTTTGGCAATATAACGAATAAGTATTTAAACGCAGAGACGCAGAGACGCAGAGGAATAATTTGATTTCTTTCTTTGCGTCTTCGTGTCTTTGTGTTGTTATTTTTTTTGCTGGATCACAAACCAGGATGAAAAGCTTCTTCGATATGTTCAATATCCCACTCCTCACCATTGGGTATTAGCGTGACTACATCAAAGCGTACTTCATTATCTATGCCAGTTTCATTTATGTAGGCTTCGGTGGCTTCTACAATAAAACGAATCTTACTATTGGTAATGGCTTCTTTGGGATTTTCCCAGCCATCTGAGGTTCGTGTTTTCACCTCAATCACCACCAGGTAGTCGTCGTGCATGCCAATCAGGTCCAGCTCTTTGTGGTTGTATTGCCAGTTGCGCTCCAGTATGTCAAAGCCTTTTTCTTCCAGGTAGTCAGCAGCTATGGCTTCCCCTGTTTTGCCCAGTTCGTTGTGTTGTGCCATCTGTTAAAAGCTTAATTGGCAGGAGCAGTTCTGGACGTTCAGATTCACACGCTTACCCAATATCAGGGGCTGGTTGAGGTGATTGTGTCCGGCTGGAAATCCAAACATTACCGGATAATCGTATTCTTCAACAGCCTCTTTGATGATTTCATAAGCCGTTTGGCCGTATGGGTCATCATTGTCCTTCATATCGGTAAAGTCGCCAACAATAATACCGCTTAATTCTTTAAGAAAGCCGCTCAGCTTTAGGTTTTGCATCATGCGGTCGAGGTGGTACAGGTATTCCGACAGGTCTTCGATAAACAGAATCTTACCATGAGGAGCAGGATCCAAATCAGTGGCACGTAAGGCATATATCAAAGAGAGGTTACCTCCTATCAGTATGCCATTGGCTTCACCCGTTCTGTTGAGCGGATGTGGTTTAAGCTGGTAATCGGGCAGCTCACCATGCAGCAGCTTAAACAGGTTCTCAACATCTTCCTCATCCTCCGATTTATCCGGAAAGTTTTTAGGCATCAGCCCATGGATAGAAGCCACACCTGCTTTGTTCTGCAAGGCGGCATGCAGCACCGTAATGTCACTGTAGCCTATCACCCATTTTGGATGCTCAAGATAATGCGTGAAATCAATTTGATCGATAATGCGGATGGTGCCATAACCTCCCCGTGCGCAGAATATGGCATCGATATCAGTACTGTTCAGCATGTGCTGCAAGTCGGCTTTACGGTGTTCGTCGTTGCCGGCATACTGGTAAAAGGAATTATAAGCATGCTCGCCAATAACCACTTTATAGCCCCGTTTGTGCAGGCACTTTTCGGCATAACGAATGATCTCTGCATCTACCTTACCGGCTGGTGCGACGATGCCAATGGTTGAACCTTTTTCGAGTGACTTAGGGAATATCATAACAGAAGTATCAAGATTTAAGATAAAAGTATCAAGATAATCTCTAAAACGAAAATAGTCTTGTGTCTTGATACTTAAATCTTATGTCTTTTATCTTACTTCTATAATAAATTACTTTGCATATCTTTGCGCCATTAAATTCAACCGTAGAATAGCAGGTTGTAAGCAACCATAAAATAATTCAAGCAGAATGAAGCAAGCTGGAGATTTCAAAAGAACATTGGTAACCACTGCGTTACCTTATGCCAATGGGCCCGTTCATATTGGTCACTTAGCGGGTGTGTATGTGCCGGCTGATATTTACGTGCGTTACCTGCGCCTTAAAAAGGAGGATGTGGTGTTGATTGGTGGCTCTGATGAGCATGGTGTACCCATTACTTTAAAGGCCAAAAACGAAGGTATTACGCCGCAGGATGTGGTGGATAAGTTTCATGGCATCATCAAAGATTCTTTTGAGAAATTCGGTATTTCATTCGATGTGTATTCACGCACTACCAGCAAAACGCATTATGAAACGGCTTCAGAATTCTTCCGCACGCTTTACGATAAAGGAGAGTTTATTGAGAAAGAATCGGAGCAGTACTACGACGAAGAAGCTAAACAGTTCTTGGCCGACCGTTACATTACAGGTACTTGTCCGCATTGTAAGAGCGAAGGCGCCTATGGTGACCAGTGCGAGAGCTGTGGTACATCATTAAACGCCACTGACCTGATTGATCCGCGATCAGTTGTGTCAGGTAGCAAGCCGGTCATCAAAACTACCAAGCACTGGTATTTACCTTTAGATAAACACGAACCATTTTTGAAAGAGTGGATTTTGGATGGCCATAAAGAGTGGAAGTCAAATGTTTATGGACAGTGCAAATCGTGGATTGACCTAGGTTTGCAGCCACGTGCCGTAAGTCGCGATTTGGATTGGGGAGTGCCTGTGCCTGTTGAAGGCGCTGATGGCAAAGTGCTTTACGTTTGGTTCGATGCGCCTATCGGTTACATTTCAGCCACCAAAGAACTAACGCCTGAATGGGAAAAGTATTGGAAAGATGAGGATACACGCATGCTTCATTTTATTGGTAAAGATAATATCGTGTTTCACTGTATTGTGTTTCCATCGATGTTGAAAGCAGAAGGCAGCTACATTCTACCTGAGAACGTACCGGCCAATGAATTCCTGAATCTGGAAGGTGATAAGATTTCGACTTCTCGTAACTGGGCCGTTTGGTTGCACGAATACCTGGTTGATTTTAAAGATAAGCAGGACGTGTTGCGCTATACGCTCACAGCCAATGCGCCTGAAACAAAGGATAACGATTTTACCTGGAAAGATTTTCAGGCACGTAATAACAACGAGTTGGTTGCCATATTGGGTAACTTTGTCAACCGTGCCATAGTATTGACACATAAATATTATGATGGGGTTGTGCCTGCGCAATGCGAACTGACTGACTATGATAAGGAAACCTTGAACGAGATTCCTGTGCTGGTTAAAAAGGTAGAAGATGCGCTGGATAACTTCAAATTCCGTGAAGCTGTTAAGGAAGCGATTAACTTAGCCCGCCTAGGTAACAAATACTTGGCTGATACTGAGCCTTGGAAACTGATTAAGACAGATGCAGAGCGCGTGAAGACGATTATGAATATTGCTTTACAAATTACTGCCAATGTGTCTATTCTGATAGAACCATTCCTGCCATTTACTGCTCAAAAGATGCAAAGCATGCTGAACCTGGGTGGTTTAACCTGGGTGGACTGTGGTAAGATTGATTTCCTTTCGGCAGGTCACCAGGTGAATAAACCGGAGTTGTTGTTCGAAAAGATTGAAGACGAAACCATTCAGATACAGCTGGATAAGCTGCAACAAACAAAAGAAGCTAATGAAGCGGCTAATAAGACAGCGGCTCCAGCCAAAGAGAATATTGAGTTTGATGACTTTGTGAAGATGGATATCCGTGTAGGAACCATTTTAGAAGCTGAGAAAGTGGCCAAAACGAAAAAGCTACTTCAATTAAAAGTTGATACCGGCATTGATCAACGCACTGTTGTATCTGGTATTGCAGAGTTCTTTAAACCCGAAGACATCATTGGTAAGCAGGTGAGTATCCTTGTCAATTTAGCACCACGCAGTATTCGTGGTATTGAGTCGCAAGGTATGATATTGATGGCCGAAGATGCAAATGGCAAATTGGAGTTTGTATCACCAGCCAATGCTGTTAAGCCTGGTTCGGAGGTAAGATAGAGACGATCTAAAATACTATAAATGAAAAGGTCCTGAATATTCAGGACCTTTTTTTGTTTAATTTTTTGATAAAAAAACAGTTATTATTGAAACTATTATTTTGTTATTTCGAATAAGTAGTCTGTATATTAATCTATTATAATCTAAACAATGAAAAAACTTGCACTATTTTGCATGCTGGCAATTAGCATGACCATGTTAGCTCAAGAGGCTCAAGAAGTTCAGACGACACAAGATGAACAAAAAGGACCTTTACTATTATCCCCATCATTTACATTTTCACATAAGAAGCTTGCTTATGTAACTCTTGAAGATGGAACTGAAATTAAAGGTAACATTCAGGATATTGATCGTGAAAAAGGATTGATAGAATTTGTAAAAATTAAAGATGGGCTGGGCAAAAAACATAAGCTTAAGCCAGCAGCAATTAAGCATATGTATTTACCTCCAAGTGGACTTGATAAGGTAACTAATGCTGTTGATGTTTTGTATGACGCAAAGAAATGGAATGATCAAAGAATTGACCAGGACTTGATTAACCAGGGATATGTGTATTTCGAGCAGGCTGACGTGAAAATCAAAAAGAAAACAGAAAAGCTCTTGGTTCAGCTTTTAAATCCAACCTTCTCATTAAAAGTTAAGGTATATCATGATCCTAAGGCTAAGGAGACAACCTCATTGGGAGTTGGCGGAATTAATGTTGTTGGGGGAATTGCTAAGTCGTATTATATAATGAAACAAAGTGATATAGCAGCCTATAAACTTACAAAAAAGGATTATCAGAAGCAGTTTGAGGCTTTTTGGTCTGATTGCAAAGTGTTGGTTGAAGAATATGGCGATAGTCCTAAGTGGCGTGACCTAACAGAGCACATACATATGTACAACGAACTATAATTGACTCTAAAATTTTATAACGACTGTCCTTCGTAAAGTGGGACAGTCTTTTTTGGCAACAACCGTAAAGTAATTTTCGAATTGGATAATGCGGCCAATTTCCTTTATTACTTTGATGAAAACAATGTAAATGTGTTCAACCTGAACTAATCGAATACAAAAAACTAACCTAAAGCCTTAAGAGTCATCTTAAGGCTTTTTTTCATTTCCTTTCCGCACTTTTTACCGTAAATTGCAGCCAAATTTTAGTTGAAGCAACTAAACTAATCGACCTGGATTTTATATGTATTTAAAGTATATTCTAACGGGCATTGCCTTGTTAATTGGTGGCCTTTTGGCTGTTCAAGGCAGTATCAATTCGCAATTGGGAGGTTTATTGAGGAATCCGTTACAGGCGGCTTTCGTTAATTTCTTCGTAGGAACAATTATTTTGCTGGCCATTAATGTATTTGCTAAAACCGAACTGCCGGCAAAAGAAACTCTTAAAGCCATCCCGTTATACTTGTTTATTGGCGGTGTGATGGGTGCCGTTTATGTGAGTTCAGCCATTATTCTTATCCCTAAAATTGGTGTGGCAACCATGTTGGGTGCGTCCATTGGTGGTCAAATGATTGTAGCCTCTATAATTGACCATTATGGTTTTTTCAACATTACGGTACATGCCATCTCACCCGGACGAATTGCCGGAATTATTCTTTTAATTATCGGCGTGTTTTTAATTCAGCGGTTTTAGAATTAAAGAAATTTAGCGTTAATAACTGACTGATTAAGTATAAGTTGGAGCGATATGAGACCTATCGAAAGTATGAAGATACTTGCATATGTTATTGATAATCATGCTCTATAACACCATTAAAAACAGTTAAAAATTAGTTCTAATATCAACAAAAGGTTTATTTTTGCGCCTTGGAAAAAAACAAACAGTTACATTATGGCAGATAAAACAAAACAACTGTTATTTAGTGATTTTCCACCAGTTTCTACTCAAGAGTGGATGGATAAAATCACGGCAGATCTTAAAGGAGCAGACTTTGAGAAAAAGCTGGTATGGAGAACCAACGAAGGGTTCAACGTACAGCCTTTCTATCGTTCTGAAGACCTTGAATCAATTAACTACCTGGAAAGCCAACCTGGCGAGTTCCCTTATGTAAGAGGTAATAACGCGAAAACCAACAAATGGTTTGTTCGTCAGGACATTTTGGTGAAAGATGTGAAAGCAGCTAACGAAAAAGCGTTGACTGTTTTAACTAAAGGTGTTGACAGTATTGGTTTCGTAATTGAAGACAAAGCGCTTATTACAGAAGCTAACGTTGAGGCTTTATTGAAAAACATCATTTCTGACGATGTGGAAATTAACTTCAACGCTTGCTGCGGCAACAAGGAGTTAATCGAGGCAGTTGTAGCAGTTCTTGACAAGATGAACCGCAACCAGGCTGAAGTTAAAGGTTCAATTAACTTCGACCCGATTGGTGATTTAACCATCAATGGAAAAGCTTGTTGCGATATCGAGAAAGCATTAGACCGTGTGAAAGAAGTGGCTGAGGTAGCTAAAAACTTCCCACAGTTCAAAACGCTTGCAGTAAATGCTCGTCACTTTAACAACGCAGGTGCTTCTATCGTGCAGGAGTTGGCGTTCGGTTTGGCTATGGGTAACGAGTACCTGTCGCAGCTAACTGAGCGTGGACTTTCTATCAATGAAGCAGCAGCTAACATGAAGTTCAACTTCGGTATCAGCGGTAACTACTTCATGGAAATTGCTAAGCTACGTGCAGGTCGTCTGTTATGGGCTAAGATTGTTGAAGCTTACAAGCCAACTGGTGTTGAAGTATGCAAAATGCATGTACACAGCGAAACTTCTGAGTGGAACAAGACTATCTTCGATCCAAACGTAAACATGCTTCGTACGCAAACTGAGGCTATGTCGGCTTCTATTGGTGGAACACAGTCATTAACTGTTATTCCATTCGACGCACTTTACAAAGAAACTACTGAGTTATCTGAGCGCGTAGCACGTAACCAGCAGTTACTGTTGAAAGAAGAATCTCACTTCGAGAAGATTGTTGACCCGTCAGCGGGTTCATATTATATCGAAAACCTAACTAACAGCATCGCTGAGCAAGCGTGGGCTTTGTTTGTTGAGGTTGAAGAAAAAGGTGGTTACCTGGCAGCTATGAAAGAAGGCTTTATTCAAGGTCTTGTAAAAGAAACAGCTGACAAACGTCGTAAGGCAGTAGCTACTCGTCGCGAAAATCTATTGGGTACTAACCAGTTCCCTAATACAGGCGAAATCATCTCTGGTAACATTGATGCCAGCAAATTAGTTAAGTCATGCGCTTGTTGCGAAACAGGAAACGATGTTGAGCCAATCTCATTGTTCCGCGGTGCACAAGACTTTGAAGAGTTGCGTTTAGCTACAGAAAAAGCAGCTAAGCGTCCAAAAGTATTTATGTTGACTTACGGTAACTTAGCTATGCGCTTAGCTCGCTCACAGTTCTCTGGTAACTTCTTTGGATGTGCCGGATACGAAATTCAGGATAACCTTGGTTTCAAAACTGTTGAAGAGGGTGTTGAAGCAGCCAAAGCAGCTAATGCCGACATCGTTGTACTTTGTAGCTCTGATGATGAGTACACAGAAGCAGCTCCTAAAGCTTTCGAATTACTAGGTGATACACCATTGGTAATTGCTGGTGCTCCTGCATGTGCTGATGAACTAAAAGCCAAAGGCATCACAAACTTTATCAATGTTCGTTCTAACGTGTTGGAGACATTGCAAGGGTTTAACGAGATGGTTCTAGAGAAATAGACTTTGAGACTATAGACTTTTAGACAAAAGACTTATTGAGAGTATAATTGTAATGAATAGGAAGCATAACTTTAAGGAATTGCAGATTTGGAAGAAGGGTAGGGCTCTTGTAAAGGAGATCTATCAGCTTACCTCTGAATATCCTCAATCCGAAATATACGGATTGGTTAGTCAAATGAGACGTGCTTCTGTGTCAATCCCTTCAAATATTGCAGAAGGTTCAGGCAGAAAAACGAGTAAGGAATTTAGTCGTTTTCTTGAAATTGCGTACAGTTCATCATTGGAGCTGGAAACACAATTATATGTTTCATGTGATCTTTCGTTTATCTCAGAATCTAAATTAGATGAATATCTATTTAAAATTGATGAAGTTCAAAAGATGATTTCTTCATTTGACAGTAAAATTCTGGCAGATAGTATCTAATCGTCTATTGTCTAAACATCTAACAATCTAAAAATTATGCGACCAAAATTTAATAACATAGATATCAAAAACAAGCCTTGCGGAACGACTGATGCTAAGGCTTGGGAACAAAAGCACGGGGTGAAAAAAGACTGGGTGACACCAGAGCAAATCCCTGTGAAACCAGTTTATGGTAAGGACGATTTAGAGGGCATGGAGCATTTGAACTATGCGGCCGGTTTACCTCCATATTTACGCGGACCTTACTCAATGATGTACGCGATGCGTCCTTGGACAGTTCGTCAGTATGCAGGTTTCTCTACTGCAGAGGAGTCAAACGCATTCTACCGTCGTAACCTGGCTGCTGGTCAGAAAGGTTTATCGGTAGCATTTGACTTGGCTACACACCGTGGCTACGACTCGGATCACGAGCGTGTAGTAGGTGACGTAGGTAAAGCAGGTGTGGCTATCGATTCTATCCTTGATATGAACGTATTGTTCGATGGTATTCCATTGGATAAAATGTCTGTATCGATGACTATGAACGGTGCTGTATTGCCGGTAATGGCTTTCTACATCGTAGCTGGTTTAGAGCAAGGCGTTAAGTTGGAAGAGATGGCTGGTACTATCCAGAACGACATTTTGAAGGAATTCATGGTGCGTAACACCTACATCTACCCACCACAATTCTCGATGAAGGTGATTGCCGACATCTTTGAATTTACTTCACAGAAGATGCCTAAGTTTAACTCAATCTCTATTTCGGGTTACCACATGCAAGAAGCAGGTGCTACCGCTGATATTGAGTTAGCATATACTTTGGCTGATGGTTTAGAGTACTTACGTGCCGGTGTTGATGCTGGTTTGGATATCGATGCATTTGCGCCTCGTTTATCATTCTTCTGGGCCATTGGTATGAACCACTTCATGGAGATTGCCAAGATGCGTGCAGCTCGTATGTTGTGGGCTAAAATCGTGAAGCAGTTCAATCCTAAAAATCCTAAGTCCTTAGCGTTACGTACGCACTCACAAACTTCAGGATGGTCATTAACTGAGCAGGATCCTTTCAACAACGTTGGTCGTACTTGTATTGAGGCGATGGGTGCTGCCCTTGGTCACACACAGTCGTTACACACTAACGCATTGGATGAGGCAATTGCATTACCAACCGATTTCTCTGCACGTATTGCTCGTAATACGCAGATTTTCATCCAGGATGAAACTCAAATCTGTAAGGCTATCGACCCATGGGCAGGTTCTTACTATGTAGAGTCATTGACTAATGAGTTGGTTGACAAAGCCTGGGCACACATCCAGGAAATTGAGTCATTAGGTGGTATGGCTAAAGCAATTGAGTCAGGTATTCCTAAAATGCGTATCGAAGAGGCTGCTGCTCGTACACAGGCTAAAATCGATGCAAAGACTCAGACAATCGTGGGTACTAACAAGTACCGTTTGGAGAAAGAAGACCCAATCGATATTTTGGATATCGATAACGCTGAAGTTCGTAAGTCACAGATTGAGCGCTTAGCTAAGCTACGTGCTAACCGTAACGAAGAAGAAGTACAGGCTGCTTTGGCTGCTATCACTAAAGCGGTTGAAACTGGCGAAGGTAACTTGTTGGCCTTAGCTGTTGATGCAGCTCAGAAGCGTGCTTCGTTAGGTGAGATTTCTGATGCTTGCGAAAAAATCGTAGGTAGATATAACGCAGTAATCAGATCAATTTCAGGAGTGTACAGCGCAGAAGCAGCAGACGATAAAGAGTTTGCAAAAGCACAGTCATTAGCAAAACAATTTGCTGAGAAAGAAGGTCGTCAGCCACGTATCATGATCGCTAAAATGGGTCAGGATGGTCACGACCGCGGAGCTAAAGTAGTAGCAACCGGTTATGCTGATATCGGTTTCGACGTGGATATGGGACCATTGTTCCAGACGCCAGCCGAAGCGGCTAAGCAAGCTGTTGAAAACGACGTTCACGTGGTGGGTGTGTCTTCATTGGCTGCTGGTCACAAGACCTTAGTTCCTCAAATTATTGAAGAGCTTAAGAAATTGGGTCGTGAGGATATCTTAGTAATCTGTGGAGGTGTTATTCCAGCTCAGGATTACCAATTCCTTTACGATGCAGGTGCTGTGGCTATCTTCGGTCCTGGTACTTCAGTTGCTAAAGCAGGTTCAGACATCTTGAACATGCTGATTGAGCAGCATGCTGAGTAATTAGAAATATTGCACGGTGCTTTGCATTGTGTTGCAAATATTAAAAAGCCACCTCGTTTTGGGGTGGCTTTTCTTGTATTTATTGCCAGGTTATCTTTAATTATTTTGTCTCTTTCAGATGCTTTTAAACAATTGAACCATAGTATTTACCTATACTTTAATGTTGATTTTTCTTCCCTTTCGTAACTATTCCGGTAGATGCCAGTAAAACAGCCTATAACCTGAAAGAGTTAGTTGGAATAGGGGAGCTTTTATCCTTAGGGAAAGGATAGATGTTAAGCCGGCTAGCTCTTTAAAAATCGTATAAATGAAAAAAATAGCGTTGGGAATGATGCTGGGACTATTCTGTCTTTCAGCTACGGCACAGAGGATTGATGAATTTAAAGCCGAAACATCTTATTTAACATATCCACGAATTCCGGTAAAAGATATCGACTGGAACCAGATTAAGGCTGAAGTGGCTCACTCAGACATCTCATTGGGTGACAAAACCGTGCACAAAGGGGCCAATCTTTGTAAGGCCAAAGGGGCGAGCATTAAAGATGCCAAAGTCATTGAGAATTATTACTACGAGGTAAAGCACCAAACGCCATCAGGTATTTTGCGTATCACTGACAATACCGGTATGGTGTTGTTAAGCAAAAAAACTTCGGAAGCTGGTAATTCAAGCACCATGTTTGGTAAAGACGATTGTTATTTTCTGGAAGCCATACTGGTAGATGTTTGGAAAAAGCAGGCAGATACTTACAAAGAAATAGTGGCAGAGGATGAGTTTGCTAATGTGCAGGCCAAGGCGCAGGATTTTGTTGATAAGGCCGTGATGTTTCGCTATGTTGATGAAGAAGTAGAGGTATTCTATCCTAAAACCAGTAAAGAGCATAATTACGATGCCTTACAAGCGGTAGCCCAAGAGGCTGCAGAGGCTTATAGGCTGATAAATGCCGATTATCAGCATGCAGAGGCGAAAGCTAAACTGGAGACGGCCATTGCTGCCTGGGAAAAGGAATTGGAGCAGACGAATCTGAATGATCGTAAATCACGCATCAATAAAAAAGTGGCGGCTACTTTACGGGCCAATATGGCTTTGGCTTATGCCTATCTTCAACAGTATAACGATGCCATTGTGCAGGTTAATAAGGCACTGAATATGTATTCGGGCATGTCCAGTAATCGCACCATGAAATGGGAAGTACTGCGCGATCGTTGCAATGAGCAAAATGGATACTACCTTTTAAATAAAGATACTGAAGTGGATTTGTCAGCACGTCAGGTGGAAGTGACCAACCGCGGAATGGCTGCTTATGAAGAATTTAAAAACGACTATAGTGCCTATGCGTCAAAGCAGCAAATGAACGAATACGCTGCAGCTAAAGATGCGCACGATAAAGCGGTTGAGTCGGGAGAATTAAACCCATATGAGTCCATGGTAACTCATACATCAACTCAGGGCTATATGCTGATGTATATGTCATTTAACAAGCTGGGCGAGTTTCCGGTAGAGGTGTGCGATCTGACCCAGTTGAACCAAATTTACTTTAAGAACCAGGACATTGAGAGTATCCCGGTTGAAATTGGCCAGTTGGTTAATCTGAAGCGTTTGGATCTGTCAAAGAATCGTATTCAGCTTATCCCCGATGAAATTGGTGCCTGTAAGGAATTGAAGACAATTATTCTGAAAGGTAATCCACTTCCTCAAAGTGAGTTGGATAAATTGGCGAAGCTATTGCCTGACTGTAAAGTGAAAATGTAATTCAATCAATACGTCATTCTGAAGCCATCTCATTTTAGGGGTGGCTTTTTATTTCTAGCTTATATAAAGGAGAACAAATGATTATATAATCAGTCGTTTTCTGTTGTAAGCCAATAGAAAACGCATTGGCTCACTCAATATATGATTGTCCTTAATAGTTTTTTATTAAAAATACACCTGAACACCCACCGAGATTAGGTGGTAACTGTTGCTAAACAGCTTGGTGTCGATATCGGCTTCGAGCATAAAGGTCATGTTCTCTTTAATCCATATTTCCAGGTTGATAGGAATCCATACCGGCATGCGGGTGGTGTTGGCAAATACAATATCGGCATCCAGGCCGGTGGACAGGCGCGCCCCTTTGCCCACATTAAACGATAGCAAACCCGTTAGGTCGAGTGCCACATCATTGAAGGAATGGATACCGGCTGCAAATGAAAAGTTTTTACTTTTACTAAACTGCAGGTCCATACCAACAAAGTTGCTGTTGCCCAATACGCCCAGCTTCATGCCTAAATCAATGCCCTGTGCAATACCAAAACCGCCGTTCATAAACAGCATCAGCTGATCGTTGCCATTAGTTACCAACAGGGTGGGCATCATGCCAAAGTTCCCTTTGCCTTTACCCACCATTTGTGGCGATCCAAACACCTGTGCGTTAGCGACCCATGCCGTGCCAAAAAGCAGAGCTATTAATATTAGTTTCTTCATCCGTCCAAAAATGTATAATAGCTGCAAAGGTAATGGATGGTTGTCTACCCTATACCTAATAATCCTTAACTTTTATCAAATGGCAAAGTAGCTTCTGGTCGTTAGTACAGCTTTTCTTCATTTTGTCGTCCGGAACTGTAACCTTGGCTTCTTTTTTGCTTGGCAAAGCCTTCAATCTGTTTATTTCAGAAGGGAAAATTGTGTTAGAGTAATTGGTGCAGGGGCAAGGCAATGCTTATTTGTGCCAAGAAAGGAAGAGTTATGACCATCAGTAAAGATTCAAAATATTTTATACCAGCCATCACCATTTTGCTTGCTATGCTAACGGCTATGTCGCCGCTGGCTATCGACACCTACCTGTCGTCCATGCCCATTATGGCCGAATATTTTGGGGTAACCATTAACCTGGTTGAGATAACTTTAACGGTCTATTTCCTGGGATTTGCTATGGGTAATTTCTTTGGCGGACCCTTGTCCGATGCCTTTGGCCGGAAAACCCTGGCCATGACGGGTATCACACTCTACATCTTGTCGGCACTCAGCATTCCTTTTTGTCGCACCATAGAGCAGGTGTGGGTGTTAAGGGCTGTTCAGGCTTTTGGTGGCGGCTTTTCGTCGGTAACGGCCATGGTGTTTGTACGCGACTGGTTTAAAGGAGCCAAGGTAGCCCGACTGGCCACCATGGTGGGTATGGTCATGATGTTTGCACCATTGGTGTCGCCCATCATTGGCACCGCATTGGGGCAACTAATTGGGTGGCAGTCTATTTTCTGGTTCTTAGCAGCCTATGGTGTGGTATTGTGGGTATTGTTTTATGCCTTTATGCCTGAGTCGAGGGAAGCGCACCTGATTACCCGACGTATTACCCCCGGGCAATTTTTCAGCAAATACAAGCTATTCTTTCAGTCGAGGCCGGCTGTGCTACTGCTATTGGCTACTGCCTTTTCTATGAGTGGCATGTTTGTATTCATCACCAGTTCATCGTTTATCTACCTCGAATATTTCGGCATGAAACCCGAGGTGTTTCCGATTTTATTTGCCGCCAATGTATTGCTCAACGTGGTACTGTCCTTACTTAATAACCGATTGCTTAAAAAATACTCACCCCAGCTGCTTCTAAAAACAGGTTTGTTGGCCGGATTGGTGGCGGCTACGCTTATATTTATTTACACCGTTGATGGCGAGGCACATTTTATTCCGGTATTTGCCGGCGTAGTGTTTTATATTGGCAGCCTGGGCATGGTGTTTGGTAATGCCACCGCTACTATTCTGAACCTCCTGCCAAAAATTAGTGGAGCGGCCAATGCCATGATTGGTGTTACCCGCTTTATTGCCAGCTTTCTGATTGGTTCGCTAACCGCCGTGTTTTATACGGGCAACCTGCTGCCACTGGGTATCAGTATGTTTGTGTGCGCGCTATTGGCCAATGGCTTCTATTGGTTATATAAAAGGAGTGAACGTGACCTAATATGCCGGTAAAGTAATTTAGGCATATGTATTTACGGTCAGGTACTTAGCAATAAAACATATAGATGTATGAAGACTTATGCTTAATTCAATCTAAATTACAATTATATCCAGAATATTTTCTCTAATACCCATTGTGCCAATCAAATAGACTTATTTCTTGAGCTTCGAATCTGATTGTTTACCCAATTCATTTTCAGAATATTATAATTATTGACTATATTTCATTTGACTTTTAATTACACCTAATACCGTTGCTCGAATGAAAAGAGTTGCTTTGCTGGACCGTACCTTTTTAGGTGCAGTACTTCTGGCTCTGTTTGATTGTGTGTACAACCTATTTCAGACAGGCATCAAAGAATTAAACAGGGCGAGGTCCGGCCTGTTAACTGCCTCTTACCTGCTTTCCTCTGTTTTTGTTGGCATTTTCGCTAATAGCCCAATGGCCATTTTGCTTCTACCCAGATGGTGTACCACTGCATTACCATTACAATCCAAACATACATGAAGAATCTACTTACTCTTGCCTTTACAATTCTTATTGGGCTTGCCTCAATGGCCCAGGAAGTTGTTCCAGAAAACACTATTGAGAAAGACTTACCGGTAAGCGAACCATTTTTAAGCGGTCTACTGGTCGATAACCAAACCACCTTTATACCTGTCAAAAAAACTTTCGAATTTATGATCCAACATAAGTTTGGAAATATGGATAATGGCATAAAGGATGTTTTCGGTATATATGCGCCGGGTGCTTTCATCAGAACCGGAGTCAACTATGTACCACTTAAGAATATGCAGGTTGGTTATGGTTTGCATTTAGTGAGAATGTACAGCGATTTTTCGCTGAAATATACTTTACTGGAGCAAACCCGTAAAAACAGGATTCCGGTGGCTGTAGGCTTTTATGGCAATATGGCTATTGATGGCCGCGAAAAGGAGGTGTTTGGTACAGGTTATACCTTCTCTGATCGCTTATCTTATTTTGCCCAACTTATTGTTGGTCGTAAATTTGGTGAGGTGGCCAGTATTCAGGCCAATACCAGTTTCTCGCATTTTAATGCTACAGAGCTGGGCATGGATCATGACAAAATAGCTGTTGGATTGAATGGCCGCATAACCGTTAACTATAAGCATGCCATATTATTTCAGTGCGATGTGCCACTGGAACTGAATTCAATTACCGAGCACCGTGAGTTTACCAATACACCTTATGCAAATATTGGCCTGGGTTGGGAAATAAGAACCAGTGCACACGTATTTCAGCTGTATATTTCATCGTCAGACGGATTTTTGCCACAGCACAATATGCTGTTTAATCGCAACGATTTCAGGGAGGGCCAAATCAGGTTTGGATTTACCATTACACGTTTATACAACTTCTTTTAATACTAAATAAACATAACTACTATGAAAAAACATCTGTTTAAACTCGCGATTATAGCGCTTTTGGCTATCATCCACATGTCGTTTACGACTAAAACAAGCAATCAGGAGCACACTAAGAAAGAAGTGCCTGCCGAATATCAAAACAAAGAAAATCCATACAAGAATGATGCATCCTTGAAAATGATTGGTCTTCGCAATTTTAATCGTCATTGTGTTTCATGCCATGGCAAAAAAGGCAAAGGTGATGGCGTAATGGCTAAGAATATGAAAACGCTTCCGGGCGACTTGTCGGCTAAATACATGGAAGAATATACCGATGGAGAACTCTATTATTTGTCATTTGTGGGCATTGCCGACCGGCCAGACTTTATGAAACTGATTCCGGAGGAAGAAGCCAAATGGGCCGTTGTAAACTATGTGAGAGCACTTCAGGACCAATAAGCAGACAATTGGGCAAGCAAAGCTCGTTTGCTTCATGAATGCAGTATCTAATGAGGGAACTACCGCAGAAGGCAGGAAGCTTTGCTAATAGCTGCATGCAGCTAATGAAAATTACTTAATCGGGATAAGCAATTTTTATAAAACCTAAATGATTAATTAAACACTTTTAACCACAAGCCCATGTCATTAAAAAGAAAATTACTTTTACTTGTTATACTACCGGTTCTATCCTGCGGTGTTATTGCCTTGCTGGTATCATCCATGCGCATTTATTCACAAGGAATTGATGACCTGGAAAACAAGAGCAATTCCATACTTGATTTATATACTATGCATTTCTTACGATACCACACAGATGGGAGTATGTCGGAAGATAATGCCGGTGAAACAGAAGACCTATTGGAAGGCTCCTATGAATTCAGGATTGTTTCACAGGAGGCCTTAAATAAGAATCATCAGGCAACAGCGGAAGAAGTTACATATGAAAACACATTGAAGGAAAACAATCTTCAGTCGCTTAAGGTATTTGATGACCAAACCAGTGAACTGCGAATTATACGGCCAGTGTATTACAGTGATGAACTCAACTGCGCATTTTGTCATAATCAGGGGCAGAGTCAAACAGCTTTGCATGCTGGCGATATCAGAGGCCTGTTTATTGTGTCTACCAGCACCGAACCGGTTTATAAGAGTGTCAAGTCATCGGTATTACAGATTTCGGCTTTTACGCTCTGCATTATAGTGATTGCCATTTTCATTAGTTTTATCATTATCCGGCGTATTAATAATTCATTTAAAGGCATTCTGCAAACCAGTAAACGCATAGCCAATGGCGACCTGACAGTGGATATTGATGCACAAAGCAATGATGAACTTGGTGAAATAGGCAAGAGTCTTCACCAGATGATTGAGAGTATACGCAAAATAGTCACTTCAATCACCACAGGTGCCAACAACATTGCTGTGGCTAGTGAAGAGTTGAGTATTAGTTCAACCAGGGTGTCGGAGGCGGCCACTCAGCAGGCCAGCTCGCTGGAGGAAGTTTCGGCCTCCATGGAAGAAATGCTTGCTTCCATTCAGCAAAACACAGCCAATTCTGATCAGACACGCACAAAGGCAGCCAAAGCTGCCCAATCTATGGTCAACGTTAGTAACTCAACCGATAAGAGCCTGAATGCCATACAGAGTATTTCCTCTAAAATTGGTATTATCAATGATATAGCTAACCAAACCAACATTCTGGCGCTGAATGCAGCTGTGGAATCGGCTCGTGCGGGGTCTGCAGGTCGAGGCTTTGCAGTAGTGGCCAACGAGGTTAAAAACCTGGCCGAGCTAAGCAAAAGTGCAGCTGAAGAGATTGTGAAGCTATCAGGCTCAAGCGTCGAAGTTTCGGAGGAAGCAGTACGCCTGGTCTCAGAAACCATACCCGAGATTGAGCGGACGGCTGAGCTGATGCACGAGGTTTACACGGCAAGCAATGAACAAAATGTAGGCTCTGAGCAGATTAATGCAGTATTGTCGGAGCTTAACCGTTCAACGCAAGTAAACGCTGAAACAGCCGAAGAATTAACCAGTAATGCTGAAGAGCTGAAGATGCAGGCACAAGAGTTTAAGCAGTTGGTGGCATTCTTTAAGTTGGCTAAGCAATAGGGCTAATATGCCATAACATACTATCGCATAAGATATTTATAAGGCCACCCTAAAGCGGGTGGCTTTTTTATTTGATGGCAGTTGGATATGTATATGATAGGCGAGTATTTTTTGATGGCTGTTCATCAACACACACGCTCATAGATTATGCTTTGAGATAAAGTAGTTTTTTGTTTGTGAATAGAATATATCACTCAAAAACCTGTGTAAATAATGCTAGCATATTAATTAACTATTAAGATTAAAAAAATGTCAACCGACCATTTGGTCTAATGTAAAGAATTACATTACTTTGTTACCGACGAAGGGAAAGCTACTTATAAGTGTTTTTGCTTAGAATAACCTGACCCAAACAGTGGTTTATTCAAGTGCTTGAGCATTTTTTATGTAGATTATGAGATAAAGAATAGTGAACCTACATCTATAATTTAAACGCAATGAATAAACCAGTCTATTGGATTTCATGTGCACTCTTTATTCTTAGTTGCTTCGCCTGTGATAAGGACGAGGTAAATAATAAAGAATCAATCAATGAAGTCTATTTAAATCTTGACCTTAAAAGTATTAGTGCGTCTGTGTTAGATAATCATCTGATGCAAATCAGCGACGCTGAGGGTGCTGTTGTAAGCGAATTTACCGATTTGCAAAACCTGCCTGGTCAAATAGAACTACCAGGTGGCGATTATACTGCTGAAGTGCTCTCGGAAATAACAACTCCCGCATTTGATCAGCCTTTATATGGCGGTACACAAAACTTCACGGTGACAGATCAAAATACAACATCATTAAGCCTAACACTTACACAATCAAACTTTGGGGTAAAGGTGGTTTATGCCGATGATTTTAAAACTGTCAACACTAATTATTCGACAGTCATTAGTAATGAACATGGCTCCTTAAGTTACAGTGATTCAGAAACCCGTTTTGGTTATTTTGTAGAAGGGCCAATTTCTGTGGTTCTTACCTATACCGATGCTGATGGGATTATCCAAACGGAAGAAAATGTACTGGAAGCAAGTAATCCGTCCATTGCAGCAGGTACCGCATTGACAATAAAATTTCAGACAAGTGAAGATGCTACCTATACCGGTTATTATGCACAGGCCTCAAATAAAACAGGTCTTGAGTTAAAGGCTACTTTAGGTGATATCATTTCTGCAGGATATAACGAACGTTCATATGCTGACTTGTGGGAGATCTACAAGGTCTCGGATATAAGAACCGATGGAACTATCTGGGATATGTATTCTGATAATCCAACCGGCCCCGAAACATATGTTTACTACCCAGGAGGAGATCAGTGCGGTAACTATTCTGGCGAAGGTGATTGTTACAACCGTGAGCACTCGGTGCCTAAAAGCTGGTTTAATGATGCCGCACCAATGTACACCGACATGGTTCACCTGGTGCCTACCGATGGATATGTCAATAGTAAGCGAAGCAATTATCCTTTTGGAGAAGTAGGCAGTGTTACCTGGACATCGGATAACGGCTGTGTTGTGGGTTCTGCTCGTAACGGTTTGGGATATTCAGGAACTGTATTTGAACCCATCGATGAGTATAAAGGTGATTTTGCCCGCATCTACTTTTATTTTGTAACGCGTTATGATGATAGAGTGGCCGGATGGAATAGTGTAATGTTTAGCTCTGATGCTTATGGGTTGGACCAATGGGCTATTACTATGCTTTTGGACTGGAGTGCGAATGATCCGGTGAGTGATAAGGAAAGAGAGCGAAATGAGCACATTCAGGACTTTCAAAACAACCGTAATCCATATGTCGATCATCCGGAGTTTATAGATAAAATATGGGGACAGTTGAAGTCAAGCCAAAAACTTAAAAGTGGGGTCGCAGTTCAAGCGGCTGAATTAACCTTATCAGTTAACTAAATCAGAGAAAAAAATCAATCAACTTATGAAGCTACTTTCATTAATAGCTCTATGTTGTATCAGCTTTTCGTTAGCAGCGCAAAATGGTGGTTTAAAAGGAGTCATCATTAACGCTGAAACCGGAAATACTGTACAAGGAGCTACAATCACTCTACAACAAAGTAATGTTTCATGCACGAGTGATCAGAATGGTGCCTTTGAAATAAAAGGAACAGCTGGTGCAGAAACCTTAATTGTTTCTTCTTCAACTATACAAACCTTAAACCTTGAAGTTCAGATTCCTTCTTCCAGCATATTTGATCTGGGCAAGATAAAAGTTGAACCAGCTGCTACTTATGTCAATGCTTTCTTTATTGGCGAAGATGAGATTAATATTGAGGATGATAACGACCAGGTCATTTCTGGCCTTTTGGTCTCATCTGATGATGTATACCTCAGTAATGTAGGTTTCACATTTAGTCCGATGCGTTTTCGTGTAAGAGGATACGATCAGGAATACACCTCAACATTTATCAATGGGGTTAATTTTAACAGTGCCGAGCGTGGACGCTTCTTTTACGGAAGTGTTGGTGGCCTGAATGATGTGGTTAAAAACAAAGATGTAGTTAATGGGCTTGAAATGGGTTCATTCAGCTTTGGTAATATTGGTGGTGCAACAAACATTAATATGAAGGCACGCAACTATGCACGGGGCGGACGTATTAGTGCCAGTTACACCAATCGGTCATACAATTATAGGGTAATCGGCACCTATTCAACCGGATTGATGGATAATGGATGGGCATTTACAGTTTCTGGCTCGCGTCGTTATGCGAAAGAAGGTTACATTGATGGAACATTCTATGATGCCTGGTCTTATATGTTGGCTGTTGATAAAGTGCTGAATGACAGGCATAGTATTTCATTCACAACTTTTGGTGCTCCCAGCCAGCGAGGTAGTTCAAGTGCTTCGTTTCAGGAAGTATATGATATTACCGGCGACAACCTGTACAACCCCAACTGGGGTTATCAGAACGGTAAGAAACGCAATGCACGCGAGACAAAGTCTTATGAACCAGTAGCTATTTTATCGCATGAGTGGAATATTGGTGAGCAAAGCAAACTGACAACCGGTGTGGCAGCACGTTACAGTATGTATAAGAAAACAGCACTAAACTGGTACAAAGCAGAAGATCCTCGTCCTGATTATTATCGTTACCTGCCAAGTTATCAGGAAAATCCTGAAATAGTGGCGATGTACGATAGCCTTTGGAGAAATGATGTAACGATGCGTCAGATTAACTGGGATAGGATGTATGAAGTCAACAGGTTGAACAACAATGAAAATGATAGGTATGGAACTGACAAAGGTGCCAGCTATATGGTTGAAGGCAGAAATAATGATTATATGGAGTTTACCTTCAACTCAACATTTTCAACCGCTATCAATGAACGTTTTAAGCTGGTTGGTGGCGTTGAGACTCGCCGAACCATTGGGATGCACTACAAAACCGTTGAGGACCTTTTAGGTGGTTCACACTGGTTGGACATTGACCAATTCGCAGAACGTGATTTTAGTGGTGATTCATACAAATTGCAGAACGACCTGAATAACCCTAATCGTAAAGTGACAGAGGACGATACCTTTGGTTACGATTATGAGATGCATGTCACTTCGGCCAATGTCTGGTTTCGCAATGACCATAGCTTCTCAAACTGGGATGTGTATTATGGAGCAAAACTAACCTATACTGGCTTTTACCGCGAAGGAAATATGCGTAACGGCCGTGCTCCCCTTAATTCATACGGTAAAGGGAAAGAACATCGGTTTGGTGATATTGCCGTTAAAGCTGGTGGTAAATACAAGCTAAGCGGACGCCATATTCTGGCATTTAATGCAGCTTATGAAACACGAGCTCCGGTGCCTTACAATGCCTACTTGTCTCCCCGCATTAAAGATAATCAGGTACCAGGTATGGAAAACGGTATTATTCAATCAGGTGATATTGGTTATATCATGA
The DNA here is from genome assembly GCF_018156225.1 of Carboxylicivirga sediminis. Classification (GTDB taxonomy): domain Bacteria; phylum Bacteroidota; class Bacteroidia; order Bacteroidales; family Marinilabiliaceae; genus Carboxylicivirga; species Carboxylicivirga sediminis. The sequence goes on from NZ_JAGTAR010000027.1 coordinate 59,157, forward strand.
ATTTGCCACGATTTAAAGGCCGTGTGACAGGGTATTATACATTGCTTGATAACCAGATTGAGATTGATAATTATTATCACGACGCCTTTCGCACTTTTATGAATGTGGCCATGACAGGGATTCAAAAAGAATATCGTGGTGTTGAATTTGGTGCAGAAGCAAAGGTGACGGACCAGATCACATTAACTGCTATAGGTAATGTGGGTGATTATCGTTACACTAATCGTCCTGAAGCAACATTTAGTTTTGATAACGGAAGCCAACCAGATATCACTGAAACGATTTACTTAAAGAACTTTCATGTGGCAGGTACACCTAGCATTGCGGGAAGTTTAGGTCTGGATTATTTCCATCCAAAAATGTGGTTCTTTAACATCAATGGCAACTTCTACGATAAAACCTATCTGGATGTGTCACCAACCAGAAGAACCGAAGCTGCTGTTCAGTTCCCAACGGATGGCCTGACAGATGAAGAAATTGATGCTAAACTGAGAGAGATTACAGAACAGGAAGAGCTGGGAAGTAAATTCACATTAGACCTTTCTTTAGGAAAACTTATCTATTTTGAGAATAATAACAGTCTAAGCATTAATGTAATGGTTCAGAATGTGCTGAACAATACTGATATGCGAACAGGTGGTTTTGAGCAGGGGCGCTTCGATTTTGAAGAGTATAATGTCAATAAATTTCCGCCACGTTATTATTATGCGCAAGGTTTGAACTTCTTTGTAAACCTGGGCTACCGTTTTTAAATATATCCAAATCAGAACAAGAAAATACAAACATATGAAACTTAGAAATTATAGCTTATTCGTATTAGCACTGATGCTGGCAGTGTTTACAGGGTGTGATGAAAGGGATTATGATGTGCCTCCAATTACAGCTCCGGAATATAATGGGCAAGCAACTCATACAATAAAACAATTTAAAGAGCAATTTACAGGCGACTATCAGGAAATAGACTTTCATGTGGTGATAAGTGGTATTGTAACCGCCAACGATGAGTCGGGTAACCTGTATAAAAAGATGATTATACAGGATGATGAACAAGCCATTGAATTATCTATCGACAAAAACAGTATTTATAACACCTTTCGTGTTGGGCAAAAAGTGTTTGTTGAATGTGAAGGTTTATATACTGGTAAATATGGCGATAAGCAATTGATTGGTTATAAATACCAGAGCAATGGTGAATGGGCCGTTGGCCGTATGCCGGCCGAACTATTTGATTTGCATGTGTTCAGACACGACTTTCCTGGCGACAAGCCACTACCTCAGGTGGTGAAGATTGCCGATCTGGACAATTCCATGAAAGATAAATTGGTGACATTTGAGAATGTTAAGTTCTCAGAAGGTGGGCAGGTTACTTTCGCCGAGCAATCTCAAGGTTCAACATCTCGTGACATTGTTGATGCGGATGGCAAACAAATAATTGCCTATACCAGTTCCTACGCCAATTTTGCCAACGAAACCTTGCCAGCTGGTTGGGGTAGTTTAACGGGTATCATGTCAAATTTTCGTGGAACCTGGCAGTTGGTTATTCGTGATACACTGGATATCGGCACTTTTGTGGATGGACCGGATACACCGGTTACCACTGTTGATGAAGATTTTGAAAGTGCTGAAGATTATGATGTGGCAGCTATTAATGGTTGGTCGGTTGTTAAGGTGTTGGGCGACCGCAACTGGCAGATAAGAACTTTCTCAGAAAATAATTATGCACAGGCAACAGCGCATAAAGGCAGTGCTGACGATTATGAATATTGGTTGATTTCACCCCTTATCGATTTTGATAATGCCACTAACAAAACGATGTCCTTTGAAACCGCCAAAGCCAATTGGAAGAGTACCTCATCATTGGAGGTATATGTGTTAGATAGCAAGGATATTGCCAATGCTAATGTGGAAAAACTAAACGTAACTTTAGCTGGCGAAAGTGATACTGATAATGCGTTCATTCCTTCAGGCGATGTAGATTTATCAGCCCAAACAGGGCAGAAATACATAGGGTTTAAATATGTAGCCAAGGGTGGAGAAAGCAACTCAACCACTTTCCGCATCGATAACTTCAAATTTGGTGTAGAGTCAACACCGGTTGAAGACCCTGATCCGGTCACAACCATTAGTGAAGACTTTGAAAGCGGAACCAATTATGGTTCGGCAGCCATTAACAACTGGACAGTAGCCAAAGTAACAGGCGATCGCGACTGGATAATTCGCGCCTATAACAATAATAATTATGCACAAGCCTCAGCACACAATGGTGAATCTGAGGATTACGAATACTGGCTAATTACGCCAGCTATTGATATGGATAATGCCACTAATAAAATCATGTCGTTTGAATCGGCGCAAGCCTATTGGAAAAGCACGTCTTCATTGGAGGTTTTTGTGATGGATAGTACTGATCCTGCATCGGCCAATGTTGAGAAATTGGATGTAACGCTTGCTCAGGAATCCGACACGGAGTTTGCGTATATACCAACTGGCGATGTGGATTTATCGGCCCAAACGGGTATTAAATACATTGGCTTTAAGTACGTGGCCAAGGGAGGTTCCCAAAACTCTACCACTTTCCAGATTGACAATTTTAAGTTTGGAGTAACCGAATAACTAAAAATACTTTAACTAACAATTAGACCTAATGAAAATGAAAACAAAATTGCTCATGATGGCACTGGGCCTGGCGGTGTTATCGAGCTGTTCAAACATCAAGGAAGATGTATCTGAAACAGGAACACTGGAAATTAAGTGCGGTTATAATTCTGCGGTCACGCTGAAATCAACAGCAGCTGTTGACCCCAATAGTTTTGTGGCGAAAATTATAAATGGACAGGATGCTGTAGTGAAGGAATACAATCCCGTATCAAGCGCTCCAGACCAAATTGAGCTGATGGCAGGGTCTTACACTGTTGAAGCCTATTCAGAAGAATTCACTACACCAGCATTTGATAAACCTGTGTATGGAGGTAGTGTATTGGTAGATGTGGTACCAGGTCAGAACAGAGCAGCCGCCATTAATTGTACGCAAACCAATGCCGGTGTTAAGTTCTTATGGACAGATGAATTTAAAGCCTCTTTTTCGGAGTATGCAGCAAAGGTAACAATAGCTGATGCATCATTGGATTATCCAAAAACAGAAACCAGAACAGGTTATTTTGCACCAGGTGATGTAACAATTGATATTACCATTGGAACTGCGCCAAATGCTGCAACATTCTCAAAGACCATTACACTTAATGCACGTGAATTAGTAACAATTAAACCAGTCGCATCGGATGCAGGTTCGGGCACTTTAACTGTAACAATTACTGTTGATACTGATGTGACAGAGCGTGAAGAGGTATTTGTGATTGGTACTGGTGGGGGAACAACTGCACCAGTAGGTGAGTTGACTGAGGATTGGTCTACTGGTACTGATTTGGGTAGTGCAGCCATAAATGGTTGGACTGTGGTTAACAGTGATAATGCGGCTGATCGTGCCTGGGTAACCAAAGTTTATAATTCTGAAATATACGCTCAGATGTCCGGCTATCAGGGTTCAGCAGGTGAATATGAATCATGGTTAATATCACCGGCGATTGATGTAACAGCTGCAACCTATAAAAACTTGAAGTTTGAAACTGCCAAAGCATATTGGGGTGCTTCAACTACATTGGAGGTGTTTATAATGGATGGAGCAGATCCAAGTACAGCTAATAAGGAGGTATTAACAGCAACTTTGGCTCAAGAATCAGACGCAAATCATGCCTGGATACCTTCCGGTACAATTGATCTGTCAAGCTATTCAGGTACACGATATATTGCTTTTAAATATGTGGGTGCGGCTACCACTTTCCGAATGGATAATTTCCATTTTGGATTTAACCCAAATGATTCGGGTGACACAGGTGGCGATACAGGCGGTTCAACAGGATCAGAAATCTTAGTAGAAGATTTTGCTGATGTTACTGGTCCAGCTGATAATCCAACATCTAAGTGGACTGGAAATACAAATTTTCCAATTGTGAATGATAAAGTTTATGCATCTGATGGTATGATTAAATTGGGGTCGAGTAGTGATTTAGGTTCAATTGAAAGTAAGACTCTTGATTTATCAGTAAATGGGGGTGCTTTTACAGTTTCATTCAAAGTAAAAGGTTGGACGAACGATTATGACAATAAGGTGGTCATTGTTGCTGCTGGTGAGGAAAAAACAATTGATTTTACTAATACTGGCGGGCTAGTTGAAGTTTCTGCAAGTTTTACAGGCGGTACAGCCAACACTACAATTGTCATTAAAAATGCTTTAAAGACGGATCCTGGATATGAAGGTAAGCCTATGCGTATTTTTGTTGATGATGTTAAAGTAACAGAGACTAAGTAATAATACTATATTTCAGCTGAGGCAGCCTGGTTAGTGAGGTTGCCTCTTCTTTTATAAATGATAACTAATTATGATGTTCAGGTATCTTCTTTTAATATTTCTGTTAGCTGTATTGGGAACAAATGCCCAAGACAAGAAATATACTGTTTATGGTATGGCGTTTTACAACGTTGAGAACTTATTTGATACGGTTAATTCTGATGATACCAATGATGAGGAATTTACACCGGATGGCAGCTATCATTGGAATGAAATGAAGTACGAGAATAAGCTGAAAAATATTTCCACTGTCCTCAATCAATTGGGGGGCAAGTATTGCCCGCAGGGGCCGGCTGTTGTGGGTTTGGCTGAGGTGGAGAACCGAAAAGTGCTGGAAGACTTGGTGGCCTATGGCAACATTGCTGATAAAAATTACCAGATAGTACATGAGGAGTCACCCGATTACCGAGGTATAGATGTGGCTTTAATATATAATCCTGCCATATTTACACTTGAGTCGCATAAAACCTATCCATTTGAATTGCCCGAAGATACGAAATACAAAACCCGCGATCAGCTGTTGGTTACCGGGCATATATCGGGTGAGAAAGTGCACGTGATTGTTAACCACTGGCCATCGCGCAGAGCCAAATCTATCCGCCGTGAGCAGGCCGCTGCAGTAACCCGTGCTATTGTTGATTCCTTGCTAAACGATGATGCTTCGGCCAAAATATTTGTAATGGGTGATTTTAACGATGATCCCACCAATAACAGCATTAAAAAGGTGCTAAAAGGGAAAAGAAAGAAGTCAGAAGTCCAAAACGATGAGATGTATAATCCATATTGGGATTTCTATGCGCAGGGAATAGGTACTCTGGGCTACAAAGGAAGCTGGAGCCTATTTGACCAGATCTTGATGAGCAAAGGCCTTATCGATGCTGATAAAAAGGAACTATTTTATTGGAAGTCGGAAATATTTAATAAGGATTTTCTGATTAATCAGGAGGGTCAGTTTAAAGGGTATCCTAAACGAACACACTCCAAAGGGATCTATCTGAACGGATATAGTGACCACTTGCCGGTAATTACCTACATTGCTAAAGAACTATAAGCACATGCCTGTTGTACTCAAACCATATCTCAAATTAGTAGCGTTGGCACTGGTTTGCTCTTGTTTTCTAATGGCTTGTTCCGATGAAGAAACATCAGGCGACTTGTCCTTTGAATTGGTACCCGATGTAGGCGAAATTCCGGTTAATGGCGGGCAATACGAATTACACATTAAAACAAGCTCAGGCTGGACAGTAGAAGAAAATGCTGATTGGCTATCAAGCTCGTCGCGATATGGTGATGGAGATGCAGTTGTTACGATAACCGTGGACGCCAACAGCGGCAGCAAGCGGGGTGAGAATATTAAAATAGCAACCCGCAATAAAACGGAATATTTATACCTTGTTCAGAGTGGTGCTGATGATTCAAATACCGGCAATGGAGGGAATACTGGTTTGGGCGATATTTCAAAGCGCATCGAAATACCCGAGTTGTCAGGCGGTGATGATGCATTGTTTATAACTCATTCTACCGATTATAAAGGTAAAAATATAACCAACTTCAGCTTGGAGTACAGTAAGTCGAAGCGGCATGCCAAATGGGTAGCTTTTACCTATTACAACGAAACGGCGGGCAATAATGTAAACCGCACAGATGCCTGGGGTGATGATCCTAAGGTGCCTCAGGAGTATCGCTCGCAACGCTCTGATTTTTATGGGTATGATCGGGGACATATCGTCGCTTCTTCTGATCGTGTTTATAGCCGCGAAGCCAATGAGCAGACTTTCTACTATTCAAATATGACGCCTATGTATGGTCATTTTAACCGAAATATCTGGACAAAATTTGAAGAAGTAGTTAGAAACTGGGGGCGTAGTACATCATTCAGAGACACCTTGTATGTGGTCAAAGGAGGCACGCTTGATAAGGTGATTGAATACACTTCAGCAGGAACTTATGTGCCGGTACCCAAGTATTATTACATGGCTCTGGTGAACTATAAGAATAAGAAATATTCCGGTCTGGCTTTTTGGATAGAACACACAAGTGACCAGGATGCAGGAAGTATGATGGTTGATGATTTTGCCATTAGCATCGACGACCTTGAAAGCAGAACAGGCATTAACTTTTTTCCAAACTTGCCTGATAACATTGAAGATGATATTGAATCCAGGCTCGATAAGTCGCTTTGGGGAGGCATGTAATACCATTTAAATAGTAAAATGCGCTGGTATAATGCCGATGCATATTCATCGTGTCTTAAGGAGTGAAACAAACTAAAGGCGCATTTTGAATTGTAATCAGTATAATCCCTTCACTAAACAATATTACAGCCACTGCAAAACAGGGTGGCTTTTTCATAAAATACTTTTTAACTTATTGGGGCCAAAACAGATAAGATGCTCAATAAGAAAAACCGCCATAGTATTATCATTCAAAATCATGAACTGGTATACTACCGCATTGGTAATGGAGAACCATTGCTGCTGGTTCATGGCATTACTACCTATTCATTCATCTGGCAGAAAGTGGTGCCATTTCTGGAAAATCGGTATGAACTGATAATTGTTGATTTATTGGGTTGTGGTGATTCAGCTAAATCCATTGATGTTGAGTTTTCACTTAAGAATCATGCTAATATTCTCGCTGAGCTGCTGGAAGCTCTGCATATTAACAAAGTGCATCTGGTAGGTCACGATGTGGGTGGAGGTATTTGTCAGATTATGGCTGTGAGGTTTGCCGAACTCATACTGAGCCTCACCGTTATTAATACTGTGGCCTATGATTTCTGGCCGGTTCAGCCCATTATTTCCATGCGTACACCCATCATCCGGCAGTTGGCCATGGCATCACTCGATCTGGGAGCCTTTCGTTTTATTGTCAAACGAGGGCTGTACTACAGAGAACGGCTCAGTAATGAACTGATGAACTGTTTCTGGTATCCTATGAAAACAAGTGCTGGTCGCAAGGCTTTCCTGCACTTTGCGCACTGCCTGGATAATAGAGACTTAATAGAGATTGTTGATGGTATTGAGCAACTGCAAATACCTGTTTTGATAATACGGGGAGACAAGGACGTGTACCTGAGCAAACAAATTGCGGAGAAACTGCACCAAAGTATTAAGGGAAGCCAGCTAAAGGTTGTTGCTACAGGCGGTCATTTCATTCAGGAAGATGAACCTGCGATGATTGCCAGGTATATTGATGAATTTATAACGGTATAAATGGCAGCTGATAAGGAAATACTAAGGCGGTTAGAACTAAGGGTTAAAGAACTGGAGGAAGAGAATAATTCCCTTTCTGACCAGGTTGAAGAGATGCTGCTGCTTAACCTTATCAACGAAAGCTTCGATGAGATAACTGATGAAGGAATGCTTTTAACTGCCGTCTTGGAGAAAATATCAGTGCTTAAAGATATTCCGTATTGTGCCTGTTTTGAGTTTAGTGAGACTAGTTATAATTGTTTGGCTCAATATTGCTCCTTTTATACAAAAGTGCCCTGCCTGAGTGTCGTCTCCATATCAGGCGATTTATTAAAAGAGCTGAATACTCAATCTATAATCCGAACTAATTTAAAGGAAAAACCAGGTTTGCTGACATTCGATTCGAAAAGTGCTACTTTTTTCCCTGGTGAGATGCTGGCCATTACCTTTCAAACAAGGGCTTTGAATCATGGGGTATTTATTTTTGTTTGCGATGGCAAGCCATCAGGGCCATTAAAAAATGATTTGTTGCCTTTTTATCAGATAATCCGGATAGTTACAGACAAATGGGATCGAATCAGTTTAATGAAAGAGCTAAAACAGCTCAATAAGGAGCTGGAGAAACGCGTTGAAGAACGTACCAACTTATTAAAGCAAAGTGAGGAGAAGTACCGTCAGCTGTTTGATATGGCTAATGATGCTATTTTCTTGTGGGAAATTGATGCTAATGGAAAGGTTTTAGGCTGCAAGGAAATGAATGATGCGGTGCTGAAGATGACGGGCTACAATAAAGACGATTTACAATCCCTCAACCTGTTTTCTCTGTTAGCTGATACTTACACTCAAAAAGAACGAAAGGTATTTGAGAAAGATTTCGCCCGGCAAAGTGGTATTCTGAAAGCTTCATTCAACACCAGGATAGGCATTATTCCACTTGAGCTACATTTTAGACGTATAAAACTGAATAATAAGCAGATGGTATTGGCCATCGCCCGTGACGTAAGCGAACGACAAGCCTACGAAAAACAAATAATTGAGGCCAAAAATAAAGCGGTTGAATCCGAAAAACTGAAGTCTGCCTTCTTAGCTAATATGAGTCATGAGATAAGAACGCCCATGAATGCAATAATTGGTTTCAGTGAGCTGCTCTATCAGGATGAAACCATGCCAGGTGAAGTGAAATTATATGCAGACATCATCTTTAAAAACAGTCTCCATTTACTGAATTTGATTAATGACATTGTTGATTACTCAAAAATAGAAGCCGAACAAGTTACTATCTGGAATGAAGCCATCAATGTAAATGAGTTGATTTCAGAACTTTCTATCAATATGATATCTATTCTTCATCAATTGTCCAAAAGTCATATTGATGTGTTAACCCATACGCCATTGATTGATAGTGAAGCGGTAATTATTAACGATAAAACACGACTTCGACAGGTGTTTACCAACCTGATTAATAATGCCATAAAGTTTACTCAACAAGGATTTATTGAAATAGGCTATCAATACAATCAAGATTATCTGGAGTTTTATGTACGTGATTCGGGAATTGGAATCGCTACAGAAAACCAAAAGAAGGTGTTTGAACGCTTTGTTCAGGTCAGGGATCCTGAAACAAGTAGTGCCGGTGGTACGGGATTGGGTTTGGCTATTTGCTCTAATCTGGTGGAACGTATGAATGGACAATTGTGCCTCGAATCAAGCATTGGTGAAGGATCAACCTTTTGGTTTAAGTTGCCATACAACAAAACCAATGAGTCATAATGGATTGAAAATCGCATTATAGAACATGGCATTGTATTTTTTATTAGTTTTAAGTGTCGGTAACCCTCTAAATAATTAGTGCTTGGGCTTAAAAACTTCGATAACAGCCATACTGATTGCTGTAGTGCTGCAATGTACTACAGCTAATGTTCGTGGTTTAAAATTTAAGCATCTGGATATTGATCAGGGCCTTTCTAATAATTATGTGACATCGGTACTTAAAGACTCGAAAGGATTTATTTGGGTGGGTACTTTTGATGGTTTAAACCGTTACGATGGCTATCAAATTCAGGCTTTTAACAGTTATGGCGAAGATGAACTGTTGTTAAGTAGTAACATCATCAACTGTCTTTTTGAAGATTCAAAGGGTAACCTGTGGATAGGTACCATGGGTGGAGGGCTTAATTGTCTTGATGCTTCACGCAGAAACGTTAGTGTCTTTGAATATGATTCGCTGCACAACAGCATTGCCTCTAATCATATTTTTGATTTAACCGAAGACGCACTTGGAAACATATGGATTGCCACGGGAGGCGGAGTGAATAGGTATAGCCCTGTCACAAAGCAATTTGAACTATTTTCACTGGCAGAAGGATTAAGTAATGTCAATGTGGTATCGGTGGTTTTGCTCAACAATATTGTTTACGCTGGTATGTATGGCGGTGGAGTCAATATGCTGAATACTGAAACGGGAGAAATTAAATCTTTGGATGAAGAGGCCAGGATGTCGCTTGATGAACATGTTCTTAATGTATTTGTGGATAGTGATGGACTACTTTGGATTGCATCTGAAAAGCAGGGCTTATGGTGCTTTAATCCATCAGATAATACGCATGTGCATTATACAAGTAAAGAAGAACAATATAGCTTTCTGGAGAACAACTTTCCGGTTTGTATTACTGAAGATAAGCGTAAGCGAATATGGGTATCTACCGATAAAGGAGGACTTTACTGCTTCGATAAAGCGACAGAATTATTTAGTAATCTGCAAAATAATCCTGTGATAGATGAAAGTCTTAAATCCAATGCTTTAACCAGGATATTGATTGATGATAATAATTTACTTTGGGTAGGCACCTACGATAAGGGAGTCTGCTACAGCAATCTCAATCAAGAGAATATCGTTCATATTACACATCAAATGAATCAACCGGGTTCGCTTTCAGATAGAAGTGTAAATTGTATTTATGAAGACAGTGACGGGGAAATATGGATTGGTACCGAAAATGGTCTTAACAGGGCAGATAACAAGTTTAATATCAAAGAGAAGTTTTATCGTACAAATGGGTTAAGTGATAATGTAGGTTTAAGTATTCTGGAAACAACTAGTGGCGAATTGTGGATAGGTACATACACTGGTGGGATAAGCATTTATAATAAACAAACCGGAGACTTTCGCTATCTGAAAAAGTCTGAGAGTGAAGAAGAAGGTATTTCCAGTGATTTTGTAAGAGCTTTGTTTCAGGACTCCATGGGATTAATATGGATTGGCACTGTAAGAGGTGGTTTAGATGTGTTTGATCCCCGAACCGGTACAATTACTCATTACCCCAATACACATAACGAGCGACGATATTTGAATAGCAGTAACGTATTGTCGATTCTTGAAGATAAACAACATAATATATGGATAGCTACCTATGGAGGAGGAGTTAATGTTTATCATCGGGCTACAGGCACATTCTCTTATATCCAGAATGATAAAAACAATCCACAGTCCCTTTCAAGCGATCAGGTAACTTGTCAACTGATTGATAGCAATGGTGACTATTGGGTGGGTACCAATTTTGGGCTCAATAAGATGAATGCAGATAATGAAACATTTACCGTGTATTATATTGAGGATGGGTTGGCCAGTAATTCAATCGTTGGACTGGTGGAAGATGAAAATGATAATCTCTGGATCACCACGCAAAACGGATTATCGATATACAATTTGAGAACAGGCTTGTTTAGCAATTTTTTCAAGGAAGATGGACTTCAGGAAAACGTGTTCCATTACAATGCGGTTGCCAAATTGCGGGATGGTTCCATTGTGTGTGGAGGTATTAATGGATTAAATGTATTTGAGCCCAATATAAATATTGAAAGACGAAAGCCTCAGCCGGTTATAATCACTGGGTTATCCATTTTTAATAATCAGGTTAGTTTTGGAACATTGGCGGATGGTCGCGAAATATTCAAGGGAAAGCTTAGCGAGGCTAAAAGAATCAACCTATCACACAAGGATAGGCTATTTGAGATAAGTTATTCGACCCTCGAATACGGGAATCCCAAACAAACAGTTTTCCAATATAAAATAGACGAACTACATGATAACTGGATTAACCTTGGGAATGAAAACACAATATCTTTTCACAACCTTCGACCAGATGATTATACATTCAGAATTAAATCAACTATATCAAATTCAAAGCTGGAAAGCGATGAAACGGTTTTAACCATCAGTATAAAGCCACCATTTTACGGCACTGTTTGGTTTTTCATGCTGGTGGGGATTGTTCTGCTGACAATGGTTATTGCCATTTATCTGATTAAAAACAGAAACGCACGCATCAAAAGGAAACTTCTTGAAAAAACAGTAGCAGAGAAAACCAGGGAGCTTTCAAAAGCCTATGAAAAGCTTGAGAAACAAAATGATAGTTTAGAGCGAAAAGTTAACGAACGGACCAGGGACTTGCTGCTGGCAAAAGAAAAGGCTGAAAAGGCTGACGCTTTGAAAACCGCTTTTTTGGCCAATATGAGTCATGAGATTCGTACACCCATGAATGCAATTTTGGGGTTTGTTGATTTACTGATTAATGTAGATGTACCGGAAGAAGAGAGTGACTATTTTAAAGAACTGATACAGTCCAACGGCGTTACGTTAATGCGTTTGATTGATGATATAATGGATTTGGCCCGTATAGAATCCGGGGATTTTCAGATTAAAAAAACGTACTTTGAAATCACTGAGGAAATAGAGAAGATTGCTTCCAATTATATTGATGGCAACAGTGAAATAAATGAGGGGGTGCGGTTTATTTATAACAAACTGGAACAGCCTCAGGAGGTGTTTACCGATAGAATTCGACTTCGCCAGATAATCACCAACCTGATAAATAATGCTATAAAATTTACCGAGAATGGGTGGATAAAGTTTAACTATTCCATTGAAGATGGCAGGATGTATGGCTTTGTGCAAGACACCGGAATAGGCATACCATCACATGAGATTGGGAATATCTTTAACCGGTTTAATAAGTTGGAAGGCTATTCTGAGAAAGTCTACCGGGGAACCGGTTTGGGACTGGCCATTACAAAAGGGCTGACCAAGCAGCTGGGGGGAAATATTAAGGTAGAAAGCGAAAAAGGTAAAGGTTCCACCTTCTACTTTAATATTAAGATCACCGAAGATTAGGCGAACAAAAATTTAAACGCTTCTTCAATTTTATTGGCTTTAATAACTTGAATATCATATTTATTCAGCTCAACACCTTTAACATAGCTGGGTATAATAATGCTCTTAAATCCTAGTTTAGCAGCTTCGCCAATGCGTTGGTCCAATCTGGTCACTGGTCTGATTTCGCCCGACAGCCCCACTTCTCCTGTCATACATATATCTGGCGAAATGGTCATGTCCATATTCGATGAGAGAACAGATGTAATGACAGCCAAGTCAATAGCAGGATCATTTACTTTAAGTCCTCCGGCAATATTTAAGAACACATCTTTTTGAGCCAATTTAAAGCCTGCACGTTTCTCAAGAACAGCCAGGAGCATATTCAACCTTCTCAGGTCGAAACCAGTAACTGAGCGTTGCGGGTTTTGGTAAGCAGCCGTACTTGCCAGTGCCTGCACTTCAATTAAAAATGGGCGAACGCCCTCCAATGCTGCTGAAATTGCAACGCCGCTCATCTGTTTTTGCTGAGTGGCCAATAATAATTCAGACGGATTACTTACTTCGCGAAGGCCACTGCCCAACATTTCAAAGATGCCAATCTCATTGGTGGAGCCAAAACGGTTCTTAATGGAGCGCAATATGCGGTACATATGGTGACGATCGCCTTCAAACTGCAGCACCACATCTACCATGTGCTCCAATACTTTGGGCCCGGCCAGGCTGCCCTCTTTGGTAATGTGGCCAATGAGAAATACCGGGATATGCTTGTCTTTACATACGCGCAATATAGTTGCTGTGCATTCGCGTATCTGAGAAACACTGCCAGGCGCCGATTCGATGCGTTCAGTTTCGAGCGTTTGTACCGAGTCAATCACTAAAACGTCGGGCTGCTCATTTTCGATGTGTTTGATAATATGCTCAACCGATACCTCGCTAACTACATGACAATTATCGGCCGATGCCCCTGATATACGGTCGGCACGAAGCTTTATCTGTTGAGGGCTCTCTTCACCAGATACATAAAGTACTTTAACATTGGGCAGGTTAAGGGCTGTTTGTAATACCAGTGTCGATTTTCCTATACCGGGTTCGCCACCAATTAATACCATGGCACCCGGTACCAGCCCACCGCCTAATACCCGATTTAGTTCCTCATTACCGGTACTAAGGCGGGGCATTTCTTCAACCGAAACTTTTGAAACAGGCATCGGTTTTGTGCGCTCAGCCAGCACAGTTCCGGGCCGACTGTTTTTGGCTTTACCGGTTATCTTGGTTTCCTCAACAAACGTATTCCATTCGCCACAGGCATAGCATTTACCTTCCCATTTGGGCGATTCATTGCCACAGTTCTGACAAACAAATACCGTTTTCGCTTTAGCCATAACTACATGGATGTTTTAATCTTTTCAACAATAGAGGTAGTAGAAAAACCTTCGACAAAGTCGATGGTTTCCACTTTTCCTCCTTTGGCTTTGAGTATGTCGTAGCCAACAATGTCTTCAGCTTTATAATCGCTGCCCTTCACCAATACATCAGGCTGCAGGGCTTTAATTAGTTCATAGGGGGTATCCTCATCGAAAAAAACAACTAAATCGATAAACTGTAGGGCAGCCATTAATATGGCTCTGCTTTGTTCATCAACAACAGGGCGTTTCGGACCCTTCAGGCGTTGAACTGACGCATCGGTATTGAGCCCAAGCACCAATTTGCTGCCTTTATCTTTTGCTTTCGACAGGTAATCGATATGGCCGCGGTGCACAATGTCAAAACAACCATTGGTAAAAACAATGGTGTCTCCGTTAGCGCTCCAATGCGATACAATCTCCTGTGCTTCACTACGGTTCTTAATTTTATTAGTAATGGCATCTAGCTGAGTCATTGAGTAGTCTTTTATAATAACTGAAGGTATAAAAATAACAAAACCCCGACAGGTGCCGGGGTTCTAGCTTAATATTTTTAAAAACTGCTTTTAAACCAGTGCATTGGTTGCTGTATCCGGAAATACAAATGTTGGTTTAAACTGCTTGGCTTCTTCTAGAGACATGTGGCAATATGTAATAATAATAACTACATCGCCAACGGCCACTTTACGGGCTGCAGCTCCATTCAGGCAGATAACGCCTGATCCTCTTTCGCCTTTGATTACATAAGTTTCAAGGCGCTCTCCATTATTGTTGTTAACAACCTGAACCTTTTCATTTTCAATGATGTTAGCTGCGTCCATTAAGTCTTCGTCAATGGTAATGCTTCCAACATAATTCAGATTTGCTTCCGTTACAGAAACGTTGTGTAGTTTTGATTTTACAACCTCAACATTCATGATCCCTATTTTTGTATGTCACGTTATCTATCAATCTTATCTCACCAGCAAAAACAGCAATACAACCAACAATGTAATCACTCTTCTCCCAGTTGTCAACAGGCTGCAGTGTATACCCATCTACTATTTCAAAGTACTCAACTTCCAGCCCTTTGGTCGCATTAATGGTTTCTTCAACCTGTTTTTTGATCTTTTCTACCGATAAATCAGGGGCAAAGTTACAAGATTCGAATAAAGTACGGGCAATGGCAGGTGCATTTTTTCGTTGCTTATCAGTGAGTAGCATGTTACGCGAGCTCATGGCCAGTCCATCTGCTTCACGAACAATGTCGCAAGGTACTATCTTAACTGGCAACTGTAGCTGTTTGGTCATCTCGGTTATAATAACGAGCTGCTGAAAATCTTTCAGACCAAAAAAGGCCTTATCGGGCTTTACCATGTCAAAAAGGCGACTGACTACCTGTGCTACCCCGTTAAAGTGACCAGGTCTGTAGCGTCCTTCCATCACAGTTTCGAGACTGCCAAAGTTAAATTGTCTGGAATCTTCTTCGGGATAAACCTCCTCAACGGAAGGGGCAAAAACAATATCGCATTTGACTGAGGATAGTGCCTCAAGATCGGTATTTAAATCTCGTGGGTAGCGATCAAGATCTTTTGCGTTGTTAAACTGCGTTGGGTTAACAAAAATACTTACTACCACAATATCGGACTTTGATGCCGCATGTTCCACTAATGATAAGTGGCCATTGTGCAAGGCCCCCATCGTGGGTACAAAGCCAATACTTTTGTTTCCCTGTTTGTGGTTTTCAAGCAGAGCCTGAAGAGCAGTAACTGTATGAACTACTTGCATGCTTTATGTATTTAATTGACACACAGGTTAATGTTTGCATTTTGTCGTGGTGTCTGAAAATAGCTCGGCAAAGTAATAAAATACTTATCACATTTGGTTCACGAAATCTCAAAAACCTTGTTAAAATATGCTTTCTTGCACAGAAATTGTTTGGTTTGAGGCCCTATATCGCTATGCGTGCAAGGGTTTTAATTTGTTACGTGGTTTATTTTTCGTACTTTTGCATTTGCTAAAAATATTCTACCAGTATAATAATGGAAAAAGCAAAAGTCTTATTCATCTCTCAAGAAATAACACCTTACTTACCTGAGACAGAAATGTCAAAAATAGGTCGTTATTTACCACAAGGCATTCAGGAATTAGGTAAAGAAATCAGAACATTCATGCCACGCTTTGGCTGCATTAATGAGCGTCGCAACCAGTTGCACGAAGTCATCAGGCTTTCGGGGATGAACCTTATTATAGACGACACCGACCACCCTTTGATTATTAAAGTTGCTTCGATTCAGGCTGCTCGTATGCAGGTTTACTTTATCGATAATGAAGACTATTTTCAGCGTAAAGCCACTCTGGTTGATGAAAATGGAGCTGAGTTTGAGGATAACGATGAAAGAACCATCTTTTTTGCACGTGGAGTGTTAGAAACCACCAAAAAACTCAGATGGGCACCTGATGTAGTTCATTGTAATGGCTGGTTTACAGCTCTTGCACCGTTGTACATTAAAAAAGCCATGAATGAAGATCCGCATTTTGCCAACTCAAAGGTGGTTTATACAGTTTATAATGATGATTTTACTAGTCTTTGGAGCGAAAACTTTAAGGAGAAGCTTAAGTTGGATGGAGTGGAAGACAGTGATCTGGAGGTAATGGCAGCCAATGACTTTGTGAACCTTACCAAACTAGCCATCTCAATGTCTGATGGTGTTATTCAGGGAAGTGAAACTATCAATCCCGAAATTAGTGAGTTTATTAAGCAATCGGGTAAGCCATTTTTAGGATATCACGATGAAGAAAGCTATGTTAGCGCCTACAATGGTTTTTATGACTCATTGCTTGACTAATTAATGACATTTATGAAGAACTACTCTTTACGAAAGATATTTTCTATTGCAGGCCAATCATTAGCTATTGGCCTTCTTTCTTTATCGGTAGGTTGTAAAGACGAACCGGCACGTTTAACAGGCGATGTGTTGCCCGACGGTGAGAAAATAAAAGGCCTCGTGTATGATGAGCATGAAATTGGCACCCGAAACATAAAAAGAGAAAGTGTACGCACCAGTGATGCAACATTTGGCATTATTGGTAAGTTCGACGATCCGGTTTTTGGAAGTTCTGAAGCTGCCTTTTTAACTGATTTCTCCATTGGTAAGCGGGTAGCTTTCTCCATTAAATATATTGATGGAGATGACGAACAGCGAGACACCGTATTATATCAGTTTAACAACAATAACGAATTTGATTTTCCTAATGATACTTGGGAAGTAGACAGTCTTGTGCTGAACCTGCAATACCAGTTTAATAACTGGTATGGTGAAATGAAGCAAGCGCAAACGGTTAATGTTTACGAATTAGAAAGCGACTTAGGTTCGGTTGGTAAAGAGTATTTCAGTGACCATGATGTTGATGGGATGTACAATATCAACCCGATAGCCTCAAAAGCAGTCTATCCAAACAGTGAGGTGCCTGATAGTATGCGTTCTGTCAACTGGAGTAATCTTTATCAATACCCCGATAGTTTATGGAATTATCCACAGTACCTGTGGGACAATGATAAGGTTAAGGCCTCAAAAGATAGCTCTTGGTTGGATTCAGATTTTAACGGTAACACAACCAAAACCAAAACCTGGAGCTTTAAGTTGCGAGATGACGTAAGAGACAGGTTCTTTGATATGTCGGAAAATGAATTGAAATCAACGGCTGCATTTAAGGGTGTGTTTAGTGGGGTGTATGTGGCATTGGATGACATTCAGAATGGTGGAAATGGCTGGCTGGCTAAAACGAATTTGCTGAGCTCCTCATCAGTTGCCTCTAATCTAACCCTGCACCTGTCAAGAGACTATAAGTATTTAAATACCGATTCAGTTATCCGAGATACAACGGCTGCCTATAGCTATACTTTTCCTATCAACCTTGAGAATGTTAGGTTTAATACATATAAACATGAGCTGGAGACAGCCAATATTGATACAACAGATGCCACGCCAGACAGACTGTATATACAAGGTATGGCAGGTAGCTATATGCGCATGCAATTGCCTGATGAAGTTATTAACTGGGTGGATTCAATTGGCGATCCGGCCAATGCAGATCCTTCTAAGGAGTTAGATTACCGCTTGGTTTCCAATATCGAGTTCTTGATGGAAATCGATACAGTTTCTTCTAACATGGATTATTACCCGGCACCATCTAAACTCCAGATAAAATGGCTTGATGATAAAGGTAAGCTTGAAGATCCTGTATATCCGATTGAAATTAATGGCAACAAAATATCGATTCCTGTATTTGGTCGAGATGTAGATGGCGATGGTAGTTTGGATGGTGTAGGAGAACGGGTCATTCGTTACAGTAAAGAGGGACGTCCTGAGTATGTATACCGTTTTATTATGAGAGCAGAATACTTCAACTATATCATGAGGGAAGAAGATGGGGCAGCATTAAACGAGAAACAGTTCTTTGTAGGCCCGGAAAGCACAACCTCTAATTTCCAGCGTGTTGTTCTTTTTGGCGGAGCCAATGAAAGCAGACCACTTAAGATGAATATTAAGTATTTCTTATACAGACCGCGATAAGTAATTATTACAATATAAAATGAGAGGGTGCTTATTGCATCCTCTTTTTGTTTGTATAAGAATATAAAAGGGTATCAGTTTTTTCGTAAGTGAAATGGCTTGTCATTGTCAAGCGAGGCCTTTCTAAACCTTTATATTGGATAGTTGGATTTACGATTTTATTATGTTTGGCTTTCTTTTCATTCTTGCCTTGCTTCGTAATAAAATTGTTTCATACATTCGCTTTGTAAAGTTACTTCACTACTGAGAGAATGAGCACATACCGGCCTTTATCAAATCAAGAAATTAGCATCCTTGAGCAGCGTAATTGCTTTTGCCCTGATTGGAGCAAGGTACTTGTTGATGAGGGATTTGATTCTGTTACGGTCAGAAATGTGTCTTTCTCCGGAGATGTTAGATTGGGCTCGTTCAAAAGAGCATTTACTTTTGCGGGTGGTGTTCAGAAACAAGCTGGTATCTCCAATGCCACCATCCATAATTGCATCATTGAATCTGATGCATACATCAATCAGGTGAAGAACCACATTGCCAATTACCATATTCACTCTAATGTTGTAATCGAAAATGTTGATTCAATCATTACCGAGGGTGATAGTTGCTTTGGTAATGGCGTTCTGGTATCTGCTTTAAACGAAGCCGGCGGGCGTGAGATAGCTATTTATAATGAGCTGTCTGCGCATACTGCCTATATTATGGCTATGTACAGGCATCAGCCGGCAGTGATTGAGAAGCTGCAAAAGCTGATAGATGCTTACAAAGCTGGCATATGTTGTTCAAAAGGTACCATTGAGGAGGGTGCACACCTTATTAATTGTCGTACCATAATAGATACCAATATTGGCGCTTATGCACGTGTTGAAGGTATATACCGTTTAAGTAACGGAACAATTAACAGTTCAGTTGATGCACCCAGCTATTTTGGGCCTGGTGTTATTGCTGAAGATTTTATTGCGGCTTCAGGTTGTCGGGTAAGTGACAGTGCACTTATTTCTAAATGTTTTGTTGGTCAGGGCTGCGAGCTGGGAAAGCACTACTCAGCAGAGAATTCCGTGTTCTTTGCCAATTGCCAGGGATTCCATGGTGAAGCCTGTTCGGTGTTTGCCGGACCATACACCGTAACTCATCATAAATCAACGCTGTTGATTGCCGGGTATTTTTCGTTTATGAATGCCGGCAGTGGGTCTAACCAAAGCAATCACATGTATAAGTTAGGACCCATTCATCAGGGAGTGGTTGAACGAGGTTCTAAAACAACCAGTGATTCTTACCTGTTATGGCCGGCTCATATTGGTGCATTTTCTTTGGTGATGGGTCGTCACTACCGTAATCCTGATACGTCACAGCTTCCATTCTCCTACTTAATAGAGAATAAGGATGAAAGTATACTGGCACCGGGAGTTAACCTGCGCAGTGTTGGTACAATAAGAGATGCCCGCAAATGGCCCAAAAGGGATAAGCGGACTGATAAAAAACTATTGGATTTTATCAATTTCAATTTGCTTAGTCCCTTTACCATTCAAAAGATGATTAATGGTAAAAAGGTTTTGAAAGCTTTAATCACTTCATCGGGGCAAACTTCAGACTATTACATGTATAATAGTGTGAAGATTACAAATACTTCGCTAAGGCGTGGAATTCAGTTGTATAACACCGGGATTGTAAAGTTTTTAGGGAATGCGCTTATAAAAAAGCTGGAAGATGTTATCTTTGAATCGTTAAATGAATTAAGGAGTGGCCTTTCGAAAACTTCCGATTATGGAGATGGGGAGTGGATAGATATGGCCGGTTTGTTAGTTCCCAAAGAAAGGGTGATGACCCTTTTAAATGATTTACAAAAAGATAACATATCCAATTTGGAGGAGCTGAATGAGCGATATGCTATGTTACACGATAACTATTTTGATTATGCGTGGACATGGTGTTTGAAAGTCTTCATAGAGGAGTTTGATATTGATTTCCAGACAGCGGAAATCGATCAGATACTCAACTTTGTTGACAACTGGAAAAAATGTGTTATTGATTTGGATAATATGGTGTATGCCGATGCCCACAAGGAGTTTACATTAAACAACCAGACCGGCTTTGGCATTGATGGCTCGGAAGAAACCCGCATAATGGATTTTGAACAGGTGCGTGGTGAATTTGAGAAACACCCTTCGGTGCAAGACATCAGTAATCATATCAGGGAAAAAAGCAGACTGGCTGAAGAACTGAAAGAAAGGCTTATCCTCTTGAAGTAGAGAATAAACCTTAAATAGATTACTATGCGATTAATTATTGAGCCGGATTATCAGCAGGCATCTGCATGGACAGCAAGTTACATTGCACAAAAAATCAACCAACACAAAGGTGATAAGCCTTTTGTTCTTGGATTGCCAACGGGCTCGTCTCCACTGGGGACATACAAAGAACTTATCAGACTGAACAAGGAAGGAAAAGTATCTTTTCAGAATGTGGTAACTTTTAACATGGATGAGTACCGCGAAATTCCCCGTGAGCATCCTCAGAGCTATTACACATTTATGTGGGATAACTTTTTCAGCCATATTGATATAAAGCCTGAAAATACGAATCTGTTAGACGGACAGGCTGAAAACGCAGAGGCAGAATGCCAGCGTTACGAAAATAAAATTAAAGAGATGGGCGGCATCGACCTGTTTATGGGCGGTATTGGCCCCGATGGTCACCTGGCTTTTAATGAGCCAGCGTCGTCATTAAGTTCAAGAACAAGGGTTAAAACGTTAACCTATGATACCATTTTAGCAAATTCACGCTTCTTTGATAATGATCCAAACAAAGTGCCAAAGACTGCTTTAACAGTTGGTGTGGGTACAGTGCTTGATTCGAAAGAGGTGCTGATTATTGTAAATGGTCATAACAAAGCGAGAGCTTTGCAACATGCTGTGGAAGAGGGAGTCAATCATATGTGGACTATCAGTGCTTTACAGATGCATCCGAAAGGAGTAATTGTTTGCGATGAGGCTGCAACCTATGAACTTAAGGTTGGAACCTACAATTACTTCAAGGATATCGAAAAAGACAATTTAGCACCTGAAAGCTTGTGGAAATAAGAAACAAGTCATAACAATATCACATCTGTTTGAAGAGGAATCCTAAAGGTTTCCTCTTTTTTTTTCTGCAGCTCAAAAACTGAATTTGATTGTTTGTGAAATTGAAAGATGTGGGTTTTGTGCCTGCATGTGTTTGTTGGAGAAAGATATAAAGATTATACTATGTGTGGAATTGTTGCATATGTTGGTGGCCGTACGGCTTACCCTATTATTGTTAAAGGCCTGCAGCGTCTTGAATACCGTGGATATGACTCGGCTGGTCTGGCTTTGATCAATAGCGAGGTAAACGTGTACAAATGTAAAGGTAAAGTGAAAGACCTTGAAAATCATGCCAAAGGAAAATCTATCTCGGGTTCTATTGGTATGGGGCATACACGTTGGGCTACTCATGGAGAGCCAAGTGATAATAATGCGCACCCGCACGTATCTCAAAATGGCAAATTCATCGTCGTACATAATGGGATTATCGAAAACTATTCTCACCTTAAAAAGGAGCTGGTAAGTCGTGGATATACTTTTCAGAGTGAAACTGATACAGAAGTGCTGGCTAATCTGATTGAAAACATTTACATCAATAAAGAAGTGAATGCGGAAATGGCTGTCCGATTGGCTTTAACAAAGGTTGTAGGAGCATACGGATTGGTTATTACCTGTACCGATGAGAAAGATCAGTTGATTGCTGCCCGTAAAGGCAGCCCTTTGGTGATTGGTGTTGGCGATAATGAGTACTTTTTGGCATCTGATGCTACACCAATCGTTGAATATACCGACCAGGTGATATACATGAACGATGAAGAGGTGGCTATTATTAAAAAGGATAAGCTGACCCTTAAGAGTATTCAGAACGATGCCCTTAAGCCAAAGATTCAGAAGGTTGATCTCACCATCGATGAGATTGATAAAGGCAATTTTGAGCATTTTATGCTTAAAGAAATATACGAGCAACCCATTTCCATTGAAGACACCTTCAGGGGGCGCATTGCCATGGATCATTCAAAGATATTTTTGGGAGGTATCAGCGATGTGATGCCTCAACTTTCTCAGGCACGCCGTATTATTATTGCGGCCTGTGGAACTTCGTGGCACGCTGGTATTGTCGGTGAATATTTGTTTGAGGAGTTTGCACGTATTCCTGTTGAGGTGGAGTATGCCAGCGAGTTCAGGTATCGCAACCCTATTATCAATGAGGATGATGTTATTATAGCCATCTCGCAGAGTGGAGAAACAGCTGATACGCTGGCGGCCATTAAAATGGCGAAAGAGCATGGAGCAACCATTATTGGGATTTGTAATGTGGCTGGTTCATCCATTCCTAGGGAGACGCACGCTGGTGTTTATACACACGCTGGTGTTGAAATAGGCGTTGCATCTACTAAAGCTTTCACTTCTCAGGTAACGGTATTAACCATGATGGCGCTACTGTTGGGAAAGACAAAAGGTCACCTTAAAGATTCGGTATACAAGGAATTAATTAATGAACTGACCCAGGTTCCTGATAAAATTAGGGCCATATTAAAAGCTGAAACAGATATTAAGCAAATAGCTGATACATATAAAGATGCGAACAATGCGCTTTACCTTGGGCGAGGGTTTTTATTTCCGGTTGCCCTAGAAGGTGCTTTAAAATTGAAAGAGATTTCTTACATTCATGCCGAAGGATATCCTGCAGCCGAGATGAAGCATGGTCCCATAGCACTTATAGATGAGAACATGCCGGTTTTTGTTTTGGCTACCAAGGATAAGTCTTACGAGAAGATCGTGAGTAATATACAGGAAGTGAAAGCGCGTAATGGTAAGGTAATAGCTATTGTTACAGAAGGAGATGAGGTGATCAAAAAGATGGCTGATCATGTAATTGAAGTGCCTGATTGTCACGAAGCTATTGCACCATTGCTTACATGTGTGCCACTTCAGTTTATTTCATACCATATTGCGGTTATGCGTGGCTGCAATGTGGATCAACCACGTAACCTGGCTAAGTCAGTAACCGTGGAATAGAGTTGCATTACTTCGTTGTCATTCGTTCATGAATGACATTCATTGTAATATTTTAAGGTTTATCTCTCAGTTAAAGCCCGTTTGAAACGTCATACGGGCTTTGCTTTTTATTGGCAAAGCTTAGCTTTTATTATATTTGGTCATTAACTAAAATAACCCTGATAATGAGAAAAGTTTTGATGCTAAGTTTGTTGGTAGCTTTAGGCCTATCTGCGTGTGAAAAGGATGAGGTCAGCTATCCGTATAGTTATGTATGTTATGTGGTTACTGATGGTACACTGCGCGTATATACTGAAAAGGGCGAAGTGCACGACCAGGATATTAAGGAGCGGTTTTATAACCAGATGCAGAAGGTCATCAGTTCTGGAGCGGGGGAGGATACTTACGGTGAACTAGTAATTACATATCATAATGTGTCGGATATAACTATTGATGGATTCGGGGAAAGGCATGACGGGAAAGCGTATAAAAAAGACGATGTGCTGATTTGGGAGTATCCGTATAAACTTAAATCATATGGTTGGGCGCCATATTCAAGTTTATGGCCGATCAATTACGAGGTGCTTCCAATGCCGTTGACTTCGGGTTATTCAGAAGTGATAGAATACAATCCTTGCATCTTTGCGAAAAGAAGTAATGGTAGAGTGTATTTGCCGATGATTCAGCGTTTGGTATTGAGCTATTTCTACAGCGACAACCAGCCAAATGTTTATAGGACTCAGGATAACAATGTTTACGACTATTCTTTTCACGATCAACCCGAATTCTATATGACTGAAAATGATACTCTGGTGGTGTATGAATATGCTATTGAAATGAAAAAACAATGATTAGAACGATTAAGCCAGTTGACGCGGCACATATCGCAGGTATCTACAACTATTATGTTGTAAACAGCATTGTGACGTTTGAGTTTGAGCCAGTTTCAGTTGATGAAATGGCGAAGCGTATCGACACTATCTGTAAACGTTATCCATACCTGGTTTACGAAGAAGAGGGCATTGTTCTTGGCTATGCTTATGCCACACAGTGGAAAGCACGGCAAGCCTATCAGCATTCGGTCGAGAGTTCTGTATACCTGCATCACGAAGCCATAGGGAAAGGGGTTGGCTCGAAGCTGTATACTAAGCTGCTGGATGAGCTCAAAGCGATGTCAATTCATGCTGTTATTGGTGGTATTTCGTTGCCCAATGATGCAAGTGTTGCATTACATGAGAAATTTGGTTTTGAAAAAATTGGCCAGCTCAAGCAGGTAGGGCGTAAATTTAATCGATGGATTGACGTTGGCTATTGGGAATTGATTATTTCTAAATAGTTGTTTTTATATAATGTTATTCAATGAGTTTGATATTTAAGAAAATTAAAGTTGAATTTTATTTTACTCTGTTTTTTATAGTAAGTATTTGTTTTGTACACGCACTTAGTTTTGATAAAATGCCAACACGAATCCATGCCTGGGCACAAAGTGACCACTATGCATTGGCTTTAGGATTTATAAATAATGGTTTTGACTTCTTTCATCCACAAACCTATTCACTTAATCACCAATTTCCCCCAGAACAAGAAGTTGATGTTCCAAAAGGAATTACAGCAGTCGATTTTCCATTGTTGCATTACATTGTCGGATTTATTATGTATTTAACAGGAATAAAGGAACCATGGATATTTCGATTAGTATCATTATTGTTTAGTTACGTTGGATTACTTTACCTTTTCAGGATTTTATATGATTTAAAAGGTTTATGGATTTCATTGTTTGCGGTTAGTTTTGTTATGTTTCAGCCTATCTACTGTTATTATCAAAATGGTTTCCATGTATCTTCAGCTGCTTTTAGTACGCAGTTAATAGGTATTAGTTTGATGTTGAAGTATTTCTATAAGCCAAGTTCCAGAACTTTTTACGTTGGAGTTTTATTTCTTACACTTGCAGCTTTAATGAGGTTTACTCAAGTAATCACTTTAATAGCCTTATTTTGTAGCTTTGTATTAAGATTCATAAGTACTCGCAAGTATAATGGTAAAATGCTAGCAGTGTTTATGGGATTATTCCTAATTGGCGGATATTTTGTTTATAATAAACATTTAGCATCTCTTTATGGCTCTGTTTTTCTGGGTAGTCCATTACCTGCAGAAACTTTTAGAGATTTTATGTTTCAAATATTTTATATTGCAAAGTCTTATCTAAGAGGCTTTCTTCCCTTTCTACATTTATTCGTATTTATTGTGGTATTGATAAATGTTCCGAAAGAAAAATGGAACTTGAACTCGTTTTGGCTTCAATGGCTTGGATTCTCATTATTTGGAACCTTTGTATTTAGTCTCCTAATGTCATGGAGCTTGTCAGCACATGACTACTATTCTCTGGATACATGGATGGCTCCTTTAGTAATTTGTCTTATTTGGGCATTAATGAATATTGAAACAAAAGGTTATAGTATGAAGGGTATTAGTTTGTTTGTTGTATTGTTTGTAATCGGTGCTTTTTCTATTGCATTAGAAAACCAACTGAGAAAGTATGATGAAAAAATTGAAGTTCGGGGGGTTGATCTTACAATTGAAACTTTCAAAGAAAGCTCAAACTACTTGAATTCAATAATTCCGGATGAATCACGAGTCATAGTTATTACTGGAAGTGGTTGGAACTCCCCAATGATGGGTTGGAAAAGGCCCGTTTTTAGGGTAGCTTGGAAATTTGAAGAACAAATACCTACAGAGTTAGATAAAGGGTATGATTTTATTGTTACCCAGAATAAGAGTATTGATGAAGAGGTTATAAAGAACTATCCAGATTTTTATAATCGGGTAGAGCTTATTGGTTCTAACGGGAAAGTTAGTATCTGGCATACTAAATTATAATTGAAGGCCCTTTAAGGGCCTTTATTCTTATTCAGGTTTTATTACTTCATTAAGGTCGATGCTCTCGGCATTGGCAAGCGAATAGAGGCCTAAATAAAGCCATTTGCTCACGTCTTCCATTATTTCCGGCACCAAGGTTTCGGGTGTGTCCGCCGGATGATGATAATAGAGTTTTTTAACCCGATCGGTGCAATGTACGCTCAATGCTCTGAAGCCATGTTGAGATAGAGCCATGCCATCAGTTCTTGGGCGCCCTTTGTATGAGCGGTTCAGATAGTTGGTTTTCATAGTGCGGTGGATGAATTGCTTGTTGCTCGCTTCAAAATGTTTGTAGATATCAGGAAACGATTGACCACCGCCAAAGTACAGGCCATTGCCATTACCAACCATGTCGAGGTTGATGTAGCAAATGGTTTTATCCTTGTTGAATAAAGGATCCTTTGCATACTCCAACGCGCCAAGCAAGCCTTTTTCTTCGGCCCCGATAAAAAAGAAAGCGATGGTTCGCTTGGGAGCTGGCAGATTCGACAGGGCTCTTGCCGCCGCCATGATGTCGGCTACTCCAGACGCATTATCGAGCGCACCCGGAAACAGTTCGCCCAGGTTGCCTTGGCCGTCGAGATGTGCGCCTACCATGATTACTTCATCTTTTAACAAAGGATCAGAGCCTGGAATAATACCAATCACATTGGCATAGGAACCATCTGGATGGTATTCAGTATCCGCCGAAAGGGTAACCTTATGTTTGAGCTCAATGCTTTGTGGCTTATTCTTTTCTTTGAGTGTTTTTCGAATTTTCTCAAGACTTAAATTACGTGCAAAAAAGAATTCTTCAGCCACTTTATCATCAATATGGCAATAGATGATATCGTTGTTGTAATGGATACCTGGGCTTGCAATTTTAGATATCGTTAGTTTGTGGAATCACTATTCCAGCATACTAAAAAAGAATCAAACGTGATCTTTAACTTAGGCAAAAAGCTCCATCTGCTGCATTAAC
>NZ_JAGTAR010000028.1 GCF_018156225.1 Carboxylicivirga sediminis
ACCCCGCCGTGACTAACAACCCTTGTTGTTTTTGCGGCTGCAAAGATAAAGGTTTTTATTTTTAATATCCAAAACTATTTTTGAAAAACTTTTAGTCTTTTTTTGAATCAGGAAAACTAAGATATTACCTCTTATCCTCCTTGTCAAGACTACGCCCTTTTTACCTCTCAATACGTATCGACATAAGCCTGTAGCCCCTATCAATCCTGCTTTTCATGACAACCATTGTTCTCAAAAGCGGCTGCAAAATAACACAGGATTTTTTTATTATCCAAATGGAAAATCGAGAAAAATGATGGCGCACGTGAGGCCTTGACAGCTTAGAGGCTGAATGGGTGAGAGTTGGAGA
Source organism: Carboxylicivirga sediminis (assembly GCF_018156225.1). Lineage (GTDB taxonomy): Bacteria > Bacteroidota > Bacteroidia > Bacteroidales > Marinilabiliaceae > Carboxylicivirga > Carboxylicivirga sediminis. Next base: position 350 of record NZ_JAGTAR010000028.1, read on the forward strand.
GAATAAAAATTTATAAAAAAAAAAGCTCCCGAATGGGGAGCTTTGATTCTTTTCAGGGGATAACATTAATGGTGATGCCCTTCACAACACTTGGCTTTGGGTTTAACGCATTCACCATCCTTTAATTCTTCAACCTCAAACTCGAGTTTCTCAAAAGCTTTAACCAGATTTTCTTTAGTTGTCTTATCTTCACGATATTTAACGGTGACCGTCTGGCCTTCAAAGTCAACTTTCAGATCTTTGACCCCTTTCTCGAAAGGCATATTCTTGGTAATCTTATTCACACAACTTTGGCAATCCATTTCTACTTTATAGGTTACCTCAGTCAATTTTTTCTTATCGTCGGCATATGTGCTTACTACAAATAATGCCATCACAACTAATACTAATAGTTTTTTCATGATTCTATGATTTACAAATTATTAATCTCTATCTATTGAAAAACGGAGTCCGAAATAAAAACGGCGCCCCATAATTGGCCCCCAGATAAGAGAGCTGTCAAAATAGTTACCAAATGGATCATCACCGGCAATTATCGGATTATCTTGCTTGAAATTTCCATGGTTTTCAGCTCCAACATACACATTCCATTTACGAAAGTATTTTGTCACCTGTGCATTAACAACCTGATATGCATCAAAAGACTCCGGGCGTTGATATTCTGCAGGATTATCAGCTACTGAAGGCACACGCCCTTTCCCATTGAACTGCGTAGTAAAATCAAATTGCCACTTTTTAAGGGGCGTTGAGTACGAGAGATTGATTAATCCTTTCGTACGACTTATCAGCGGACGGTCCATTAACTCTCCACTATAAGTAGCTTTTACATCATTCAAACGCCAGGCAGCCACCATATCCAAACCTCTTAGTAATTCATACTTTCCTTCAACCTGGAAATTATTGGCATATGATTTACCATCCAGGTTATAGAAATAAACCGCACTTGAGCTTTGGTCCATATCGACAATCAGCTGATTTTGAAAATCCGTCCGATAATACTCTGCATTTAATGTCAGCTCTCTTCCTCCAACCTTTATATACTGTGTAATATTTGCGCCATAATTCCAGGCTTCTTCCTGATCTATATTATTGGCGATATTAACCTCACGAGCACTGGCCAGCAAATAGCTGTTTTCAGCTAATACATTTGGTGTACGGTAGCCTTTTCCAGCAGAGGCCCGTAATATGGTATTGGGCATTAAATTGTATTTGATATGCAAACGAGGAGTCAGTAGCGTTCCAAATTCGTTATGAAAATCAGCGCGTCCACCAGCAATCAACGTTAATTTATCGGGCAATGAATAGGTGTACTGAAAATAAGCCCCGGGCACCAGCTCTTTTCTGCCCAACATTTGCACATCGGCTGGCGACATAAAATTCATCATGAGCGTTTCATCGAATTCATCGGACTGAAAACTCAAACCTGTATTAAATTTGTTATTGTCATTACCGATGACTGACTGAAAAATCAGGTTGGCATAGAACGATTTTTGCTCAGCATCATATACTTTTCTTCCATAAAAAGAGTTTTGCTGGTGATAAGCATAGTTAGCCACCAACGCCAAACTGCTTACCTCATCGTCAAAAACATAACCCGCTTTATAGAATCCTTCATATCGGCGGGTATCAATATTGATACCATACAGCTGGTTTGATGCTCCAATTTGCTGATCTTCAGGCCGCGTTCCATTAAAACCCATTTGACCACCCAAGCGATTCTCATCCAAAACCTTAATGCCTACTTGAGATGTAAATCCGTTCTTATTATTGTAGTCCCATCGGTTTATAAAGTTTACTTGTTTCAACAAGGGTTCATCACGAAAGCCATCATTATTATCATCGGTTGATTTCTGATCTTCTGAATAGTGTGCCAAAATAGCAGTGGTCCATTTGTCATTAATATGAATGGAACCATTCACATTACTTTCCCAACGGCCCGTATGATTGGCATACATATTCAAAAAGAACTTTTCAGAATTGACTGGCTTTTTGTATTCGACATTTATTTGCCCGGTTAATGATTCATATCCATTAACAACAGTTGATGTCCCTTTGGAAATCTGAATCGATTCCATCCAGGCACCTGGTATATAGTTTAAGCCATATAAAGTTGCTAAGCCTCTGAAATTAGGAATATTCTCGGTCATCATTTGCACATAGTTACCTGACAGACCGAGCAACTGAATTTGCTTGGCACCTGTTGCCGCATCAGAGTAGGACACATCAACTGATGCATTCGTTTCAAAACTCTCACTAAGATTACAGCAGGCAGCTTTACAGAGCTCAGCACCCGTGATGTTCACCTTCGTCAGCGGATCGATACGCGACATGTGGGAGCCTGCTTTTTTGCCGGCAACCAATACCTCATCCAATTCGTCGCTTTTAAGAACAACCTCCAAAGATTGTTCATCGTTAACAATTATAGTATCCGGTTTATACCCTATGTAACTAATCACAAGCAGGCTATTGCCCTTTGGTTGTTCAATTACGAACTCGCCATTAAAGTCGGTCACCGTACCAATTTGGGTATTGGCCCAGTACACGTTGGCACCAACCAACTCAAGGGTTTTATCCTTTTCGATGGCTTTAACAACGCCAGTAATCTCCTTTGTAGCCTGAGCATAAAGCGATAGTTCACAAACTACCAGCAGTAAAATAAAAATTATTCGATTCATTTTTAATTCATTCATCGGGTCATTCGCACCAATTATGTGCAAAGACCATGTTATTAGGTTGATAACACAGGTTAGGCAAATAGCGAGTACTCAAACAAAGTACTCATCTATTTCATTTCAAATACATGAACTGATGAATGAATCATAACAGAAAAACGCAATTCATCTCCGGCGAAGGCTCGTTGGATACTTTTTGAATTACGTTATAATGATTTTTTGCGGTTTTATAAGATGAAACCTTTAATTCAGCATAAAACTTTTCATGAAACAAGACCTCAAGCGCTGCAGCTTCGAAACGGATCTGGCCTATATTTGTTTTCGCCAGTAAGGAAGCTTTCTTAAAATCATGCTTGCAACTCCCCTCTTCTGATGCGTGGTGATGAACATGTTGACCTGTTTCCTCCTGACATGTCATGCACTGATGCGCGCAACTACAATCGCTGCAGGCATGGTCGTGCGAATGCACGGTAGTTATTATCCGTGTAATAGTTTCGTTTTCGTCACAACCATTACAATGATGTTGAAAAATATGCACACCCAATACCGATGGCAAAACAGCCATTACCAGTAACAGGCTTAAAACTCTATATTTCATTGCATACTTCTTCATCACATGCAAAACAACAAAATTTTGCAATGCCGCCCAAAATTTTAACAACTGATTTACATCACTGATTAATCTTCACTTATGCCGTCCCACCCACTAATGCGAGCCAGAATCCACCACATGGCATAAGCTTTACGATTACTTGTAATATGTTGCGTGGTATGCTGCCCAAAGGCCACTTTGCTGTTGGGATAAATCTTGTTTTCAAAATAATCAACGCCCAACTGATGCGTATCTTGCCAATCTTGATAAAAATAGCCTTCCTCGGTAGAGCTATTGTTATATTTATAGGAGTTTCCATCATCCCCGGCATCATCCCAATAATTATCATTCATACAATGAGAGTCAATACTGAAATAATCGAGGCATAAGAACTTATTCTGCTGACAATATTCATTAACAATGGCTGCCTGAGGAGCAGGATCGCCCTCATCCAGATTACCACTATCACTGGCATGACCTGTCATAAAAACAAAATACACCGGATTCTGACGCAGTCCATCTCCACTGCCTATTTTGCTTCCACCTACACCATACTCATCAATCAACGTTTTCATTCCAGGCAGATAAACGCCTTCCAAATCATGATTACGAATACTGCACCAGGCCCACATCACCACGTTTATTTCCGCATTATCAGGATCATCCAGGTAATTGCGAGTGGTTTGAATAAAGGCGGACTCATCACGGCTCAAATCAGAAGCATCAACGCCGTCCTCGGCATAATATTCAATTACGTAATCCTGGAGATCCAACTTCCCCTGCTCTGAGTTATCATTGAATTTTCCGTCTTTATCTACGTAAGACTTTGTAACCGCAAACAATGCATCATCACCTGTCTTATAATCCTGAAGACCAAACAGCCCATATGTAACGTGCGTTCCGTGCGATGTATGCTGATAGGCAATGTGCAGATTGTTTCGGGCGATATCGATATATTTCTGAGGTATCGACCTCACCACGTCCTCCTTTGCAACCAGATAATCAGCTATGAATTTATCACCGGTCAACTCATTTAATTCAAAATCTCCAACCACTTCATCCTCTTCCTCAACCCTTTCCTCTTGTTCATCAACAGGTTTACTACTTTCCTTTTCATTACAGCTAAATAGCGATACCGACATGCCAAATGCCAATAAATAGATACATGTTAGTTTCATAGTCATCAAGTTTGAGCAGGAAGATATTTAAGAATTTCGCATTAGTCAAGTTATTGGTGAAATTAGCTGCATAAGCTCATTATTCATTTTTTCCATCTAATTTTGCCGTTGATGGCAACACTTTTCATATACAATCCGACTTGCGACATGGCTGTTGAAAACGGGACATTCAGTTATATGCCTCCACAACAGCTTGCTAAATTCGAAGCAGACATCAGTCCCATAATGGCATTTTTGGGACAAGCCAACGACTTTGTGTTATATGAAAGTGAAAGACCGTTGAGTTTTGAACAATTCTGGGAAAAGCTAAAGGTAAACTTACCACAGTTTATCAATAAAGAGCATCTGCAAAACATTGTCGTTAATCGGATTTTCCCTTGGGGATGGAGTCAACTTATCGGGCACCGATATATCAAGCTATGCCAATCAGAATCACTTCGAATTAATGCTAGTCCAGACACTTTCAAGAACTTCTTTAGCAGACAAACCAGTGTAAACCTGATAAATGAATTAAGCAGCCATTCACTACCTCACTTTATTGAATTACCAACACTTCCTAGCGTTGTTTCTGACATTAAGGACATCTATCAGCAGTTTAATCATTCCAGCCAGGGCATTGTGCTAAAAACCCTTTGGAGCTCCTCGGGACGCGGACTACTTTTTATCCGTAACCAACAGCAGCTTGAAAATAGCACGAAATGGGCGGAGGCCCAGATTAAAAAACATGGTTCATTAATACTGGAACCTATCTACACAAAAATACAGGATGCCTCTCTTCAGTTTAATGTATTGACAAACGGATCCATTGAATTTATAGACATTAATTTTTTTGATGCTGATAGCAGTGGCCATTTTGAGAAAGAATATTTTCATGTTCCTGACACTATAAAAAAACACCTTCCTATAGACAATAGCTGGTTGAAAGATACAGCTGATAAAATTATCTTGAGCCTGCAAGCATTGCATATTCCGGATTTCTACCAGGGCCCAATAGGCATTGATGCCATGTTTATTATCAATGATGACAATGCAGTAAGATTTTACCCTTTGGTGGAAGCGAATTTAAGATGCAACATGGGCTTAGTCAACCTGAGCATTAAGCGCCTGATACATCCAGATGCATCGGGAAGCTGGCAAATATCACAATTTAAACCAGGAGAAGCGGATGAATTCTACCACCGGCAACTTCAGGCCCACCCTATTGAAATAAGTAATGGCAAAATCACTAAAGGCTTTTTTCCGCTAACCCCTTTTCATTCAAACAGCCGATTTGCAGCATGGGGTATTGCTGATAATTGACTGTAATGCATCAATGACACGGACTCGTGTCTCTCTCATTCCGAAGAGTTTTAGTCGTTTCTAATAAAAAAAACCGGCCTTACTCGTTAGTAAAGCCGGTTTTTCAATAACCTAAACCCAAATCTATGAAAAAAATCTACTGATAGGGTTATTTCAATATACGTGCCAAAAAACACCACAACTCATGCTTTAGATTTTTTTAATACATGCGTTAAAATACCTTTACTCTTTAGGTGATCACAAGCAATGTTATTGACATCTAATAACCCATCATTATTAGAAGAAAACAACTACACCATTGGCAGACACCTGCACATTACTCCTGGGATGATGAGTAAACATCCATCCGCTTAAAAAGCCCAAACCTGCCCCCAAAACTGTATCTGAAAGCCAATGTTTGTTTTTATACATACGGGCAAAAGCTACTGATGCCGGAGCAACATACAGCCAGCGGCTATAGGTCTCGGCATAAGGAGTAAAGGCTGCAAAGGCCAGTGATACATGTCCTGATGGCATTGACTTATAAGCATCATTGCCATTGAACGGATCAAATTCAAATGCGCCTTCGCTTACAAATGGCCTGGCACGACCTAGGGATATTTTTATGATTTCGGTAGCTGCAGCTGTAGTGGCAATCGCCTTTATGGCGTTCCAGGAAGTTGAACGCAGCTTTTCATCTTTAAAGACATATCCTGCGCCATAAGATAAGCCAACAGCCGGCACAATCAATAGCTTCTCTCCAAACACATTTGCCACATCGGAAATCGCATCACCTGCACCTCCCTGGTTATTTTGCATCCAAGTATTAAGTGGCTGATCCACTAAAAAAGCCAAGGCCACACACGAAGTGCCGATAACAGAAATACGGGTAACATTTTTTCGGTAGTTTTTCAGTTGCAACTGATAATCCTGTGTTTCATCAGCATACTGGGCATGCATGGTATAACAGACAAGTATACCAGCCAATGTTAAAGTGAGTTTTTTAATCATCAAACAAAGATAGCAATTGACTATGAAAGTGAAGATTGATATCGCTGGTATATCAGAGCGCTCACAGGCCGCCAACGCATTCCTGCAGTGGGAAAGCTTGTTTTTTGCGCCAGATAGGCGTTCCTGCCGCAGGAAAAGGTGTTTTGTACACCAGGCAAGTCATCCTACCACAGGATTTCATAACATTTACTTCAGTCGCTCTTTCCCATGGCGGGAATGGTTGTCTGTCAAAAAAAACATGGTTTCCCACCATGGGATTGACCATCTTTTTAACCAGACACGCTTTCCCATGGCAGGATTGACAGACTTAACAATAGTGAGATTCAACCCAAAATAATGAAAGGATAGCGGGTTGTTTTGAATAATTTGGAAGGAAGAGAATGGCTGTTTAGTGCCTCATTATTGCATTAACCCGGGCTAAAGGCGATTTCTCTGGCAGGTATAACACAAATAAGACTGGAAGAGTTAACATACCGGTGCTGACCTTTTTGTATCCTCTCCATAAGAAAGCAATGGGATGAACGACATGCTTCATAAGTCATTCATCCCCTTCATGCATTTAGCTTTTCTTATAAAGCAACAATGCCGAATAGGTGGCCACACCCTGATCGGAGTGTCCGCTAAACTTAATGTCAATCAAATTATCGGTTGTTATTACTTCTTTTTTAATAAAGTCATTGATTTGCTCATCTAAAGACTTATCAAAATCATCCGTTCCAGTATATTGAAAATGCTTTGTTAGTACGTTACTCATAACACCTCTTTTTAAAATTCAACATCAATTTCCTACTCCTACGGCTGAGGGCTATTTAAGATACAAAAAGATTTTCAATTTTTGACGAAATAACCAATTGCTTACTGCTGCAGCTCCATCCAGTTTATGAATGCACTAAATTGCGATTGGTTATCGTTTAACCACAGCAACACTTCTGTGCTGTATTTGGCATTGCAAATAAAGTAAGCATACGCCTGCGCATGGCCTGCAACGTATAACTGATTGAAAAAATCGACATACTGAATATCAAAAAAATCCATCTCCCCTGTTTGCTCCTCATTCAGCATAGAAAACAGAGCCAATGTTTGATTTATTAAGGTATAAGGTTCATCAGGATTATTAACTACCGCTTCTCTGGCAATGGCGTTTAGTTTTGATTCGGCCACTTTTAAACCTGATACTCTTGCATGCTTACTCACCGGAGCTGCGAAGGCCGGTTTTTGAACCATCGCCACATGCCACCTCACCTGCAAATCATCAAGTAGTGTTGATTTCTTTTCTTCATCAACTTCAATCAACAAACAGTAATACAACGGCAACATACTTTTCAGCACTTCTCCACGAGACTTCATAATGGACGACAGCAACAGATGACTGGGGATATGATTATTATTCAATCGTAAAGCTTTTAACAGTGCGTCTTCCGCCTTTTCATCTTCATTGATACGCTGGTAACTTTCTGCTATGTTATAATAAAGCAAATACTCATCAGGATACTTCTTCAGTGCCTTGTTATACTCTCTGATAGCTCCTTTAATATTGCCTTTATTATTAAGCACTGCGCCATATATTAAAAGGGCATCCAACCAATAATCACTTTTCTCGCCTAACACATTTCGACTATAAAACAGGGCCTCATCATAATCCTTAATCGTCAAATAAGTATACGCCAACTCATAATGAGCTTCTACGCATTTCTTATCAAAAGCGATTGCCTGCTTATATTTATTGATGGCATCCTGATACAATTCATGTCCGAATAATGCCTGCCCTTGCCTGATGAATTTATCAGCTTCGCTCTGCTGAGCCTTTACAGAAAAAAAGCCCATCATCAGCACCAATACTAAATATCTCATGCTGTAATGATAGACTTTTATTTGTTATCCATCAAACTTTTTCAACCTGCGGCAACTCTTTAACGCTTGTTAACTTTATGGCTCATGCACCTTCTAATTGACATGAATGGTTTTTAAAACAGCCTCTACCTCACGCATATAAATACCCTTCTTAGGTTTGGCTGGCGCATATACATACCCGCTAATCATCAGCAGTTGGTTGTTGTCGGTATCCTTATAGAAATAATCAACAAAAGGGCCTCCCATAAAATCACCTTGTACTTTCCATAAGCCACGAAGCTCTATCCACTGCCGGTTGGCAAACTTCGCTTTATTGACAGATACCGGAAACTGCTCCTCTGTAGTCATAAACGATCCCCGATTCTCACCTGGCACCTGTTTGCGCAATAAATTATTCCGAAATCGCAATAAGCTTTGGGCATTGATTTCTCCTAAAGAGTCCAAGGGGCATTGATAAACAAATATACCCAACTGACTCCCAAGTCGCTGTGTATCGAGCCAGCTAAACTGTCCTTTATTTTTCTTGAGTTTAAAACCCTTGGGAAAATAAATGGTGAACGGGTAATTAGACTTTATATGCGATACGGCTTCTGGCTGATACAGATTGATGTATGAATCTGCCATTGACTGAATATCTCCACCATAAAAGAACCCTTTCATGGTCGGCCACTTTTGCTTAAGCAGCGACTTTAAATCGACTGGCGATCGGACAATCACTTCAGCCACATATTGATTAATGGCCCACTCATGCTTGCGATACTCGACCCTATTAACAACTTCCTGCGGGCGAACTGACACTAACATGATATTACGATAGGTTCGGAAGTGACGCTTAAACTGTTCATAGTTAATGCGCGTTTTTTTGAACATGGTTTCTTCTTGCGGCAAAGCAGGAAACTCGTCCTTTAATATGGCTTTTAGATATTGTCCTTCATCAGCTTCCCAATATTTATCTTCTACCACCACCAACAATTCGCCAGGCGAGCCAATGGCACGAGTTTTAAATGTCGTTGGTTCATCAGCACAAGCAGCAACAATAATAATCGACACCACTACGGTAATAGCCAATAACCAAATACGATTGCTAATATTATTCATATAGTTTTTCATACCATTGGGGTTTTGAGTTAATAATAAATAAGGTCAGCATCAGAAGCTTTCTGATTAAGCCAGGATAGTCATTAATAAAGTAAGGTTGCAGAAGGAAAACGACACCGGCTAAGCTTTTATAATCGCTTAATCTTTAGGCACGGATGAAACAATTTTTATTAGCTCAACCAGTGTCGATTCTATATATAGATTGGTTTGAAGAGTTATTGTAAAACAAAGTTGACAGGAATGGTGTAAGCCACCCGCACCGCTTTATCCCGCTGCCTGCCTGGTGTCCATTGAGGCATATTATTAACCACCCGCAAGGCTTCGGCAGATAAATTGGCATCGGGGCTACGAGCCACCTTTGCTTCAACTACCTCGCCCTTTTCATTTACTACAAATGAGATGAAAACCTTACCGGTAATGCCAGTCTCTACACAAATCACCGGATACTTTATACTTGTCGCTATATATTTCAGCAAAGCTGCCTGCCCTCCAGGAAATTGAGGCATGTGCTCTACCACGTAAAAAGTAGATGGTTCGGCATCAGGCTCAGGAGCAATCTCAGGAATTTCTATAGACACCCCTGTATCTTCACTATTAATATCCGGATCACAATCGGGCCCATCATAAGTATCAACAACCAATTTTATCTCCGTAAGTATTTTTGGCTTTGGCAATTCTTTTTTAGGTTCCTCAGGATGTGTTATTGGTATAATGTCCTGCACCTCAATAAAAGGATCATCTTCAATTGGTTGATAAGGTACTGAGGCAGTTGTTCCCCATTCAAAGGCGGCCAAGGATGCCCCCAATGCAACTATTAAACCAACCTGAAAAAAGATACCTCTCTTATTCTCTAAATCTGCGTGTCTGTATTTTTTTGCTTTCATGACGATATGGTTTTGTGAGGTTACTAATGTTAGTTGTTTGGTTAGTTTCAAGCAGCATTCCATTATTTGTACTGTTGCGAATAAAAATCTTTACAAAATCCATTACCGCCTCTATTACTGCATTTTACAAACCTCAACTTTTCACTTACTGGATTAAATACCAGGCGACCAAACTCTATTCAAATCGCCCGGCCGGGCGATTTCGCCCATGCCTCATCCGCAAAAGCGCACAATAAAGCCGATGGTTCACCTTTTGTCTTTCGATTCGAATATTGCAGGGTCGTTGTGAACGCATCGGCTTTTATTCTGAAAAATTATTGAGAACGTTTTCTCAACTAAAAAAGGGTCTTCATTAAATCATTTTCTCATACACAATACTTTTTACATAAATTAAACATCACTGCTATTGCAGCTTAAATACAACAGGAACAGAGTACGATACTTTTACGGGACGTCCACGCTGCTTGCCCGGCTTCCATTTAGGTAAGGACTGCACAACGCGAATAGCTTCCCGTTCCAGATTGGGATCGACACCACGATAGGCTTTCACATTGGTGACCTCCCCTTTTTCATTAATCACAAATGAAACACTTACTCTTCCCTGTACGCCATTCTCCTGGCAAATGACCGGATATTTCACGTGCGAGGTAATGTACTTGATTAAGGCCGCATCGCCCCCCGGAAACTCAGGCATCTGCTCAACAATTATAAAAATCTGGTCATCGGTATCTTCCTCTTCCATGTTTAGTTCTGACAAGTCAACTTCGAAATCTTCATCAACGTCAACATCATCAATTTCCAGCTCTTCCTCCAGTTCAACATCATTATCCACTATCTGAATAATATCTGTTGCACGGGGTGGTGGAGGCGGTGGCGGAGGTTTTACCTCTTCCTGCCGGGTTATTGGCGGAGCTTCTTCTTCAAACACCTCTTCATCCACCCACGCCAGGGCGTCAGATGTGGCATCCATACTGCTCCACTCAAAAGCCACCAATATGGCTCCCAAGGTAATAATCAGTCCTATTTGAAAAAACAGAGACCGCTTGCGCTCCAGGTCGGCTTTCTTACTTTTCTTTACTTCCATAGGCAACGGATTTTTAAAAGTTACACATCATCATTGGTCGCATTGCAACTATCAGCCCAACTAACCAATGGCGTATTCATTTATTGCCAAGTAGCATACCAAACCTTCCTGTTAAGTCATCTATCCTTTCCGAATTAAGCAACAACCCACTATATAACTGCCAGTTAAATACTCACACAAATACTTTGAATTAGTCATAAGCTCTGACTCAGTTGTGCATTAATGCCGCCCAGCTGGGCGAAAACAGACTGACTACTTAGGCGATTGAGAATTAAAAGAGTAATTTTGCAGCCAACACAGACTGTAAGCAAACAACAAACTGGCTAACAATGAATTCAAACGAGACCTCATCTTCACATCAACAGCTGCTTAATGAAGCTTTAAACATGTTTGTTAAGAACATGGATACGGCCTTCTTTAAACTGGTGGTGATAGATGAGCAGGGCCTCATTATCCAGTTACACGGCCAATTGTCTTTTCCTAAGAAGTTTACGCTTAACAAAGGACAAAACTGGCTGATGCTTGAAGAGCGCATTCAATGGGAAACCAGCAAACAGCAAGGTATTGTTCGTTTAGGCAATTCTGTTTATAACCTCATCAAATATGAGGAGGAAGGCACTGTGCAACTGCCTTATAAGGTATTTCTTATTTCATCCATCGACATTGATTTCCCCTGGCTTAAACTGGCTACCTCAGTAATCAACACGAATATTTTAGCCTTATTAAAAGGAGCTGACATGCAAAGGCAGATGGATAATACGCATCAGTTCACGTTTGCGATGATGAACGCTTTAAAAGTGGGAATTATATCGGTCAGTACTGCAGGTGAAATACGATACGTCAATAATCAGGCCTGTCAATGGATCAATATTCGCAGACGCGATTTGCTGAAAATTCCCATTAAAAACCTCATCCCAAACTGGAAAAATATTTATCAGCTGGTGAGCTCCGGCGAAAAGTTTCTCAATGAAGAAATAGCCATCACCACACCCGACCGCAAAGCCAAGTTCAATGTCACCGTCACACCCATTCTTAATCAAGAGCAGGTAAGCTTGATTGGTATGGTCATTGCCATCCGCGAGTTGGAAAATGTGTATCATCTGGTGAATAAATACACTGGCATGCAGGCTCGCTTTACCTTTAAAGATATTATTGCCAAAAGCCAGAAGATGCGCAAACTGGTGGACTTTGCCAAGAATATTTCTGACAGCCCGTCGACCATATTGATAGAAGCCGAGAGTGGCACCGGCAAGGAAGTATTTGCACAAAGCATACATAATGCCAGCAGCAGACACGACAAGGGTTTTGTCGCCATTAACTGCGCGGCCATCAGCGACAACCTCATCGAAAGTGAACTATTTGGATACGATGACGGAGCATTCACCGGCGCTAAAAAAGGTGGTCATCCTGGTAAATTTGAACTGGCCAATGGCGGTACTTTATTCCTGGATGAAGTTGGTGACATGAAACCCGAGGTACAGGTAAAACTATTGCGCGCCATACAGGAAGGTGCTATTACGCGCGTAGGGGGAGAAAAAAACATTCCCGTTGATGTGCGCATTATTGCTGCCACTAATAAAAATCTGAAAGAAGAAGTTGAAAAGGGTAATTTTCGATTAGATTTATTCTACAGACTAAGCGTTATCCCATTAAAGATACCTGCATTAAGAGAGCGCATGGAAGATCTGCCATCGCTTATTCGCTTCTTCCTGAATAAAAAATCAGTTCGGCTACAAAAACAAGTACCACAAATTCGCTATTCCACTTTACAACAGTTTTTGGATTACGACTGGCCAGGCAACATCCGCGAACTAGAAAATGCCATTGAACAATACGTCATATTGGATGGCGACATCTCCTTCGAAAATCTGAAGAAAGAGCTGCAAAGTCCGCAGCACGTTAAACAACCAACAAACACGCCTCAGACGAATAACAGCGATACACCGCTTAAGCTGACCACCGTAAAAGAAATGGAGCGCGAACTTATTTTAAAAACCATAAAGCACTTCAACAACAACATGACGCATGCGGCCAATTCCTTAGGGGTAAGCAGAAATACCTTATACCTCAAGATTAAAAAGTACGACCTGCCTATTACTTAATACAACTGTCCTATATAATTACACTGTATTTAATTAGGACACTCTCAAACTACAAGTGTGTACTTTTAGTACACTTCATTTACTGGCTCCATACTTTAATTAAAGATGATTTTCTTTATTGGCTGAAATACTTACCATTAAGTCTTTTGGCACAAGCTTCGCTCTTATGGCATCAAACAAAATGACCATGGAAGCAACAATTTCTCACAAGATTCTGATATGCCTCGGCAGCTCATGTCATTCCAGGGGCAATGCCGAGAATCTGAAAATAATACAGGATTTCGTGAAAGAGCGAAAGATCGATTCTCAAATTGATTTCAGAGGACACCTGTGCCATGAGATGTGCAACAGGGGGCCGGTTATTGAACTTGATGAAATTGTTTTTGAAGAAGTCACCCCGAGCAACCTTCCAACTATTTTGTCCAAACACTTTGATAAGGCCACATGCATTTAAAACCAATATATACCGAAACAAACGACTGTAAGGATTGCTACAAATGCATCCGCGAGTGCCCTACCAAAGCCATTAAGGTGAGTGACAACCGGGCCTCGGTGGTTGATTCTTTATGTATCTATTGTGGGCATTGTGTGGCCATCTGCCCTACCGGTGCCAAAAAAGTAAGAGACGGTATTTCCAGAGCCAAACTGCTGCTGAAAGAAAAAAAGGAAGTGTATGTATCACTGGCACCATCTTACGTTGCCGAATACGGAATAGACTCACAAAACCTCCTGAGTAAACTTAATGCTCTGGGATTTACAGGTGTTTCAGAAACTGCTATTGGAGCCCAGGAGGTATCCAGGCAAGTGGCTAATTATCTGAACGTACGCCAATCGGGTGTATATATTTCATCGGCTTGCCCAGTGGTGGTAGAGCTCATACGCAAATACTACCCTCAACACACCATGGCTATTACACCCTATATGTCACCCATGCTGACACATGCACGCATGCTGCGTCAATGGTATGGTCAGGAAATAGGTGTGGTATTCATCGGCCCATGCATCGGCAAGAAATCAGAAGCTGATTATTCTGATCTGGTTGATGTATCCTTGACCTTTCAGGAGCTTAACGACTGGATCAAATCAGAAAAAATAAACACACAAACAGATAAACAAATATCCTTTAGCCCTTACCCAGCTCGTGAAGGTGTCATCTATCCCCTGGATGGTGGCATGGTAGAAACTATCAGGCGAGAAAACAAGAATGATGAAAGCACCTTCATGAGCTTTACTGGTCAGAACATGGTACGTAATGTACTGGATAATTTAGATGAACTGGGCCACGACAAACCTCTATTTTTGGAGCTGCTTTCCTGCGAAACGGGCTGTCTTAACGGGCCGGGCATGAGCGCTAAATCCGCTGTTGCCAGTAAATATCTCCAGGTTCGTAACAGCTTCTGCCAGCGTCAAAACAGCTGCGAAACAGACAGAAAAGAAGAACAGGCTGTGAATATCGAACGCGACTTTTTCAATATAGAAACGGTGGAGAAGGAACCATTCGGAGCAGAACAGATAAAGGAAGCCCTGCACAGCATCGGGAAAAACAGCGTGGCTGACGAGCTCAACTGCAGCGGTTGCGGTTACGATACTTGTCGCGATTTTGCCCACGCACTGCTAAGTGGCAATGCCGAAACAGCTATGTGTGTTTCATACATGCGCATGGTGGCTCACCATAAAGCCACTATTCTGTTACAAAAAATTCCATCGGGGGTAGTCATAGTGGATGAAAACTGCAAAGTGGTGGAGATGAATGCCAGCTTTGCCCGCTTGATGGGTAACGAAACCGAGCTGTGCTACGAGGCCAATCCGGTCATGCGCGGGGCCGACATGAGCAAATTAAGCTCCTTTGCCAAGCTGTTTAAAACAGCCATTCACACCGGGAAAGAATATTACGAGCTTCCTGTACAGGAAAATAACCGTAACCTTCAGTTATCCATCTTCAACATTCAAAAACACAAGCTGGTAACCGGTATTATACAGAGCGCCCAGCAGCCACAATTCAGACAAGACATTGTGGAGAAAAGAACCAAAGAGGTGATTAAAAAGAACATGGAGACGGTTCAGAAGATTGCGTTTTTGCTGGGTGAGAATGCCTCATTCACCGATTCGTTGCTGAACTCCATATTGGATGCCCAAAATAATGAGCATGCATAACCGGTGTTTTTACATAGAAGCAGAATTGTGCCAGGAGACCAAAGCCTTGCAAAACGTTTGCGGTGATTCATGTGAGTCGCGCAAGCTAAAAGAGGAAGACAGATTGATTACTGTGCTGTCTGATGGATTGGGCTCAGGCGTAAAAGCTAATATACTGGCCACCATGACCACCAGCATGGCCCTTCAATTTACTGCCAAGAACGATCCGTTGGAGCACACCTCCGACTTTATCATGAATACGCTGCCGGTAGATTCGAAGCGTCAGATAAGTTATTCTACCTTTAGCATTCTGGATATTAACTGCTTTGGCGATGCCAACATTGTAGAATACGATAATCCGCCTATTCTAATATATCGCAACGGCGACTTTATCGACCTAAAGCCCACGGCAAAAAAGGTGCAGCGTCCCGAAGGTCAGTCGGCAGAGGTACTATATTCGAGTCTTAAATTATTGAAGGAGGATCGCATTATTATGGTGTCGGACGGCATCACACAATCGGGCATGGGTAATGCCAACACCCCTTTTGGCTGGGGAACCGATGGCCTCAAGGAGTTTATCCGCCAGAACATCAGAAGCTGCCCCGACCTGTCGGCCCGGCAGCTGGCCCGCAAAATTATGCAACGGGCCAAAGCCAATGATGCCAACAGCTTCAAAGACGATGCCACCTGCCAGGTCATCTATTGCCGAGAGCCACGCAAACTGGTACTGGCTTCAGGACCTCCGTATTATAAAAACTACGATGCCCTGCTGGCCGAACGTATTGATAACTTTAAGGGTAAGAAAATCATCTGTGGAGGTACCACCTCAAAAATTATCTCGCGCGAACTGAAACGCGAGATAAGCATTGAACTGAACAACTATAACCCAGAACTGCCGCCTGTGGCAGAGATGGATGGCATTGACCTGATAACAGAGGGCATCCTCACACTGGGAAAAGTTTCATCAATATTGGAGCAATTAAACAGTCATTCGGTAACAGGCGACGGACCGGCTGAAAGGATGGTCAAACTATTTCTTGATAGCGACTCGATACTCATACTGGCGGGCACACAAATTAATAATGCTCACCAGGACCCTAATCTGCCCGTTGAACTGGAGATAAGGCGCAACATCATTAAAAAGATAGCGGCCATACTGGAAGATAAGTTTTTAAAAACACTGGAAATAGAATACCTGTAAGCAACAATCAATTATGCTGACAACACCAAAATACAAAGTTCAGTTATGCTGTGGCACCATGTGCTATATAATGGGCGGTGCCGAGTTACACTTGCTTATTGAAGCATTACCTGACCAATTGAAAGACAAAGTGAGCATTGAAGGGATTCCATGCATTGGTAAATGCGATACCAATGAAAAGCTGCATCCCTGTGTTCTTATTAACGGTGAAGAACTCAACAACGCAAGCACACAAAAGATTATTAAACAACTACTAACACTCGATAATAATGACGTATTATAACAACGCTGTTATAACGAAGAGGGAGCTGCTGGTGCGCCTGATTAAGCTACTGAACAACGACGCACTGCTGGATGAGATTGATCGCATACCACTGCAGATGCGGCCACGCACCAACTCACCCATCCGCTGCTGTGTGCATAAGGACAGGGCTGTACTCAAATACAAGATTATGGCACTGCTTGGGTTTAACATAGCCGATGAGGAGGACGAATTAACGCCATTACGTGAGTATGCTGAACAGGCATTAAAAGGCTATACGCAGAATGGCAATTTCCTGACAGTGGTAGATGAAGCATGTAGCTCGTGTGTGCAGGTCAACTACACAGTAAGTAACTTGTGCCAGGGTTGCGAAGGGCGTCCCTGCCAGGTCAACTGCCCCAAGGATGCCATCATGGTGATTAACGGCAAAGCCAATATTGACCATCAAAAATGTGTTAATTGCGGCATTTGCCATAAAGCCTGCCCCTTTCATGCCATTGCCTATCTGCCTGTTCCTTGTGAAGAATCGTGCCCGGTAAAAGCCATTCGCAAAAATGCCGATGGCATTGAAAAGATTGACTTTGATAAGTGCATCCATTGTGGCAAATGCATGACGGCCTGCCCCTTTGGTGCCATCTCTGAGAAATCGCAGATATTAAACCTTTTTTATAATATCAAGCATCAGAAAGAGAAAACGGTAGCCATGGTGGCACCCGCCATTCTGAGCCAGTTTAAAGCCAGTGCCACACAAATATTAAGCAGCATAGAGTCAATTGGCTTTGATGCCGTGATTGAAGTGGCCGAAGGGGCTAACATGACCACCGACCATGAAACCAGCGAACTACTGGAACGTCTGGAGGAAGGTGCTCCATTTATGACCACCTCATGCTGCCCTTCTTATGTACAGTTTTCTGAGAAGCATGCACCTGAATTGAAACCATTTATCAGTCATACGCCATCACCAATGGACTATACGGCAGACATAGCCAAAGAACGTTATCCTGACCATAAGGCCGTGTTTATTGGCCCTTGCTTGGCTAAACGTTCCGAAGCCTATCAGAATCCGAATATCGACTATGTGATTACCACCGAAGAACTGGGCGCCCTGTTTGCCGCGCTGAAGATCGACCTGGAAACGGTAAGTCCCAACGCTGGTATATCTGACAATGTGCGTCCCGAAAGCCGTGGCTACGCAGCCTCGGGTGGCGTAACAAATGCCATTCGATCAGTACTATCGGCCGGCCTGCAAATCAGTACCGAGCTAATAGATGGTATCGACAAAAAAAGTATTCGTCTGCTGAAAGCACTGCCTGGAAAAAAACAACATACCACAGCCTTTTATGAAGTAATGGCCTGCGACGGCGGATGCATCAGCGGGCCCGTTAATGTGGCCCCATTAAAAGTGAGCCAGAACAAACTAAAAAATGCTATTCGGGAGATTGAACCCGCAGAAGCACTTAACGAGTAATTGCACATAAGCGAATGGCCACTGCTAACGAGCAGTCACACACCCATTCGGTTATTTTTTATACATTCCTTTTGGTTAATTGAACCCATCCGGTCTCCACATGCCGGGTGGGTTTAATGCGTAATAGTGGTATCCCATTAAGTCATAGAGCTTTGCTATCATGAGTGAATCTTTTACTTATTGCAGTTAACTACATGCGGAAACACAGGTGTTGGCAGCAATCTATGATAGAAAAAAGTCTAATCGGTAATTCTGGAGAAAGCATGCGTACTAGCACAATCAAAACAACCTATATCGTAAAGAAATAACCCGGACTTTTCATTCACAAAATCAAACACGAAACGCTGCTCTCTTTCACCATCAAAATAATAGATTTTGTAGAGCTTCTTATCATCCATTGCACTTACAACCGTATCTATCCGGTAATAGGTCTCTCGCCTAAGTTTTGCATCCACACACTCCCTAAAAAGTCGGTTACTATTAAAGGATATGGTCATTTCATAACCCTCTGTCTCCAGAGTAATATTAGTCCATCCTCCATTAGTAGCCTCCCAGTTCCAGTCACCAATGAGCTACTCAACATCCAAGCTTTCCTGTTGCAGAAAATCCTCCAAAGCCGAATCATTGTCGCATCCAATTGTGATGAACACAAGAAAAATGACAGATATAGAAAAAGGCCTCATCATCCTAATATTAAAGTTTTTAGGTATAATAATTTACGCCATCTTCAAGTAGTATCAAAAATATGATGCCTGATATTATCTACTCTCCCTCTGCTATCTGGCGTGTCCTTAAGCACGAGCATCTTTAATAAAGTTAGAATGCACAGAAGGTAGCGAGGGGCAGATATACATAACAAATCAGTACCAGCCTGCTATTTGCATAATGGCCACCAACACAACCGTGATAATAGCAGCTACCCCGATGGACAAGCTGCTGACAGCACCTTCTGTTTCGCCCATTTCAATGGCTTTGGAAGTGCCTATGGCGTGGGCCGCAGTACCTAAGCCTAAACCTTTGGCTATAGGATGTGTGATGCGCAATAAACGAAAAATTACACTTGCCATCGAAGCCCCTATCAGGCCGGTCAGAATAATAGATACCACCGTTATCCCTTCGATACCGCCTATATCATTACTAAGCGCAATACCAATGGGCGTTGTAATGGAATGCGGCAAAAGGGAGCGTTCCAGCATGTCGTTGAGGCCAAACACACGCCCCAAAAGTAACACCGAAACAAGAGAGGCCAACACGCCACTGACAATACCACTGATAATAGCCAGCTTATATTTCACCAACAGCCTGCGCTGACGATACAAGGGTAAGGCCAGCACTACCGTAACAGGCCCCAGGAAATCATGAATAATACCGGCTCCCTGCATGTATTGCTCATAGGGTATATGGGCCAACTGCAATAGCACCACAATCACAAATATGCTTATGAGCAATGGGTTAATCCAGTTCTTTCGAAAGTAATTGCGCAGCCACATGCCGCCATAAAACAGACCTACGGTAAGCAGTATGCCAAACAGGTGATTATTGGTTAAAGCCTCAATCATTGTTCTTCTTTTTAATTATGAATTGAGTAACCAGCGCTGAAACCACCATTACAAGCAGAGTAGATAGTACAATGGTGCCGATAACCCCTGCCAGGTGTCCGTCAATTAACTGGTAGGCCACCATCACACTCACCCCGGCAGGAATAAAAAAGAAAGGCATCTTCTCAAGAAAGAAGTTAGCCGTTTCGGCAATATGCGCCTCCTTTACAACTCCGGTGATTAAAAGGATAAGTAAGATTAGCATGCCCACAATACTTCCGGGTAAGGGCAATGACAAGCCTTTACTAAGAAGTTCGCCCGCAAAATTGATTGATAGTATAATGGCTAATTGCCTAAATATTCTCATTCTCTTCCCCTATGTGTATTTGAAGTGTGCAAAGATAAGGGAATAGTGGACAATAATATGACTTGTTAAACTTTAGACACAAGCGTTAAGATTGATTTACAATACTTGGATTAACCGCAGAGAACTCCGATAACAAAGAGAATTGCTAAAAATTCTCTTTTTACTTCTTTACCTCTGCAGTAAAATCAATTAAGCGGACTAACCGTGTCTTTACGCATGGTAGCTGAGAGAATTACTGGACATACTCTGCTTGTTCCTTCAACTCTGCGGTGGAGAATATAGGCATTACTCATCCAGCCCTATCCCCTTCACTATTTCAATATTGAATTTCTTGATTTTTCGTTTGAGGGCATCACGACTGATACCGAGCAGAGTTGCTGCCTTTGTCTGATTAAACTCAGTTTGCTTCAGGGCGGCCTCAATCAGCTGCTGTTCGTGCTCATCAATATTAAGCGTGCCGTTGGTCACAGCCGGCTTAGCTGCTGTATCTTCTCCCCTTAAAGGAAAATCTTCGGGTTGCAGGGTGTCGCTATCTGCTAAAATCATGGCCCGCTCCACCATATTGCGCAGCTCGCGCACATTGCCCGGAAAGTGATAGCGCTGCAACTTATTCACTAATGCTGGAGCAATTGCAGGCACACTCTTACGCTTGCGCTTGGCAATGTCCTTCACAAAATGCTTCAACAAGGGCAACACGTCTTCGGGGCGCTCGCGTAGTGGCGGTATGTTTATTTCAATGGTGTTAATCCGGTGAAACAAGTCGATTCTGAATTGCTTTTCGTTGATCAGTTCCTCGATGTTTTTATTGGTGGCTGAAATGATGCGCACATCAACCGGTATCTCTTTATTACTACCAACACGTTTAATCCGGTTTTCTTCGATAGCCCGCAGCAGTTTGGCCTGCAAGGCATAAGGCATATCTGCAATTTCATCCAGGAACAGGGTGCCCTTATTAGCCAGTTCAAAATAGCCCTTCTTCTCATCGCGCGCATCGGTAAAAGCACCTTTTACATGGCCAAAAAACTCACTCTCGAGCAAGGTTTCAGGAATGGCCGAGCTATTAACAGGCGCGAACACCTGCTTCTTACGCGGACTGCCAAAGTGAATGATGCGTGAGATGATTTCCTTACCAGTACCGTTCTCGCCAGTCACCAGCACATTTACATCGCCATCTTCGGCCGCCTTCAGAGCCATCTGCAGCACCTTTTTTATCTGCAGACTCTCGCCAACAAAATCCTTTTCAATCATGCCCTCCAACTCCTTTGACACCAGTGCCCCACGGTTTTCAGCTGCTTCGAGCTTCGACTGCATAAGCAGAAACTTCTCAGTACGCTCAATAGCCAGCTGTATATCCATAATCTGAAAGGGTTTACGAATAAAATCCGATGCACCCTGCCGCATAGCCTGTATCACCATGTCCATATCACCATAACCGCTAATCATGATGATCTCCAGGTTGGGGTACTCTTGCTTGACTTTCTTCAGGATGTCCAGCCCGTTCATGCCCGGCAGCATCACATCCAGAATAAGCACCCCTGGCCGCTCCTTTTCCAACACCGCAAAGCCCTCATTGGGCGTATTAGCAGTAAAAACATTGAATTTACGCTTCTCAAGGTGATATTTCAGCTTTTCGGTTATACGAGATTCATCGTCTAGTATGAGTACTTTCAGCTCGTTCATTTAATTCTGTTTTCTATAAATTATCAGCCAGTGGTAAAATCACCACCATAGCGGTTCCTTTGCCCGGTTCACTTTCTACTTCAATGCGCCCCCGCATTTCTTTAATGAGGCTATATGATATTGATAAGCCTAAACCAGTACCTTTTCCCAGCTGTTTGCTGGTTACAAATGGCAGGAATATATCGGTTTTACGATTATGCGATATGCCCACTCCATTATCACGGATGCATAGATACACATTTTCATTTTCATAGTAGGTTTCTATGGTCACCTGCATCTTTAGTTCTGGTTCTTGGTGTTTGCGTTCCTCCACAGCATCTTTCGCATTCGACAGCAGGTTGTGTATTACCTGCTCCAGTTTGTGGGGATTACCCAAGACGCAAGGCAAGTCACCAGACAAATTTGTAAAGAGGCTAATGTGGTGATTGGCATACTGACTACCAATCATGGAGGTGGCCGCACGCACACATTCACTCACATCAAACTCCTCTTCCACCTCGTCCTTTTGCCCACTGCTAAATATGCGTATATGATCCACAATCTGACGCACCCGGACAATGTCTTCAAATATTTCATTCACCGATTTATTGAGGAATTCTCTATCTGCCTGCTCCTCCATCAGCTCGTACTTAATACTCTCGGCCGACAAGGAGATGTTCTGCACGGGTTGGTTGATTTCGTGGGCAATACCCGCCGCCAGCTCACCCAACGAAGTCAAACTGCTTTGGTGCATGATTATTTGCTGTTGCTCCTCCTGTTTTTTCAGGGCTTCGGCAATGCGCTGCTCCAGGTTCTTATTTTCCTGCCCTTTGAGGTAGTAGCGGTAATAGATGATAAACACCAGGATGGAAGTAATGATAATGGTAAACCCAAATGACAGGCGCCATTTTATAAGGTTCTCCTTTTCCAATTCCAATAGGTAGTTTTTGTTTTTGGTTTGCAATATCTCATTCTCACGCTGCTTCTCTTCCAGAGCCTGCAGAGCCAGGGCATCCACAAAGTTGGTGATGTTCTCTTCCATCACCATAGCTTCCGACAGATCGGAATGCAAAATCCGGTACTCATAGGCCTTCTGGTAATTGCCAAGTGCCTCATATGCCTCCGATAACACCAGGTAATTATCGCGCAGTAAATCATTGGCATCCGCCACCTTTGCCAACTTCACACTTTTATTGTAGCTACTAATGGCTTTCCGATAATTTTCTCTTTGCGCCTCAATCATACCAATACGCATCAAACTCATAGCTGCTTCCCAGTGCCCGTTTTGCTCAATCTGCATCTTCAGCGCGTTCTGGTAATACTCATGCGCCTGCTCCAAATCACCTTTAAAAAAATAGGCATTGGCTATGTTGCTCAATAGTATGGACACATTCTGCCGATCGCCCCGTTCTTCCAGCATCTGCTGCATGCGAGTAAAATAAATCAGGGCTGTATCATACTCTTTCTGGTAAAACCATATCTGGCCAATCTGATCCAACAGTCGAATTACCTCACTTTTGGCTTCGTCCCCTTCCTCTTCTTCTACCATCTCCAGTGCCTTCTCATAATAGGTCAATGCCTGCGAATAGTCGGCTATATTTTTGTAAACATCGGCCATATTCTTATAGGTCTCTGCAATTTTTTTCCAGTTCTTTTCAGTGATATACAGATTGAGCGAACGCTTGTAGTTCTTCAACGCTTTTTCGGACTGACTCAAACGAAAATAGGTAGACGAAAGGGTAGACATACTTTGGTTATCACCAATAAGTCGATACTCAAGAAGTGATTTTCGATACGACTCCAGCAAGCGCTCATAGTCGTTGGTAAAATAATAGCCCATCCCCAGGTTATTGTATGCCTCGGCCTTGCCGCGCTTATCATCAATGCGGCTGGCTATCTGCAGGGCCTGCTCGGCATACTTAATGGCACGCTGTGGGTCACTGTAGATATGTGATTTAGACAGTTTATTGTAAATCTGCACCTGCTCTTTAGTAGAGGCATTCTGTAGCTTTTTCAGCAAGGCTTCATTGCTGTCATCCTGAGCGCTTATACCAGGCCAATGGCACAATGCAAGTAACAAACAAATTAACGGAAACAGGTATTTTGAGATAGTTGGCTGACGCATGGGTTTTAAGGAATCGTTTGTCGTTTAAAAATAGAAAAGTTTTTATAAACACTACTGCCAACGGTCTACTTCTTTAAAAAAGGCGGATTAAAGCACCTGTAGCAGTGCCACATAGCAGCAACTATTCACATCTGTTAACACAGCGATTTTTATCATGTTTTTTTGCCGCATAAAGTCATTGTTTATCAGTGGTTCAGCGCATTATTTTTGTCCTGATTTTATCAATGCAATATTAAGGGAACACTATGAAAAAATTAGTTTTGATGGCTCTATTTGCTGTCATTGCGACACAGGTTGACGCCCAAAATAACCTAAGCGTCGACTGGGGAAACACGACTAACTACATTGCCCACGGTCGTACATTAAGTGCCAATCAGGCCTGTTTTCAACCTGGCGTGTATTATAGTTTTAACAATGGCCCAACTGTTATGGCCTGGTTCAGCCTTCCATACGACAGACAATTTCATGCGCTGGATGAGTGGGACATCATAATCGATCACAGTGTTAATATTTACAAACGAGAACAGGATTGGAATATCAACCTGCATGGCTATGTTAACTATTGGTATCTGCCCGTTAACGAAGAGTCGGACAAACAGAACTATTACCAGGGTATGAAATATAATGCAGGCATCCATTTTCCGTTTATGTTATCCAAGAGTAACGGTCTGAAGCTAACAACTGGTTATGATTTTTACTACTATCATCAACTGGGCAGGGACATGAATATACGTGCTGCTGGTATTCATGAATTTTTAATGAAATTTAACAAAAGTTACAAGAAGGTCAATCTGGAAGCTAAGTCTGTGATTAGCAACAATCAAGGAGCGGTAGATAACCGTATTGAGCCCGGTTGGGGATTCTTCTCACAACATTTGTCATGTTCCTTTAATATTAAGGCAATATCTTTGCGAACAGGTATTAACTATCAGAGAACATTAGAGGCTCTTGAGCCAACAGGAATAGATAAAGATCTGCTATGGTTCTCGTTAAATATCGGCAAGAGTTTTAAACTGTAATTTCTTTTCATACCTAGCAAAGGTTAGGTTAATAATGGTGATAAAGGTGTAGAGTTGGTTCTGGCGAGCCAACTCTATTTTTTTGCCCACACCTGATTAACCAACTCCTTCAAAAAATCGCGGGTGTAATAATCATCATCTGTAATCTCATCATCGTAAACAACAATATCCAGATCAATTTCGCGCGGACCAAATTTGGGGCGGCTTCTATCCCTTCCCATTTTATCTTCTATCGCCTTTAGCTTTGCATTCAGTACTTCAAAAGGCATTTTCACCAGTATGAGCACCGCACAGTTTGAAAAATCAGCCTGTTCTGTAATCCCAATTGGTTGTGTGGTCATCACCTTAGAAGTTTTAATGACTTCTGCAATCCGATTAAGCTCATGCAAGGCTTCAGGTATTTTCGTCTCGGCACTAATATTTGAGCCAAGTCCTATAACGGCATATACTGCACGATCTTGTTTCATTGGCTAAAACTTAAAAGCATTTATTTTTGAGCAGAAAGGGTAATCGAAACACTCTCGGAGAAACGCAAGGCATGCAGCTTATCCACCTCTACTTCGACCGACTGAACCCGCTCATACTGCATAATAGTATCGAGAATCATGCGTGCCAGCGCTTCGAGCAAGTTAAAGCGGCTATTCTCTACCTTCTCAATAATTTGTTTAGTAATGGTGCGATAATCAAGGGCATCATCGGGCAAATCACTTAATTCTTCTTTGCCGCTTGCGTAGTGAATGGTGATATTCAGCATTACATCTTGTCGCTTACCTATTTCATGTGGATTAAAACCAACATAGCTCCGCAGCAACAAGTTCTTTATCTTTAATTTACCCATAGTATAGTTTTTGGTCTATGGATAAAACGAACAACTATATTAAATGTTGAGCAGAATCACAATAGATAATCTGGCCACTGATGTTTTCATTAGTAATAATCAAATCGATGGTTGATGCAATATTAGCCAGTTCCACTTTGTTTTTCAGTGGTGTACTTCCAACCACTGAATTAAAATAACTATCATCTTTGCCTTCCGGTGGTAGCACGGGACCAAGCGCTATACCATTCACTCTTATCTCGGGCGCCCATTCTAAGGCAGACATTTTGGTATATTCTGCCAAACTCTTTTTAGCTAACAGATACATGGCATGCGACGTATCATTGGTAATGATGGCAGTATCTAACAGGTTAATAATAGATCCATGTCCTCCGACTTTTCGATACTGCTGCCCAATAATCATAGGGGCATACAAGTGAATGGCCATCATCTCTTCCATATCTTGCAAAGATACTTCTCGCAAAGTACCTGGCGCATAACGGCTGGCGTTATGAATAATCACATCGGGTATACCATAATCGCCGAACACCTGCTTAATATATGCAGGTAGTTGCTTCCAATCGCTTAAATTGTAAGTCAAGAGAGTAAACTGCTGGTCAGGATATTTGTCACTCAACTCGGTCACTAATAGCTCCCCTTCCTTCTGGCTTTGATTAACATGAATCAGCACATCGTATCCAGCCCTTGCAAAATGCTGTGACAGATACCTGCCTACGCGCTTGGCTCCCCCTGTAATTAACACCTGCTTATTCATTATCCGTAAATTAGTGCAACAATCTTTTCTAGCCCAGCTTTATCAGCCTGGTCAAACGCAGAGTATTCCTTACTATCAACATCCAATACGGCTACCACACGCTTTTCCTTATCAAAAACAGGTACTACAATCTCTGAATTGCTGGCCGATGAACACGCAATATGCCCCGGAAAATCATGCACATTATCAACAACAACAGTTTCTCCACTATTTATACCGGCCCAGCAAACACCTGTATCCTTTTTTAACTTAAGGCATGCAACGGGTCCCTGATAGGCCCCTACCAGCAATTCACCTTCAATTAATTCATAAAAACCAGTCCAATAGTAATAGCTAAATTTATGTTGCAGAATAGCATTAATTGTAGCCATGCGCGACACTGGATTAGTCGTTGCCTGAATGAGCTCTTTAATCTGTTCATATACGCGCTCGTATCGTTTAATTTTGCTTTGTTCGTTCATATAGAATATCGCTAAGATTTAATCTAAGTATTTTTAACTTTTTTCTTCAATTAGTCAAACCCGAGAGGAATATCTTCCCCGAAATACTTTATTATTAATAAAAAACCGGTGCAAATTACAAATTTACACCGGTTAATATGTTTTCAAAACAGAAATCTATTTATCCTTAAGCATTTCCTGCAACTTCTTACGGGTAAAGAATATACGGCTCTTCACTGTACCAATTGGTAAATCCAGCTTTTCAGCAATTTCCTTGTATTTAAATCCTTGCGTATGCATTTTAAACGGAATTCTGAATTCATCATCCAACTTCTCTACCTTGGAATTCATTTCCATTACGGCATATACATTTTCAGGTGTTTCGGATGCGTAATTCCTTTTATACGCCGCACGAATAGCATCTTCTGTGCTATCAAAAGTGCTCCTGGTTTTCTGCACTCGGCGATAGTTGTTAATAAACGTGTTCTTCATGATTGTAAATACCCAAGCCTTAAAGTTGGTGTTATTTACAAATTGGTCCCGGTAAGTCAAAGCCTTCAGCGTTGTTTCCTGCAACAAATCGCGGGCATCTTCATCATTGGCAGTTAAACTTAATGCAAAGTACAAAAGCTTATCCTGCATGCTAAGTAA
Organism: Carboxylicivirga sediminis; assembly: GCF_018156225.1. Classification (GTDB taxonomy): domain Bacteria; phylum Bacteroidota; class Bacteroidia; order Bacteroidales; family Marinilabiliaceae; genus Carboxylicivirga; species Carboxylicivirga sediminis. Next base: position 28,555 of record NZ_JAGTAR010000028.1, read on the forward strand.
TCGTTGATCAAATTGTACTGCGGTCATATCGTTGTGTTTTACTTCGTTACAAAATTGTTGAACAAATATACTTCAAAAGAACATTTCTTACAATATTTTCAGATGCTTTTATCTTTTTTAATTTTAATCATTCTAAATAACAACACCACACAATCCTTATACAACAACAGTTGCAGAACTAATTTAATGTTCAATCTAAATTAGCAACCTTTCAAAAAAAATTTAGACAAAAAAAGAGGCACATAATGCGCCTCTTTTTTATTCTCAAGTTGTTGTTCCTATTTAATTAATAGTTTTTGCTTATAAGTCTTACCATTAATACTCATGGTCACAATCTTCATGCCCTTTGGCAAATCACCCAACTGCAATTGCTGAGTCCAATTAGTTGAATTTTTATAGAAATCTCTAACCACAATAGCTCTTCCTGCCATATCATATACAACAACGGATACCTCGCCTCTTTCATCAGACTCTAATGTCAAATCAACAAATGAGGTAGCCGGATTCGGCCCAACTTTAAATACATCATTGTCATCGCCCCTAATTGGACTGATACTTGTACCTGTTTCCTGTATAATTAAATCATCAATCACCCATCCCCATCCAACAGAATTTGCGTCGGAGTGCATTCTGAAACGAATAAGAATAACATCTCCTGGCTCAAATTTATCATGAAGGTTAATGGTATGCTCAACAAATAAATCTTCAGAGTTCGGTTGAGAACTAATATTTGAATATTCATTGGCAGAATCGGCAAAATCTTTCCATTTATCATACTTATTGACATCATATCCGTCAGCCAATGGCACCCATGTCGAACCATTAACAGTACCTTCAACAACTACATAATCCCAAAATTCCGGATCCCCGAATTTAGTTCCGACTTCTCCAGGCTCAACCAATGCTATATCTCTATAAGACAATATAGCATCCTCCCTATCATTCAACACTTTAATAGGGTAGTTTAATACATAGTATGACTCTTTATTCTCAACATATGGGTGTGTCGAATGAATAGCAGCATCATTAAACAACATATCAGATATCACAAAATCTTCCCCACTAAAGTCATTCCTTCTAGAAGCAAAGCTATTCATATACTTCTCCACGGCATCCTCAAACTGAGGGTTGGACATCCAGAGGTAATTTGACTTCTTAACTTCTGCACCAACGTAAGCATAAACCTGCGTAGAGAGTTGACTTTTAAACGACTGAACTTCAACCTGCATACGAAACTCACCAGCGGATACATCTTCATAAGTGGCTTGTAATTGTTCATCAATATAAAGTTCTACTTTATCGTAATCACGATATAAGTCAACCTTATAATCGAAATAACCAAGTGGCGACTTAGAGGCCGAAGTAATTACCGGAGGTTTAATAGTCTCCACAATTTCATTAAAATCCAATGTCCAAACTCCTAATCCATGTGTGCCCACGACCAGTTGTTTGCCAACAAATTTCATATCCCAGATACTAACGGCCGGTAAACCATTATCTGCAAAATGCCATGTAGCACCTTTATCGGTAGACTCAAAAATTCCAATCTCAGTACCAGCCCATATAATATCTGTATTAAAGGGCATTACAGCAAGAGAATAAACTGCTACATTAGGAAAGCCATTCTGACTTTCTCCATTATTAAACTGAGTAAGATCGGTCCAACTATCTCCTAGGTCATTTGAATAAAGAATTTTAGAATGGTTATTAGCAGCAAATAAAACAAATGCACTGCGTTCTTCAGTAGGATGAGCAATAATATCAGATATATATGCTCCAGCATTATCCGCCTTATTTCCACTACTATATGATTTACCTCCATTGGAAGATACTGCAATATCATAATTAGCTGACATCGCGTTGCCTGCCCATATATATCTACTATCCACTGGACTAACAGCTATATGTGGATTATAATCGCCAGCAGGCCAGGTTCCTGATGGCATCGGAGTTGATGACCAGTTAATTCCAAAATCATAGGACACCCATATTCCGGATTTTGCACCCACCAAAAGCATATCTGGAGCTGACATTTCGTTTGCAATACGGGTTACAAAAGGTGAATTATCCTCACCCATATCAGGTATCCCGGCACTAAACCAGTTTTCACCTCCATTATGACTTATTCGTATATCATTATAATATAGCGATATGGCTATTTTTTCAGGTGAATTATTATTCCAAGCAGTTTCAAAACCATCTCCACCAAGTGCTCGACTCCAAGCTCCCAACTTACTACTTCCCTCGGGAGATAACCAAGTACCATTATCCTGTGTTCCGCCAATATAGACTTCAATATCCGGATGTTTTGACACTCCATAAAACTGAGTTGTTACATAGCCGTTTATTGGGCTTGACCAGTTTACTCCACCATCATCTGACATTGCAATTCCACCATCGTTACAATTTACAATTCTAAATGGTTGTCCTGCACTTTCAATAACATGAAGATTATGATGATCAGCATGAGCATAGGTAGGGCTGCTCGTATTTTCATACCATACTGTCAATTGCTCTGAAGAAATGCTTCTGCTTTTTAGTTCATATTTATCCAGAACTATACTAACATTCGGAATCGCATTTACATCCCAAATTAGTCCGTTTGCCATTGCAGGGTTAACACTGATTATTCGTTTCGTATCAACTCCTCCATCGATTCCAATTTCCGAATCTGCAGCACCAGCATTGTAGGCCAATGAATGCACATAAATTTGCTCATAAGAGTTTTCAGTAAGATTATACTCACCATTATTATCATGATCCCTAAAAGAAACCATTAGCTGTTCACCTGTTTCATTATCTGTCACAACGAAAGGAACATCTACATAGTCCTTATAAGTATACGAAGATGATGATGGGTTAGCAACCTCTCCAGCCGAATCAGTGAATCTGTGAGCTTTCTGTGAGTTACCAGTACCAAACTGTATTTTAACATCCCGGAATAAATCAGTTTTGGCAAAATCAACATTAACGCCACCACCCAGGTATTGTCCTTCAATATTAAGAAATGTAAATATCTCCGAAGTACCATCTATAATATCGTACACGTCAGTCCCCTGACCAGAAACCTTAGCCCCGACAACCACCTTATGCAAATCCAAACCACCTACAAACAATTGACTTTTTATAGAAGGGTGAGCTACCATTGTATTATTGTACCATCCTTGTCCTGATAAAAATACAACCTTTTCTTCAGGCGTACTTTCAAGCCAATTATCACCACCATCTGTTGAAATATACAGGTTAGATTGCGATGTTAAGGCATACATATAATCCGAATCAACTGTTGACAAACATAGTTCAATTCTACCTTCACTTATTTCTTTAGCCATCAACCAATTCTCTCCACCATCAATAGAACTAATAATTCCTTTTCCATTAACAGCTGCGAATTGCTTATTAAAATCACCAGACAAACATCTAATATCCTGAATTTTACTTGCACCCAAACTATATTTTTCTTTCCAAGTTGCACCACCATCGAGCGTTTTGAATATACCCGTATTGGTAACAACAACCACTTCATTTTCATCATCTGGATTAACAATCATCCGATTAACATACTCAAAATTTGAGTCACCTATGGTTGAGCCTAACTGTACCCAGTTTTCACCTTTATCAGTTGACTTAAAAATTCCATTTCCCTTTATCGCGTCAAGGTTGCCAAACCCCTCACCAGTACCAGCATAGATAACAGAAGTGTTTGACTGGGCCATCGCCAGACAACTAACAGCCAGATTTGGCCATTCCGGGGTTAAACTTGTCCAGTTTGTTCCCGTATCAGTTGTTTTCCAAACTCCACCTCCAACAGGTCCAACAAACCATGTATTACCAGTAGCATCATCCGGATCTGCAATAAACCCACGCGTTCTGCCCCCTACATTCCCTGGCCCCCTTTCTTTCCAATCTAAACTAACGGATGCTTTTAAGCCATTTACTTTCCTGGCTTTTTTAAGTTCAAGTAAAGCCTGATTAAATAAATAGTTGTTATCTGGTTCACCACCCGTTTTAAGCAAATGAATATACTCTAAAAACTTATCTGGCTTATCTTGCTTGGCATAACCTTGTTTTCGTCTTTCGATTTTTTTCTGCACCTGATCTGCAATCAGTTCTTCAGAGGTATACCCATTTTTTTTACTGAACTTTTTTATTTTCCCCTCTGGCCTTTGTTGAAGAACAACTGTAATACTAATAATTGCAATTACAGCTAAAAATAAAGTCAAAAATTTTCTCATATATTATATAGGTTTAAGTTATATGCCATTTTATTTTTTATAATCCTGTATATCAACCTTATAGTCAATCATCTTCTCATTGGTATTTGGATCATTAGAAATCATACCTGGTTTTGAATGAATTACCAATATCGTGCTACTTTGCCATTCTACGGTAGCATTATACTTTTGTTCACTGTATAGCCACTTCCTTTCTAAAACATCATAAACTGAAAATCGCAAGTTATTCCCCGGCATTTCCATAGATGGTTTATCTATCACATAGCAAAGTGCTAATGACTTTAAATCATTTAATTCTACAACAACTGATTCTCCCAATTTAGCAACCGCAATATCTTGGATGCTTTCATTATGAACTAAACTCTTTCCGCTACCACAACACACACATGTCATTGCAAGTACCGCAATGCTTAAGTAATTTATAAATAGATTCTTTCTCATAATTCGAGGATTAAAAACATGTAAATATACTAAACCTGCCCATGTAACAGCAGCCTTTTGTCAAAAAGACTCATTAATAGCAACCCGATTTCATAAAGCCATAACGAATTATAAACTATTACATTGCAGTCATCTAATATATTTTTTGTACATTTAATAAACAATGACCATTATTAGCTATTGACCCTAAATTTAATGTAATGAAAGCTTTTTTTCCTACAACGCTCCTTCTAACTTGCATTATTGCAGTCAACGCTCAAATCAATCCCTCCTTCACACGTTGGGAACCCCGCGAAATAGAAGATATTCGGCTTGATGAAATAACCGGAAGCCCATACCTCATAGATTCATTTCAAAATGGCTTTATTCTTTTGGAATCAGAACTATTAATTCCATTAAAACTAAGATACAACATCCATACAGATGCCATAGAATTCAGACACGATGAAAAAACCTATCAATTGCAGAGCCATCCAAATATTAAAATGATTACGATTGCTGATCGTGTATTTCAGTTTCTTGAGTTCAAGAAATCTAATACAAAAACCCAAAAGAGCTATCTTGAATTAATAGCTGACGGAAAAGTTAGCTTGTATTGCAGACACCAAACACAGTACTATCCTAACAGGCCAAATCAAGAAATTGGTGATTCGTATAACGGCCTTAAAAAACCAGAGTATATAACTCAAAGTCTTTCGTATTTTTCAAAGTTGGACAATGAAATGCCTGTTGAGTTCAATTCTCCTAAACAACTTTATACACTATTGAACTCAACCATCAAGGATCAGGCGGAAATTATTAGTGAAAAAAACAAAACTCGCTTCTGGAATAAGAACGATTTAATTGACTTATTTAATCAACTTAACAACCCGAATAAATAGGAATGACATGAAAGCAAAAAGTTTTATTACATTAACAATGGTGTTTCAATCACTATGTGTTTTATCACAGGTTAATGACGCATCAACCAATCATTTATTTGCGTTTAATATGGATTACGCCAGACTTGGCACTGTATTTAATGACATGCCCCTGGATAATATAAATGGAAGCCCCTTCCTGAATGAGGAATTCAAGAATGGCTTCATTCAAACTAGATCTGATTCAATTATATCCCTCGTTTTGCGTTATAATGTATATAACGATGCAATTGAATTTAAAATTAATGATGAGATTTATGCTATAAAAAATAATGAAAGCCTAAAGATGGTTACCATTGAAGAGCGGGTTTTTATGTATAAAGAGTTTATTAAATCAAACGGTACAAAACATAACGGATACCTTGAATTACTTTCGCATGGAAAGAATGAATTGTATTGCAGATATAGAATTCGCTACTACCCGCGAGTACCTGAAGAGGCATATAAAGAAGCAATAGAACCTGAATTCAAAATGCAGAGTCTATCTTTCTTTTATGCCGATAGCTTTACTACTCCTATAGAGTTTTCCACTAAAAAGCAATTATCTTCTTTGATGGATGAGAAGACGCAAGAATCCATTCATAAAATATCGCGCAATAGAGCAATAAAATACTGGAACAAAGAGGATTTAACAAATCTATTTACCACTCTCAATAAATAATCGTTCAAACACATTAATTTTAACAAACAACAATGAAAGGCATTCAACTAATTTTCTTTGTAGCCAATTTGTTTTATACTAATGGTTACGCACAAAACAATAGCATCATACGTTCAGGAGACACTTACTTATTATCACTTGAATATCGCACAGAAGCAGCCAACAGCACAGTTGAAGGCTTAACTCTAGATGAAATCAAAGGCAGTCCATACCTTAGCAAAGACTTTGCAGACAGTTATATACTAACAAAAAAGGACTCCATTGTTGGTCTGCGTTTACGTTACAACATCTATAACGATGTTATTGAATTTGAGAAAGAGGACAAGGCCTATGAACTGCCCTATAATTATGATTATTTGAAGGTGGTTATAAATCACAGGGTTTTTCAACGAATTAAATTTATGAAGTCAAACAATACAGAACATATAGGTTATCTTGAATTAGTTGAAGACGGGCCAGTAAAACTCTATTGCAGACGAAGGACTAGGTTCTATCCTGCAAAGCCTGCTGATCCTTATGGTGAGGCCAGACAAGCTGAATTTAGGGAACAAAGCCTGTCTTTCTTTTGTAGTACACAGGATAAATCTCCTTTTGAATTCGAGAATAAAAAAGATTTACTAAAGGTTTTGCCAGCTGACCTTCAAGATAAGGCTGTCAAATACCTGAAAGGGAATAAAACAAAGTTCTGGAATAAAGAAGATTTAGTAAGACTATTTGACAATTTAAACAATTAAATATTCTATAGATTTTTTTTATTTTGAGATGCATATGGGTTAAGCTACACAATAGCTTAACCTTTTTTATAACATTCTTGCAAAGCCTTTATAATTCAGACGAACTCACCAAAATCAATACTCAGAATTAGTCTTAATTTATACTCTGCAGTTTATTTATCTATAATATTAAGTAATAAATCTGAATCCATCGTTTAACTTCAACATTAAAGGCGATACATAAAAAGCCTCCAGTCGTCAATAACTGGAGGCTCTTCTTATGCTCTTAATTAAACGCTAAACAAAACGTTTAGTTAGAAAATATCTTCTATTTTTTATACTCGCCAATTGTAAACTCCTCGCTGGTAGTATTAATATTAGCTTCGCCAGCGGCAGCTTTAGTTAAAACACTACCAGCTTGCATAATATTAAACCACAATCCATCATTTACTCCCTCAGTTATTTTAGAACCGAACCAATCATGAATTGTAATTGTACCATTGTCATCGAATGTGGCAGTTATAAAGCCGTCAGCAGGTATTGCAGGATCTCCTTCTTCTCCATACCAACCATTTATAGCTGCAGGATTGGTATCATCCTTAACAATATCTTGACCAACTGGAATCTTAATCTCCTTACTGTCCAAATCCACAACCCCGTATATATCTAAGTTAGAACCACCAGGAACAAAACCAGTAAATACTATCTTGCTAACATCATCCGGATCAGGTTTAGTAGATACAGTGTATACAGTCTCACCATTAAAATATGAAATTCCTAAACCATCATAAGTACCAATAATGATATTAAGAGGATGCTCATCATCACTAACTGTTACCATACACATATTCTCAGCACTAGGTTTTGTGTTGGCAATGTCAGTAAATACCAAATAGAACATTTTATTACCCTCGTAAATGTCATTATTCATTGTACGTATTCGTATCTCTGCCTCGCCATAGCCTTCTGAAAACTCAATCGTTTTTGAAGAAATAACTTCAAAATCTGTACCTTCGATAGCTGGTTTTGATATTCCTTCAATACTAACATCATATTTAATTGAAACTGCACCACCACCTGGTAATCCAGCTAAAGAAACAGGTATACTCAGCTCGTTGCCACCTTCTGCAACCTGCAAACTGCTACTAAGAAAAGCAACACTCTGATCTCCAGCTTTAAAAACTATAGGATCATTCTTATCACAGGAAGCAAAAAGTACAATTCCTGCCAAGAACAACAATGTATATTTTAAATATCTCATAATGTCTAATAATTAGTGATTAATAGCCTTCGTTTTGAACCATATTACTATTCGATTCCATTTCACCAATTGGTATTGGCATAGCCCATAAGTGGCCTGGGAATGTAATATCAACAGGACCTGTAATACGATCATCCTCATCTACTCGTTCAATTGTTTTGTTTAAACGTGCATAGTCATAAAGCAAATGTCCTTCAAAACAAAGCTCTCGTCTTCTTTCGTTAAACAAATCTGTCATAGTAATGATACCAAGCTCTGTTGCCCCTCTGTTGGCTCTAATTTTATTAAAATCAGCAACAGCCTGGGCCATTGTACCTTCACCATTTAGGTATGCCTCACAACGAATTAGGTACATTTCAGAAAGTCGCAATACCGGAATGTTATTCTGCTTATTAACACCATCTTTTCCAGGATACTTATCTGGCCACACGTAACCAGGATAATTCCCTTTAGACTCTTCTGCAAATACATCAGCTCTCACATCAGTTTCTTCGTAAAGTGCCAACAAGTTATTTGTAGCACAAACGTCTGCATAAGAACCGTCTGGATCATAGATGTAACCAATTTCAGACCAATAAGGCGCATATGATTGGTTTTGGTCACCATATACTTCAAAGATAATTTCAGAAGCACCATTCGTCCCCCAAACTGAACCATATTCAGCAGCAGTATAAATTTCAAAATCTTCATTCGCGATTACTTTACTTGCATATTCCTCAGCTTTCGAGTAATTACCCATGTACAAATATACTCTTGCTAACAAAGCCTGAGCTGCAGCAGCATCAGCAAACGCCTTACTATCTACCTCTTCTCTGGCAATACCCCCATCTTTAAACAATGGTAAGGCCGCTTCAAGATCAGTCACAATCTGGTTATATACTTCAGCAACAGTATTTCTTGCTGGTTCACCAATCTCGGAAACTAAAACAACTGGTACACCAAGACTCTCCTTTTGGTAAGTATATGGTTGTGCATATACACGCACTAAATCAAAATGACCAAGAGCTCTTACAAAAAGTGCTTCAGCTTTTAAATGATCTATCTCCTCCAGATCAACTCCCGGTTCAGTTGCAGGATCGTAAGTTTCATCAATGGCGTTAATTACATTACTAGCCCTTGTAATAGCCTGATAAGCAGTCGCCCATAATCCAGCGGTATTTGCTGAATTCTGAGACCAGTTATAGTCAGTCTGATATCGACCTGAACTTTTAGGACTGGATTTTGCATTATCTGCTTTTAGGTCTGCAGTAATAGTAAACTCAGCACCATACCAATTCACACTATATAAAGGTGCATATGCCCCCATGGTTGCCTGATTCAGACCATCAAAGTTAGATAAAGTCAACTCATTTGATTGTGACAACAACGGCTCTTTCTCCAGGAAGTCATCCCCACATGATGTTAAGAACAAAACAGCAAGTAAGACTCCAACTAAGCTTATATGTTTTTTCATATTATTCATCTTTTTAAATATTAAAATCCTACTTCTAAACCAAACGTGAAGTTACGAGTCTGAGGATAAATAATGTAACCTCCACCAGTACTACTTCGCTCAGGATCGTAATATGGAACATCGTGCCAGCTATAAAGGTTATTTCCACTTACATATAACTTAGCAGCAGATACACCAATCTTATCTAAAACTATCTTAGGTAGATTGTAACCAAAAGTCAAGTTCTGAAGGCGAACAAAATCACCCTTATACAAGAAACGACTTGTTCCCCACTCATTTGAACCAGTTGAATTATTCATTAATGGCTTAGGTGTGCCAGTAACATCGCCTGGTTTCTTCCAGTAGTCTAACAAATTAGCAGATTGATTTGAACTCCAGTTATAACCATCTGAATTTGTGTAGCGACTTTCCATTACATATACAGACTGCCCCAGCATGTATCTAAATTGAGTATTTAGGTAAAATCCTTTATAGCTCACATTAAAACCGAATCCACCTTCAATATCTGGCTCAACTTTTCCTTTGTAAACACGACGCGCACTACCATAATCATAGGTCATAGAACCATCTTCTGTATACCACATTCCTAATCCATTAGATGGATTAACTCCTGCCCAATCGTACACATAATAGTTAGAGAAGTCGCCTCCTACACGATGTCTTCTCCACCATCCATCACCAATTTCTTCTTCGCCTCCTAGATCATCAATAGTAGTATTGTTATGTGCTAAAGTGCCAAAAACATCAACTTTAAGATCTCTCATGCTAACAGCCCGATAGTTAAGGCTAACTTCTATACCTTTATTGGTCATCTCACCAATATTCTGACGAAGGCTTGCGAAACCAGCTGTACGTGAGATTGGCACATCCAACAACATATCTGTTGTTTTCTTATTATAAACTTCAATTGTACCATCAACTTTATTGAAGAATGCGAAATCAAGACCAATATTTGTTGTAGCTGACATTTCCCAACCTAGATTTGGATTTGTCAGGTTTTCAGGCCCTAAAATCGTTTTACCATTGTATTCTCCAGATGCATAAGTTCCATACTGGTCATAGATACCAATAGCATCATTTCCTGCAACACCATAACTACCTCTAAGCTTCAGCATATTAATCCAAGGCACATCATTTATAAACGCTTCATTATGAAGATTCCAGCTGGCACCAACCGACCAGAAAGTACCCCAACGTGTATCTGCTCCAAACTTTGAGTTACCATCTTTACGGAACGATCCTTTAACAAAATAACGATCATCATAGCTATACTCAAGCGTTCCAAGGTATGATAACAAAGTATACTCAGAATAAGCATAATCAACAGTTGAGTTTTCGCCTGTAGCATTAGACAAGTAAGGAATTACTGCACCAACTTGTTCTCCAGAAGCATAATGATTCTGATATTTATAATGCATTGCTTCATAGCCAGCCATAGCACTTGCACGATGCTTCTCTGCAAATATTTTTGAATAGCTAACAATATTAGATGAATTCAATCTCTGCATTCTACCATTAGAAACCTGGAGTGTACCCAACTCTTCTCCCGGAGGTCCTGAATAAGGACTCCAGAATCGACGTCCTTCTTCAAATAACATATCCATTGAATTTGTCGTTCTGAACACTAAGTCCTTTATTGGCTCATACTTCAAGCTTAACGCTCCAATAAAACGATACTGCTTACTCCACTGATCGTCATATTCTGCTGCTGCCAGGTGATTTGAGTTATTATTTGATGGTAAATCAAAATTGTAAACTCCAGTATTTCTTGAAGTAGGATTTCCATCGGCATCAACATAAGGTAAATCCCAAGGCATGAGGTTTTGAGAAGCCCAGAATGGATTTACATAGTACATTGATTCGTTAGGTCTATCTTTTTGATAAACATATGAACCTTGCGTTTTTAATCCAATTGAGAATTTTTCATTGAAATCTTTATCAATGTTTGAACGAAAACTATAACGTTCAAGTGATGTAGCCGTCATAATTCCTTCCTGGTTAAAGTATCCACCAGAAATAAAATACCTTGTATCCTCATTTCCACCATTTGCAGTAAAGTTTATATCCTGCATGCTGGCTGTGCGAAATGCACTTTCTTCCCAGTTGTATGTTTCAATATCCGATGGCAATGTCTCAGCAGCAAAGAAACCGCCTTCAACTGTATTTGGGTCCTTACCTGAATTAATTATTGCATCACGCTTATAGGTATAAATCTCATCAGCAGTCATTACTCTGTAATCATGATCATTTGTAACCTTCGAAACTCCGAAGTTGGCAGTTACAGAAAAACGATTCTGACCTTTCTTTCCTGATTTTGTAGTAATTAAGATTACACCATTTGATGCTCTAGAACCATATAAAGAAGCAGCTGATGCATCTTTCAATACAGTCATAGACTCAATATCCTTAGGGTTAATTGTTGAAAGAATATTACCTGTAGAGGTAAAGTATGAGAAGTTTCCTGAAGAAACTGGTACACCGTCAATAACAATCAAGGGTTCTTTTCCTGCATTAATAGAACCGTTTCCTCGAATACGGATATCCGTTGCTGCACCTGGCTGTCCAGTTGTCGAGTTAATCTGCACACCAGCAATTTTACCTGCAATTGCTTTATCAACACTTTCAACTGGAACATCTTTAATTTGATCCGTTTTGATTACAGCAACAGACCCGGTATTGGCTTCACGCCGCTGAGTACCGTATGCAACAACTATTACTTCATCAACATCGACTGCATCACTTTTCATAATTGCATTGATTGTTGTTTGCCCAGTATAGGCAACTTCTTGTGTCGTCATTCCAACAAAAGAAAAAACAATCGCCGATGCGTCATTAGGAACCGCCAAACGATAAGTACCATCGGGGGTGGTTACTGTTCCTATAGTAGTTCCTTTAACAAACACTGAAACACCAGGAATGGGACTCCCATCCGTAGCATCAGTCACAGTACCGGTTACGTTAGTAGTCTGTGCTATAACTTGCAGACCAACCATAACCATAAACGAAAGTGCGAGAAGTACTTTCTTCATAGACTAATAGGTTTAAATTAATAAATAGGACAATTTTTTAATCGGTTCAAAAATAACAATTGTAAGCTAGTTTTAAAACTTTTTAACATTATATTTTACTGACATAAGTCATGTCCGCTTAATAATCTTACATTTTAAAACCTCAAACCGGCCAGCCACAAACTTTTTTGATAGTTTTTGACCTTTTTCGTTATAGATTCCATTTAACACATTTTAACCAACAACTACCCAAGGCACACTTTTTAACTCAACCACCCTATACTGCATAACATTTATCATTTTTTTTTACACCAAAAGTCGCGCAATCTTTTAATCTTACCGAAAATTGCGAATAAGAAACTATCCATTAGTCTACACTAAAGAACTTCGCATTCAAATAAGCACATAATTAAAAGGGAGAGTTGAAAAATTAGGAGGATCATGCACAAAGCCCGATCTAATGACCGGGTTTTGCTGGAAAAAATAACCAATACTTATCCTATTTAAGCATTAGCTTCATAATAAGTAGCTATTCTTTAACAGCTATCATTATCTCTTTTTAGTATTTTTTACAATAATTGAAGTCTTAATAATTTTTAGGACACCCACAGAATAGCAAGGTGGCACAATCTCTTCGACCGTGAATATACATATTTATTTTAATTTTCATAATAATTTAGTAACGCTCAAACCACGAAAACAATAAATGCCATCGAGAAAAAATACGCATAAAAGGCCAGATTAAATCCAAAGCAAAACCACATAAAACTACACAAACACCAATATCCGTCATTACAAAAGAACTCTTCTTAAAACTATTAATTATGAACATAGGAATATCTAAGACATCAGATACACCAAACATCGTTGTTTCAATAATTTTCTATCAAGCCTAGTAGTCGAACTCACTGCATACCATTTCCGTCTAAAGAATTCATCAATCAGCCTCAATAGGTTTGACAGATCATGTATTAATTAAAAAACTGATTAGGTCGAAATCATGTTAATTACCTGCCTATCTGCAAAAAAGCTGCCCTTTAGTTATAAGGACAGCTTTCTTATCTATTCACACATTAATTAAAACACTGTTTAATTTTGATCCTCAGGACCTAAGTTTGGATTCGCATCGATTTCTTCTTGAGGAATTTTAAATATCCACTCATCATTTACTGATGGCCTAGCTTGTTGAAATCCACTTTGGTACAAATCAGCAGATGCACCAGAACCACCATTTGCAGCATGATCAATTCCCTCATCCCAACGAATCTTATCTGTATAAAGGAATCCTTCTCCCCATAATTCTAATGCTCTCTGGAATTTAATGTGTTCTATTAATTTTTCTTTAGTATCATATATAGTAACATCATAGGCATTATCACGTTCTTCGCCTAAAGGTTTTAACGCATTTTGTGCAGCACTAATATTGTCTAACATAGCTTCTGCCTCTGCTTCAATCAAATACATCTCAGAGGAACGCATTAAAATAATATCATCCGGATCTGTAGTTCCAGGTGCTTTATTTCTCATTTTTACGTGCATATATGGATGCGTATTATGTGCAGAAGTCCATCCATACACACTGGCAAGCCTATCAATTTCTGCATCAAACTCTTCTTCCGTAGTATATATCGGGTTTGTATTATTTTCCCAACCGCCCTCGCCATTCGACGCAGATAAGTTTGAATTTGGAGCATCTTTTAAGAATTGATCTTTTCTATAATCTGTATCAGGAATCTGAGCGTATAATCTCTTATCCATAATTTTAGGATTATTCCGCACCTGACTACCATTAAATGTATTACTCATTAAATAAAAGTAAGAACGAAAATAGGTAGTTTCTGTAGAAATTACATTACTCCCCCAAATAACCTCAGGCAGAAGTGTTGTATTAAATCCAGACTTCCAATCATCTTCATCCATTAAAGGGTAATCTTCACGTGCTAACTTAGCTGCATCAGCAGCTGTTCTCCAGTCTCCCATATTTAATGCAATTCGAGCTTTCAAACCATACGCAACATCAATGTTTAGTTGAGATTTGTCAAAAGCATTGCCGGTCGGCCTTGAAGTTGCATCTTTAAAATAATCTATAGCGGTATTAACATCTGACATGCACTGGTCATATATGACTTCAACTGTTGATCTGGGCTCACTGGTAAAGGGAGCTTCAGAAGAAAATAACAACGGTACACCAGGATCTGTTGCCGGATTGCCAATTAGATAACCTTTAGCATAGTGCTGAACCAAAGAAAGATAGGCATATGCACGGTATGTATACGCTTGTCCGATGATTTCTTTCATTTTTGCATCCTCAGGAATCGTTCCTTCAGCAGCTTTATTAATAATGGCATTGGCACTTGCAATTATGTGATAGCGCTGATACCACAACTGCTTAGTTGTTCTTGACGTTTCCAGATTATGGGAAATCCATCTGGTTTCGTCTTGCCACCCGAGATTATTTGCCGGGGCACTGTGTATTAGTCCTCCTGCTAAATTATCTCCCATTGGCACCCAATAATGATTACCGGATCTATAACTATCTCCGCCAGAAAGCAGAGTTTGTGGCTGGACATATAGTAAACGATGCAATCCGTTAAGGATTAGAGCCATATTTTCTGCAGATGCTAATGCATCATTGGAAGAAATAGCATCTGTTGGTTTTGTTTCCAGAAAATCATCGCTACATGATGTTATTGCAATAGCTACTATCACTAATAACACAATTATCTTTTTAAACATAGTTATTATGTTTTAATTATTTGCTTATTATTTAAAAGGAAACATTTAATCCTATCGAAATGATTCTTGATGGCCTAAAGTCATCACCATCAGTTGTTCCCGACAAGTTATATTGAGGATCGAGCCCGTCTCTCTTACTTTTAAGAAATAAATTTTCTCCAGTAAGTGATAATCTTAAATCATCAACACCTAATCTATCAGTAATAGAACTGTTAAAAGTATAGCCAATGTTAATATTTTTCAATGTCCAGAAAGACGCATCTGTTAAAAATCTGGAAGATTGTGACTGTACTAAATCAACATTTCCATTTTCCATCCTAGGCACACTAGTTACATCGTCCGGGTTACGCCAAGCATTGAGAATGTCCGGATGAAGTGAACTACCATAACGTCCACTGTGCATCATAGCCGCATAGCCATAGTCTAAATATTTACCCCCAATACCAAAAGTCATTAACACATTTAAGTCAAATCCTCTATAGCTAAAATAATTAGATACTGAACCTAACAAATCAGGTATAGCAGAGTCTCCAGTGTATGCTCGTTCAGTTGCCTCCCAATCATTTGTTGTTTCCTGATTTCCGTTAGCATCTAAAACAGGTACACTTTCACCATCTTCATTAATTTCATACATCCAGAACAGTTGATCTCCGTTGCTAGGATCTACGCCCGCAGTTTGAAGGATATAGAAGTCATAGACTGATCTTCCTTCTGCCCACCGTTTTGAACCATCTATGAAAGGATCAGGAATACTCGTTATTTCATTTTTAAAGGTTGAAGCCTGTAATGTCATATCCCATTTAAATCCACCCTTATTAATGAGATGTCCGGTTAAACCAAATTCAATTCCCGAATTGGACATATCGGCAATATTCGATGGCACAGTATTTAAACCATTACTTAAAGGTATTGGCAAATCATAAAGTAGATCCGTTGAAGTTTTCTTATAATATTCAATAGTACCATCAAGAAGATTATTGAATAACACAAACTCTAAAGCTACATCAAAACTACCAACAGTTTCCCATTGCAGCTCAGAATTACCTATTTCTGACCAATAAATAGCAGGGTTACCTGCGTTTGATGTCAAACCGTATCTTGGCTGAGACAGGAAGAAATCACCCAAATTATCGTTACCTACCTGACCATACGAACCACGTAGTTTCAAATGATTAACCCAATTCACAGCTTGCATGAAGTTTTCTTGATCTATCCTCCATGATGCACCAACAGAATAGAAGTTACCCCATCTTGATTCTTTATCAAAAACCGATGAACCGTCTCTTCTTACTGATGCACTAATATAATATTTACCATTATAATTATAATTTGCCCTTAAGAAGTAACCTTCAATAGTTTTTTCAGTAGTAGCTCCACCTAAACCAATTGGCTCTGCAAAATTATCAAATTCATAGATACCTGTGGCAACTTGCTTAATGGCTGAACCGTCAAAACCGGAAAAGATTCTTTGATAGCTTTCGTGCCCAGCAGTTAGTTCTACACTATGAACATCATTAAAGTATTTTTTAAATGACAAAACCTGATTGAAGTTTTCAACATCTCTCCGATACCGCTCTTCTCCATATCTTCCGGTTGGTTGTGCATCACCAATAATGTGGTTTTCATATTCTTTAACAAGACCTTCATTGATATCTCTACTGTATGTTACTCTAAAATTAAGACCTTCAATTATTTCAGCATCAGCAAAGAACCTAAGTCCGTATGTATTATTTTTTTGTCTCTCATCATTTAACAGTAATTCCTGAAGAGCATGACGACCTTGGTATATTGGCCTTGAACCAATGTTGTATTCAGAATACCCTTCACCTGCATCAAAGACAGGCTTTCCTCCGGCATCTAACACCAAGTTTCCATCTAAGTCATTTACATACACCGGGTAAATCGAGCCTATGTTTTTTGCAAATCCGAAAGGATTGGCAATACTACCTTCTCCTGCGGAAGTAGGCCCGGCAGATTCCGAAATAGTGATATTTCCACTACCACCAAGCTTTAACCAATCTGTAGCCTCAAACTCAGCATTTAAGCGTGAAGTAATACGATTAAAATTGGTGGTTACCACGTAGCCTTCTTCATCAAGGTAAGAAGCGGAGAAAAATACTTTATGCTTGTCGCCTCCACCACCGACATTAACATTGTAGTTTGTTCTCACTCCGGTCTGTTCCATTGCATCATACCAGTCAAGACTTTTATAAATTATCCTTGCACCTGGGTTTAACTTTCCATCAGTTCCTACAATTTGATTGTTCGCTACATTAAATGGATTATAGCCTAAGTTATTGTAAATATTTGCAGAAGCATAGGCAGGATCTCCACCTCCTGCACTTGAATTCTTTAAAGCTTCCCACATTGTTTCATAATATTGCCCCGGAGAAACTTCATCATAATTTGAAATAGCTCTGCTAACCACACCAACCTGAGCAGATACAGACGTTCTTATTGCTCCTTTTGTACCACTCTTAGTAGTAATCATTACAACACCATTAGCCGCTCGCGACCCATACAAGGCTGTTGAAGAGGCATCTTTAAGAATAGTAAAAGACTCGATATCATCCTGACTAATCGTATTTAAGGAACCCTCATACTGCACACCATCCACAATATATAATGGATCTGTACTACCATTTAAAGTTCCTACTCCGCGTATAACAATATCAGGTGATGAACCAGGTTGACCTGATGCAGACGTAAATTGTATCCCTGTTGCTCTACCCTCAATGGCAGCAATTGGAGAGGTCACATTTCGAGATGATAATTCTTCCGCTCCCACTACGGCAGCAGAACCAGTAAACGCCTCCTTAGTTGTTGTTCCAAAAGCAGTTACTATCACCTCCTCCAATCCAAGGGCATCTGACTCTAAGACCACATTAATTGTGACTTGCCCGTTAAAAGCCACTTCTTGAGTTGTCATTCCTACAAACGAGAATACAATAGTTGCTGCATCATTTGGAACGGAGAGCGTAAAAGTACCATCGGGTAAAGTAATTGTACCAATGGTTGTTCCTTTAACAAATACAGATACGCCAGGTATAGGAGTTCCGTCGGCTGCATCTGTAACAGTTCCGGTAACATTAGTATTTTGAGCTAATGCCTGTAAACCCACCAGAACTATAAACGAAAGTGCAAATAGTACTTTCTTCATAGATAAAAGGTTTAAAATTAATAAATAGGATAATTATCCGTTATTTTTTCCGAATACAATATAACACTATTTGCCTTATTTTAAAACTTTTTAACTTTTGATACGTATACAGCTATTTCACACCTCATACATAATATTATTTTATAGCGCTACAAAATAAACTGATAAAAATCAGTTTTTCAGATTACCACTGCACATATAAGCTTTTCAAAGCCACTTATAACAACCTTAATATTAACAGTATCCGACATATGCAGCCATAAAAAAAAGGCAGCTGATAGCTGCCTTTTTTATAAAAAATTTCATCAATCTATTTATACCTCAAATCATTTACAAGATTGACTTGTTGAAATCACAATGACTAGTATTTTGGATTTTGAGCTAATTCCGGAGAAATATCCCTTTCACGCTGCGGAATTGCCACAATAATCCTGTAATCATCGTAATGTACATTTCCAACCGAAGGAGATGTAATAGACTTCTTATTTCGCACTAAATCAAACATACGATGATTCTCACAGAACAACTCCCTTCTTCTTTCGTCGAGAATCTCATCCAAGTTAACTGATACAGCATCTACATATGAGTTAATTCTATTTTTTCTTAATTCATTGTAGTACCAAACTGCATCATTTGAACCGCTTGCTACTCCTCCTTTTAGTTTGGCTTCAGCTGCAATTAAATAAACCTCAGATAGTCTGATAACCTTAGCATTATTAGTATACAAGGGAGTACTGGTTCCCTCTTGACCTTCGTACTTAACTGTGTAATAAGCAAGGTAATCACCATCCAAATCCTTTTCTCGAATAGATTGTGAACGAATATCGTCAGTTTGCTCTAACAACCACTCTGCATATATATCACTTGCTGAGCATTCAGCATATCCATCTGGATTTGTATAGTAACCTAATGAATTTCGTTGAGCATTCTCATTATCAGTTACTGTAAGCTCAAACAAAGACTCACTTGTTCCTGTTTTTGCCCAAACACTCAAATAGTTATCCTGAGTATATAATGCATAATCACTATTATCAATAACATCATGAGCCAACTCTAATGCAGAATCATATTCTCCTAGATATAAATAAACCCTGCTTAACAAGGCTTTTGCTGCCCATTGGTTAATCTTTCCTGACGCCTCAACCTTCTTCTCTGATAAAAGAGGAATTGCCTTCTCCAGATCAGCCACTATAAAATCATAAGTTTCCTTAAGCGTTGAACGCTTAAACTTTTCAGCAACTCCGTAATATGCATCATTCAAGACAATCCCTGAATTCTGAGCATTCAAATCCGCAGCTACCCCAGGTAATTGTGCGTATGTTCTTGCAAGTTCAAAATGACATAAAGCTCTAATTGCATACAGCTGACCGACTAAGCTTTCAAACTCCTCTTTATTTTCGTCCTTATCACTAATCCCATCAAGGAATAACATTACATTATTAGCTCTTGCTGAAGTGTAATAGAAACGCTGATATATACCGCTTGCTACACCAGAGTTAGCATCCGTTTGAAAAATCACTATAGGTTGAAAGTGGTTTGCAGACAAATCCCTTAACTGAACATCACCTCCTTTACCATCAGCATAAATGCCATAATCACCAGCATACCCGTAACGATGAACCAAAGTGCTATACACTCCGTTAACGGCCTTATTCAGGTCATTCACATTACTAATTGCCTCTTCTCCAGGAAGACTACCTGAAGGCAGTTGCTCCAATTCATTAGTACAGCTTGCAAATAATCCTATTAGCAATACTATTATATATAAATTCTTCATATTTCCTTATTATTTTAGCTTCTTAGAATCCAACATTAACTCCAAAAGAATAAGTACGAGCAAGAGGAGTATCTACCGTACGATAACCATTTAAAGACACTTCAAGCTCCATATCCTTTGTAGCTGCATACAAATATGCCAGATTATTAACATTAAAGCTAACAGATACGTTATCAACACCTATTTTCTGATACCAATCCTTTGGCAAATTATAATTTAATGAAACTTCTTTTAAACGGATATGATCAGTCGAATGCAGATGTCTAGTTGACCATCTATCAGATCTTAACGAACTACCAATAACTGGCCTTGGGTTATCCACGACATCTCCAGGCTTCTGCCAATAGTTACCTGCAACATCCTCGTGCAAGTTAAAGCTGAAGTTTCTTACTCCATCATGGTGTGAGAAATAGCCAGGATAATCAAACAACTGACCACCAAATTGATAAGTCATTAATACGTTCAATGAAATTCCCTTCCATGTGAATGTATTTGAAAATCCACCAGAAATAGTTGGGTAAGACGCACCCTGAGGTCCCCTGCCAGCTTCTGAATATACATACGTCATATTATCATCCGTTGCAGGCTTTGATGGATCAATCAGAAATTGACCAAGTCCACTCTGAGGATCAACGCCAACATATGTAGGCAGATAGAATGTATACAAATCCTCATTTTCACGATATAAATAAAGATTTCCATCACCGAGAATAATATCCTCACCACCAGGCAATTTCTCAACTTTTGCTTTCAAAGTAGCAAGAGACAAATCAACATCCCATCGAACCTGTGATTTTAAAACATCTTGACCATGGAATTCAAATTCTAAACCACTGTTAGAAATCTCACCATAATTTTGCAATGAACTACTCACCCCTGTTAAATATGAAGCTGGCACATTCAACAATAAATCTTTCGTGTATTTATTAAAGTATTCAGCAGTAAATGTAAATCGCTGGAAGAATGTCAAATCCAAACCTAAGTTAATATTCTGACTTTTCTCCCAACCAAGATCATTATTCGCTACCTGATCCAGATAAATTGCAGGGGCACCTCCATAAGCTCCTCCAAAATAATACAAGCCTAGATGCGAGTATGAACCTGTTGGCAATGCGCCATTTGTACCATATGAAAATCTAACTTTACCATCTGTGATAATCTCATTTTTAAAGAAATCTTCTTGAGAAAATCTCCACGAAGCAGAACCACTATAAAAAGTACCTTGCCTGTTATCTGCACCTAATTGTGAAGATTCATCAGAACGCACACTAGCAGCCAAATAATACTTATCCGCATAATTATAGTTTACATTTCCAATGTAAGAGATCATAAAGCGATTATAAAATCCACTTGAAACCTCGCGAGGCTGTGCATTCCCTAACTCGGGCAACTTATCTGTTGAATAATCAGATGCAGATGCAAATACATAGTTATTCTTGTAATCCTGAACCTCAAAACCTAATAATCCATTTACATTATGAACTTCATTAAAAGTTTTCATGTAATTGAACATATTAGTTGAAGTCATAGTAATAACTTCATTATCCTGCTTCTCTCCTAATCCATTTAAACTAGCTCCATCAATTGAATTTGGCCCCCAATAGTTAAATGATTTAACCGAGACGTAATCAACCGAATTTGTTGATTTAAATGACAACTCAGGCAAAATTTGAACTTTTGCTGCAATATTATTTAGAGCGCGGTAAGTTTTGTTTGTTACAGATGCTTCTTTTGGAGAAAGCGCGTGTATTGGGTTTTGAACACGTGCGTTAAATGATGCATCCATATTCAATGTGCCATCTTCATTATATGCATCCATCGTTGGATTTGAACTATATAACATCGAAAGCGGACTTGCAGTTGAAATACCTTGTCCTTGATCTGACTGGTCACCCCTACCTTCTTGCTCGGTATAAGACAATTGAGTTTTAAAACTTAGATCAAGCCATTTGCGAGCCTTATTATTTACGTTCAAGGTTGTACTATAGCGATCAAAATTACGATTCCGAACTATACCCTCTACCTTCTTGATTCCAACAGATGCATAGAAGTCTGTTTTTTCATTTCCACCACTTGCTGAAAACTGATAATCCTGATCACTTCCTCCATCATAAATAATATCACGCCAATCTGCTCCATTACGTTCTTCAGAAACATATGACCAACTAGGGTCCATATATTTAGATTCAGCCCAAGCTTTAGCATCTGCCTGAATTGTCGCATCACCATAATTTGGTTGACCGGGAACCAACGCCTTTTCTCCTTGCAAATAGTATCCTTCCAATGCTGCCTTATGATATTGTGCATAGTCCACTCCTGACATCATTTTGTATGAATCAGTAGCCATTTCAGACCATCCTTGACTTACCTTCAAGTTAAAACGAGTATCTCCTGACTTACCCTTCTTCGTTGTAATAATAACTACCCCATTAGCGGCTCTTGAACCATACAAAGAGGCAGCTGCTGCATCCTTAAGAATAGTCATTGATTCTATATCATCAGGATTAATTGTCGACAAGATGTTACTAGAAACTCTTGCTCCAAAATCACCCGTTGTCACAGGCACGCCATCAATTACATAAAGAGGCTGTGTAGAACCACTAATGGAGCCAATTCCTCGAATCTGAATTTCACCACTTGCTCCTGGATCTCCAGTTGTTGAAGCAACACGAACACCAGAGACCTTACCAGCAAGAGCCTTGTCGACAGATTCTGTTTTTGAAGACAGAATCTTTTCTGTTTTTACATTAGATGCTGAACCTGTAAAAGAAGATTTTTTTGCAGTCCCATAAGCTACTACAATTACTTCATCAACATCAACAGCATCACTCTGCATTGCTGCATTAATAACAGTTTGACCTGTATAAGCAATCTCTTGGGTTGTCATACCAACAAAAGAGAAAACAACAGCAGGCGCATCATTAGGAACCGATAAAGTGTACGTACCATCCGGAGTGGTAACTGTACCAATTGTTGTTCCTTTTACAAACACTGAAACTCCAGGGATGGGACTTCCATCTGTAGCGTCAGTCACTGTACCGGTTACATTAGTCGTTTGAGCCAAAACAGACTGCAAACCCAATATAACCAAAAACGAAAGTGCGAAAAGTACTTTCTTCATAGACTAAAGGTTTTAAATTAATATACTAGTTGTTTATAAAAATTACGCCACTAAAATAGTACTACTTCCTATTTAAAAATAACTACAATTCATGATTATAGTCATGCTATTTTTCTTTTGCTTTCAATTTGAAAGCACTATAGCAATTTACTATCTGATATTTTTTGCGGGCGCAAGTATAACAATTATTCCATAACTCTTATGTACTCTAGTATACAATTATTAGATTAACATTTTTTATCTACTTTTATCTCTTAATAAAAGTTGTCTTTCAAACTATTATTTTTAAGTTAATTTGTCTTAATTCCGAACTGTCTTTAGTTAATTTTCATTAATCTTTAAGGGCGGTAACATTCCGAAACAATCCTTAAAAGTGATATTGATATCATTCATCGAATTCGGTTTTTCGATTGAATAATTTTACTTTTGAAACCCAAATAAGCAGCAGGCAACCTTTGTGATATTGCCTTACTCATAATACTAGATTCAAACTTTTAAACACCAATACTTTGGCTAAAACAACAAAAGCTCCGGTTCAAACTCCCTTAATGAAACAATACTATAGCATTAAGGATAAATACCCTGATGCTATCCTGCTATTCAGAGTTGGGGATTTTTACGAAACCTTTTCAGAGGATGCCATTAAAGCCTCAGAAATATTGGGCATTACCTTAACAAGAAGAGCCAACGGAGCTGCATCCTATGTTGAATTAGCCGGTTTTCCTCATCACGCCTTAGATACCTACTTGCCTAAACTGGTAAGAGCTGGTGAAAGAGTGGCTGTATGCGACCAACTGGAAGACCCAAAAATGACAAAAAAGATTGTCAAGCGTGGTGTTACAGAGCTCGTCACCCCTGGTGTTGCCATCAATGACAATATATTAGAGCATAAAGAGAATAACTTTCTGGCCAGCGTACACATCGATAAAAAAGTAGCTGGTGTAGGTTTTTTGGATATATCAACAGGTGAGTTTCTGACTGCTGAAGGCTCATTTGAATACATTGAAAAATTACTAACCAATTTTAAACCTAAAGAGGTTTTATTTGAGAAAGGCAAACGAAAGGACTTTGAAAGCTATTTTGGTGACAAATACTATACCTATGCTTTTGACGATTGGGCATTTGCCACGGACTCGGCTCACGATCGCCTTTTAAAGCACTTTGAAACTAATTCGCTGAAAGGATTTGGCGTGCACAACCTCAGCTATGGCATAACGGCTGCAGGAGCTATACTGCATTACCTCGACCTGACTCAGCACCACAAAGTACAACACATCACTACACTGAGTAGAATTGATGAAGACAAATATGTGTGGCTTGATAAGTTTACCATACGCAACCTGGAGCTATTTTCATCATTGAACGAAGGGGGAAAATCACTTACCGAAGTAATTGACTGCACCATTAGTCCGATGGGCTCACGAATGCTTAAACGCTGGATTGCTCTTCCACTGAAAGATGTTAAGCCAATAGAAGACCGCCTGGGAGTAGTTGAACACTTCTTTAAAGAACCTGATCTCAAAAGCAACATCACCGATGAGTTACATTCCATTGGTGATTTAGAGCGATTGGTTGCAAAAGTAGCAGCCGGACGCATTACGCCGCGGGAACTCATTCAGCTAAAAACAGCCCTTTTTGCCATTGAACCTATAAAAGAAAGCTGCCTGAGAAGCACAAACGAGCATTTGCAACACATAGGTGACCAGCTTAATCCATGCACAACTATCCGTGAACGTATTCATAGAGAGATTGAAGCGGAGCCTCCAACACTTATAGCCAAGGGAGGCGTTATCCAAACCGGTGTTAATAACGAGCTGGATGACCTGCGCAAAATTGCCTATTCAGGCAAAGATTACCTGGCGAGCTTACAACAACGCTTAAGTGAAGAAACCAATATCACCAGCATCAAAATTGCCTTTAATAATGTGTTTGGCTATTATATTGAAGTCAGAAACACGCATAAAGACAAAGTTCCTGCTGAATGGATTCGCAAACAAACCCTGGTGAATGCCGAACGATACATCACTGAGGAACTAAAAGACTATGAATCGAAAATACTGGGGGCCGAAGAAAAGATTCAGGCCATTGAAACAAAACTGTACAACGATTTAGTACTGGCGCTCTCTGAATTCATTCCGGCCATTCAGCTAAATGCTATTCTTCTTGCTAAAATTGATGTATTGATATCTTTTAATAATCTGGCAACAGTATCAAAATATGTTCGCCCGGTCATTAATGATGAACTGGAATTAAGCATCAAGGCAGGCCGACATCCGGTGATTGAAAAACAGTTACCCGCCGGTGAAGAATATGTACCCAATGATCTTTACCTTGATAACGACAAGCAGCAAATCATTATCATCACAGGACCGAATATGGCCGGTAAATCAGCTCTTCTTCGTCAAACGGCACTTATCACACTATTGGCACAAATAGGCTGTTATGTGCCAGCTGAGTCAGCTACCATCGGAGTAGTTGACAAAATATTCACACGTGTAGGCGCTTCTGATAACATTAGTTTGGGTGAATCAACATTTATGGTGGAAATGAATGAAGCCGCCAGCATCCTGAATAATCTGACTCCCCGCAGCCTGGTTCTATTTGATGAATTGGGACGAGGCACCAGTACTTATGACGGCATCTCCATTGCCTGGTCTATTGTGGAATATATCCATGAACATAAGCGCGCCGGAGCTAAAACACTTTTTGCAACTCACTACCATGAGCTCAATGAAATGGAGAAGACTCATAAACGTTGTAAAAACTATAATGTTTCGGTAAAAGAGGTTGATAATAAGGTGATATTCCTGCGCAAGCTGGTGCCAGGTGGCAGTAACCACAGCTTTGGTATTCATGTGGCTAAAATGGCCGGAATGCCAAAAAGTGTCGTTAACCGGGCCAACGATATATTGGGCGAGTTGGAGAAGTCAAACCGCAAAGGTGAATTAAACAAACCAATGGATGACATCTCCAATAATCGCGAAGGCATGCAGTTAAGTTTCTTCCAACTGGATGATCCTGTTCTGACACAAATACGCGATGAAATACTCACCTTGGATGTAAATAATTTAACCCCTGTTGAGGCCCTGAATAAATTAAATGATATAAAAAGGTGGGTTGGAGGCAAATAGCTTCCAGTCCCTATTTTTTCTGCAAAAAATGATATTTTTTTGTTTGGAGATAAAAAAAAAGCCTCTATATTTGCATCCGCATTTGAGAAACAAACTCTGACACGCAGAGCGGGCAAATGACACTGAAAGTAGGACACCAACTAGGTTTGGTGAAATACAAAACTGCGAAAATAGCTCAGTTGGTAGAGCACGACCTTGCCAAGGTCGGGGTCGCGGGTTCGAGTCCCGTTTTTCGCTCCAAGGATGCCCGAGTGGTGGAATTGGTAGACACGCAGGACTTAAAATCCTGTGGCCATTAGGCCGTGCGGGTTCAAGTCCCGCCTCGGGTACCAATCTAGATTCATCTAGAACCAAAAGCGCTTAAAACGAATGTTTTAAGCGCTTTTTTGTTATCAGTAACTCCCAATAAAACATGTTCAAAACTGTAGTGTGAGTGAACAAGACGTGAACAGCCATTATTTTGGAATCCTGTTCACGCTAACACCTAAACCACTGGTTCACAGAATACAATTTGACTCATATTGATATTATTTGAACTTGGTTTTGAGATTTTAACTTTTCAACTTTCGTGAACAAAGTGAACAAGCTCAAAACCTTAAAAAAAGTATTGTTATGAGGTTTTATTTATGTTTTGCCCTGCGCAAAGAGAGGATTCGCAAAGATGGAACATGTACTGTCTTTGCAAGATTTACCTACAACAAAAGACGACTGGAACTTTCTACATCAGTTATAATCAGACCAGATGATTGGGACGAAGTCAAACAGTTAGTCAAGGATAACTCAAAAAATGCAGATACGTTAAACAATAGGCTAAAGAAAGTAGACACTGCACTTCATGACACTTATAATCGATTAGTGTCATCAGGAAAAACTTTTACTGTTGACGATATTAAAAATGAATTCCTTGGGAAAAGCGATTCGAAGGGTGTATTGGAGGTTTTTGATTATTATCTGAAGACAATTGAAAATAATATTGGTCATGGCTATGCCTACCGCACCTTAAAACACTATCGAGTTTCGCGCAAAAAATTAGCTGTGTTTATCCAGTCTCAACTTCGAAAGAAGGATATTCCAATTACAGATGTTGACTACAATTTCCTTAACCAATTTGACATACATTTGAAGACAGAATATGGCGTTCATCAGAATACAGCCTGGAATTACCACAAACACCTCAAAAGAGTGATGAATTTGGCCATTTCGATGGAATATATCCAAAAGAGTCCGTACAA
Organism: Carboxylicivirga sediminis; assembly: GCF_018156225.1. GTDB lineage: Bacteria > Bacteroidota > Bacteroidia > Bacteroidales > Marinilabiliaceae > Carboxylicivirga > Carboxylicivirga sediminis. The sequence continues at coordinate 56,404 of NZ_JAGTAR010000028.1, forward strand.
TCAGTTTAAAACAAAATTAGAACAGGCCAATCGTAATTTCCTAACCAAAGATGAGCTTCACAGACTCGAAACAAAAAGCCTAGAAATTGACCGACTATCCATCGTCAGAGATATATTCATTTTTGCCTGTTATACAGGCTTAGCCTATTCGGATATTTCGAAGTTAAGTCCGCGTCATATTCAAAAACGAGACGATGGTAACCAATGGATAATTATTAATCGAACAAAAACCAAGTCGCAATGCAGTATCCCCATCTATCCAAATGTTCTTAAAATACTTGAACGATACGCCGATTATCCTGAGGCACTTTTAAAAGGTAGGGTATTACCAGTTGCTTCCAATCAAAAACTCAATAGCTACTTAAAAGAGTTGGCAAACATCTGCAACATCAACAAAAACCTAACGATGCATATGGCCCGACATACTTTTGCCACAACTGTGACATTATCAAACGGGGTACCTATTGAAACGGTTTCAAAAGTACTTGGACATAAATCTTTAAAAATTACTCAGATTTATGCCAGAGTATTGGAAAATAAGATATCAGAAGATATGATGGCTATTAAAGGTAAATTGGGGATGTAATTGGCGCAACGTAAAACTTGAATATTGCCGACATGCTGACTTATTCTTTGGAGATACGATAGTTAAATATCTGAAGGTTACTAGAATGTATACATCTTCTACCAAAATGTTTAAGTGCCAAACATGCTTTACTCACGACCTTTGTATCATGATAATTTAAATTAAAAAATTGAATGATGAGCGACAAAAGATTTGGAAAAAAAGGTTGGACACCTGAGTTAATGAAGCCTCAAAATGGTAAAACATTTGTAATAACGGGAACTACAAGCGGTACAGGATATGAGGCTGCCAAGATACTTTTATCGAAAGGTGCCAAAGTGGTGATGCTAAACCGTAATCCTAAAAAATCGGAAGATACGATTGCTGCCTACAAAAACGAGCTTGGGAACAACATAGATGTATCGTACATCACTATCGATTTGGGCATACAGGATTCGGTAAAGAAAGCTGCTAGCGAGGTGCTAAATACCGTTTCGCGCATTGATGCACTAATGTGTAACGGAGCTATCGCGCAAGTACCCAAACAAGTAATTACTGTTGATGGCTGGGAAAGTCAAATGGGGGTGAATTATTTCGGGCATTTTACACAGCAGGCTTTGCTGTATCCTCTTATTGAAAAGTCGAAGGGACGTATAGTAACGGTTGGCAGCATGGGCTATAACATGGGTATTAAAACCATAAAGTTTGATGATTTAAACTGGGACAAAGACTATAAGGCCAATGATGCCTATAGCCAAAGCAAGTTAGCTCAGATTATGACGATTTATGAATTACAAAATAGATTGGCTGCAGCCGGTAAAACTGATGTGAAAGCGTATGCATGTCATCCCGGCTCTTCCAGAACAGCACTAATTAAAACAAGTGGTAGTTTTATGATGAGGCTAACCTTTGGCCTGATGAAATTATCCCCATTAACACAACCTGCTGAAAATGGTGCCTACCCAGCATTGATGTGTGCTACCGAAGAGGATTTAGATGAAAAAGGTTTTTACGGCCCTACAGGACGAAGCAATTGGGTTGGCCCAGTTGGAGCACATCATTTAGAGCCACATGCCAAAGATAAAGCTGTAGCCAAAAGGTTATGGGATTTATCGGAACAGGAAACAGGCATTAAATGGAACATTTAAAGCGAAAAACATGGACATATTAAAAACAGCAACCGACTGGGCAAGAGCCGAAGTATTTTCAACCACCTTCTTCATTATTGCAGGAGTTCTGTTTGTGGCGGCAGGCATTGGTTTTTGACAGTTAGGAAAAACCGATATGGCAAGAGCATACATCATTCCTACCCTGGTAGCTGGGGCCTTGCTTATGACCATTGGGTTTGGATTATTTTTTACCAACAAAACACGAATTACGAGCTTTGAGGCCCACTACCATCAGGATGTCTCAGCTTTTGTAGAGTCAGAAATGGTTCGTGTTGATAACACATTGAAAGAATACCAAACTGTAGTATTCAAAGCTATTCCGCTTATCATTATTGCTGCAGCTTTGGTCCTCTTATTTATAAACACGCCTGTTTGGCGGGCAATAAGTATCACAACCATTGCTATGCTAATTGTTATTTTATTGATAGATGGAACAGCCCACGCCCGAATTGCGGACTATAAAGAACAATTAGAATTAGTAGAAAATTAAGAAAAAATGCAAATATTATACTTTACAGCCACTGGAAACAGTTTACACATCGCCAAATCGTTAGGTGGAGAATTACTTTCTATCCCACAAATGATTAAAGCAGGAAGGTACGATTTTACCGACGATAAAATTGGTATTGTTTTCCCGCTTCATGCCTGGGGAGTACCCTCTTATGTGGTTGATTTCTTGAAAAAAGTAACTTTTAACAGCAATTATCTTTTTGCTGTAACAACCTATGGCATATACTCCGGTGCAGTAGCAAAACATTTAACCGACATTGGTAATGAGGCAGGATTCTGGTTTGACTATATCAATAGAATAAAGATGGTAGACAACTATTTACCTACCTTTGATATGAAGAAAGAGATGGAAAAGGAGCCTAAAAAGCAGATTGAAAAACAACTGGCAGCGGTTAAATCAGATATTGATGCTTCTAAAAAATGGATTTTAAAAGAATCGTTCATAGATAAAGCCATGTTTAATTATATGGCCAAAAGAGGGAACAAACCTTTTAATGAGAAGCGTTTAAAAGTTCATGTATATGGCGAAGGAATTGAAAATTACATGTATATAGAAGATAGCTGTACACAATGTGGAATGTGTGCCAAAGTATGTCCGGTTGATAATATAAAGATGGACACTGAAAATGGAAAGATTGTTTTAAGCGATAAGTGTTTTATGTGTTTTGCCTGTATACATCACTGCCCATCAAACGCCATTCATATTAAAGGAGAAGTTAATAGCAATAGATTTAGGAATAGTAACATAAAGCTAAGTGAAATTGTTAAAGCCAATAGTTAGCGTTTAATTATTCATATAATCTTATCAAGAACTATAAAAATGGCCAAAGTTGTTCTTGTAATGTCACATTAAATTTTGGGTAATGAATCATATAAACTTTAAAAATATTACGGAATTTAGTAAGGCTCAGCACTTACCTGAACCTGAGAATCCACTTTTTAGCATTGGAAATAAAACGTTAAATGCTGATGAAGTGCATAATTGCGTCGCTTCAAACGAAGAAGTTAGCTATACTAACCAGTTTTATCTTATCAGCCTTAAAAACATAGTTTCGGGCGAGATAATTTATGGTAGAACAAAGTACGACTGCAGCACCGGAACCTTATTGTTTTCTGCACCGAATCAAACCTACACAGTAAAAGACATTGTGGTTAGTTCAGAATCGTGGTTTATAGCTTTTCACGAAGATTTTATTCGCGGACTCGATATACAAAAGCGAATGAAGAAGTATAATTTTTTCAACTACAACGTAAATGAGGCCTTGCACCTTTCTCCTAAAGAAGAAAAAATTATCAAACTTATTTTTAAAGGGATTGAAGCAGAATATAATAACAACCAGGATGAGTTTAGTAAAGGAATTATTCTTTCGCATCTTGAAGCTTTACTAAAATATGCCGACCGTTTTTATAAGCGTCAGTTCTTGAACCGTAAGGAAATTAATAAAGCGCTGTTTACACGTTTCAAGGAAATACTGGATGCTTATTTCGATTCGAACCAACTGGAAGAGAAAGGAATACCAACGGTTGAATGGCTGGCAGGCCAGTTAGGAGTTAGTCACCGATATATGCGCGATACTATAAAGGCCGAAACAGGTAAAACAGCCATTGACCAAATTAATTGGTATTTAGTTGAAGAAGCCAAGAATTTACTTCTGTCCCCCAATACTTCAATCTCGGAAACAGCCTATAAATTGGGCTTTGAGTACCCTCAGTATTTTTCACGGCTGTTTAAGAAAAAAACCGGCATGAGCCCGAAAGAGTATATTGCGAATCCTTCAAATAATTAATCAACTGTGAAAAGTGAAACAGCCATGTTGACCAAATTGCAATATTTAAGGATTATGAACCTTCTCAACTCTAAATACCCTATCGTTGTAAGAAAGCTTTTCAAAAGCACCTGTTAAACACATCAATAGACTGACCATTTGCAAATCCTCTATAATTAAAAGGCCACCCGAAGGCAGCCTTTTGATGTGAATAAATCACAATACACAAACAAAATTACAGGTTAAATCAAAAATCATATAAATAACAACAGAAGCAACTTAACCAATCGCTAAATGAAACAAGCTGCCCCAGTGTTATCTTTCGAACTACTATTTTTTACCTTCTTACTTCAACTTATGCACAATAGCAATTGCTTTTTTTACCGTTTCGGTCAATGATGCATAGTTACCTGAAGCGATTACTTCTTTGCTAATCAGTTGTGACCCCATCCCCACACAATGAACGCCGGCCTTAAACCAGCGACTCAGGTTTTCTTCGGTTGGCTCCACACCGCCAGTTGGCATAATGCTCGACCATGGACAAGGCCCTTTTACGGCTTTTACAAATTCGGGCCCGCCAACCTGTTGCCCCGGGAAGATCTTCACTACCTCGGCTCCCAACTCTTCGGCTTTTGAGATTTCACTCAACGAACCACAACCTGGCGACCAGCTAACTTTACGTCGGTTACACATTTTAGCCATCTCCTCGTTTAAGATTGGCGACACAATAAAATCGGCCCCCAACTGCATATATAATGCCGTGGTAGCTGCATCGATAATGGAGCCTACACCCATGGCCATTTCAGGTAACTCCTGCCGCACATACTTAGTTAACTCACCAAACACCTCGTGGGCAAAATCACCGCGGTTGGTAAATTCAAACACACGGGCACCACCTTCGTAACAAGCTTTTAGCACTTGCTTACAAATTTCCACATCGGCATGATAGAAAACCGGTACAATACCTGTTTCTTTCATTTTGAGGGAAACGTCTATTCTTGAAAATTTTGACATAACTCAGTTGTTAGATAGTAGTCAGTGGTCGGTAGAATTGTACTACTGACTAATAACTACTGACCATATACTTTTTATCTGCTCACACGACCTGAAGCATCACCACTCATTAGTTTCTCCACTTCGGCAACCGTTACACGGTTGTAGTCACCGTAAACTGTATGCTTTAAGCAAGAGGCTGCCACCGCAAAATTCAGGGCTGACTGCAAATCATCTTTGCAGGTTAACAGGCCATAAATTAAGCCGCCCATAAACGAGTCACCACCACCAACACGATCAACAATGTGAGTTATTTCGTAGCTAGGCGATTTGTAAAGCGTTTCTCCATCATACAGTACACCAGCCCAGCTATTATGATTGGCACTGTGCGAACCACGAAGGGTCGTAATCACTTTCTTCACTCGAGGGAATTTTGCCATGATTTTCTGGGACACTGACAGGTAGGCTTCTGCTTCCACATGTCCGCCTGTTACGTCAACACCCTCCGGATGAATATCCAGAGCCATGGCCGCATCTTCTTCGTTACCTAGTACAACATCACAACCAGCCACTAAATCAGGCATTACTTCGCCTGCTGTTTTACCGTATTTCCACAGGTTTTTACGGTAGTTGATATCAGTCGAGACTGTGATACCTCGTTTGTTGGCCGCTTTAATGGCTTCCAAGCAAACATCGGCAGCCGACTGTGAGATAGCTGGTGTTATACCCGTCCAATGAAACCAGTTGGCTCCGTCAAACACTATATCCCAGTCTATCATACCACTCTCAATCTCAGAAATGGCTGAATGGGCACGGTCGTAAACCACCTTACTGGCGCGACTAACGGCTCCTGTTTCCAAGAAATAAATACCCATGCGGTCGCCACCATAAACAATATCGCTGGTATCGACACCTAAACCGCGCAATTGCTGAACGCACGATTGAGCAATGTCATTCTCAGGCAAGCGCGTGATAAAACTCACAGAAATACCGTAGTTTGCCAGGGATACGGCTACGTTTCCTTCTCCTCCGCCAAAAGTGGCTGTAAATTCATCGGTTTGATTAAATCGTTTATATCCCGGTGTTGCTAAACGCAACATGATTTCTCCAAATGTTACAACTTTCATAATACAATTTGTTGTTTAGAAAATAAACACAGAGACACTGAGGCACTGAGTTTATTTTTATTAAAGGAACTTTGCGACTTCATGATTAACGGCTATAAGCCAAAGCACAATTATTTTTACATTTACTATTGCATAACAGATCTCTGCGATCATTTGCTTAATCTGCGTGAGGTTCTAAAACACCCACAACTTAATAGCCATCAAAACAATAGCTGCTAACACAATACGTTTGATCCACTTATCGCCTTTATTGACCGAGAAATGGCTGCCTAACCAACCGCCAGTAGCACTTCCAATGGCCAGTATAGAGCCGGCTTTCCAGTCAATCATGCCTTCGTAGATAAATACCCCCAAAGCTGCAACGGTGTAGATTAATGCCACTGTCACTTTTAAACTATTGGTCTTAACCAGTGAAAATCCATTGATTTTAACCAATGCCAGCATCATAATAAAGCCAATGCCAGCGTGTAAAAAACCGCCATAGATACCAATCAGAAAAAAAGCAAGGTAAGCCACTATTCTTCGATTCTTACTTAGGTTTTCTCCTTGCAAACTTTGGTAAGATGGATTAAAAGCCATTAAAATAGCCACCACCATCATCACAACAGACAAGATGCGGTTAAACAGTTTAGCAGGTATATCAACCGCAATATGGGCACCAATAACAGCACCCATGAGTGCGATACAACCCAAAACAACACCAAACTTCCCGGGCGATACGTTTTTCGCTTTAAAATTGCTGACTGCCACAATGTTTTGCGCCAGCAGCGCAATTCGATTGCTTCCGTTAGCAATGGCCGGAGGAAGACCTAAGAAAATCATCAAAGGCAATGTGATGAGTGAGCCTCCTCCGGCCACTACATTAATGAATCCGGCGCCAACACCCGCCAGCACCAGAATCACATAGTTTACTAAATCCAAAATAAAAAAACCTGTCGCAGCTCATTAACTGCACCTATTCTATTAATTAAATGCCTAATGCTTGTCCGCCACCAATCTGAATGGTTTCAGCCGTGATAAACGACGCATCTTTGCTGGCTAAGAATGAAACTACAGATGCTACTTCTTCGGGCTGTCCCAGTCGTCCCAACAAAATATTGTTCTTCCACGAAGCAAAAACTTCCGGTTTTGTCTCTTTAATCTGGGCATGGAAAGGTGTGTCAATCGTACCAGGAGATACGGCATTAACACGGATTTCATACTCGGCTAAATCCTTCGCTAGAGCACGTGTAATGGCATGAACACCGGCTTTTGATGTACCATAAATACCGGCACCTGGTCCACCTGCATTCCAACCAGCATTTGATGTATAGTTGATGATAGAAGCATTCTCACCCTTCTTAAGGAATGGGATAGCTGCGCGAGACGCGTAGAATACTGAATCAAGGTTCAAAGCCATAACGAAGCGGTAAAACTCAGTTGTCATCTCTTCGAAACGCTGACGGCCACCAAGACCACCGGCGTTGTTTACCAACACATCAATACGACCGTATTTTTCACCGATGGCTGTGATATTTTTCGTTACTGCTTCTTCGTTAGTTACATCAAAACCAACATACTCAGCCGTAATCCCTTCTGCAGATAATTCTTTCACTTTTTCAGCTCCAGCCGCGTCTTCAATACCATTTAGCACAACGGTAAATCCATCTTTACCCAAACGTTTAGCCACTTCAAAACCAATTCCGCCTGTTGCACCTGTTACGATTGCTACCTTATTATTTGAACTCATTGTTTTTCGTTTTTATAGTTTTATCTTTCGTTTTTTATATGCCATGATAGTGGGCGCTTAACGGGCCTTCGAGCGCCTCTATCATTTTTTATTTTTCTTCTACAGACTTAATTTCTTTTGCGAAATAATAGATGGCGCCAACACCAAGTGGCACAAACACAGCTATCATCACAAATATTGGGGTGTATGAAATCTCCGAGATAATCGGTACCAGGAAGTTCATTACAATAACAGAGAACACACCAACTGTGCCTCCCAATCCGGCTAATGAACCTACTGATTTACCACTAAATAAATCACTTGGAATAGTTTGCACATTACTGATAGCAAACTGGAATCCAAATAACACCAAGGCTACAATTCCAACAAACTTTTCCGGTGTATCAGCAAATAGAATCGTTACAACCAATCCCAAGAACATAAGCGCGGCTCCAATAATAATGGTTGTTTTGCGTGCACGGTTAACCGAGTGGCCTTTCGACATAAGCTTGCCAGAATACCAACCACCGGCAATACTTCCTATGGCTGCTCCTACATAAGGCACCCAGGCAAAAAATCCGATTTGCTTCACATCAAAGCCATAAACGTCGGCTAAATAAAGCGGCATCCAGCCAACAAACAGCCACCAGATGGGTTCCAGAAAGAAGCGTCCGATTAACACCGACCATGATTCCTTATAGCGTAAAATCTGAGCAATACTTTTACCCTTTGCAGATGTATCCTGATCGGCCTTATGCTGTCCTGATTTAATGTAATCACGCTCCAAGTCAGTCATCCAGGGATGTTTATCAACACCTTGCCGATTAATGATTAACCATGGAATTAACCAGATTAAACCAAATGAACCAACAAACATAAAGGTCACTTTCCAGCCAAATGCTGCCCATAGAATGGCAATCAAGGGCGGTGCCACAACAGAACCTACAGATGCTCCGGCATTAAAAATGCCCTGTGCAATCGCTCTTTCTTTAATGGGGAACCATTCGGCATTACTTTTTGCCGCTCCGGGCCAGTTACCTGCTTCACCCAAACCAAGTGTAACACGTAGAAAGCTGAATGACAGAATACCACGAGCCATTGAGTGAAAGAAGGAGGACAAGCCCCAAACAATAATCACCACCACATAGCCCATCCGTGTTCCAATCTTATCAAACAATTTACCCGACACCGACTGACCAACAGCATAAGCTACCATAAACACGTTCAGAATCAAGGCATAATCATTCTTTGTCATACCTAAATCTTCAGCAATGCTTGGCCACATAATAGCCAGTGCGCTTCTATCGATATAGTTGATAATGGTGGCTAATCCAATTAGTCCAATAATCCACCACCGTAGTCCTTTTAACTTCATAGTATTAATTTTAGAAGTGAGAGGTGAGAGGTGAGAAATGAGCATCCACTCACCTCTCACCTCTCATCTCTATTTTTTCTTTATTTTTTGTCTCCAAAATATGAAACGCCATCGCCACTGAGGAAATCCTCGCGTACCGGGCTAAACACATCGATAAGAATACCAGGCTCTAAACAAAGGGCGCCGTGCACTAAATTTGGTTCGATGTAAACACCATCCCCCGCTTCAACTATCTGCTTGTCACCGTCGATGGTAAACTCAAACTTACCCGAAGCCACGTAAGTAGCCTGTGTATGAAAATGGTCATGTGGCGTGCCTTCTGCCCCTTTTTCAAACTTCACCTGCACCATCATTATCTGGTTGTCCCAGCCCAGAAACTTACGTGATACACCACCACCTAAATCTTCCCATTCCATCTTTTGAGTCAGTATAAACTTTTCGCTAAATCGTTTCATAATTCTCTGTTTTAATATTTTACGGTTGTTTTATTTAAATAATTGGCACACACCAGTCCAGTTGTACTCCTGTCCATTGGCCATTAACTGATGCGATGCTGATTGGTCATTACTATTATTGCAGATGGCGAACACCACCTTACTCTCATTGGCAAATGCCAGCTGAACAAGTGTGTATTCGCTATTATTAATTAAAGTCTTAATTTCAGCAACATGCCCTTTTAAGCCACTGACCAGCTCGGTAACCGGATGCTTATTCCCATGTGCTTCAATGGCTGAAGCAAATAGGGTGCTGGCTGTTTTATCTCTTTCAAAAATGACGGCTGGTTCATTGCGCAGGCTGAATTCCGGATCGCCTGCACCAATGCGTGTCAATAGCAGTTTATCATTGGTTTGTGCTTCGGTGGTCAATGTATAAAAGCGATCCTCATTTAACCACACAAAACGATTCGTTCCTTCAGTCATTAAACCTTCTGCAGTTTGCCAGAGATGCTGGTAACCATCGTTTTTTCCCATTGCTTGCAAAGCTGTTGTTTCGGCCTTGTAGTCCACATTGGTATGCATCATCTGCCCCTTGTAATAATAAGGCAAATGATACTTGTGTTGCGCTTCAGATTCAACACGGTATAAATCCAGGATAATTGCATCTTCCGATACCTCCGGAAGGTTCAGTAAAGCAATAGTGCGATGCATGTTCACGCCTTCGTAAGCCTTATTTTCCTTGGCACTCATCACCTTCACATCCTCTTTTGATGCATCAAACACCCAAGGTTCTGAATGGTGTGATGAAGCAGTCTTCACGTTTCCTTCCGACTGTGAGTCTTTATCAACCACTAAGGTGTTATGTGCAATGGTCTGACGCGCCCAGGTTTTATTCTCCGGCAAATAACGTCCTCCGTGCTTATATTCCACATTAACATAGCGGGCTGCACCGTAATCTTGCAAAATCTCTTTGCCCTGGTCGTAAAAAGAAATGGTTAAACGGTCGAAATGCCCGTGCCCCATCCCTTGCGAGGCGTATTTCATGGTCACCGTCTGGCTGTTTTTGCCAGAATTGGAACGCAAAACGCCAAAAGCTCCCTGCTTACCCTCCGGTCCATCTCTAAACTCTTTCGACTCCCATTTAAACAGCCTGGCTTCACCATTGGCAATGGCGCGAGCTACTTTTAAACCTGCCTCGCAGATAATCACTTCACCTTGCTGCCGGGCGATGCTTAACAGTTCCTTTTGCGATTCATCCAAGCCATAGACAAAATCAACCGCATGCACCAATGACGTTGACATATACGACATGCTTTTCAGCGCATCATTAATGGGGAAAAATTGCCCGTTGGTATTAGTTAGCTGCAAAGTTGTTAAAGCCGCCTTTTGTAATATATTATCACGATACTCAAAAATCTTCATCTCCGGACGGTTGTTATCAATGGCCTGTGCAAACAACAAATAGGGCAACATGGCATAACGCTGATAATAGGGTCCTTCGGTATAATAGCCATCGGGCGAGAACAATTGCGTTAGCTGTACCAGAAAACCCGCACCAACCTCTTCTTTTGGGCCTGTTTCAACGCCATTGAAAGCGCGATTGACCAATTCCTCATTATCAATGGCAAAACCTGTCATGCCTACAGCTGCTGCCGCCCATACTCCGTGATTGTGCACGCGATTGAATACTTTTGGATTCTCAACCGATAAAAAATCAGCATATGGCACTAATAGCTCATTTTCAATCAATTCTTTTTGCTCCGCAGTTAATATCCCAGCGATGCAATCGTAAGCCTGACTCACATATACTAACCAAACTGCCTCGTTTAGTTGCTGCCAGAACAAACGACCTGGTGCATACGATGCTTTGACCGGATGCACCTCTAATGTTGGATACAATTCGGCATATGCCAATAACATATCGCGCACATAATTGGCAAAACGAGCTTCGCCAGTCACTTGCCACAACACGCCAGCCCCATACATATTCATGTAGTTCTGCTTATGTCGCAGATGCGTGTAGCCGCCAGCCGGATCTTTGGGTATTGGCACCTCTATACCATTCATCATTTCCAATTCAACATTCTTCTGCAAACCGTCAATCGACTGTTTCAACAATGGCAGATGTGCCTGCTCGGCACGAATGGCTTTTACTGCTTCACCCGTTAAAATGACATTGGGATAATGGGTACTATCCGGCTCGCTGTCACAAGCAACGAACCAAATAGCAACCATTACAATCCAGATATTTTTGATAATCTTATTCATAATTTTTTTGTGCCAAAATAATAAGCTGGTAGCCACTAGAAGCTAGCTGCCAGTTTCGTATCATAGTTGCTTTAAACTCTTCTTCTTTCCATCAATCGTCACATTATCAACCTCAAACTCTTTATTATTAAAAACGATGGTTGACATTTCAAAATCACAATTCGTAATCTTTGTGATAGGCTCCCCGTTCGTTAAATGAAGATTCAGCGGTTTAGAATTAACAAACCTGGTATTGCTGATGTAGCACACCTGAACACCATGTACCATCATAGAGCCGTTTTCCTTATTGCGTTTGCCATTGCCTACATTGATCAATTGGCATTCATTCACTTTCAAGGTTGGACCAAATGTACTTTCATCTGTTCCGCCCCGATACAAGTCCAGTACCGTACCTTCAATATGTTTAAAAACAGAGTTCTCTAAAATCACATACTCGGCATTGAAAATACCACGGTCATCCGTCTCTTCATCTAATCGAAGTACATGACCTGTCAGGTTATCAAAGTGACAGTTTTTAATTAATACCGTATCAGCATGCGTACTTTTGTATGAGCGCAGGAAGTCGAAGAATTTATTCACATCCAGGTCCTTCACATCACAATCCTCCACCATCAGCTTGTAGTTGCAGTTCATGGAGTAGTGGCTGGTGCTCACAATGCAGTTCCCTGTTAAGTCGGGCGACATCTCGCCATTGATTTCCACACCCTTCAATTGCAGCGAACCGCCGTTCTGAATAGTAAACATCTCCTGTTTACTTGATAAAAGTCTTGGTTTGTCGATTCCTTTGGCAGCTACAATTGAAATTGGATGTGAAATTTCAAATTTCTTTTCCATGGCATAATCGCCCGCTTCTGAAAGCACCAGTACATCGCCACTGGCTGACTGGTTGTAGGCTTCCAGAAGTGTATTTAATCCGGGCTTCACCTCTATTGACTTCCCTGTCCCAAAATCTTTATTTCGTAATTGTTTTGAATACCAGTTAACACCCGTATTTTCAGCATTGGCAGCAGCCGCTTTTATGGAACTTCCAGCACCATTTACTGCGCCAGTGATTTCATAAATACCGTTTTCATTTTTAGTGGCCGTTATTTCTGTTTTAGTCACATTTAGCTGCTCCGCATTAATGTTTTCAGCTACAAAATTATTTTTGAATTCAATGCCGCTGATATCGTCATAAATAGTAAATATATCATCGCGCCCCTGGTGAAGGAAGACGTTGTTTTCGATTAGTGAGTTAATTGGAATAGCCGACCTTTCGTCGTCGCTACCGGCGCATAGTTGAATATGGTCGCAATTCACAAAGGTATTGTTGGTAAACACACCACCATCTACCTGGTGGTAACGGTTAATAGCCGAGTTTGGCACGCCGTTCATAATCACCAAAGCACCACGAAAACGGTAACCGGTGAGATCGGCAAAGTAGTTGTTGATGGCTTTGTTGCGCTTATTGATGATGCGAATGCCACCGGTGTGTTCTTTTCCGTTGCCGAAGAATACGTTTCCCTCGGCCACGTTATCATTTCCATGTCGATAGGTTAGCGTTCCCCGACATTCCATAAAGGTATTGTTCAAAAACTGGTTGCCACACGATTTGTTAGAGATGATTTCGTGCTCACCATCGCAATATTCGAAATAGTTGTTTTCTACTGTTGTGCCACAGGTTGAGAGAGAGTAGTGAGAAGTACCTAAACGCAAGGTTTCACCGCCATTGGCACCTAAATTCTGGCGATAACCAAAGTAGTTATGATCGATGCGATGGTTATTTTCGCGACATAATTCGTCCACCATGCGAACCGTCATGGTAACGCCAATGTTACGCTTATCTACCAGGTAACAATGGTCAACACGGTTGTTTTTGCCATAAATAGCAACCCAGGTGTTTGATTCAAAGCGCTCAGGACCATTGTAGTTGTCGACTACACATTCGGTAACGCGACAATTATTGGCATAAACACCCTTTTTCTTTTTAAACGAGATAACCTCTGAGGTAGGTGAATAGCCATTTTTAAACACCAGGCCTTCCACGATCAAATGTTCGCCGCTGATAGTGATGCGCGATTGACCTTCCAGGGTCACAGCTCCTTTTTTCTCAACTGTCAACTTAATTGGCTGTTCGGCCGTGCCGTTGGCATCAAATTTCAACTCAGCATCTTGCCAAACACCCGCCGCCAACACAATCACATCGCCTGGCTGTGCCTGTTGAACTGCGGCATGAAATTCATCGACATTAGAAACTTTACACCCATTACTATTACTACAACCTGCAAGAATAGCAAGGCAAAAAATCGATACAAAAAGAGTTTTTATTATTTGCATTGTGTCGCGTTTGTTTATAAAAGATTATTAGCTTGTTAGGTGAATAGCAGAATAAAAAGAGGCCTGCAAGATATTGCAACTAAACCTTTATGAACGCAGGCCTCTTACTCCTCCAAGAAAATCTAAAAAGCAATAATTACCGGCAGTCGACACATCTATTTAAGCCGACTGCCAGCCAGTCAAATCGTATTAGTATCCGGGATTTTGGGTTAAATCCGGATTTAAGTTTCTCTCGCGCTGAGGAATGGGCAACAATAATTTTGTTGCGTTGAAGTTAAAGTCGGCTTCTTCTGTTTGAGAAAAAGCTTCCATTACTTCTTCGGCCACACCAAAGCGAATCAAATCATACAAGCGGTGGTTTTCAAAAGCCAACTCCACCCGACGCTCGTCCAGTAGCATTTGCTTGGTAACCTCGGTGATACCTGATACATCATAACCAGCCCGTTCGCGCACTTCTTTAAAAGCTGACAATGCACCAGCATCATTGGTTGATGAATTGGTTCCCATCACTGCTTCCACGTACATCAACAGCACATCGGCATAGCGCAATACAATCCAGTCGTTACCGGCAAACTCAGAGTTCGCTGCAGTCAACGGACGGAATTTACCGCACTCATAACGGCCCGATGAACCAGCGCCAATTTCAAAGTGAAACAAAGTATTGAAACGACCATCAGCCGGATCCACAGCCGCCAATAAGTCTTCTGTTGGATAGTTTAAGCCACTGGCCTTGCCCAGGTAAGTCATTTCATAGGAGAAATCCTGTGCATCTTCCACGTCATCATCGATATACTGGATAGCAAAAATGATTTCGTCGTTTAACTCATCATAAAATACATCGTTATAATTATCGATGATGTCGTAATCGCCACTGGTCATAACGGCTTCCAACTGAATTTTGGCAGCTGAATGGTCACCAATCGTCAGGTACACTTTACCTAATAATGTATGAGCTGCTCCTTTGGTGGCACGCCCTTCAGCAATATCACTACGCGTTGGCAATATATCAATGGCATCGCTTAAGTCCTGAATAATAAAGTTATACACCTCACTCTTGGCCACACGCACATTCGCGGCGTTATCTTCAGGACTCACTACTTTATCAATCAAAGGCACATCGCCAAAGGCACGAACCAGATTGAAATGTGCCAATGCCCGCCCGAATTTGGCTTCCGCTTCAAATTGAGCTTTGGTGGCTTCCTCAGCAACGGCTCCCAGATTGGCAATTACCACATTGGCTCTGAAAATATTGTTGTAATTCACCAACCAGTAATTTGAAACTGTACTGTTCGAAACATCCACATTCATATCCTGAAACTGGGCCCATTCGCCTTCGCTGTTTTTCGACTTGGTATTGTCGGAACGCATTTCTGTTAAAGCAAACTCACGTGGCAGAATGTCGGTTTTAAAAATATCATTGGACAAATCATAGCTCTGCATGCCGTCGTACATGGCCATCAGCCCTGCTTCCACTTCGGCAGTATTTTTATAAAAACCATTACTAGCTATCTGACTAATAGGCTCTGTGTTCAGGTAATCGTCGCACGACACTAAACCTAATGCCACTAAAACGATTAAACTATATAATTTCATCTTTTTCATTTTCTAAGCATTACAGATTAAAAATCAAGATTAACACCAAATGTGATGGTTTTAGCAATTGGTGCAGCACCGCGCTGATAACCGCCCATTAACGGATTACTATCATCGGTTACACCTTCCGGGTTGAAGCTCGTGTAATCATCAGCCATCAGGTAAATTAAGTTTTGTCCCGACACATATAAACGTGCTTTTGACAAGCCCACTTTTGAAATCCAGCTTTTTGGCAGCGCGTATCCAAGGTTAATGGTACGTAAGGTCACATATGAAGCATCCTGCACAAACTTATCGGTATAGATGCGTTCAACCACTTTATCAGCATCAGGGAAATCGGATGTGTAATCCATGTTACCGGCAAACTGATTGTTGATGTACTGCGGATCCATGTTGCGCACTTTACCACCATGAGCCCCCTGGAATGTAAATGAAAAATCGATGTTTTTTACTTTGAAATTATTAGTAACACCCCAAACCACAGTTGGATAAGGCGAACCCAAGATAGCACGATCATCCTCATCAATGAACCCATCACCATTCAAGTCTTTCACATACACATCCTGACTTTCGGCATTAATCGGATAGTTTGGATTCTTGATATATTCCTGCGGGATGTCCTTTTCGTAGACATAACCATAGTATGATGAAATAGGATACCCCACTAAAGCAATGTATTCGGCCGGCCGCTTCGAGTCAATATAATTGATTTCTCCACTGGCATCGGCATAATCCACCAATTCGTTTTCATTTAAAGTAAGGTTGGCACTTGCATCCCATTTAATCAGTGAATTATTGAGGATTAAACCATCAACGGCTAATTCAACGCCTCGGTTACGCACCTCGCCAATGTTGACAGTGGCCGATTCGAAACCGGTGACACCCGGCATTGGCTGCTCCAAAAGCAAATCAACACTGTTACGTTCATATACATCAACATTGAAGTTTAATCGATTATTCCATAAGCCCAGGCTAACAGCCAGGTTAATTTCCTCACTCTGCTCCCAACCTAAATTGGGGTTGGCAATATTCATCGGGTTGAACCCTGTTACCTTGCTGCCATCAATAACGGCTGTTGTAGGCTGTAGGTTTGAAAGGTACTGGTATAAGTTAATACCATTTTTATTACCGGTTAATCCATAACTGGCCGACAACTTTAAGTTTGAAATTAACTCGCTGCTTTTTAAGAAATCTTCCTCAGAAACGCGCCATCCAAATGAACCCGCCGGGAAGAAACCATATCGTGTGTCTTCACCAAAACGAGATGAACCATCCCAACGTGCACTAAACGATGCCAGGTATTTACCTTTATAAGCATAGTTCATACGGCTGATAATAGAATGAAGCGTTTCACTGGTTTCAAAGGTCTCGGCCTGCGATTTAACAGATGCCGCGTTAATGGTTTTAATGTAGTCAAACTCATAACCGGTTCCCTGCATATCCGAATATTTGTTTTCCCACTTTTCAAATGCGAAACCTCCCACAGCGCTCACTTCATGGTCACCAAACGTGCGGTTGTACGAGAAAATATTCTCATTAACCGTTTTCTTATAAATGTCCACATCGTTGGCCGAGTACATGGCAGAAGCCCCGTTACGGTGAGCCTCTGACCCCTGGAATTCTACATCTTGCTTAACACGGTAGTTGAGTGCTAACGATGTTTTAAAATTTAAGCCTTTGGCCAGCTTAAATTTCAGGTATGAGTTGGTTGATAAACGGAAGTCATACACACGCTCATCGCGCTCCACCACTTTGGCATATGGGTTGGCATTGGAGGTGGTACTGATGTCCACATCACTGCCGTCACCATAAAAATCGTAATTATCGAAATGACGCTCAAACGTATAATCGCCAACCTGCACATCAGGATACTTATTACGGTCAACATACTGTATGGTGTGCTCATCGTGGCGAATTGGCAACCATGGCGACTGACGTACTGCATCGTGAATACCAATCGGGAAATCGCGCTTTTCTGAATAAGTCGGAGCAATACGCGTACCAACCGTTAACCAGTCATTTACTTTAGCATCCACTTTGGCCAACAGGTTTACTTTCTGGAATTCATCTGTCAACAACACCCCTTCGTCATCCAGGTAACCACCCGATATATAATATTTTACGTTCTCATTACCTCCTCGTGCACTTAATGAATAGTTCTGCACCATTCCACCGTCAAACATCACATCTCGCCAATCGGTTTCAGTCCCTAACTCATTAATGTATTTCATGCGGTCAGTTAACTCGCCGCCATTGTTGGCTTTCACTACCTCATTCCATTCCGACACCGTGGCGAAGGTATCTTCGAATTTAGGTGTGTAACGAATACCGGCATATGAATTCACCGAAAATACGGTCTTACCTTCTTTACCCGACTTGGTTGTAATCATTATGACACCATTACCACCACGAGAACCATAGATGGCTGCTGAAGCAGCATCTTTCAACACTTCAATGGACTCAACATCGTTCATGTTCACTTCTGAGAAGTCGGCTACGACACCATCAACAACGATAAGCGGACTGGCATCAGCAGAAATAGAACCAACGCCACGCACACGAATAGTTGGCTCACTACCTGCTGTTCCATCCGTGGTTTGGATGGATACTCCTGAAACCTTACCAACTAAAGCCTCACTGGCTTGAGATACAGCAATCTGGTCTAATCCTTCGTTTTTAACTTTGGCAATCGCCCCGGTCAGGTGACTTTTCTTTTGCACACCATAACCAACTACTACCACTTCATCTAAATCTGCCGCATCAGTTTTTATAACGGCATTTATTGTGGTTTGTGAACCAACAGCTATCTCGAGGTTAGAGTAGCCGATAAATGAAAATATTAACACACTGTTTTCATCAGCTACAGTAAGGCTGTACTCACCGTTAACATCGGTGATAGTACCATTAGAGGTACCTTTTTCTATAATGTTGGCGCCAATAATTGGCAAGCCATCAGCTGCATCGGTGACCTTACCTGTTACGGCTACCTGAGCCAGCAACTGGGTACAAAAACCCGCAACCATTATTATTGACAATAGGATTTTCCTTTTCATCGTTAGATTTTTTTCATCGATAAAGGGCGCACTTTCAACACATTACAAGTTACGATTCTTATCGACTATTAGAAAAAATAGATTTTTTATTAGCTTTGCATAAACACAATACGGGCTCTAAACAACCTTTAATTTCCACGTTATTAGGCTGAACACGAGCATCTTCCAAGAAATTGTATTGGTGTTAATAGTGCGTGCAAGCGCACTATTTTTTTTATCCAGAGTCTGATAGCATTGTTATCTTTTTTATAGTTTGGATTTACTGAAATTAAGTACATCTTTTAAATGCGCTGACATATTAAGATCGGCTGCGGCTGCATCCTGATTTTTAATCGCTTCCATAATCATGTGATGCTCTTTAATGGTTTTCTCAAATTTAGAATCATCACAAACATTTTCCCGTCGATAAATACTCAGGATATCGGGCAGAATAATTAACATCATTGTTTTAATAACCGAATTATGGCCCGCTTCGGCTATTTTTAAATGAAATGTAAAATCTTCATTTTCAGCAGGAACTCCTTGCTTAACTTTTTTCTCATATGCTTCTAAGGCATAATTTAGCTTTTCAAGATCTTCATTGGTACGACGCATGGCAGCCTGCTGCACCGAAAATTTCTCCATCATTACCCTCGTTTCCACCAATGAAAAGAAATCAGGCTTCTCAATTTTCATAACGTTTGAGAGCAAACCTTCCATGGCTGAAATATCTACCCCATTAATCACCACCCCACTCTGAGGGAGTGTATTGAGGATACCCAAAAATTCTAATTTTTTGATGGCATCGCGTATGTAAGTTCTTCCAACACCCAATTTTTCGGATAGCTTTCGTTCAGACGGTAATTTATCACCCGGCTTTAAATACCCGGCTACAATCAACCCTCTTATCTGTCGAATTATCTTATCAACTGGTGTTTCTACTTCTATTGCTTTGAAATTTTCTAGTAATTCCATTGTTTGTTCTTTTTAAAATCTGCCGTTCCAATAACTGGTCAACCAAATCTACTCAAAATCCATTGCTCACACAACCAGTTTATACAATAGAATTTAGGTGATTTATTAACTTTACTGAATCGGTGATATATCAATCGTACATATACGCACCGTTACGTCACCATAAGTAGCATGAAACGTTATAAAACCACTGTCGTCGCTTGTAAAGTCAAATGAACGAGCAGTATATGTATTGCTATTAACCTCTTCTGCCAGGTTGGCATCAATTAGTTTAGCACCAGTTGTTCCTTCGCCTGCATAAATGGCAAGTGGAGCTGAATAACCTTCAATACCCTTATCGTCGATAGCTGCATAAAAGGAAACTCGGTACATCTGATTAGGGAATACTTTCACAGTTTGATACAAGTATTGTGTGTCTTTACCATATTTGGCACCTGTTCCTGAAATTGGAGTGGGCGAACCACTACCTGAGTAAGTGCTTGATCCATCGATGCTCCAAAGGCCTCTGTCGCCATCGAATAGTGGATTCTGGAAAGCCGCTCCTTCCGTTTCAACTTCTTCAATATAGGTATTGGTGGTAGAGCCTGCAGTTGCTACACAACTAACGGTGTATTTACCTTCGAATGCATATTCATGCACGGGATTTTCTTCAGTACTGGTGTTACCATCACCAAAATCCCACAACCATGAGCTGGCATTTACATCATTATTATTAAATGTTACGGTTCCCCAGGTAACATCTGTGACATTAAAACTTAAGTACGGAATGCTTACCTCAACCGCTTGCTCTGAAACCAAACCATTATTGTCTTCAGCTGTAAGTGTAATGGTGTAAACACCATCCGAAGCATAGGTGTGTGTTCCCGGAGCCTCTTCTGTGCTTGTAGCACCATCGCCAAAGTCCCAGCTAAATTTTGTTGCTGATGTTGTTGCATTCGCAATCTCAACATCATAAACACTGGCTTCTACACTAAACTGTGCATCGGGCGAGTTGTTTTCTTTGTACAAATAAGTTACATCATCACCGCAGGCCGAAAATAAGCCTGCCATTGCTCCGGCCATCAGAAGCAGTGTTGAACGTTGTAACCATTTTCTTGTGTTTTTTTTCATAACTCTAGATTTATTATTATTGATTCAAAATGGTTTAAAGTGTTACTAATTAAAGTTGGCAGTTAGCAATTTGTGCGACTGAATATATCTGCCACTCGACTGAAACACGGCCAGGTACAGCCCCATGCCATTCGCCAAAAAACTTATTTCATTTTGTAAAAGCCCTTGCTTAAGCAGCTTGCCATTCATATCGCTAATCAGATATGACACAGGCAAATACTGGTGATTATTAATCCGAAACCAATACCGTCCTTTTACTCGCTGCACATCGACCATATCATCTACTTGCTCAAAAGCCGCAATACCGGTTTCTTCTTCTGATTCTGAAGAATATGGCCCAACCTCATCCTGGCTTAATGGCTGCCAGCCTGCATAAATATTGCCATTATCGCAGCCGATTGTTTTACTGGCAGAACGCTCTTCCTGCTCAATATCAAGTGTAACGCATTCATACTGCCCGCTGGCATTATTCAATAGCGGGCTTACTGAAGCGGGACGCCACATATTGGCCTGATACTCTAGCAATGGATCCTGATAGTTAACACCTGAACTGACAGGTTCATCGTTTGCGTTTGCATTCACAACATTTCCTTCCCATAGCATATCAACCGGCTCATCTTCCAGAGTTATGTTAGCATCGCCCGTTGTCTTATCCATCACATTATTGGCTATAATGCAATCTATTGGTGCTAAAGTTTTTTCATCATCTTTACCAGCTCCAATAGCTAATGGCATTTTACAGTTAACGATGGTATTAAACGCCACAACGGCATTTTTCACTCGGAAATATCGGTTCAATGGCGAATTAGGCACGCCATTCATTAAACAAATCACTGAACGGTAGTCATCTCCTTGTAGATTCTCAAAATAGTTATTGTATACTTTATGACGTTCACCAATAATCCGTACACCACCAGATGATTTATCCCCACCTATAAAGTAATTACCATACACCTCACAATCGTTCCCATGACGAAGTGTTAAACAGCCATCATTATTGCGGAAAGTATTGTATCGATAGGTATTAAAACATGATTTATTGGAAATGATCTCGATTTCACCGTCGCACGCTTCAAAAAGGTTATATTCCACTACAGCGCGTGACTCTTTCATACTGTTTGTGCTGGTTCCTATGCGAATGGTTTCACCTCCGTTGTATCCCAATGCCGGACGGGCACCAAAGTAATTGTGGTCGATTTGTGTATAATTCGGCTCATCAGTAATCCAAACCACTAAAGTAGTTCCGGAATGTGCTTTACCCTCGAAATGGCAGTGATCAACGCGATTATATCCACCATAAACCGACACCCATTTATAATCTGTATCTTTATCCGAGGGATTATAATTGATAATTGTTGTATTGGTCAACCGGCAATTATTAGATAATTCCGATGAACTTTTTCGAAATTCGATGACTGCATCGTCCTCTCTGTAGCCATTTTCGAAACGCAGCCCATCAACGATAAGATACTCGCCAAAAATAACCAACTGAGAAGCACCGGTAAGAAGCGTTTGCCCTTTTATATCTGTAGTAAGTACAATAGGACTTGCCTTGGTGCCTTGACCTGTAAAAAGTAATTCCTCGTTTTGCCACGTTCCGGCCGAAAGTTTGACGGTATCACCAGGTAATAATTGAGAAGTTATATTATTTAATTCAGACGCCGAGTTAACCAGGTAGTTGGTGGCACCTGCATTAATAAAAAAGAAAAATCCCACCACTAGCAACCATACATGCGTGCTAGCTAAGCAAGTTGTCAATCTCCAAGGATTAACCATTTTCATTTCAGTAATTCTATTCATAAAACTTAGGCTCTTAACAATCCAATGGTTGATTAAAGGGTAAATTTGGAGCTCCAAATTACTGCCTCACCATCTAATTGGTCGACCAATTTAAACAACATCCTTTTAATGTGCAAATTTCAACATCTATTTTTTAAGTTCTTAAAGTCACATAAAGTTCTAATAACATGCCTAAATCCTACACTATGATTGAAATCCAGTTTCTTATTTAGAATGAATTTTAATTTTCCACAAAACTGGTCTACCAATTAATGCATTTCCTTGATAAGTCGAGCTAATATTAGCTGTCTTTCTTATTTTTCTTATCGTCTCCGCATTACGATAAACATTAAAAACAGTATCCAGCGACCGGATACCTCCATATTAATATTGTTGATTGCTTAAGGTATCTTAATTGAAGGTCACTATCTATAAAGCTTTTATTTTCAGGGATCAAATAGAAACAAAAGGAAACTGTTATCACGAACAACACTTGAAATAAATAGTTTCTTGAACTTTAGCCCGCTCATCCATTTTTAAAAGTACCTCATTGTATACTTCTGACACATATCAGTTGAAGCTCAAAACACGCCATGTAGGTTTGCTCATAATTCTCAGTCAGTATATAGGCATTATAGACATGGAGCTTGTGTACCACTTGTTCAGGTTGATGCATATTTTGTCAAGTATTTCTTAATTAATATAGTACGACGCTGCTTGGTGTATTTTCTTTTTGCAATGATTAAGGTAGTACGTAATTTTCTGCTCTTATTCATTTCAGTCCCACCGGGCAAGTCCTCCCGTTTTTAGGTACCTAAAAACACATCTTGCATCCACTTCGTAAGAGATATTTCAAAACCTCCTTTTCTTTATCTGATAGTGCATATATTGGGGCCTTTTTACATGCGTAAGCCACCCATATTTAAAAGGTCATGGTTTGGCAAAAGGAAGCGGAATAAAAGGCCTCGTGCGACGGGAAGAGAAATCAATTCAAAGAGATTTTGAGCGGACAGAGCAAAGGGCTTGTAATTTTGCGGCACGCAATAATACCAAGCTTTCTGCTGTCGGGTCTGTGCGATGGGAAAGAAAATGTCTTTGATTGATTTTGGCGCGTTTATGCCGAACTCTTTTGCGTCAAACCACGACCGGTCACACCTTTGCTGAAGCATGTATAAAAAGGCATGGCTTTTAAATAATTCTTTGAGTTTCATACGGGTAGTTTATGAGTGTTATTTCTGCCTCATTAAATTCCTACACACTAATTACTAAACAATTAGTAAAACAGTCAAAATCAATTCAGATAGTATGATTTTCTTAATTTGAACGTCATTTTTCAAAAAACTATCGTAGTAAGATGAAGATTATCGTCTATAAAAAAGAGGGTAAAAAACTATCAAGTTTCATTCTACCTCCCGTTTCTCCCTCCTCCTTCAAAAATTAATAACCCTTTCTTCTCCCGCAAGGGTAAATGAACGCCATCCAAACATGTCGCCCTTGAAGTGAGCGAAAGTGCTATTTTAAATTCTTTCGGAGGAGCGATACACTATACGGCAGAAACAATATAAAGAGACAATTACAACATGGCATTCGCCCTGTTGATTTTCTTCTGTGAGGGAGCTCTGTCTATTGGCAGATGAATAGAAAATGCTCTTAAAAATTCTCTTGTAAAAGATGGTCAACTTCTGACTCTAAAACAGGAAGGTACTTATTTACAGTTACCCAAATGATATCTGCAGATACTCTATCATATCCATGAATGGTTCTGTTTCTCGTATCTATAATCTTTCTTGAATCTGAAATCGGAAATTCAGGCTCAACTTTTTAAAATTCGATTTAATGCTTCTCCAATAAGCTCAAGGTTGCAATCTACCGCTTTTCTTGTTTTTAAACAATTCTCAAATTCAAGGTAGTCACGCTTTTCAGGTAGAAATCAAAAATTTCATCAACAGAACGCTTAATATCCTCCAACTAAGTTAATATTTCAGGCCTCATAAATTTTAATTTTTTGAGCTTTCAATATTACTCTTCAAACGTGAGTTCCGAATGTCATTCTCCTCAAGCAAGTCGATTGGCTTTCGAATCAGCTCTTGCAACTTAAAGTCAAAGTAGTTTTCTGCGTAATCTAGCAGATCATTGGAATTAATATCGATAACCTAATCAATGTCACTATCAGCAATAAACTGGTCTATCAATACGGAATCAAAAGCATATAAGGTCTTAACCTTATGTTCCCGACACAAGCTACTGATCTCGTTTATATACTTATCCAAATACATGCTTTTCTTTTTCCCAAACATACAAAATCTGGTATTTTCACCTTGGTCGGGAATAAACTATTTGTTAGAGGATCTATTTTGAATTTGAAACTTTTATCTATGAGCTATTTAAGTTAACTTTGTTTGTAGTCAATTATATCAAAAGTGACCATTTGACGACCACTTTATTTTGACAGCCATAACTTACTGAAAATATAAGCGTTGCGGGCATACCAAAAGTCCCGCCTCGGGTACCACACTGGATTCATCCAGTACCAAAAGCGCTTAAACGAATGTTTTAAGCGCTTTTTTTATTTTCACTAGCTTCGAAAAAAGATATTCCAATAACAGCTGTTGACGACAATTTCCTTAACCAATTTGACATGCATTTGAAGGCCGTATATGGCGTCCACCAGAATACAGCCTGCAATGACCACAAACACCTCAAAAGAGTGATGAATTTAGCTGTTTCCATGAGGTACATTCAGAAGAGCCCATACTATCAGTTTAAAACAAAATTAGAACACGCCAGCAATGTAAGTAGCATCAACAAGTCTGGAGCAAAACGCCAGTATATTTACTAACTCTTATGAATAACAGCAACAACTCTCCTACGCTTAAAACGAACCACCACTCCCCCACTCATTCAAATACATAGATGCCGACAGACAATACTCAACGAAATATTTCATTCATCATAAATATAAAATCATTCATCAAATACTGGAGGTAATTAAACAAACTATTCCACATCTAATGTTAACTAATTATTTAAGAAAGCTATTTTTATGACAAATGTTGCGAAGTAAACCGCCGGCTGGTCATCAACCTGGCAAGATTGGCGTCACGCTTTGGAAGAGGAGGCCGGCGGAGCTTGCAATATAGGATTAAAAATAGTTTAAACATGAGTTACAACGAAGATTTTAACGCATGGAAAGAACCCATTGAAGCAGTGCCCAATAAAGCGGTTAAACTGCCCAACCAACCTGTAGATGAATTTGTCGCAGGTGCCGAAACCCTGGCTGTGGAAGCCACCAAAGACAAAGAAGCCCTTGTGGCTGCAGGTCTTACCGAAAGCAGCATTGACGAATTAACCCCATTGGCAGGAGCCTTACGACACTGCCAGGCCGAGTGGATGAGTGAATACCGTGCCCGCCAGGAAGCACAGAAAGAATGGCTGGCAGTTGCGCCGGCGGCTTTTGACGAGCGCGACGAACTCTTGCATCATTTTAAATTTGCCTACCGCAACCATGCCGATGTGCTAGCCAAGGTAATGCGCATTAACGAAGGTAACGGACGGATTGATATGATACAAGACCTGTTAGAGCTGGCTGTATTAGGCGAGAAAAATCCTGCTCCACTGACTGAGATTAAAATTGAGGCCACACGCCTGCAAGAGGCACGCACTCTTTCGCATCACCTATCGGAACTACTGGCCCAGGCCAATGGCTCGGCTGACGAAAGCAGCCGCACCAAACTGATGCGCGATAAAGCCTATACCCTCTTATTGGAACGGGTGAGCAAAGTGCGGGAATACGGACGTTATGTTTTCTGGAAAAATGAAGACAGACGTGAAAAGTACTACAACAACTATAAGGGTTAATACAGTTATTGATTGTATTTAGCGCCAAACCCTTTATTTTATTAGCCCCGAGGCCTTCAACACAAGTCCATCGGGGCATTTTATATGCCAACCGGCCAAATAACCCGTCCAAAGGGACGATTCCTTATCTCCATCGGCTCAATATACTGCACAACAGGCTGGCTTTAGCATCCCATTGCCCCGGTTTTTATCTTCAAGAGGCTCAATAAGCCAAATAACAGGCCTGATTAGGCCGCCCATTGGCCAAATATCGGCCTCAAGAGGCCGGATAAACTGCTCCCGAGGGAAGGCAAACCGCCCAAGAGGGGATAAACCCCAATCAAGCGGGTGAATAAGCACTCCACCCATTCTCACTACTCACCACTCTTCTGCCCCCAAAAACACCCAAAACCAGTAACCCCAGAACCCTAAACCCCAAACCCACAACTCTACCTTCTGCCTCTCACTTTTCACTCTTCACTCTTCACTCTAATCTATACTCTTCTGCCTCACCACTGGCTACTGACTTCTCACTTCTCACTTCTCACTTCTCACTATCCACTTTTAACTAAAACTCTTCTGCCTTCTGCCTCACTACTGACCCCTGACTACTAACTACTGGCTAATAACTACTAACCACCAACTACCTCCCACTCATCAACTCCACCCCATCTTTTATCAACATAAGTATGTGCATCCCAAAATAAATTCTAATTTAGCAGGCACTAATCGGAAAAACTGCCCCCCTGAC
>NZ_JAGTAR010000029.1 GCF_018156225.1 Carboxylicivirga sediminis
AGCCCGTGCACAACTTCATAGCAGCATAGCAATAATGCAAAAGCAAATCTATTTTAAAACACAAAAAAGAGGATGTCTCAATTTTGGACACCCTCAATATCTTATAAACAGGCTGGTAATTACCTGCTATTACTTTTCAAATAATTTGTTAAAGTCGTCACGTGAAATTTCTTTCTCCTCAACCTTAACGGCTTCCTTAATGAAAGCAATCACATTTTCCTGCATAGCTCCTTCAGCCATCTGACGACGCTGCTCATCCTGCTTCAGCATCTCCTGAGCGTAGTTTTCAAGGTGCTCATCAGGTACACTTGTTAAGCCATACTGCATAAACTGCATCTTAGCCGCTTTCTTAGCGTATTCAATCACATCAGCCTCTTCAACTTTAATTTCGTTGTTTTTGATGATGTTGTTACGAATCAACTGCCATTTAAGGTCTTCAAGAAAACGTGGCATTTCAGCTTCCAGTGTTGCCTCATCCAACTTCTCGTTTTCACGGTTGGTAGCCAATAACCAACGCTTAAGGAAAGCCTCTGGGAACTCAACATCTACTTTACCCATCAGTTTTTCTTTAGCATCGATAGAGAAACGGTATTCCGTTTCCATTTCAAGGTTCTTTGAGATATCCTCCTTGATACGTGCTTCAAATTCCTCTTCAGAGTTAACAACGCCTTCGCCGAAAGCTTTATCAAACAGCTCCTGGTTTATCTCTGCGTTTACAAATTCTGTTACTTCAGTGATGGTATATTGGAAATCACCAGTCAAAGCTTCCGCTTCTTCTTTAGTGATTTTCAACATGTGCGATATTTCGCTATCGTTAGGGAATGCTTTCTTAGGATCAAATACAATTACATCACCTGCCTTAGCACCCATTAACTTCTTCTTCTCATCTTCATCTTTGATGATGGCCATAGACAATACCACATCTTCAGGTGCAATACCGTCTTCTTTTACTTCGCCATTTTCCAGCTGAGCAAAGTTACCTTTAACTAAAGCTTTCTCAGTAACTGAATCAATTACTTCTGATTTTCCAAAACGACCAGTGATAGAGTCTTTTTGCTGATTAAACATCTCATCAGAGATAGCTACCTTGTAAATTGGTAATTTGATACGCTTACTTAAGTTAACATCCACCTCAGGGGCCAATGCCACATCAAAAGCAAAATCAAACTTCTCGGCAGTATCAAAATCAATTACTTCCTGCGATTCTGATGGAAGTGGTTCGCCTAACAGGTCAAGCTTTTCCTCAACAATGAAGTTGTGAATTTTTTCAGAAACCAGCTTGTTCACTTCATCAGCAATAACAGCTTTTCCGTACATTTTCTTAACAACACCCATTGGCACTTTACCAGCACGGAAACCCGGCATGTTAACACGCTTACGGTAGTCTTTAAGAACATCATCCACTCGGCCTGCGTAGTCCTCTTTCTCAACAGTTAATTTGATAACCGCGTTTAATGCATCAATGTTTTCCTTTGAAATATTCATTTCCTAAAGATTTAAAGTGAACCGTTCCTCTATTGTTTACTCGAAACCAATTGAGGGATGGAATCTATTTTAATTTCACAATTTGTACAAACTTAAAAAACCGCCTCACCACCGAATTAAATCGTAAGTGAGGCGGTTTGTGTGCGGATGAAGGGACTCGAACCCCCACGCCCGAAGGCACTAGATCCTAAGTCTAGCGCGGCTACCAATTACGCCACATCCGCATTTCTTAGTTTCGCGGTGCAAAGATAATTGCTTTTTCTTTGCCTCCAAATTTTTTTTCAAATTATTTTTCAGGCTGAAATTCCCGGCGACGCAGCTCAAAATCATCACCCAAATACAGGCGCTTCACATCTTCATCCAAAGCCAGTTCTTCTGCCGTACCGGCTTTCAGTATCTTACCCTCAAACAGCAGGTAGGCACGGTCACAAATAGCCAGTGTTTCGTGCACGTTATGGTCGGTTATCAATATCCCAATATTTTTAAACTTCAGCTTGGCTACAATCTCCTGAATATCGCGCACCGCAATCGGATCAACACCAGCAAAAGGCTCATCGAGAAGAATAAACTTAGGATTGATGGCCAAGGCACGCGCTATTTCGGTACGACGACGCTCACCACCCGAAAGCTGTATCCCAAGGCTCTTGCGTATATGCGTCAGACTAAATTCTTCCAACAATTCTTCCAGGCGCTCCTTTTGATAGTCCTTTGGAAAGTCAGTCATCTGCAACACTGCCTTAATATTATCTTCCACACTCAACTGGCGGAATACACTGGCCTCCTGTGCGAGATAACCAATTCCTTTTTGGGCACGTTTATATACCGGAGCATCTGTAATCTCCTCATCATTCAGAAAAATTTTACCGCTATTGGGCGTAATTAGGCCTACCATCATATAAAATGAGGTGGTCTTACCGGCACCATTAGGCCCAAGCAATCCCACAATCTCTCCCTGTTGGACATTCACAGACACGCCTTTTACAACAGTTCGGCTTTTATACTTCTTGATTAAAGTATCGGTATGCAGTTTTAAAGGTTGTTGTTCCATAGCTTAAGCATTTACAAGTGTATCGACCCGCCTTTTCTTCTCCAGTCTTTTTGCAATAATAATTCCCGACTCGTACAATATAATCAGTGGGAAACACACCAGCAACTGACTAATAACATCAGGTGGTGTAATAACAGCAGCCAATAACAGGGCCACAACAATTGAGTGCTTTCGGTACTTTATTAAAAAACCGGAAGTAACCAAACCAACTTTTGCCAGGAAATAAATAAAAATAGGCAACTCAAAGATAATGCCGCCTGCCAGTACAATTGAAGTAATGGTACTTATATAAGAACCCAGATTGACAATATTCTCAACCTTATCACTTACCTGATAAGTTCCTAAAAAATGAACCGATAAAGGACATATTATATAGTAAGCAAATAAAATACCGATGGTAAATAAGGTAGATGCAAAAAAGATGGCTCCCCGCGAGTTACTAATCTCATTCTGATACAACGCAGGCTTCACAAATCGCCAGAATTCCCAGAATATATAAGGAAATGCCACAACTATACCTGCCACAAACGATACCCATATATGCGTTGTAAACTGCCCAGACATATTAATATTCTGAAAACTTAGAGGTATCTGATTGATGCACAATAAAGGCATATCTAGCAGTGAAGCCAGACGGCAAAGCAGAGCATTAGTGAAAAACTCAGGATTAGCTGGTGCCAGAATAACTGTGTCAAAAACAAAGCCTTTAAACACAAAAGCCAGAATGGCAAAAATCAAAACACTGGCAAAGGCCCTGACAATATGCCATCGCAACACCTCCAGGTGTTCCAAAAATGACATCTCTCTATTGGTTTCTTCCGACATGCAACTAGTTATTAAAATACTTATAGCGGGCAAAAGTAGATGTTCAAACTCAAGTAAAGTGTTAAAAATCTTTAAAGCAACACTACCAAGCCTGCCTTAACCCGCTTCATGCGAAGATAACATACCTATTCTTAAACACAAACTTTTTGGTTATACCAAAGATATTATCTAACTTCATTCAACATTGCAACCAAAATCACGGATAAGCTCACAACGCATCATCCGGCCTTAAAGGGAACAAAGTATATACTACTTCCGTAATGAGGAATATCAAAAGGTTATCTTATTTTTGTTGCAAGCTAATAATCGAGGATAACAACTACTGCTTAAATACAAAATCTAGGCAGTAATGAAATAGGGAATTTGTTATGGCAAAGCAGGTAGATCTAAATGCTTCATTAAAAGAGCATTTTGGGTTTGATACCTTCAAGGGGAATCAAGAGGAGGTCATCAACAATGTTTTAAAAGGGAATGACACGTTCGTTTTAATGCCAACAGGAGGTGGTAAATCGCTATGCTATCAGCTACCGGCACTCATGCTGGAAGGTACTGCTATAGTAATTTCACCACTTATAGCGTTAATGAAAAACCAGGTGGATGCAATGCGCAATTTCAGTGAGGATGATGGTATTGCACACTTTCTAAACTCGTCATTGACCAAAACTGCAATCAATAAGGTAAAGGAAGATATCCTGGACGGCAAGACCAAGCTGCTTTACGTTGCACCCGAGTCGCTTACCAAAGAAGAAAATATTGAATTTCTAAAACAGGTTAAAATCTCTTTCTACGCTGTAGACGAAGCTCACTGTATATCAGAGTGGGGACACGATTTCAGGCCTGAGTACCGACGCATACGGCCAATAATCAGCGAAATAGGTGATTCGCCTGTGATTGCCCTGACTGCAACAGCCACACCAAAAGTGCAGCACGACATTCAAAAGAACCTTGGCATGCTCAACGCCATGGTATTTAAATCATCATTTAACCGGCCAAATCTCTATTACGAGGTACGCCCCAAAATGCACACTTCTAAGGAAATAATTAAGATCCTAAAGAACTATACGGGCAAATCATCCATCATTTATTGCCTCAGCCGCAAGAAGGTGGAAGAACTCGCTGAGACACTGGTAGTAAACGGCATTAAAGCCCTGCCTTACCATGCAGGTATGGATGCTTCTACCCGGGCAAAAAATCAGGACCAGTTTCTAATGGAAGAAACAGATGTGATTGTAGCCACTATTGCATTTGGCATGGGCATTGACAAACCTGATGTGCGTTTAGTGATTCACTACGATATACCCAAAAGCCTGGAAGGCTACTACCAGGAAACTGGTCGCGCCGGGCGCGATGGTGGCGAAGGTCGATGCATTGCTTTTTACAGCTACAAAGACATACAGAAGCTGGAGAAATTTATGCAAGGCAAGCCATTGGCCGAACAAGAGATTGGCAAACAGCTACTATTAGAAACAGTTGCCTATGCCGAATCATCCATCTGCCGCAGGAAAACACTCCTGCACTATTTTGGTGAGAAATATGAAGTGAAAGATTGCGAAACCTGTGATAACTGTGTCAATCCAAAAGAAGAATTTGAAGCCAAAGAAAGCATTGTTAAACTGCTAAATATGGTTCAACTCCTGAAAGAGCGCTTCAAATCCGATCATATTATCAACGTATTAACCGGCAATGCCAACACCGCCATTAAATCATACAAACACCACGAACTGGATGTTTTTGGATCTGGTGATGAATATGATGATAAGCACTGGAATGCTGTCATACGACAATCATTGGTCAAAGGACTTATCATAAAAGATATTGAATCATATGGCTTGCTGCGTATTAGCAAGGCTGGCCATGAATTTCTGAAGCACCCTCAATCGGTGATGATGACCAAAGATCACGACTTTGATGTAGTGGAAGAAGAAACCAACACAGGCGGTACAGCAGCTGTTGATACGAATCTATTTAATATGCTGAAAGATCTTCGAAAAGACATCTCGAAGAAACTCAGCTTACCGCCATTTGTTATTTTCCAGGATCCTTCCTTGGAAGCCATGTCTACCTATTACCCCATTACCATTGAGGAATTACAAAATATTCCGGGTGTTGGAACTGGCAAGGCATCTCGCTTTGGGAAAGAATTTGTGAAACTGATTGCCAAGCATGTTGAAGAAAACGAACTGGAGCGCCCAATGGACTTGGTTGTGAAATCCGTTGCTAACAAATCGAAAAACAAAATTGCCATTATACAAGGCATTGACAGACAAATGCCTTTAGATGACATCGCCGCCTCCAAAGGCATGGAAATGGACGAACTGATTAAAGAATTAGAATCAATCGTATATTCCGGCACACGCGTCAACATCGACTACTACATCGACCAGGTGATGGATGAGGATCACAGAGATGATATATTCTACTATTTCAAAGAAGATGCCGAAACAGATGATATACAAGCCGCTTTGGAAGAACTTGGCGAAGATCAATATTCCGAAGAAGACGTTCGAATCGTGCGTATTAAGTTTATTTCAGAAGTTGGCAATTAACATTAAAGGAACCTCTATTTAAAGAGGTTCCTCCTCCATAATTACTATCCGATTTTTAAATTGTTATTTTTTACTCCTTATATTTTTAAATTGTAAGTAAAAAGGTTTGATTAACCGATACTTTTTCATCACCACATTTCACTCAGTTATACACTCGATGATTCATCCATACTATAAAAATTCACAATGAAAATCTTTATAGCATTATATTTGTGCACATTAACACTTACAACTCGAATACAACCATACCTATAAAGTTTATCTGCATGTAGCAATAGCAAAAAAATCCAACCTTATTATTATGTTATGTTTTTGTTATTTATTGAAATAATTTAGAATAATTAACATTCTAAAACTGCTAATTTGTTATTAAATGGTCATGTATTTTTTTAAATTTGCTGCACATTCATAACTTAAAACGCGTACCAAAATGAAAGATGATATGCTAAAAAAGCAGAAACCTAGTAAAAAGGATCGCAAGGACATGATTCAGTACATCAACTTGCAACTGGCTTCTATAGGTCAGCCTTTATACTACGATGCATGTGACGCCGACACCAAATACTCTAATTCTAAGTTCCTTTCTTTAACCGAAGGACTTATTAATAGTTTCAAAGAGAAATCACGTTTGTTATCAGATCATCTGTCGCCAGCTGATACGCGTATTCAGAACTTTTTGAACAGCTATTTAAGCGATGTTGACTTTGACAACTCAGAGTACCGCTTACCAAATAAAACATTCGTTCTTAACCAAAAAGGTTTGGCACGTGAGGTAAGTTTACCACCTGATGCTAATGAATTTAAGAGTGACCTGGTAAGTTCTTACCGCCTTAAGCAGGGTATATTAAATAACCCTGATAAAGATAAACGTACTACCAAAGGAACTTTCCACATCGTTGAAGGTGGTTTGCCAGTTCCTTTAGATAAAAAAGAAGTACCAAAAGTAGCTTTTGCACATATGTTAAGAGCAGCTGTGAATCCTTCTGAAGATATGAATATCCTGCCTTTCACTTCTACTCAGAAAGAGAAGGCCAAAACTATGGTTTCATTACTGCTTCGTCCTGTTGTTTGCCCTGAAGTACCAGGAGTAATTGCAGAGAAAAGCATGGAAGTGCGCTTCTTTGCCCCAGGTTCTTTGGTAAGTAACCTTGACTTTGTTGAAAATATTTTTGGCAATGCAGGTGATCACAACCTGGCAGAAAATGATGCAGCTCTTGATATTGATCACTGGACCGGTACAACTGGCTGTATCATCCTTGCACCACAATTAATTAAGTTGAAGAAGAAAGACATTGGCCTGCCGCACTATGACGATGCAACAGAACGTCAGCGCAACGACGGCATGTGCTGGAAAGATGAAAACGAATTATACAACGACGGTGGAGCATTCAAAATTACCTGTCGCGACGATAGTGGTGTAGTTGTTACTTTAATTGCTGATAACTATTACGGATACTCAAAAAAGGAAATTAAAACGCAAATCAGCTACTCAGCTAACATGATTGGTTTAGTGGAAGAAGAGCATGCTGGTGGTGCCATTGCATACCCACGCGGTATTATGAGCGACAGCGTATTTGGCGAAATTTTCTCGGCTAAGCTAAAGAACTCATATGCTTTTGATGAAGCCATGGCTTTACTTGGTGACCGTGTAACGGTATATCCTGAGGGGTATGCTGTGGATAAAAAGTTCCCTGAAATGGTATATATCCAGGAGCATGCGGATATTGACATTGACAACAGCAAAGTACGCTGGACAAAGGATGGCAAAGAGCAATCATTACATTTATCTCCTGAAAAGATATACATTCACCCTTCAGGGCATAAGTTCCAGTTAGCTAAACACCCGACACAGCCAATGTGGCGCATCGTTAATACACAGCCTGAAGGTGTATTCTGTCACAAGCCTTGTACTGTATCAGGTGGTGGTAAATCAGAGATTTCTAAATCAATGCAGAATGCTATCCAATATGGTACGTTTAACATCGTTGACTTGGAGAAAGATTTTGCTGCAGCTGATGAAATTATCAACTACGATTTCTCTAACCGCTGGAAGCAGGTACGTCCTGATGCCAATCCGTCACGTCCGTTCCTGAGCCCAAAACGTACACTTGGTTCAGCCGTTAAGCTTCTGACACCATCTGACTCATACAGCGATGAATACAATGCGTTCTTAAACAGTATTCCTTCACACATCCGCTCTTTGGTATTATTTATCAAGCGCCTGTATCGCAACGAAAGTGAAAAAGGAAACTGGAAAGACTACATGTCGGTTGAATTTATTAATGGACGCGAAGGAACTACTCTTCAGTACAAAAACAATAAGGTAACAGCTAGTTATGTTCGTATTGGATTTAATGAAGATGGCAACTGGTTGCTGCATAAACTGCGCTCTGACTTTGTTCCTAGCCAGAAGATTCAGATGGAAGATGATATCTCTGCATCTATTGTGTTACCAGCCAGCCAGCTAAGCAACCTGAATGCTGAATATAAAAACAAGAGCTACAAAGTAGTTACCAACTGCGAAAGCCACTTGTTCCAGCGTCCTGACGAGGCCATTATTCGTGGATACGATAAAGGTGCTGAGCGTGATATCGTAACTGATGGTACATTCCTAACCAATTACGAGCCTTTAACCAAAAAGGATGCAATTGCGTTGTATGAAGATGCTATTAATTTTGACAAATATACACAGCCGGTTAAAGACTTGTTGATGAAAGTAATCAACAGCGACAAAGACGGTTATTTCGTAGTGCCTTCGCACACTCGTATTGTGGACGGAGAACCAACAAATAACCCACGTTACCTGGAACGCAACATCTTTAAAGACGACATCATTGATAACTACCTGGGCGAAATAGGTGTGCGTTTACACCGCAAAATCAAGTCAGATGAACCAGTGATTGATGTAGTGAACGCCGTATTACCAGGACGTCGTAATAACCCGGCAGATAAAGCAAATGGTATTCGTCCGTTGGCAGTATATAACCCAATTCACTACCAGGAGTTACCTGAATTATTTATGGACTTTATCTGTAGCTTAACAGGTAAATCACCATCAACAACAGGTGCAGGTACTGAAGGTGCATTGACTAAAGGGCCTTTCAACATGTTGGTGCCAACTACCGACTTGAACAATGCTTTACTGTCATACATCTTAACTGAATACCAAGGTTTCAGTTCAGCTGCTGGATATGTGGGACAAAACCGTTTCGACCACGATATCTCTATACTGATTCCTGAAATCTGGGCTCGTTTGGTTCCTGAAGATCGTGATCCGAAGTTATTGATTGAGAACGGTTCTCTTGAGAAACTGGAAGACTTCGACCATAACGGACAAAAAGTACTGGCTAGCCGCTTAGGATATCGTATCACCGAAAACTTTGCTTTCCGCTGTATGAACCGTCTGTTTGACGAGCCATTGGCAGTGTTTAACGAGCAAATGCTGAAACCTGAATTACAAGGTATGGATGACTATGTTGACGGTATCAACAACATTGTGGAAGCTCAGCAAAAAGTGGCTCTTCGCTACTTCGAAGAAGGTAGTGTTGAGGGGGCAGTTCCTCCATTGAAAATCTTGTTGCACATTATGGCCTACGGTCAGTATGAAGGCAAGGAAATAAGCGATCCTGAATTACGTAAATACTTTGACCGCGACTATGTTATCAACAGCGATTGGTACAAAGAGCGTTTGAAACTGAAGCAAGAAAAGGATGTGAAGTTCCATACTGAGCAAATCGCTTATCTGGAGAAGTTTGCTGCTAAACCAGAAAATGCAGAAATAAAAGTTGACTTAGACATCGACAGCCGTTTAG
This sequence comes from Carboxylicivirga sediminis, assembly GCF_018156225.1. Taxonomy (GTDB): domain Bacteria; phylum Bacteroidota; class Bacteroidia; order Bacteroidales; family Marinilabiliaceae; genus Carboxylicivirga; species Carboxylicivirga sediminis. The sequence continues at coordinate 9,717 of NZ_JAGTAR010000029.1, forward strand.
CAAAAGCTAAAAAGTTATTAGCAAAAGCATCATCAGCCGATTACCTGAAAGAACTGGAAGGTACTATTGGTGCAGATGTGATATACAGAGGCTAAACATGTAAGGTTATTCATTACAATACACAAACAAACTGAGGCTGCCCAATGGGTAGCCTCTTTTTTTTGGCGTAAATAACATATCAATATCTTAACATTTACTTTACATGAGCGGGGTTTTGGCGAGGTAATTTTAGCCTCACAAGGGAAAACAAAAACCAACATCATGCAACGAGGAACCATGCGCTTTCGATTTGCGCTGCTAACCACCTTACTCATTATTACTTTCAGTATTATTGGCCTGTACACCCACTATTCACTGCGAAGTATTCAACGCAACAACACCATTGAAAACCATATCTACGAACTGGAATCGCTCATGCTGCAGATGCGTCGCAATGAAAAGGATTTCCTGGCCCGTGCTTTTAGCGATCCAAAGTTTTACATCACACAAGAAAATAAGTATGCCAGTTCATTTGAAATGAATATGCAGCAAGCATTGCAACTCTGCAATGAATTGTCATCAAATGCCTTCATTGTGGCCAATCACATGCAGGAAAAAGTGGATTCCATTGAATTTCACTTAAGCAATTACAACAGCATCTTCAATCAAATCATTAACACAACACTTACCAAAGGTTTTAAAGACTATGGATTAGTAGGCAAAATGCGGCAGGCCATTCATGAGGTAGAAAGCTCTCTGGATTTGTATGATGATAAGGAGCTGATGGTGTTTATGCTCATGGGTCGCCGTCATGAAAAAGACTTCCTGCTGCGTAACGACTTAAAATACCAACAGAAGTTCGAGGCTAATATCAGTCAGTTCATCCAAACCATTGAGCATTCGAACTATGGTACTGCCACCAGGCAGCAACTAACCACTCTCTTGAATAACTATCAATCGACTTTTTTAAGTGTGGTTAATAAACAGATAGAGCTGGGAATAGATGAGAAAAGCGGTCTCTTGGGACGACTTAGAGAGGAAGTACATCAAGTGGAGCCCATCATTGACCAATCCAAAACCTTGCTGTTGGAAGCCCTCAACAGAAATACAACTAATAACCGCTGGTGGGTCATCGCCTTCATCACCATTGGTGCAGCATTGGTACTGGTATTCAGCATTATTATACTGCGCAGTGTGCGTAAAATGTTGGGTGCTGAGCCTTATGTGGTGGCTCGTATCGCCAGTCAGGTGGCCAGGGGCGATTTAGCAATCAGTCAGGAAATAAAAGATAACGCCACAGGCGTATTGGGTACATTTGTGGTGATGGTTGAAACACTGCAGCAACTACTGAAAAACATTTCGGAAGTAGTATTGCAGCTCAACGAAACCAGTTCGGCATTAAACAGCACTTCCAGAACTATGGCCAGCGGTGCACAATTGCAAGCCTCATCCTTTGAAGAGATTGCCACCTCTATGGAAGAAATAAACGCCAATGCCCAACAAAACTCACTTAATTCAGAAAATACCTTTAAAGCGTCCCACGAGACAAGTACGGAACTGGAAAAAGTAAAAGGGAAGGCCGGTCAATCCTACGAAACGGTTAAGAGCATCAGCGCCCGTGTGAAAATAATAACCGAGATAGCCAACCAAACTAATATACTGGCATTAAACGCCGCTGTTGAGGCATCACGGGCCGGTGAACAGGGCAAAGGTTTTGCTGTGGTAGCGCAGGAAGTAAAAAAGCTGGCTGAACGCACACGCGAGGCGGCCAGTGAAATTGTGGCAATGGCGCATGACAGTCTGGAAATCTCTACTCTCACCACCGAAAGCTTGTTTAAGTTAATACCCAACGTGAAACAAAATGCTGGATGGGTTGAAGAAATTGCCTTAGCCAGCAACGAGCAATCCAATGGTGTACAGCAAATTACCAATACCTTGCAGCATATCAACCATATTACACAGGAAAATGCATTGGCCTCAGAGCAAATGTCGAGTACGGTTAATCAAATCAATGAACAATCGATTAAATTAAAGGAGGTTTTAAACAGGTTTAATATAGCTGACAATCAAGACCTATTAAACTAAACAGTTACTGAATCCCATAAAAGAAATAGTTGCTATTTTCAGCAAATCTACTTTTTAACTGTGTACTATATCATTTTAAAATTGATCTTGAACTTGATAGAACCAACAACACTCCTAAATACCACATATGTCGGCATTCGTATTGCTGGCATAATTTAATCCAAAGGCTTTGAAAGGAGCCTTTTTTATTGTGTATCTTTGCAGCATGATGAAGTATTTGATTCTGCAGTATCCGGGCCACAACCGGGTGTATTACAACGTAGCGGCACAACTGGCTGTTTCCGAATTAAGCATTGCTGCCAAACGATTAAGTGTGAGATGTCAGAAGATTGACTTTGAAGATGTGTGCGGTGTGCGCTACATCACCATCACCCTCGATGATGAATTGAGTCCTGAGGATGTAGCCATTTTATCACGCCTGTCGTTTGTGTTTGCCATCTTCAACCAGTTTGGCCTGCATGCCGATGATGGTTTGGCACCCATACCAATGGCCAAATACGAGTACATCGACAGCAAGATCAGCACCCTTCAGAAATACGCCGGCAAAACCAATGAACTGTTTACCAAGATGATGGTGAACGTGGCTTTACTGGCCAGTGATTTTAGTTACGATGACAACATCAGTTTGCTCGATCCGGTTTCGGGCAGGGGGACCACGCTTAATGAAGCAACAGTATATGGCTTCAATGCTTTTGGTATTGAAATAGAGCCTAAATCGGTGCACGAGAACCAAATCTTCTTTAAGAAATACCTGCAAAACGAACGCTACAAGTTTTTAGCAGATAAGCGAATGGTGTATGGCAAAAAGAAATCGGAGGCCATCTACATGCATGAGTTTCATTATGCCAATAGCAAAGAGGCCTTTAAAAACAAGGAGGAACAAAAACAGCTGGGCATTGTCAACGGCAATTCGCAGGATGCCGATAAATACTTTAAAAAGAACAGCTTTGAGCTCATTGTAGGCGACCTGCCTTACGGAATAGCGCACGGCAATACCGGTGCCAATAAGAGTACCACTGGCACGCGAAACCCATTGGAACTGGTTCGTACTTGCCTGCCAGCCTGGAAGGCCGTAATTAAAAAAGGAGGCACCATTGTGCTGGCCTGGAATAGCTTTGTGTTGGCCAAGAATCGCCTGGCTGAGGTGTTTGAAGAGCATGGCTTAAAGGTGCTAAATGATGCTCCTTACAATGGCTTTGAACACATGGTGGATAAATCGATTAAGCGCGATATTATTGTGGTGAAGAAGCTTTAAACATCTTTATTTGTGACTGATTAAAAAATAAATCCTGCCCATAATAGAGCCAGGTCGCTGCAAAGCCTTTAAACCTGCTACACGGATAGATTGGGCATTGATGGCAATACTGCAGACCACGTTTTTCGACACAACACATATAAATTCCCTTACACTTGCGTTGAGCGCAACCTGCCCTGAAACCAATACATGCATTGGTTTCGCGTGTGAAGTTTGGACATTGTTTGCAGTTAATACCGCAGGGTGGCAGTGTTTGATTCAACGTTTTAAAATTGGGTTTTTAATTCTTCAATCTTATTCCTGGCCACTTCATTACCTTTTTCCTGGCTATGAAACCAGTAACCAGAGTTCTTTATAAAATATTCATCCTCAGGATAAAAATCAATGCCTAAGTCGGAATATATTGTTTGACGATTTAATGAATGGACTATGTTATATAATTTCCAGCCCATAGGATCATATTGGATAAAAGGATTGATCTCGTAATCATTCATGCTCCAGTACTCATCCGATGTTAACTGGAAATTATTGAACTTCTGAGTTAAGGTTTTATACCGGTTTGAATAGCTCAATCCATCCTTGTTAAAATGTGCATCAACAGAGGCGATAAAAGGTGTTGAATCGAAATAGTTAAATTCGATAGTGACATTGGCATTCACTCGCTTATGAAAGGCATTACTCCAATATTTATTAGTTATACAGTCGATTTTTAACAATTTCATATCTGATGAATATACATGGAGTTGTCCTTCGCCTGCAGAGCCATTAAAACCTATACAATATATTTCGCTGTCATTATAATAATAGCTGGAATCCAATCGATACCTAAACTTTTTAGAATGCTTCTCAGAAAGAATACCGTATAACTCAAAATACCGAAGGACATTTAAATTGGCCCCTCCTGAAGGAGAGACCGTGTGTTTTAGGTGTGAACCACCGTACTTGTTGTACTCAGCCCAGGCTGAATCCTTCACCAGGCATCGACTGTTTTCATTAAAAAATTTAAAACTAGATAGCGGTGCGGCATTTGCTTCCTTACCTGCGTACACAGCGTAGCCAATGCTTTCCATCAACATGATATAGCGGTTTGCTTTCCTGGCTGTTTCGTGGTAATGAGCAATAGCTATATGAGGTTCATCGCGGCGACTAGCATTATAATGGCGTATAACAGACCGAACAAATTTCTCAAGATTAAACTTTTCGGATGATATCGTTATCTCACTAATATTTTGCGTTTCAGGTAGCAGGTATATATGTGCATTTGACTGGCATGCTGATACTGTTGTTCGATGCGGTGCATAGCCTATATACGTGATGATAATACTGTCATTAATGTGCGCATCATTCAGTATAAATGAATACTGACCATTGATATCGCTAATAGTGCCCAGCGATTGCTTTGGATACACAATGGTGGCCGAAGGTAATGATTCATTAGTGGTAGCATCATACACATGCCCTTGCAGTTTAATGCTTTTTTGGGCGCACAAAGAGGCCGAAATTGTGATAAGAATAGCTAAAATATAAAATTGACGCATCATTAATTCATTAATAAAATATACCTGATAGTAAATGGTGTTAGTCCACCCTGCGGGCCACATAAAACCCATAGCTGTAATAGTTTTTATACCTGTTGTAAAGGACTATTTCTTCCTCTTCGGCCTTGATAATGGCTTTGGCCGCTTCAGAATGCTTGTGCCTTTTCAGGAAATCCTCAAAACGGCTTTGAACGGGTGCGTAGTAGTGATCGATCCAGCACGCAACAGGTAGAATAAAATGCCCGATGGGCTGATAGCCATTCTTCTCCAGGGTTTTTATCTTGCCAGACACGGTATCTATCTCCGGATAGGCAGCCATCCAGAAGTCCTCTAATTCTTTGGGGCGCGAATGTGTGGTCCACGATATTTCAGAAACAGCCAGGTAGCCACCGGGTTTTAAAAAGCGGCGCCATTGTTTAATCCCTTTCTCGAAGCCCATGTTGTAGATGGCTCCTTCTGACCAGATAATATCCAAGGATTCATCCTCAAACGACAACTCTTCCATGGATTGCTGCCAGGTGTGAATACGCTGACTCAAACCAAGCTGTAATGCATTCTGGTTCAACTTATCCAGAAACTCAGGAAAGAGATCCACTGCCGTTATGTCGGCTGTGGTATTTTGCGCCAATACAATAGTTGATGCGCCTGAGCCACATCCAATATCGGCTATCTTCAATCCATCGTTGTGTGCTGTTTCAATCAGCGCCATTGCTCTGAGCGTTTCGGCCTCACTGCCGGGCCCCTGCCGTTCGTCATCCTTGTGTAGGTCAACCAGTAGTTCCAATTCAGTCATAGCTTAATTATCTGAGGTTATTCGTTTAAAACTAATTAGGTCACCCTCCTTAATCTGGTGCTTAGCGCAAAAGCCCGCTACTACTTCAACCACATATTTGGCTGGTTTAACTGAAGGAATACCTTCTTCTGAGAAACGCTTTGTGCGCTGATGAATCTTCACTATTTCGTACTGCGTATTGACATACAAAATATCGAGTGAAATATGCGTATTCTTCATCCAGAAGGATTGTGGCTCTTGGCGTTCCATGATGAACAGCATGCCCTGTTCCTCGTCCATGGTGTAACGGTGCATCAGCCCCATAGCCCGTTCATTATCATCTTTGGCCAGCTCAATATCAATAGTGACCAGCGGTTTATCGAGCCCCTCACGAAAGAAAGAGAGTGTACCTTCCTTTTTAAATGCATACGGTCCTGCAGCCTTATAATCCTGTCTATTTTGTATGCACGACCTGAAGTTGAGCGCAATCACCGCTAATGCAATACCAAGTATAATAGTCAAGGGCAGTCGTTTAGTCCTCTTAGTTTTTAGTTTGTTCACTTTCATCCTTTAAAATAACTCTGTTAGCAGCATCAACCTTAAAATTCTAACTCTCCGTTGAAATTTTACTAACAATCATTCTGTTCTTTGCTGACGATTAAGATAAACAATTCTGTTAACAGACTAATCAACCTTATACTCTTTTAGCCTAATACGCAATTAATCTACTCTTGTGAAAAGTAATTACTCTGAAAGAGATGGTGTATCGGTGAATACATGAGCAGCCTTATCACCCTCCAGCATCACCCGGGTTTTGGGCAGGCTCTGTGGATAGTTTCTCTGTATAAACTCAATCATTTTTTCGCGGATAAAAACTCTCAAATCCCAGGCTGTTGGGGAATTTTTGGCACTCACCAGAATTCGAATTTCAAGGGTTGACTGTTTGGCATCGGTGACCTGCAGCACATTCACCTTTTTATCCCAAAGTTCGGTGCTTTCCAACAGTCGTGTTAATTCTGTGCGGAGCGCATCAAAGGAAATCGTATAGTCGGTATAGATAAACACGCTGCCAATGATGTCGGCCGTGGTGCGCGTCCAGTTCTGAAAAGGTTTTTCAAGGAAATAGGTAGAGGGCAACACCAGGCGGCGCTTATCCCAGATGCGCACCACAATGTAAGTGAGGTTGATCTCCTCAATCCACCCCCATTCGTTCTCTACCAGCACCGCATCATCCACTCTGAAAGGCTGAGTGATGGCAATTTGAATTCCGGCCAGCAAGGCACCTACAATCTTTTGCGCCGACAAACCAATGATGATACCCACCACACCAGCAGAAGCAAATATACCTATCCCAATCTCACGAATACTATCGATTGACATCAATATCAAACCCAATCCAATCAGGAGAATCAGGAAGACGATGACCTTTTCGAGCAGGTTAATCTGCGTATGCAGCTTGCGCGATTTAAGGTTATCTTCCTGGGTAATATCAAAACGCCTAAGCAGGTAAAACTTCAGTTTGCTAACCACTTCAATCAGCAGCCAGGTGGTACAGGCAATCAGCAATCCTTTTCTTATAATATTAAACCAGCTTAATTCCTGAAACGGTGCATCCCATAACTTTAACGAAGGATCGATGGCAATTAAGAACAATAATAAACAGATGCTGAAGATGAGTCGAAGGTGCTTTTTCATGTGTTATTCAATTTGGTTGTGAGCTATTGGTAATATCAATCTTTCAACAAAAACCTGAAGATACTAACTGACAATTATAATCCCTTCTTTATTAACCAGACAGGTTCATTTATGTTGACAAAAAGTGCCTGCACCAGTACATTTACCTATTGCAGATGACTCAACTAACACTTTAAAAACGCAGCTATGAAAATCAATAAAGCAAACATCCCGGTGGTAATGAATGACAATGGCACTGTATTGCGTTCGCAGAAACACTTTGGCGACCTGACCGCAACATATAATGAAATACCGGCGGGAACCGATTTTGGACCACTCTTGCATGGATTGAAAAACAACCATTGCCATTGCACGCATTATGGTACTGTGCTCGATGGGGCAATACGCATCAGCTATGATAATGGTAACGAGGAGCTCATCACCAGCGGCGACCTGTTTTATATTCCGGCCGGGCATACGGCTCGCGTAGAAAAGGATCTGAAAATTGTCATATTCAGCACCATTAAAGAACACAGCGAGGTAATTAACCATGTGGTAAAACAAATGGTAAGAATCTAAACAACTGTAAGATATTCTGGCTCAATAACCAGATTGACTTTTTTTTATATGCTTTTATGGAATCATCACTTTGTCTGCATCCTGATAGCAACAACTGATTATTCACATAATTGAAAAGCATATGAGATACCTCAACCTCCTGTTTGTATGGCTAACAATGACGAGCCTTTCGGCAAGTAATCTTGCAGAAAAAGACATTATAACAAAAGTCAATGAAGTCACTGTGTTTTTGAAAGGAGCACAGGTGAACCGCACTAAGTCCATCGAACTCAGCAAGGGCACGCAGCTGCTTCGCTTTTCGGGCCTATCGCCCTATATCGATGCCAAAAGCATACAAGTGAAAGCCAATGGCGCCCTGACCGTAATGTCCGTTAATCATCAGCAGAACTATCTGAACCAGCTAAAACACTCTGATGAAATCAAAAAACTGCAAACTCAGAAAAAAGAATTGGATGCACAACTACAGTTAATACATGCCTATCAGTCGGTGACACTTGAAGAGCTGGAGTTTTTAAAAGCTAACCGTTCGCTGGGCGGAAAAAACGAGCAACTGAGCCTGAGCAACCTGCAGCAAACATCTACCTATTATGGTAAGCGCCTGAAGGAGCTAAAACTACAAGAGATAGAACACAGTCAACAAATCAATTTGTTACAAACCGAGCTAACCAAGCTGGAGCACCAAATCAGAACGCTATCGGGCCAGAAAGAACACCCTAGCGGAGAGGTGCTGGTGAAGGTAGATGTTAAAACGCCTTGCAAAGCCCGTTTCGAGTTGTCATACCTGGTGAGTAATGCCGGCTGGTTCCCATCCTACGACATCAGGTCCAAAACCATTAGCGAGCCGGTGCAGCTCATCTATAAAGCCAATGTACAACAGGATACCAAAGTGGACTGGAACAATGTAAAGCTCACCTTTTCATCTTCTGACCCCAAAGCATCAGGAGTGGCCCCCGAATTGAAAACCTATTACCTGGATTACAACATGCTGCCACCCAACTACGAGATGGCAGTGAATGAGGTGAGCGGAAGGGTGTTGGACGATATGAACGAACCCTTGCCAGGCGTTAATGTGGTGGTAAAAGGCACTTCAATTGGCACAGTTACCAATATGGATGGCTACTACTCCATTACCATCCCCAACAATGCGGCCTATCTGGAGTATTCGTTTGTTGGCTTTGAGCAAAAAACGCTGCCCATCACCGGGGCTAACCTCAATGTTAAGCTAACACTTGATGCAGTTGGCCTGGACGAAGTAGTGGTGACAGGCTATGGAGGTGATATCAGCTCGGCTTTACAAGGACGTGCCGCAGGTGTAAGTGTGCGACCTAAAAAAGAGAAAAGTATAAAGATAAGAGGTACATCGAGCCTTGCTCTACCTACCAGACAGGTTAGAAACCAAACAACGGTTGATTTTCAGATAAAACAGACCTACACCATTCCTACGGATAATAAAAACTACACGGTGGATATGGATGCCTATGAGTTGGATGCCAGCTACCAATACTATTGCGTGCCTAAGATCGATCGCGATGCCTTTCTGATAGCCCGGATTACCGACTGGGAACAATACAACCTGCTGGAGGGAGAAGCGAACATATTTTTTGAGGATACTTACATTGGTAAAACCCTGCTGGATGTGCGCTATGCCAGCGATACACTCAACCTATCACTCGGCCGTGATAAGCAGGTGCTTGTTTCGCGTGAGACAGTTAAAAATTATACTACCAGGCAGTTTATTGGCAATAAAAAGCAGGACAGCAAAGCGTGGGAGACTACCATACGAAATAATAAGAACCAGACCATTAACCTGATTGTGTTAGACCAAATACCTGTATCGACCCTTGAGGAGATTGAAGTAAAAATAGACGAACTAAGCAAAGGACTGCTAAACAAGGATACCGGAGAAGTGAGCTGGGAGATGAGCATGGCACCAACTGAACAGACCAGACTCCAGCTTAAATACACGGTGAAGTATCCTAAATATCGTAACTTGGTGATTGAGTAAATTTTTTCAAAAAAAATTAGAAGGGTGTTTATGGAATTAAACCCAATGCGGCATCCTTATAGCGACAAATAATTTATAAAACCATTTAAACAGATAGTTATGAAACGTACAACCTACATTAGCCTGATGATTCTATTTATTGCCAATACCCTTGTGGCTCAAAACAGTAATCGCATCAAAGTAGAAGGGCAGGCACGCATAAGCGAGGTGCCTGAAGAAATCATTGTGTCAGTTGACCTGACGGTGAAGGACAGTCTTTATCAGGAATGCTTCAGCAAGGCCATGGAAAGCCTGAAAACACTGAAGCACACCTTTGAAAAGAATGGTATCGACCCAAAATTTATTAAATCCAAGGCCATATCAGTTAACGAGGCCTATGAGTGGCAGCAAAATAAACGCATTAAGTCGGGTTATGTGGCCAACATTTCTTTGGAAGTGAAGGACGCCTTTACTCAAAAGTTTTCGGATGCATTATTAAAGAGTCTGAATCGGGCTGATTTAAACATCAACTACCGCCTGGCATTTGGCTTCAGCGAAGCACAAAAAGAGAAATTAAAAGCAAAAGCTATTGAACTGGCTGTGGCCGATGCCCAACAAAAAGCAGAGATTATAGCCAATGCAGCAGGCGTAAAGCTAACAGGCATTGCCAATATCAATTACGGAGCCGATACACCTTCTTTCCGCCCAATGGATATGATGATGGATAAAGAAATGACACCTGCCATTACCAGAGCTGATAATTTTTCGGGTGTTGACCTGAACCCCAAAGAACAAGTGATTATAAGTGCCATTTACATGGAGTGGACATTTGCCGAGTAAGAAAAAAGGCTGTTCGCCAGGTAGCGAGCAGCCTTTCTCTCTTTCATGAGACGATTTCCTGATAAGCGTTATGCTTCCGTATTCTCACCCTCTGTATCTTTTCCTTCTTTTTCGCAACAAGCTTTCTTTTCAGCATCTGTGCATTCTTTAGCAGTGCTATCTTTTTCACAGCAAGCTTTCTTTTCAGCATCAGTACACTCTTTTGCTGTGCTGTCTTTTTCGCAACAAGCTTTTTCAGCTTCAGCTTCAACTGTTGCCTCAACAGTGGTTTCTACAGCTGCTTTGTCTTTAGCCTCTTCACCTTGTGCATTAGTTTTCATTCCACATGATGAAACCACCATTGCTGCTACTGCCAATACTACTAGAATTCTTTTCATGATTTTGATAGTTTGAGTTAATAAATGTATGTGAATGTAGTTTATATAAAACTCTGATTAAGATAGCTCTACTTATTACGGTATTATTACTAAAGGGTTACAATTATCTAAAAAAATACTTAATAATAAAAACAAACGCCTATATAAAACTGATAAACTGCCCGAATTTACATGATTTAGCTTTCAGATCAGCAACTATTCTGCCTTACTAAAAATGCAGCTTCAAATATAACAAAGGCGTAAAAGGAACGGCTTCAGGGTTGATGTACACTGTATTAAGCTGATCGAATGGAACACGATTAAACTGGTTATATTTGATATTATCAGCATCTGTTAGATTTAATACTGATAGACCTATTTCGCCATCAAATTTTGTTGATGCGAGTCTGTACACTAGCGATGCATCCAGTCGGTTGTAATCAGCCTCTGTATAGCTTTGATCGACATAGCTGTTATACAGAGGAAAGCCGGAACCGTATACATAGCTGGCTGATAGGTGGAAACGCCCGAGGTTAAGCAAGCCGGCCAGTTTTACTTCATGCCGCTGATCCTGAAATGCCCTTCGATACTCGTCTTTTTGATAAAACGGAAAATGATCTTCTGTTTTACTCAATGAATAGGAGGCCCATACCGAATGTCCTTTAAAATCTTTCTTAGCATAAAAATCTATACCATAAGAGCGGCTGTCGCCAATAAAAATATAGCTCTCCTGGCGGTAACGAATAAAGCGGGTTAAGCCATCATTGGTTTTGTAATAGGTATCAATGCTGAACAGAAAATTTTTAGGTGTGTAAGCCCCTCCCAGCACATAGTGCGTTGAACTGATTACGGGTACTTCATCATTATCGGCAATAGACCAGGAGTATCGATAGTTACCACTTGCATCTTCCACCGAGCTTTTAACTAAAAACTGATGATAGCGTCCCCACGAGGCATTCAGCTTAATATTACCCGATGCCCTGAATGACAGACTCAGGCGCGGATCGAAATACAACTTGTTAAGAAAAAAGGAATGATTCATGCGTAGGCCCGCTGTCATATACAAGCGCGAAGCCAGCTTAAGTTCATTCTGGGCATATATACTCAGGCGGTTGGCCCGTTCTGTGAGGTCGATGTAGCGTGTATCAAAAGTATCTTCATACAGCACCAAATCGTTATGCACGAAATCAAGACCCATTGTCAGGCTATTTCGCTCTCCCATCTGAAATCTATTTTCCCACTGAGCAGACAGTTCGCCCACATCATTTTGGTCCTGTTCATCAGCTCTCACTACTTTAAAGGTATTACGACGATTACTCACCTCGCGCAGCTGTGAATAGTGGGAATATAGGGCCGAATAACTGACTTTTAAATTAGATGAAAGACCATTCGCAAGTGTTTTACCATAAAAAAGTGTCGCACCCAACTGATGATTATCTTCCCGGGTTTGTTGCTCCCAGCTACTTCTATCCCGCTCTTGTGAGGCATTAACCAAGAAGTCATCATCAGCATAGAGCATACTCATGTATAACAGGTCGCCATTATCTCCCTGTAAAGAGTATTTGATGTTGAAATCGCGAAACTCATAATCAGGAATTGCGTCAATCTGACTATTAGAATTGTTGTTGCTTTTATAACTGACATCATCCTTATCAAACATGTTGTAGTAGGTTTGTCTGAAAGCCAGCATCAGAGATGATTTCCTGAACAACGGTACTTCAACCATACCATTGAGCGTCTGGTTATTGATGAACAAATTAACACCGGGCTTATTTAAATTACCATTCTTACCTGCAATATTAACAATGCCCCCCACCACATCATCATTGGGCACTCCATATCCACCTTTTTGAATCTCTATGCTTTTGGCCACATAAGGGTTTACGGCACTGATGTTGTCATTAAAATTTTTCAGCCCCCAAATGGTGAAACCATCAAACTTAACACGGCTGGTACCTTCGGGGCTGCCCCAAATAATCAGATCGTTGGGTTGCTCGCCAGCTGCCAGAATCCCCGGTTGTAAACGTAAGAGATTAAAAACCGAGTTATCACCGTTTCCGGGCAGGTAGTTGGCAATGTGGTGGTTCAGGCTTGTAAGGCCGGATGCTTCACCAATCTGTGTTGACTTCTCCACAATGTTATTGGTAATCACTACCTCTTTAATACCAAAAACCGATGGTTGTAATACAATGGTATGCTGCGCACCGGCCACCAAAACAGTATCAAGCATATAACATCCCAAGTGCGAGGCTGTTACTTCATATACACTATCCTCCTGAAAGTTGAAACTAAACATGCCTTTGATGTCTGTCACTGTCTGCTGATCATTGGCCCTGATATGCGAAAAGGGCAATGGCTCGCCCGTTTTTGCTTCAATAATTTTTCCTACCAGCGTAAAGCTTTTCAATGGCTTGGTTTGCTTTACCGGGTAGATGATATACACCTCCCTGCTTTTTTGATAATCCAGTGGCAGCCCTTTTAAAATAGCTGAGAGTGCTTCGTCAATACTGTTAAAGCTTTGCTTTATGGTTATTTTATAGTGTGAAAGCTGCTCATCGTTAAAGGAAAACTGCAGCTGGTAGGCCTCCCGCCATTCAATGAGTAGTTCATTCAGGGGCCTGGAATGGCAATCCACCTCAATAGTTTGTGAAAAAACTGCAGAGGTGGATAAAATCCAAGTAGATATAAAAAAAACAATAATTCGTTTCACGTAATCAACTTATGTCCAATGACGGCAAATGCCTTTATCAGTATACTATCTATTGACTTACCTTATAGCCATAACTTGTTTTTTCAAGCTTTAGTCCCATCGACAGGCATATCATGTTCATCACTTCATCGGCAGAACGGTTGCGAGAGAAGTTACCACTATACAAGTCATTCATTTGGCCCACTGTTTGGATGCGTACCCCGTACTGGCGCTCCACTTCTTCAAAAACAGTTTGAACAGGCGTTCCGGTAAAGAAGAACATATCGTTCATCCAGGAAATATTAGTTGCTGCGTCTTCCTCAACCTCACTTACCAAGCTACCATTTGACTGGATATAGGCCTGCATATTAGGGGTAATATCGGTTGATTCGCCACTAAGCACACTCACTACTCTCACTTTACCGGTATAGCAGGTTACTTTATACTCATTTTTGCGGGCATAAATATTAAAACTTGTGCCCAATACAATGGTTCGCCCAAGTGAAGAAACCACTTCAAATGATTGACCTTTTTGAACCTTAAAGAAGCCTTCGCCTTCAAACTGCACTTCACGATTGAAACGCCACCATAAAGGTTGGTACTTGACAACTGAACCTGCATTGAGTTCAATACTGGAACCATCTGGTAAAAGGGCGGTCAGGTGCTGACCCATAGGCGCACTCACTGTTTTGGTATACAAACGGAAGAATGCAGTTGTGGCTAATAACACCACCAGCAAAGCGGCCACGGTCATCAGTAACGGACGTAATGTTCTGACCTTTGCAGGCATGGTTTCAGGCTGCACTCTTTCGCTGGGCGATGCTTCCATAGTTGCCTCCAGCTCTTGCCACACATCATGCTTTGAACGCGAATAGGATGGTTCAAGCTCTGGCAACGACCTTAAAAAGTCTTCATCGTTGCGCCATTGGTCGTTATGTAACTGTTCGTTCTTCATTGTACTGCCAGTGCTTCTCTTAGAAATTGTAATGCGTGCTTCATCCGCTTTTCTACGGCCTTGATACTTAGTTCGAGCCGTTGGGCGATTTCATGGTACTTTAGTTCGTCGTTGCGGCTCATCAAAAATACCTCTCTTTGTTTTTCAGGCATCCGTCTAAGCGCCTTTTCATAGTTTGTTTTTAATTCTTCATAACTGACGGCCTCTTCGGGTGTTTGACTGCTGCTGTCGTCGGGTGGCCTGGCCCTGAACGATTGCTCCGTTTGGCTATGTCTGTACTTACTAACCAAAGCATCTTTTGCCATTTTGTAGAGTAATCCAACCAATTCCTCGGGTCGTTTATCTAATTGTTTCTCCCACAATTTAAGGAATACATCCTGAACAATGTCGGTTGCCAGTTCAGCATCACCACAGCGGTAATATAGGAAATTACGCAAGTGATCAAATTGCTCATCAAACAATCGTTTAAAATCTTCCCGTTTCAAAATAGTGATAATTGATGGTCTTTAGCTTAGCTAATTTACTACGAAAATATTGAATGTCATCATTGTGGTGAAAAAGCCGAAGAAGCACGTTTACTTCTTCGGTCTTTATACGGAATCGGGAAATTGATTATTGTCCGTTTTGATTTTGATTACGTTCTTGGCGGCGTTCACGCTTCCATTTACCTATTACAAACTGCTCAGAACCTTCGGCTGTGGTCATGGTAGCAATGTTGTCGCATTCGCCATCGCCGTAGTTTATGGTGGCAAACTGAACACCATTCTTGTATAAAGCTACCTCACCTGCAACAATCCAGCGGCAGCCACCTTTTTTAATCAGTCGGTTGGTGATTTCACGACGATAGCTGTTACCATCAGAATCCACGCATTCAACATTACCCGTGATTTCAAATACATCATCAGTCGGGTCGAAAGGTGTAGCCATACCAGCTGACCAAACGCGTTCGTACTCAGCATAGCGGTCAATGGTTGTTCCGTCTTCCAATGTGAAAGTTAAGTCACGTACAATGGTCACTTTCATTTCATCAATCAGGAAGGTTTTTACAATGGTTCCTGAAATACCAACCCCATCAACACTGAAATCCTGGAATGTGATGGTTCGGGTAGCTCCATTCACCAATCGCGAATCGGTTTGCACAATAACAATCACACCCGCAATGATACGTCCATTGGCCAGTTCAATGCCATCGCCGTAATCGAGTGTGATGGTGCGTGGCCAGCCGCCTTCTTCCTTTTCAATCAGAATACTGGGGCAAACACCCAGTTTATAACGCTCGCGGAAACGGTTGCGTGTTTGATCGCCACCTGCTTTAAGACTTGCATCTCCCTCTACCGCCATGGCTACTTCTGCAGCTTCATCGGTACCGGTAAACAGGTCAACTTCAAATTCGGCTGCTTCGGCCACATCATCCAGGGCCGCTTCGGTGGTCACAACCGATTCAGTAGTGGATTTCAGATCCACATCAGCCATTGGCATATCGTCAATAATACTGTCGTTTTTATCGCAAGCTGCCAGGGCCGCCATAACTGCTAATGATAATAATACCTTTTTCATAACTTCTTTTTTTATGTGATTAGTTAATTTCTTAGTCTGAAGAGCTGTCAGCGTTCCGTTTGAATCCTGTTTAAAACGCTCTTACACTGACATACCGCATTAGAAGGAAACTACCCTACCAATAATTTGAAGTTTTTTTGAAAAAAAATTTTAAGCATCAGTGCTTATGGATGATACAAACATATTTTCCCTAATTTTACCTCAGATATAAACCATCACTTGGCACCTCAAACACATATAACGCACGACTGGAAAACCCGTGCCGGCTATGAGCAACTCTTTAATATGCATTATAGTCGTATGGTGGCCTATGCCTTTAATTTTCTGAAAGAGCAGGAGGCTTCGGAGGAAGTTTGCCAGGAGGTGTTTTTTCAATTGTGGATCAACAGAGACAAAACAGAGATTAAAACAGCCATCAGCTCCTACTTGTACCGGGCTGTGCGTAACCGTTGTATTAATTTGATTAAGCACATTGCTATACGCGAAACCTACAAGCAGTATAACAGTGAGCAAATCGAAAAAAGTGATAATGATTTCACCGATACACTCACTGTTAGTGAATTAGACCAGAAAATAAGAAGTGCCATTGACCAAATGCCCCTTCAGCGCAAGAAAATATTTATCATGAGTCGTTATGAGGAGATGACTTATAAGGAGATTGCCGATAAAATGGGATTATCAAAAAAAACGATAGAAAACCAAATGGGCAAGGCCCTGCAATACCTGCGGGAAGAGCTCAAGGATTATTTGCCTTTACTGCTCATCTTTTTTCAACAAATCATCAATGGCAAATAGGGTTATGGAACTAATAAAATGTCATATTAATAAGCTAAATGAAAGGCAAGGTCAGATTGCTTAAACTATATGCAGAATGAACCAACACATATCACCATCGACCTGTTAACCAGGTTTCTGCTTGGCGAGGTATCGCATGATGAGCAGCTGATGGTCATCAAGTGGCTGGAGGATAACCCGGCCAACCAGTCTGCGTTTGACCAATTGGAAGCTACATGGCTAAAGAGTGGTGAGCTAAATCCTGCCCCACTGCCGGTTGATGTGCCTAATGCCTGGAACACCCTTGAAAAACGCCTTGATGAGCATGACCAGAAGAAAACCATACGTCGCTTTCTGAATCCGGCAATTTATGCGGCCGCCTCCATTGCGCTGATTGTTTTACTGTTTAACATCTTCAAGCAGGAAGCTGATGTGCATCAACCATTTATTGTCAGCAATCAAACCACCACAAGCAAAACCGACACTCTGCCTGATGGCTCCATCGTAACGCTTAACCAGGGCAGCCAACTAAGTTACCTGAGCCAGGCTGAGGACATGCACCGCCATATGGAACTGCAAGGCGAAGCCTTTTTTGATGTGGTACGCGATACCCTTCGGCCATTTATTGTGAAAGCTGGTATGGGTGGCATCCGGGTGCTGGGAACACGTTTTAATGTAAAAGTCACCAATTCAAGCAATGTAACGGTAGATGTGGAGTCGGGCTTGGTGGAACTGTTCTACCCTGTTGTATCATCAGGCGATACTTTGCGTTTAGAGCTGAAAGCCGGTGAGCGCGGCATCCTCTCGCATACGCAACAAAACCTAAGAAGTACAACATCGACACCTTCTTCACTCTTTTGGAAAGATAGAACCCTGCTGTTTAAAAACAAGCCCCTGCAAGAGGTTTTTAAAGTACTGGAGCAAAGCTACGACGTGCACATAAATTGTAACGATAACAACATAAATCTGACCAACCTGACCGCTACTTTTAAAGATAAAGAGGTACACGAGGTGCTGGATGTGATAGCCGCTACCTTTGATATTGTCTACGAACAACAAGGTCAGACCTACCGAATATACAAAGCTCAAAAATGAAGCAATTCCTTTTCAGCCTCCTAATATGGTTTATACCTCTGGTTATAACGGGTCAAAACTATCTGGAAATGCCTGTCACAATGCAGTTGCAGGATGAGCCTTTAGCACAGGTTTTAACTGAACTGGAGAGCCAGCTAGATTTCAATTTTTCGTATGAGGCACAGCTATTTGATGCGAATCGACGGGTAAGCATTCATGCCAACAAAAGCCCATTGAAAAAGGTACTAAAATCCACACTTGGCAATAGATACAACTTTAAAGTAGTTGGCACGCATGTGATTATCCAAAGAACTCTGGCACCACTTGATAAGCGAGCCGATAAATTTAGCTTTTCGGGGCAGGTGGTAGGACCGGATAACCAACCCCTTGAAAATGCCATTGTATACGAAGCCAACCGCCAGCAGGCTACTTTCACCAGTACGGATGGCTACTACCAACTGAACTTTCGGGATAAGGAGCACCCTGTGGCTTTAAGCATCAGCCACATTGGTTTTCGCGACACGGTTATTTATGTGAGTAAAGGGCAGATGCAGCAAGTACGCATCATTCCCTTACCCGAACAACGGATACTGCCCAGTAACTTTAGTCCGATGGAAACGCGCAGTACTACTACTCTGTTCGGCCAGCATCAATTAACAGGCATAAGCGATATTGGTCTGGCTAAATTTATGGTGAATGACGAAGCCCTGTACGTTTCCAACAACCTAAACGTGTTCAACTGGCAACGAGCGCAGGTATCGCTTCTGCCCTATGTGGGTACCAACGATTTAATGAACGGCTTAACAACCAATAATGCTTCATTTAATGTTATTGCAGGCTATACAGCCCAAATAGAAGGCGTTGAGTTTGGGGCAGTCTCCAACTTTATTCAAAACAGTGTTTATGGATTTCAGGCTGGAGGCATTAGTAATGTCGTTGGTAAGCACGTGAGTGGGCTTCAGGCAGCGGGTATTACCAATGTTGTACTGGGTAATATGGAAGGTGGCCAGGCCAGTGGCGTTATCAACCGTGTTAAAGGGCACCACAACGGTATAATGGCAGCGGGTGTTATCAACATCACCGAAGGCAATAACCACTATCCATCATCCAAAGGCATAAACGCGCAGGTATCGGGACTGACGAACCTTCACCTCAAAGACACAGCCAACCTGCAGATTTCATCAGTATGGAATCAAGCCGAACACATCAATGGCGCTCAGATAAGCGCCCTGGTCAACTACACCAAAAAACTAAACGGCGTGCAAATTGGTATTGTTAATATTGCCGACACGCTTGAAACCGGTGTCCCCATTGGTTTAATCAACATTGTGAAATATGGCTACCATGCCATCGAGTTTTCAACCAACGAGCTCTTCCGCTATAATGTAGCGTTTAAAACAGGTGGCAATCATCTGTATAGTTTTTTAAACGCGAGCTTTGATAACTACATCGGTGCGGGCTATGGATTTGGCTACATCACCAACTATAATCGTAAAACATCATTTAATATAGACGTTTATGGGGCGGCCCTAATGGACCCCAATGCAGAAACAAATTCATACATGGGTACACTATACCGTGCACAACTAGGAATTAATTACCTTGTATTTAAACACTTTACCATTTCGACTGGTCCGGCTTTTAACTTCTTTACCTTGTTTAAAGATACAGGCAGCGAGCCCCCTGCCGAATTGAACAGGCCTTCGGGGATGTATTATGGCGGCTATTTTCTTGAGAAAGCCATCAGTACTCAATCGAATCAACACTGGATTGGCTGGCATATGAGTGTCAGGTTTTAAACCATCGAGAACATGCTATTTCAACTGATAGTGCAAATATGTAGTACATTTTTGTCAATTAAATTGACATATCAAACACTATTACACATTTAATTATCAACCACGTAAACACACTCATCCATACTTAAAGACGTGTAGAATCTTATTAAATCAAGCCCTTCAAATAAAATTTACTTTTTTTCATTTACCGAATGGGGGTACCCCTTGTAATGCTTGTCATCCTGTTGTTAAAACAAAATAGCAACAAAAGAATGATACAGATGACAACAAAACTTATGACCCTGACAGTGGCACTATTACTGATTGTAACAGGTATAAAAGCTCAGGAAGAAAAAAAGGTGGCCACCGCCCAGGTATCCTTTGCCTATCCTTTAGGAACCAATGGACATGGCTCCATGCACATTGCCAATAAATATTCATTCAACATTCTGTATGGCGTCAACGGCGGCGTTAAACAATTTGAATTGGGTGGAATTGGCAACCAAAACATGGGCGATGTGAGTGGCGTGCAGATTGGTGGCCTGGTAAATATCACCAATGGTTCGAGCAATGGCGCCATCATTAGTGGTATTGCCAATATTACCTCTCAATCGGCCAATGGCTTGCATCTGGCAGGCATCACCAACTATACGCAGGAAAATGCCAATGGGGCTCAAATAGCCGGTATTGCAAACGTTAATGGTGGCACATCCAATGGCCTGATGCTATCAGGCCTGGCCAATGGGGCGGTGGATGATATGACTGGTGCTCAGATTGGGTTTATAAACACAGCACATCAATCGATGAATGGTTTCCAGCTGGGTTTTATCAACTTCGCCAATAAAATGAAGGGCTTTCAGCTGGGATTTATTAACGTTGCCGATAGCCTGGATGGGGCAGCACTCGGTTTCATCAGCATTGCCAAAAACGGCTACTATGCTTTTGAAGCCACCAACAGTGAAGTGATGTACGCAAACCTGAGCTACAAAATGGGAAAGACACAGTTATATAATATCTATACGATGGGTTACAGCCAATACAGGCAAAAGGATGTATACAGCTACGGTGTAGGTTTAGGTACCCTCATTTCTTTACACAAGCGCCATGCCCTGGCCATTGAAGGCGTAACCAATCACATTGCTTACGACAACGACTGGGACGAGCTGAACCTGTTGAATAAGCTGAACCTGACCTACCAGTTCCACATTACCAAGCGCATTTCTCTGATTGGTGGTCCGTCGCTTAACTTTTACATCACAGACCAGAAGGTAGGCAGCAAATATGGTACTCTGGATATGCCTTCAACCATTTGGGAACATGAGGGTAACCGCAATGGACAATATATGTGGATAGGTTATAATGTGGGTGTTAATATCCGTCTGTAAGCAACCCCCTAATATTACAACAAAAAAAATCTAACTGGGAGGAAGTACCCGCATGTATCCCAAAACACTCAACTACACCATGCTACAGTACTTCCTCTTGCTCTTTGACACTCATGAAATGAAACCTGCATAAGGAGAAGATTTGACTGGCAGCGTGGCACATACCTATATTAATGATTATAATTTTTTGATATTACGGCCTCTTACCTGATGAGTTATCGCCGCTTATAATGTTAGAAACAACTTTGTAACGCGGGAACTGGTCAAAGCATATTTTAGCAAATACAGTTAAAGGAATTGATAAGATTAGACCCGGAATGCCCCAAATATAACCCCATAACATTAGCATAATCAGGATAACAATAACATTGACTGAGAACGTCTTACCCATAAAAACAGGTTCAAGTACACCCCCCATCAAGCCTTGAACTGCAATTATAGACACTATAAAAAACAGCAATGTGCCACTTTGGTCCAACTCTACTAAGGCGAATAAGGCTAATAACACTACCGAAATAATGGAGCCAATCATTTGAACAAAGTTTATGGCAAAGGCAAACAAGCCCCAAAAAATTGGGAAACTAACATTGAAAAAGACACAGGCCAAGCTAAAACCAATACCTGTGAGCAAACTGATAAAAAATTTTACTTGTACAAACTTAATGATGTCCTTCTCAACTTGGCGAAAGGCCTTTACAGATGAATACCTTACCTTGAATAAGGTTGAATTCAAGAGTTTCTCAAAATTCATAGTTCCGGAAAGCAACAGTATGACAAAGAAGGCGGTTGTTAAGGTTAAAGACAAAGCATTCCCAATGAAATCGATGGTCACGCCAATATTACTCAGCATGTTATTATTCTTAAAATAATGACTGAAGACTGATTCTCCTTGAACACGTGTGATGCCAAAGAAATCTTCAACCGAAACTATAACACCGACCAACTTTTCTTCAGCCGTTTTGAAAAAAGTACTATCAGCAGATAGTATCTCCTGACTGGATAATTTAATTAGCTCACCACCTACTTTGAATACACCTGTTATCACTATAATTACCAAGAGTAAACTAACAGTTTTAGGCACTCTTTTTTTGGCAAGCCAGCGCATTATTGGCAAAAATAAGAGTGAGATAAACATAGCCAATACCAATGGTATAAATATAAAAGACAGTACTTTAAGTAAGTAAAAAATAAAAGGAATGACTATAATTAACAATAATGTGTTCGTTGTTTTAAGGTCGTTCATCGTAATGCTTCTAAAATTGATTAGTAATGGTTATTGCAAAGATATGTTAATAAAGCATGGTTTTGACAAAAACAAAGGGCGTAAAAAAAGCGGCTACCCCATTACAAAGTAGCCGCTTTTGTTGTTATTGATTGGATATGAGAGCGCTTATTCTAAACCTCGCTGACGAAGTAATGCTTCAATCTTTGGCTCACGACCACGGAAATTTTTATACATCTCCATGGCGTCAACAGTACCACCTCTTTCCAGAATGTTCTCACGGAAAGACTTGGCAGTAGCCTGGTCATACAAACTGGTTTCTTTGAAGGCTTCAAATGCATCGGCATCCAATACGCCCGACCAAATGTAGCTATAGTAACCAGCTGTGTAACCGCTACTGGCAAAAATATGCATGAAATAAGTTGACTTATAACGCGAAATAATTTCAGGAATCAGACCAATGCTCTTCAGGTAGTCTTCTTCAAACTGGTTGACATCAAGCTTTTGCTCTTCCTTTTGTGTATGGTAGTTCATATCTAACAAAGCAGCCGCCAGGTATTCGGTAGTAGCAAAGCCCTGATTAAAATGACCGCTGTTTTTTAACTTAGTTACCAGCTCATCCGGAATCACTTCACCAGTTTTGTAGTGACGGGCATATTCCTTCATTACTTCAGGATCGCCGGCCCAGTTTTCCATTACTTGCGAAGGCAGCTCTACAAAGTCGCGTGGCACTGAAGTACCTGACAAGCCATTGTAAGTACAATCGCTAAACAGTTGGTGTAAGCCATGACCAAACTCGTGAAACAGCGTTGAAGCCTCGTCAAAACTTAATAAAGCTGGCATATCACCCACAGGCTTCGAGAAGTTACATACGATGGTTACTACCGGAGGAATCTCTTCGCCACCTCGACGGCTTTGCTTGCGGTATGCACCACACCAGGCACCTTGCTTCTTGGTGGCACGCGGATGCCAGTCCATATACAGAATGCCTTTGTGTGAACCATCGGCTTCTAATACTTTAAACACCTGTGCATCGGCATGTGGTTTAGGAAATTCACCTGTAATTTCTTCAAAGGTGAGGCCCCATAGCTTAGTCGCCACGGCAAATGCTCCATCGCGCACATTGTTCAGTTCAAAATAAGGACGCACCTCATTCTCATCCAGGTTATATTTTTCCTGACGCACTTTCTCGGCATAATACCACCAGTCCCACGAGGCCAGTTTGAATCCACCTTTTTCGCGATCGATAATGGCCTGCATGGCAGCACGTTCCTTTTTAGCTACAGGTAAAGCACGGTCCCAAAGTTCGTTCAGCAATTCATATACTTTATCCGATGTTTTGGCCATACGTTCTTCCAACACATAATCGGCATAAGTTTCGTAGTCTAACAAATTGGCTTTTTGAACGCGCAGATTAACAATCTCTTCAATAATCGCTTTATTATCAAGGCTGTCGTTATTATTACCACGCATGTAGTAGCCTTTATAAAGCTTTTCGCGCAATTCACGCTTATCGGCATATTGCAGGAATGGCAACATACTTGGCTTATGAGTGGTGAACACCCATTTGCCTTCCAATCCCATTTCCTTAGCCGTTTCGGCAGCTCCGGCAATCACTGACTCAGGTAAACCTGCCAGGTCGTCCTGCTTATCAAGAACCAGCTTGAAACTATTCGTTTCTGTTAATACATTGGTCGAAAAGTTATTGAACAGTTCTGATAAACGAGAATTTATCTGGCGTAATTCTGTTTTCTTATCATCGGCCAAGCTAACCCCACTGCGCACAAATCCTTTGTAGGTATCCTCCAGCAACATTTGCTGTTCGCCAGTCAGTTTCAGCTCTTCTTTTTGATTGTATACAGCTTCAACACGATTGAATAAATCAGGATTTAAACTGATATCGTCGCTGTGTGCACTCAACTTTTTAGCCACATCTGTAGCAATTGCCATAATGCCTTCGGTTCCATCAGCCGATTTTAAGCCGAAGTATACCGACGTCACCTCTGATAACATTTTACCAGCATCATCAAGCGCCACAATGGTATTTTCAAATGTAGCGGCCTTATTATTATTAATGATAGCTTCTACCTCTTTCTTATGCTCTGCCATGGCCCTATCCAAAGCAGGCATGTAATGTTCTGGCTTAATTTGCTCAAACGGAGGCACATTGTAAGGGGTAGTGTAAGCACTAAAAAACGGGTTATCTGAAGCACCCGCGCCATCTTTCTTTTGGTGTTGGCAGGCCGACAAGCCTAATACCACAACCATGGCAAGCATTAAAAAATTTCTCATCTGTCCTTAATAATTTTATTGACTAAATAGGTTGCTACTCAAAGAGTGCCAAGATATAGAAAATAGATAGACTACTGGTATGATAAATAGCAATACAACATATGTCGTATAACACATTGGGCCGATAAAAAGAAGGTGAACAATGTAGAAACTCTGCTGTTTTTTTACGGTATTGGCTAAATCAACACGTCTGATTCAACAATTAATTGCCAATATTGCTCATTTTTTAGACCGTAATTTTTAAGTAATATTGCCGAATTATAAAGGCTTAAATAAGTGATAAGATGGTTAAGATTAGAGAAAAGAGACTAAGACAAAAACCTGACTGGCTCAAGATACAACTCCCTAATACCGGTGATTATAAATGGATGCACAACACCATTCGCGATAACGAGTTGCACACCATCTGTACAAGTGGTAAATGTCCTAATGCAGCGGAGTGCTGGGCAGCCGGAACAGCCACGTTTATGATACTGGGAGATATCTGCACCAGGGCCTGTAAATTTTGTAATGTAAAAACCGGTAAACCCGATCCGGCTGATATTAAAGAGCCTTTGCGTATAGCACGCTCAATAGAAATTATGAAACTGAAGCATGCTGTAATTACTTCGGTAGACCGCGATGACCTGGAGGACGGAGGTGCCGAAATATGGGCTGCCACAATCCGTAAGACCAAGGAGTTAAACCCTAATACAAGCATGGAAGTGCTTATTCCCGATTTTAACGGCTTGCACCACCTTATACAGCAGGTGATGGATGCACAACCCGAGGTTATCTCACATAACCTGGAAACGGTTCGCCGATTGACACCTGTGATTCGCACCAAGGCCAAATACGATTTAAGCATCAAAGTGCTGAAGTACATTGCCGATGGTGGCATGGTGGCTAAATCGGGTATTATGCTTGGCTTAGGCGAAACTGAAGAGGAAGTGTTTGAAACAATGGATGATTTACTGGCTGCCGGGGTAACGGTTATGACCATAGGCCAATACCTTCAACCAACGCAAAATCACTTACCAGTTTCGGAATATGTCACACCTGAACAATTCGAAAAATATAAACAAGTGGGCCTCGAAAAGGGTTTTAAATATGTTGAAAGCGGACCGCTGGTGCGCTCATCGTATCACGCCGAACAACACATTAACGCTTTAAATCAACAATAATGAATCATAGCTCAACTGTATTTGAAGACCTCGATGTAAAAGACTACAAGGAAGTTTGGGATTATCAGGAGCAACTATTTGCTGAAGTTGTGGATGTAAAGCTGCATAACCGCGATAATCCTGATGATGAGAAAGCAATCACTAATCATCTCTTGTTTGTGGAACACCCGCATGTTTATACACTCGGAAAAAGCGGCGTGCAGAATAACCTGCTCATTAACGAGCAATTCCTGAAACAGATTGATGCTACCTTTTACAAAATCAATCGGGGAGGAGATATCACCTACCACGGACCCGGTCAGCTTGTTGGCTACCCCATATTGGATTTGGAAGCCCTCAACTTACAGGTTAAAAGCTACATTCATAAGCTGGAAGAGGCGATTATAGAAACGCTGGCTCATTACGGCATTAAAAGTGAACGACTGGATGGAGCTACGGGTGTATGGCTCGACACGGATACGCCTGGTCAATCGCGTAAAATTTGCGCCATTGGCGTTAAAGCCAGCCGTTACGTATCCATGCACGGTTTTGCGCTTAACGTAAACACAAATTTGTCGTACTTCAACCATATAAATCCCTGTGGCTTTGTCGATAAAGGTGTAACATCCATGGAAAAAGAATTGGGCCGCCAAATTGATATGGATGAAGTAAAGGACATATTGTTAAGAAAATTAGTTGATATTTTCCATCTGCAATTAAACCAATGAAGCTAAACAACATAGCCTTACTAAAGTGCTATGCACAATTAATTTTTATTAACAATTGTAAGCTAGGCTTTTGAAATAAGATAAATTTTCGAAAAATTTATGCTCTTAAATGGGCAAAATAGGGAGATGGAAAAAAGGTGGAGCATAAAACCCGAGAGTGATGATGAAACAATCAATCACTTATCAGAGGTATTGAATATTAATCGCGTATTAGCAAACCTGCTCGTTCAGAGAGGTGTTACTAATTATGATGAAGCTAAAGCTTTTTTTCGCCCCAAACTGACAGATCTGCACAATCCTTTTCTGATGAAGGATATGGAGGAAGCAGTTCACCGAATAGTGAAAGCCTTTGATAACCGCGAACGCATACTTATTTACGGCGATTACGACGTTGATGGTACTACCAGTGTAGCCCTGGTTTATTCCTTTTTAAGCCTGCATTACAATCACATCGATTATTACATACCCAACCGGTACGAAGAAGGTTATGGCATATCGTATAAGGGTATTGACTATGCGGCTGATAACGGCATAACATTGGTCATCGCCCTTGATTGTGGTATTAAGGCAGTTGAAAAAATGGAATATGCCCGAGAAAAAGGCATTGATTTCATCATTTGTGA
Source organism: Carboxylicivirga sediminis (assembly GCF_018156225.1). GTDB lineage: Bacteria > Bacteroidota > Bacteroidia > Bacteroidales > Marinilabiliaceae > Carboxylicivirga > Carboxylicivirga sediminis. Next base: position 36,998 of record NZ_JAGTAR010000029.1, read on the forward strand.
CCACCATACTCCTGGCGATGTGTTACCAAAAGCTGCTGCCTGTTTGGATCCTAAACGACCCGACTGTAATTATCCGGATAAAAACCTGTCGGGGTGCGGTGTTGGTTTTAAGCTGATGCAGGGATTTTGCCGATTCAAAGATTATAAAGAATCACAGTTATACGATTTGATTGATTTAGTAGCAGTAAGTATTGCTTCTGACATTGTACCCATCACTGGTGAAAACCGTATACTGGCCTATTATGGCTTAGAAAAGTTGAACTCCAATCCGGGCATCGGACTCAGTTCCATCATTAAAATAGCCGGAATGGAAGGTCGTGAGATCACTATTAGCGACATCGTCTTTAAAATTGGTCCGCGTATTAATGCGGCTGGTAGAATTGATGCCGGCAGTGATGCAGTTGATTTGTTGGTGAGTCGTGATTCGGGTAATGCAGGCCTAATGAGTAAAGATATTGATGAATGCAACGAGACGCGTAAAGATCTGGATAGAAGTATTACTATTGAAGCCCACGATCTTATTGCAACAAACCCGGAGCAACTTGATAAGAAATCGACTGTACTTTATAATAAAGACTGGCATAAGGGCGTGATTGGCATTGTTGCATCGCGCTTAACCGAAGCCTTTTACCGTCCAACAGTCATCCTTACCGAATCGAAAGGTTTTGCTACAGGTAGTGCACGCTCTGTGGAAGGTTTCGACCTCTATAAAGCCATCGAATCATGTAGCGATTTATTGGAGAATTTTGGCGGGCATATGTACGCCGCAGGGTTAACTCTTAAAATTGAGAACATCCCTGCTTTTCAGGAGCGTTTTGAAAAATATGTGGAAGACAATATACTGCCCGAACAATTAATTCCTCAAATAGAAATTGATGCTCACCTGCACCTGAAAGATATAACACCAAAGTTTTACAGGATACTTAAGCAATTCAGACCATTTGGCCCGGGCAATATGAAACCGGTTTTTGCCTCCAATCGCGTATTTGATTATGGTACCAGTAAGTGCGTTGGTAAGGATCGTGATCATCTTAAACTTGAAATCATTGAGGAACATTCTGCCGCTATCAAGCAAGGTATTGCCTTTTCAATGGGACATGTAATTGATAATATTAAATCAAACAAGCCATTTGATGTGTGCTACACCGTAGAAGAAAATGTTTACAATGGTATTACCACACTGCAGGTCATGCTAAAAGACATTAAATTCCCCTATTCCGAGTAAGCATTATTTTGAATCCTTATAAATTAGATATTTTAAAATACATCTCACCCAAAAACGTAAACAGGGGGGTATTTTGAGTATTTTATCTCATTTTAATCAATTAGGTTAATTTTTTAAGGGGTATAACACAAGAAAATATGTTTTAACAAACTTTCACAGTATTTTTCAAGGGGTATATTTCGAATAATCAATATTTACAAAAAGCAAAATCTTAATTATAAGTTAATTACACGTTATATTTATTTGAATTCGAAGATTGAAGTAATACATTTTTATCTATATTTAGGCCGAGAAAGTTAAGCCCTTTCCCTTAAATCAGATAAAATCCAGATGAAAAAAGGTTCGGTTAATCCGGACCTTTTTGCGTTTATAAACTTTCTGACATCATTACCGTTATTGATATTGGAGCACACCAGCTACCCGTGTCAGTTTTAATTCATAATTAGTGGCTATATGAAAGAAATGTGGAATGAACGCTATGAATCAAAGGATTACTTCTACGGCACAGAACCCAATTCTGCCTATAAGTCGTTTATTGATAATAATACGCCTGGAAAACTATTACTCCCAGCCGAAGGCGAAGGCCGAAATGCAGTATACGCCGCTACAAAAGGGTGGGACGTAACAGCCATAGATTTTAGTGAAGAGGCGCGTAAAAAAGCCTTAAACCTGGCAAAATCAAAGAACACCAGCATTACTTACCATATTGGCGATGTTCAACAATTAGAATTTCAAGCACACACGTTTGATTACATAGCCTGTGTTTTTATGCACTTGCCATCAGAGCAACTCCAACTTATTTACAAAAGGTTAATGAACTTATTGAAACCCCAAGGTCTATTACTGATAGTCGGTTTCAATAAAAATCAGCTAAAATATTCGAGTGGTGGTCCTCGCAATGAAGATTGGCTATTTTCTGCCGAAAACTTAAAAGATCAATTTAATGATTGTGTCATTATCCAAGCCAAGGATTATAAAACTACTTTGAATGAGGGTAATGGCCACGAAGGAGTGGCAGAAATAACAATTGTTGAAATAAAAAAAGAGTAACTAACACCTGATATTCTGAGAAAAAAAAGACCGCTTTTTTGCGGTCTTTTTTATTTATATGTGCTTAGTTCCTATTTACTGCGGATTCACTTCAGCTAATGCCTCGGTTACATTAATTGCATAGTCAGCCAGTTTTTCACATTCTGAGAATAAGTCATTAAAAATAATGCCCGCCTCGTATGTGTATACCCCATTTTTAAAGTTATCAAGGTGCTCAACTTTCAGCTGATTACGGTAGTTATTGATTTCGTTTTCAATCTGCTTCGCTTTTGTTACGTGAATATCTTCACTACCATCATCCAGGTTGGTAACCATTACATCAAGCGCTTCATCAACCAGGTTAAACATCAACTCCAGCTTCTTCAAAATCTCATCACTAAACTTCACGTTTGCATTGCGCATACGGTTGATAGTTTTAGCCAGATTGTAGTTACAATCACCAATACTTTCTAAATCGTCAACCAGTTTCAGCATCGAACGAACACGTTTACGTCCAACATCACTTAATTTACCCTGATTAACCTGAGCGAGATAGTTAGCAATTTCCACCTCGATATTATCGCAAATACCCTCGTATTTCTCGATGCGGGCAAACTGCTTACTAAACTTACTGTCTTTATTTTGCCCCATCAGCTTACGAATGAAACCAAACATTTTCTGGCTGTGTTTACCGAACCAATGTACTTCCTTTCGAGCTTGTAATATTGATAATTCAGAAGTAGATAACATACCGGTTGTAATAAACTTCAGTCTGAATTCTTCCTCTTCCAATTCTGATGCAGGAATCATACGTTTCACCACCTTTTCGAATACAGGAACAAACCAGATAAATACCAGCACGTTAATCACATTAAATGAGGTATGGAAAATAGATAACGCTGTTGGCACAGCCGCTGCCGATTGGCTAGGTGATATACCACCATTACTTTTCGATACAAAATGATCAATGGCATCAACAAACCATGGGAAAACCATCAGCATCCAGGTAACACCCATCAGGTTAAATAATAAATGTACACGAGCGGCACGCTTTGCCGAAACATTTCCAACTGCTGCTGCAAGGTTAGCCGTAATGGTGGTTCCAATGTTTTCTCCCATCACCATGGCTGCGGCCAAATGGAAGGGTATCCAACCTTGATTACACATTACAAAGGTTAATGCCATGGTAGCACTCGATGATTGAATAACAACCGTTAATATTGTTCCAATAAACAGGAATATAATAGTAGAGCCAAATCCAAGTTGCGTATAATTCTGTAAAAAGCTTAATACCTCAGGGCTTTCCTTAATATTAGGAACAGATCCCTTCAGGTATTCTAAACCAAGGAATAATAAAGCAAAACCAACCAGGAATTCACCCCATGAACGGCGCGATGAATTTTTTGAGAAGATAAGTGGTAAGCCAAGTCCGATCATTGGCAGCGCATAAGCACTAATTTTCACTTTAAAACCAAGCAGGGTAATCATCCATCCAGTGATGGTCGTACCAATATTTGCCCCCATAATAACGCCAATGGATTCCACCAGCGACATCAATCCGGCGTTAACAAAACTCACCACCATAACGGTTGTAGCCGAAGATGACTGAATAATTGCGGTTACCAGAAAACCAGTTAAAACACCGAGGAAGCGGTTAGATGTCATGGCTGACAAAATCTTACGCATGCGGTCCCCTGCTACTTTCTGCAAGGCTTCGCTCATCATCTTCATCCCGAAGAGGAATAATCCTAATGAACCAATGAGGGTTAGGAAATCAAAAAATGAATAATTCATAATTAAAAGTGTGTAAAGGCGTTAAGCCTCTGCTATTTCGATTATAGATTCTATGCTTCAATTCGAGTTCAAAGATGTGATTTTTTTTAAGTTTTAACTTTTAAATAAGATTGAAATAATGATTTTTTAACATTCTGATGTCCTCTTTAGAATACTTCTAATTTAGAGCTCCTTTACTCAAGCTTTAAATGACTTATTAGTCGCATAAATATACCAATTTGAACCTGCGACTACCTGAAATGCACCTGAATCATTTTTACTTTGTTCTATAATTTTAAAGATGAATGAGTATGATTAAACGTATTGTTTTTTTAGCCGCCATAACCGCCCTTATTTTACAAAGTTGCTCCCAAAAACAACATGCAAGTAATGAACGATTAACCAGTTTTGTTAATCCGTTTATGGGCACCGACGGACCGGGCAATACCTATCCGGGTGCTACAGTGCCGTTTGGCATGGTACAGTTAAGTCCGGACCATGGTCTTAGCGGATGGGACCGCATTGCAGGTTATTTCTACCCCGACACCATTATAACCGGTTTTAGTCACATGCATTTGACAGGTACTGGTGCAGGCGATTTATACGATATACTTTTAAGTCCTATCAACTCAAAAGCCACTAAAACACTGGCAGAAAATGGGAACCGTCCTTACAGCACCTTTTCCCATGGTAATGAGCATGCCGAGCCTGGCTATTACCAGGTTTACCTGCAGGATTATGGCATTAATGCTGAATTAACCACCACCGAACGAACTGGTATCCATCAATATACCTTTCCAAAAGATGATAATTCGGGATTTATTATTGATTTAGGCTATTCACTTAACTGGGATGCACCAACCGATACCTACATCAAGGTTATTGATGATTCAACTATTGAAGGCTATCGTTTTTCAACAGGTTGGGCCAGTGATCAGCGGGTATTCTTTACAGCTACTTTTTCTAAACCATTTGTTACATCTGAATTATTTCAGGATAATGAAATAATTGATGCTAAAACGGTTCAATCGAAAAACACAAAGGTAATTGTACGTTTCCCCACAAGCGATAATGAAAAGGTATTGGTGAAATTTGGCTTCTCATCTGCCAGCAATAATGGCTCTGCCAGAAGTTTAAGTGCAGAGGCCTCTCACAACAACTTTAAAGCATATCAACAGGCTGCTTCCGACAGGTGGGAAACTGAACTATCTAAAATTAAGATAGAAACAGACAACGAAACCTGGAAAAAAAACTTCTATACCACCTTATATCAATCAATGCTGGCTCCTACATTGTTAAGTGATGTTGACGGCAACTATAAAGGTGCAGACGGACAGTACCATTCGGCTAATAACTACGATAAATACGATACATTTTCTTTGTGGGACACATTCAGAGCAGCTCATCCCTTATACACCATTATGCATCCCGAAAAAGTACAGGATTTTGTTAGCAGCATGCTTAGCCATTACGAGCAAACAGGTTTAACGCCTGTATGGTCGATGCATGGTAACGAAACCAATATGATGATTGGCTATCATGCAATTCCGGTCATAGTGGATGCCTATTTTAAGGGCCTTTTAAATGATTTTGATAGTGAGTTATTATATCAGGCCTGTAAATCAAATGCTATGGATGATGATCATGGCATTAAAGAATACAAAGAGCTTGGATATGTTCCTGTATCTTACGACCATGAAAACTGGTCAGTATCCAAAACAGTTGAATATGCCTATGACGACTGGTGTATAGCACAATTGGCAAAAGCACTGAATAAAAGCGATGATTATGCGTATTTTATGAAACGTGCAGCAAACTGGCAGAATCATTACGACGCTGAATCATCATTTTTACGCCCTAAACATGCTGATGGGTCATTCATAGCCGATTTCGTAGCTAAAGACTACACCGATCATTTTTGTGAAAGTAACGCCTGGCATTACTTTTGGTTTGTTCCTCATAATATTCAAGGCCTTATTGATGTAACGGGTGGACCTAATCGCTTTGAAGAAAAGTTGGATAGTATGTTTACCTATCACCCAAAAGAAGAGGATGAATTGCCTATTTTCAGTACAGGCATGATAGGACAATATGCACATGGTAATGAGCCAAGTCACCATGTTGCCTATTTATACAACTATCTGGGAAAACCATGGAAAAGCCAGGAACGAATCAGGGAAATACTGGAGACACAATACGCACCACTGCCAAACGGCCACTGTGGTAACGAAGATTGCGGTCAAATGTCTTCGTGGTATATTTTTAGTTCACTTGGTTTTTACCCGGTCAATCCGGCTGATGGCATTTATGTCATAGGAACACCGCTTTGGAAAAATGCCACCATACAATTAGATGATAAAAAAACCTTTACCATTAGTTGTCAAAATGCATCAAATGAGAATAAATATATTCAGAAAGTAAGCTTAAATGGTAAAGAATTTGAACGTACATATATTTACCATAACGAAATAATGAATGGTGGCCGTTTGGAATTTATAATGGGAGCTACACCTAATAAATCATTATGGGTTTCACCCGAATCTTATCCACCATCTCCTGCTAAATAAAAAAACAGTAAAGCGTAATAGGTTTCTATTGCGCTTTACTGTTTTTTTAGAATACGATGGCGAGTGTTACTAATGATAGTATAACAACCTGCAATATTAAAAATCGTACAGGTATATCAATACTCCTCATCCATTCTTTCACTGTCAATAAGCTTCGAGTCATCATAGTTATAAGGTTTTAGCTAAATAAACTAGCAATTAATACTACTATAACTCCCGATTCCACTTTCTAGACGCAACAAAAATAATAAAGTTGCGTCTGCGGGTAACATTTTTTTAAGGTTAAAATCAATCTAAATTAATAACGGGCTGAATATCTTTTTATTGTGCAATTTTTTAGCAAACAATTATTAGTTCCCTTTTGAAATTAAGAGTAAATTCTCTTTATTTGCATCTGATGAATAACAATTTATTCCATATTACTTCTACTAAAGTGAATGCCACAAAGGCCATTCATCCTTCTTGTCATATGATGATGTGTATGATGATGACACTTTAAGTGTTACAACGCATCGTATCTGAAAATCAAATAAACAGTTAGTACAGACCGGTGCGTAAGGCACAGGTAGAGGTTAAAACAGAACATTAACCATAAAAACTAAATAGTATGTCTGATTTTCGATTTGAAACACTGCAACTACATGCAGGCCACAATGTGGATGAAACAACACTATCAAGAGCGGTACCCATTTACCAAACCAGTTCCTACTTATTTAAGGACGCGGAGCATGCGGCTAATTTATTTGGTCTTAAGGAGTTTGGAAATATTTATACCCGTATAATGAATCCTACAACCGATGTGTTTGAAAAACGCATTGCAGCATTAGAGGGTGGAGTAGGTGCCTTAGCGGTTTCATCGGGCCAGGCTGCACAATTCATCGCTTTAACCAATTTTCTGGAAGCAGGTGACAATTTTGTTTCCACATCTTACCTGTATGGCGGTACCTACAACCAGTTTAAAGTGCAATTTAAACGCTTGGGCATTCAGGTTAAATTTGTTGAAGGCGATAATCCACAAGATTTTGAAGCAGCCATTGATGAAAACACCAAAGCTATCTACATCGAAACAATTGGTAACCCACAATTCAACATTCCTGATTTTGAAGCCATAGCCGCAATAGCTAAGAAACATGATATTCCACTAGTGGTAGATAACACCTTTGGTGCAGGCGGTTACCTGTTTCGTCCTTTAGAGCATGGTGCTAACATTGTGGTAGAATCGGCCACTAAATGGATTGGCGGACATGGTACCACCATTGGTGGCGTTATTGTTGACGGTGGTAATTTTAACTGGGGCAATGGCAAATTCCCTTCATTTACCGAACCTTCAGAAGGTTATCATGGACTGAAATATTGGGAAGTATTTGGTGCCGAAAGTCAGTTTGGAAATATTGCCTTTATTACGCGAGCCAGGGTTGAAGGACTGCGCGATTATGGTTCTGCGTTAAGTCCTTTTAATGCCTTTCTCCTCATTCAGGGACTAGAGACCCTATCCTTACGTGTGGATCGTCATGTAGATAATGCCCAGCAAATTGCCGAATGGCTTGAACAACACCCACAGGTTGAATATGTGAAATATCCCGGCTTAGCATCCAGCCCTTATCATATTTTGGCTAAAAAATACCTGAAAAGAGGTTTTGGTGGCGTCATGAGCTTTAAAATTAAAGGTGATGCCGCTGCAGGTGATAAATTTATCAATAGCCTGTCGCTCATAAGCCATTTAGCCAACATTGGTGATGCCAAATCACTCATTATCCATCCAAGTTCAACGACGCATGAACAGCTGAGCCTTGAAGAACAGAAAGCCTCTGGTGTAGAACCTGGTTTATTACGATTATCAGTTGGTATTGAACACATTGACGATATTAAAGCGGATTTAGACAAAGCTTTTACTCAACTGTAAAAATTCAACCATCCGGTACAGTTAATGTATTGGATGGTTGCTATTTTCATGTACATTTGTAAGGCAAAATAAAAACCAACAGACAAACCATAAGGGTTTGTAAAAACAAAAACCATGAAACAAAAACTTAACATCGGCCTTTTTGGATTTGGTGTAGTGGGACAGGGACTATATGATGTACTCAAGACAAGTCCGGCCTTTGATTCTGAGATTTCTAAAATATGTGTTAAAAACAAAAAAGAACGTTCTTTACCCGAAAGTTATTTCTGTTATAATCCTGACGAAATACTGAATGATCCGAATATCAATACGGTTGTTGAATTGATTGATAATGCAGACGAGGCTTACCGCATAGTAAAAAAAGCCCTGCAGAGTGGAAAACATGTTGTATCGGCCAATAAAAAGATGCTGGCAGAAAACATGGCTGAAATGATTCAGTTACAGAAAGAAAATAACGTATCACTGCTGTATGAAGCTTCAGCCTGTGGAAGTATACCGGTTATCAGAAGTCTGGAGGAATATTACGATAACGACCTTCTTTTATCCGTAACAGGTATATTAAACGGATCTTCTAATTATATTCTTTCAAAAATATTTGATCACGATCAATCCTATGATACAGCCCTAAAAGATGCACAAAAATTAGGTTTTGCCGAAAGTGATCCTACTTTTGATGTTGAAGGTTATGACTCTTTGTATAAACTCATTATACTTACCCTGCACAGCTTTGGATCCATCATTAAACCTGATGATGTTCTAACTTATGGTATATCAAATATATCTGATTTTGATATTCAGTATGCCCGTGAGAAAGGCTATAAAATAAAGCTGGTTGGCCAGGTAGAACGGCTTGAAGGTATTAACATTACATTATTTGTCCTTCCCCGCTTTGTACGTAAGGACAAATACATCTATAGCGTTGAGGATGAATTCAATGGCGTAGTAATCAAAGGCAAGGCCTACGATAAGCAGTTTATGTTTGGAAAAGGGGCAGGGGCGCACCCAACAGGCTCGGCAGTACTATCAGATATTACAGCGCTGGCGCATAACTATGCATACGAGTATAAGAAAATGAAATACGCCGAGGACTTTAATTATTCAAAAGAGCACCAGGTGGAATTGTATTTAAGATATTCTGATGCATCTGTGCTCGATAAATTCAATTTTGAATCCATCACCGAAGAGTACAAAGGACCTGAATATAGTTACAAAATAGGCTTTATTAAACTAGCTGAATTACTTGAGATAAAAGACCAATTGCGCAGCCTGGATATTTTTATGGGTATTACCGGGAAATCACTCAATTACTAAATAAAACATTATACATCTAACGAATCAATATGCACGGTGGCTTGTATATTGGTTCGTTTTTTTATAATCACTTCATATGCTGTTGCAATATCATGAGCGCGTTTAATACTATAATCACCCGGTAAACGAATATGTAAGGTCATCTCAGTATGATGCCCATATTGGTGTACTAAAAAATGGTGCGGATGAATGTCAAAATCAGCAACTTCTGGTGCCAGAGCAATTATTTCACCACGTAAATCATCATCAATACGTTCGCCCAGCAGGTGACTGATATTTTCCTTTAAAATAGAGTAGGTAGTATAGAACAAAAGCAAGGATACCAGAATACCTAATACGCCATCAATCCACCAATAGTATTGTCCGAAAAAAATACCCACAAGAATAACGAGCGATGATATAGCATCAGATCGGTGATGCCAACCATCAGCCACCATGGACTTTGACTTGGTTTTATGGCCAATACGAATAGAGTATTGAGCCATAAACTCTTTCACCAATAATGAAACAATGGTGACTACAATCGCCACCATACCATATTCTACTTCACTACGGCTTTGTAATTTAACTATGGATTCTTTTAAAAAGCTAAAACCTATAATAGCCAACAACATACCTACAACGATGGACGCCAGCACCTCTGCACGTCCATGCCCATAAGGGTGCTCTTTATCAGCGGGCTTGGCCGACACTTTAAGGCCAATTAAAACAGCGACAGATGAAATACTATCACTTAAGGTATGCCAGGCATCAGCAATAATAGCTACCGAGGAACTAACCATGCCTGCCCAAAACTTAATTCCAAACAGAAGAATATTGAGAATAATAGAACCGTATGTAGCTATAATGCCTTTTTTATTTTCCATAATTCACTTTCAAAATTTTGATTAAAACAATTATGTCAGTCTTTATTCTTCTTCAACGTAAAAAAAATCTGAAATAATGCGATCGGTAATCATTTTTTTATCTTCAGCCACACAACAAAACGCATTCTTAACCAATACATTACTTTTAGAGAGCTGATTAGTCAGTTCTGCTTCAAAAAATTGAATTATGGACGTATTGAATTGTTGCATCGCTTCCATCAGAAAACCCTTTGAAGTTCTTAATCCAAGCATGATTAATTCATTATAACGGTCAACTTCAGTCAGCATTTCGTCTTCATAATATGCAGAATCAGTTTCTAAAGCTTTAATGTATTTCTGAACATGGCTGATATTCCAGCGCCTGTTGGTGCCATCAAAAGAATGCGCTGATGGTCCTAATCCAATATACTTTATTCCTGTCCAGTAGTTACTGTTGTGCTTCGATTCTAAACCTGGTAAGGCAAAATTTGAAATTTCGTAATGGTCAAATCCTGCATTTTTCAATTCCTTCACCAGGTAGTCAAATTGTTTAACACTGGCGGCTTCGGGCACTTCTTTTAGCTTACCTTTTTTAAGATAATCGTAATATAAAGTACCTTTTTCAAAAGTAAGATGATAGGCCGAAATGTGTTGTACCTTGCTTTCAATAGCCATACGCACATTGGCTTGCCATTCATCAAACTGCATATATGGCAGACCGTATATCAGGTCAATACTCATATTATCAATCCCATTTTCCTTGGCTATTTGAATAGCCTCAGCAGCTTGTTGTGCGTTGTGACGTCGATTCATTTGTCGCAGATGACCATCAAAAAAACTTTGAATACCCATGCTTAAGCGGTTGACACCTAATTCAACAATGCCTTTAATGTAGGTCTCGTTCACATCATCCGGATTAACTTCCAGTGTTAGCTCAATAACCTCTTTAAGGGAGGTGTATTGATTGATATGATCTAAAATAATTTTCAGTTCTGAAACAGAAAGGGTAGACGGTGTACCACCACCAAAATAAATGGTCTCAATTCGCTCTTTTAACAAAAAAGCAGATTGATTGTCTATCTCTTTACAAAGAGCTTTAATATATTCGTCTTTGAATTGTTGATCCGTTGTTTTGTAAAAATCGCAATATGAACAACGAGTATAACAAAACGGAACATGTATGTAAATGCCTGCCATTACTAGGATTGTTTCACGTGAAACATTGAAAAACAGTGTTTTATTAACGGATTATCAACACTTTTTAAACATTAAAACCAAAGTTATTAACAAACCAACTACGATGATTTACTATTTTAAAAAATACCATAAAACACTTAGTATTATTTTCATCATTACACTGTTAAGCTTAATCAATACATCTAAAATTAAACCTGATGACCTCAGTTTAATACCACATTTCGATAAAATTGTTCATTTCTTAATGTACCTCACCTTAGGATTTGTATTTATGTTTGAATATTACATTCATCATCATCAAACAATAACCAAAATCTCAAAAATATTGATTCTACCGTTGCTTTATGGTGGTTTAATGGAACTGCTGCAAATTTCTGCTACAACCTACAGAAGTGGTGACTGGTGGGACATGCTGGCCAATGGCTGCGGTATATTAACTGCTTATTTTATGGTAAAATCATTAAGGAATAACACCTTTTTTCGGAAATGGATGTTATTCCCACTTGAGCAACCAATGTTTAAAGCTTGATATAATCCGATTTATCTTCCATATTACTAAGAATCTTAGCAATCGTTTCAGAAGTAAAGAAATCATACATCTGCTTACGAATAGCACTGTACTGATCATGCACCGGGCAGGCATAGCCATCACTGTTATTACTTTTACAGGAATGCATACCAATCAGGCAATTAGTAAAGACATCACTGCCATCAATGATTGAAACAATATCGTAAAGAGTAATATCCTCAGCTGCCCTGCCTATACTAAATCCACCATGCGGACCTTTAGTACTTTTAAGTAACTTTTGCTTAGCCAGACTTTGTAGAATCTTTCCGAGAAATGGGGTGGGAATATCCAAATCTTTTGATATCTGTTTAATCCCTATTTTTTTGCCATCTTCGTCATTAACAGCCAGGTAAATGACTGCACGAATAGCGTACTTACATGTATTTGATAACATTTCTATTGAGTTTGTGGCTAAGGTAATAAAATCATTAAAAAACCTTTATCTCTTTATATGCTTTTTCCACTGAGCATTAAATGTTTTTGAAGCAAAAGGTGATAATGATTTTTGTTTACCAATAAATGAAGATCCAAACCGACGTGATAACCAGGTGTTAAAACGGCCACCAAAACCGTTCATCAGAAGCCTGTTTTTTAGTATTTTATACAAAAACACGCCAACTGACTTTTCGGATAAACCTTGGTGAGGCTGCGCCTTCTGACGATTATATACGAGTAACTTGGCAAGGGGAATTTTAACAGGGCAAACCTCTTCACACTTGCCACATAATGAAGAAGCAAAACTCAAATGATTATAGCCTTCAAAACCATTTAAGTAAGGTGAAATAACCGAACCAACCGGACCACTGTAAGTGGTATTGTATGTATAGCCTCCAATATTTTTATATACCGGGCAGGCATTCAAACAAGCGCCACAGCGAATACATTTCAAAGCATCTTTGGCAGTCGAATTTTGATACAATTCCGTTCGCTTGTTATCCAGTAAAAAGATGACCATTCTCTCTGGTCCATCTACTTCGTCATCTTTTTTAGGTCCGAAAAACAAGTTGCTGTAAACCGTTAATTGTTGACCCGTTCCATGCGCTGCCAGTAAAGGCCAAAACAATGGTAAATCGCTGATACCAGGAAGTACTTTTTCAATACCGGTTATTACGATATGTAACTTAGGAAAAGAAGCTGACAAAAATGCATTGCCTTCATTTTCGGTAACAGCTACAGCTCCTTCGGCGGCGCATAAAAAATTAGCACCGGTAATACCAACATCCGCATTGATAAACTTTTGGCGTAACAATTGTCTTACAAAACCAGTCAGTTGTTCGGCAGATAAATTAGGATCTGTTTTAAAATGCTGATGAAATAAATCGGCAATATCTTGCTTAGATTTGTGCATGGCCGGAGTAACAATGTGATATGGTTTTTCTCCAGCCACCTGCACAATAAATTCTCCTAAATCGGTTTCTACAGATTCAATCCCTTCTTGACTAAGGTGCTGATTTAGTTCAATTTCTTCAGTTACCATTGATTTACTCTTAACAAGCGTTTTACACTGCTCATTATTCAATAAATCGATTAACTGCTCAATTAACTGTTCAGTATTCTCTGCCCAGACTACTTCAGCGCCGTTATCAACCGCATTTTGTTCAAACTGCAGTAATAACTCAGGAAGGTTCTGTAACACATACTCTTTAACTGATGCGGCATTAGATTTTGCCAGTTCCAAATCTTGATAACGCGCCTTACCAGCAGCCACAGCAGCATCATACTTCGACATATTATAGCGAATAATTTGCCGGTGATGCAAATCGGGCGCTATTCGCTCAGCATCCAGTTTAAAAGCATGGTTGTTATTCAAAGCTGATTACTTAACAGGTATTTTTTCAATACGTTTTTGATGACGACCTCCTTCAAACACAGTATTAACAAATTTATCAACAATGTTGATAGCCTCTTCAATTGAGACGTAACGTCCTGGAACAGTGCACACATTGGCGTCATTATGCAAACGGGCCATTTCAGAGATTTCAACATTCCAACATAAAGCGGCACGAATCCCCTGGTGCTTGTTAGCTGTCATGTTAATACCATTACCACTACCACACACAGCTATACCAATTTCATACTCTTTGTTTTCTACGGCAGTTGCCATAGGGTGCGCATAATCAGCATAATCGGTGCTGTCTTCAGAATATGTACCATAGTCTTTAACGGTAATGTTGTTTTTTTCTAAATACTCCTTGATGGCTTCTTTAACCGGAAAACCGGCATGATCAGCTGCTAATGCTATTGTTTTGAATATCATGTTGTTTTTTTTTACAAAGATAATGATGCTTTAGTCATTTTAAAACATGTTAAAAAACCTCTGAATAAGTGTTAGGAACTTGTGAACTCTCATTCAATACTTTTTAAAAAATAGAATTGCTATTTACATGAAAAATTACAATACAAGCAAGCTTTTGAATTAATCGTGTTGGTAACCAATCTTTTTTAATCTCACTTTTGAACCGTTTTTAACTTCGCTTTAAACACTATCCACCAAAGAAATTATTAAATTTGAAGCCTATTAACAATTTGTTGATATGATCTAAAAGCTAATTAATATCAATAAATTAACAGATTTTAAACATGTTAATAAGCCGTTAGTATTGGTTTCTCTCAATCTGATAACTATTCATCCAACGATTTTTAGAAATAAATACTAACCTTTCTAACAGGATATCATTATTACTATATTTTTTAAATTTCTTTCTATTATATAAATATGAATATAAAGGATAGTTGGTTGAAAAGTGGATATGTGGACGAACCGGTTCCAACTAATATCGATATTAAAAAAGAGATTATTCGTTTAAAGGAGGAGAAGGATGCCATTATAATGGCTCATTTCTATCAAAAGAACGAAATACAGGACATCGCAGACTTTGTTGGGGATAGTTTAGCCTTGGCACAAGAAGCGGCTAAAACAGACGCTAAAATCATTGTTTTAGCAGGTGTGCACTTTATGGGGGAAACTGCTAAAATATTGTCTCCCGATAAACTGGTATTGGTGCCGGATTTAAATGCCGGGTGTAGCCTTGCTGATAGTTGTCCGCCAGATGCCTTTAAAAGCTTTGTTGATAAGCATCCTGGACATACGGTTTTAACCTATGTGAACACCACTGCAAAAATTAAAGCATTGTCTGATATTGTGGTTACCTCTACCAATGCTAAAAATATAGTGGATAGTTTGCCAAAGGATGAAAAGATTATTTTCGGTCCTGATAGAAATCTGGGCAATTATCTCAATAGTATTTCAGGTCGAGACATGGTATTGTGGGATGGAGCTTGCCATGTGCATGAAAAGTTTTCTGTTGAAAAGATAGTAGAATTAAAGAAAGAACATCCGAATGCCCTGGTTCTTGCGCATCCTGAATGTAAGAAACCACTTTTGTTACTGGCCGATTATGTGGGTAGTACAGCAGCTTTGCTTAAATATTCTATTAACAGTGAGGCCAATGAATTTATTGTGGCAACTGAGTCGGGTATTATTCACCAGATGCAAAAAGAAAGTCCGGATAAAGCATTTATTCCTGCACCGCCTAATGATTCAACTTGTGCTTGTAATGATTGCGAATACATGAAACTAAATTCTTTAGAAAAACTTTATAATGCTTTAAAATATGAATGGCCTGCAATTGACGTGGATGAGGAAATCAGGATAGAGGCTGTAAAACCAATTAATAGGATGCTGGATATTTCAAAAAAAGCCGGCCTATAAAAAATAACCTAACCCAGAATGGAAAGACTCGAACAACCTGTATCTGTTTTATTAGTTGAAGATAATGTGCTCAATCAGAAGCTCATTTTTCTCAATTTATCTAAGTATGGCTTTAAAATAGATATTGCCAATCATGGTAAAGAAGCCTTGGATAAATTGGAACATGGGCAGTATGATCTGATTTTGATGGACTTGATGATGCCAATAATGGATGGATTGGAAACGACTGTGGCTATCCGTGAAAAAGAAAAGTGCAGTAACGAACACATGCCTATTGTTGGCTTAACTGCCAATACCTATGATGCCGACCGCGAAAAGTGTTTATCCTATGGGATGGATGAGTACATGGCAAAACCATTTGATTTGCAGGAGTTTTTCGATAATCTCAAAAAATTAAATATAATCTAATTATAAATGAGTTTCGACATCAGGGGAAATGGAGATACAGAGAAAGAACTGGAAAGGGCATTAAGACCACTTTCTTTCTCCGATTTCAAGGGGCAGGATAAGATTGTCGAAAACCTTGAGATATTTGTGCAGGCGGCTAAAATGAGAGGTGATGCGCTTGATCATGTTCTGTTACACGGACCTCCGGGGTTAGGTAAAACAACTTTATCCAACATCATTGCGCATCAGTTAGGTGTTGGTTTTAAGCTAACGAGCGGACCTGTGCTTGATAAACCTGGTGACTTGGCTGGTATACTTACCAGCTTAGAAGAAAACGATGTTCTTTTCATTGATGAAATTCATCGTTTGAGCCCGGTAGTAGAAGAGTATCTGTACAGTGCCATGGAAGATTTCCGCATAGATATTGTGATTGATAAAGGGCCCGGAGCTCGAAGCATACAAATCGATCTTAATCCGTTTACTCTGATTGGTGCCACTACCCGTAGTGGATTATTAACTGCACCGCTGCGTGCGCGTTTTGGTATTAACAGTCACCTCGAATATTACAATGCAGAAACAATAGCCCACATTATTGAGCGTTCAGCAGATATACTGGAAGTAAGGATTCACGAAAATGCCGCTGACGAAATTGCAAGACGTAGCCGTGGAACACCACGTATTGCCAATGCGCTGTTGCGTCGTGTTAGGGATTTCGCTCAGGTGAAGGGTAATGGCATCATTGATTTACCAATTAGTAAAATGGCTCTAAATGCCTTAAACATTGATACGCATGGTTTAGATACAATGGATCATAAAATACTGCTGACACTAATTGATAAGTTTAACGGCGGACCGGTAGGAGTTAATACCATCGCTACGGCTGTTGGTGATGATGCTGGTACCATCGAAGAAGTGTATGAGCCATTTTTAATTATGGAAGGATTCATTAAACGTACGCCAAGGGGACGTATGGCCACAGCTCATGCCTATGAACATTTAGGTCGTGAATCGAATTTAAATCAAGGAACTTTATTCTCTTAAAGGTGTGAGTAAACTTAAAAAGCTAGCAGGTGATACAATAATTTACGGAGTAAGCACTATTCTGGGGCGTCTGCTCAACTGGCTGTTAATGCCACTCTTTATTCGTATCATGGATAAAGCTGAAGTGGGAGGCGTTTTCAATATCTACAGTTATATCGCGGTTGTATTGGTGATTCTTACTTTTGGGTTTGAAACAGGCTATTTTCGTTTTGCTAATAAGGAAAACAGGAATGGACTGCTAAAAAGCCTAGGAATGCTGATTCTAGTTTGTTCCGTTTTGTTTAGCGTTGGTGTTTATTTGCTCCAAGGCTGCTTAGAAGTATATCTTGGCAATGAATACCTCAAAGCTGAATACTTTGTAATAGGCGCATTAATTGTCGCCCTGGATGCCATAACCAGTATTCCTTTTGCTGATTTGCGGATTAACAACCATACAGTTCGTTTTGCACTGCTGAAGTTCTTATCGGTAATTTTAAACATCCTATTTGTTACTTTTTTCCTTGTTTTATGCCCTTATCTGCTTAAACAAGGGTATGAGTTCATTGAGTATATTTATAATCCATATAACAAGCTCTATTACGTTTTTGTATCCAATCTGCTTAGTTCCGGAATTATTGCTTTATTTCTTGTACCTAAAATATTCCTTGCCAAAGCCAGGTTCAGTTGGCAATTGATAAAGCCGGTATTTATGTATTCCTATCCGATTATGATTGTCGGACTATTCGGCATGTTAATCCAACAGATTGATAAGATTTTGATGCCCCATTTAATTGAAGATAATGCTATGGAAGCATTGGCTATCTATGGCGCCAATTTTAAGATTGGTATTCTCATGGCTATTTTTATTCAATCTTATAGATTAGCGTTTGAACCTTTCTTTTTCAAGGAAGGTAAACAAAATGCCTCCAAAGAACTTTATGCCCGTGTCCTGAAATATTTTGTCATTTTTGGCGCTATTATTTATGTTGGGGTTCTTGTTTTCATTGATGTTGTAAATGTCCTTCTGTTGCCCGAATATTATGAAGGCAACAGCATAATTCCTTTTATCTTGCTTGGGCAATTATTCTTTGGTATTTACTATTCATTATCGCTTTGGTATAAATTAACAGATAGAACTATATATGGTGCAATAATTAGTGGAGTAGGCGCTTGTTTATCCATTATTGGTAATATCGTTTTAGTACCATATATGGGGTATATTGGTGCAGCTGTTACTTTGTTTGTTTGCTTTCTGTTAATGTCAGTTATTTCATATGGCTTGGGTCAGAAATACTACCCGATTAACTACCCGATCGGGCGAATTGTCTTGCACATAATCATCGCCATTGTTGTTGTTCAATTAAGCCTTTTGTATAGCTCAGAAAACCTGATATTTCATTTCGCCTTCAAAGGCACTATATTTGTAAGCTATTTTGTTTTTCTTTATATCATTGAAAGAAAGGAATTAATAAAGATATTATCATGACAAACGTTCAAATCATCAATAAAAGTAAACACGAATTACCCGGTTATAGCACTGAACACTCGGCAGGTATGGACTTAAGAGCCAATATTGATGGGGCCATTATTCTGAAGCCTCTTCAGCGCGTGTTAATCCCTACCGGCCTATTTATACAATTACCTGAAGGTCATGAAGCTCAAATTCGCCCTCGTAGCGGACTGGCCGCTAAATTTGGCGTTACTGTACTTAATACGCCTGGTACAATTGATGCTGATTATCGTGGCGAAATTAAAGTTATACTGGTTAATCTTTCCAATGATGATTTCGTTATCAACGATGGGGAGCGTATTTGCCAGATGGTAATTGCTCAGTATACAAAGGCTAACCTGCTTGAAGTTGAAATTTTAGAAGATTCAGTTCGTGGTAGTGGTGGTTTTGGTCATACAGGAACTAATTAAAAGAACTTTGTAAATATCAAAAACATATAATGAAGTTAAAATATATAGGTGTATCTCTGGTAATTATAGTATTGTGTAGTTGTAGTGCTCTCAAGCCACAAACCGAGAGTCAGGTTACCAAGGAACAGATAAAAAAAGTTCAGCTGACTGACGTACAAAAGAGGAAGTTCGATTATTTCTTTTACGAGGCGAGTCGTGAAAAGATGAAAGGAAACTATGAAAAGTCAGCCATGTACCTGACCGAATGCCTTAAAATTGATGCAACCAGTAGTGCTGCCATGTATGAATTAGCTAATTTGCTGGTGGCTGGCAATGAAGCCGTAAAGGCACAAGGCTTATTGGAACGTGCAATTGCGATTGAACCTAATAATATCTGGTATAAATTAATGCTTGCCGAACTATATCAGAGTAACAAGATGGGATTTCAAGCCATTAAGCTATACGAACAAATCGTTAATGATTATCCGGATAATGATGAGTACCTCTACGGTTTAGCTCAGTTATATCAACGTAACGGTGAGGAGGAAAAAGCTATCTCTACCTATAATAAGCTTGAAAAAAGTATAGGATTAAATGAAGTTATCATACTTGAAAAAGAAAAGATCCTACTGAATATTGGGAAGAATAAGTCGGCACTGGAAGAGTTAAATAAATTGACTGCCAAGTATCCGGAAGAGGCACGTTACTATGGATTTATAGGTGATTATTACCTGTACCTGGGCGATAATGATAATGCTAAGACTTATTACAATAAAGTACTTGATAAGGATCCAAAGAATGTAATGGCTTACTTTAGTCTTGGTAATATTGCACTGCAAGCAAATGATACTACCGGGTTTACATCATACTATAAGAAAGGTTTAGCCGTTAAATCTACTCCTTTCGAAGTTAAGTTCCAACGTATTTTGCCTTTCTTAATGGATAGTAAAAACATTCATAAGTATGACAATTTTCTTACCGAGTTTATGGATGTTATCATCGAAGCTCATCCATACGAAGCTATGGCGTATGTTTATAAGGGCAATTATTACCGCAGTATTAGTAAAACTGATTTAGCGATAGATGCCTATAAGACTGCAATAACCATTGAACCTTCAAACGAACTTATATGGCAGGATTACCTCCTATTGATGATTGATAATCCTGATTATTCAAAAATTTATGGCAATGCAAAACTTGCCATTACACATTTCCCTGAAAACGCTTTTTTCTATCTATTAGCTGGTAGCTCTGCCGGACAGTTAAAAGATAATGATGAAGCTTTGCGTCTGCTTAATTTAGGCCTTAAGCATGTAATCGATAATAAGGCTCTTGAAGCTCAATTGCATGCCAATATTGGGGATATATACTACGCTAATAAAGAGAGTGAAAAGGCATTTGAATCCTATAAAAAGTCTCTTGAAATTGATGAATTGAATATTGTGGTTTTAAACAACTACAGCTATTATCTTTCTTTAGAAAATAAGGATTTAGATAAAGCAGAAAGAATGAGTAGCAAATGTGTTGAGTTGGAGCCAGGTAATTCAACCTACTTAGATACTTATGCCTGGGTTTTATTCAAGCGAGAAAGATACTTTGAAGCTAAGTATATCATCGAAAGGGCTTTGGATAATGGAGGCAATGAAAGTAGTGTTATTGTTGAACATTATGGCGACATTCTATATAAAAACGGTGATGTTGAAGGTGCTGTTGAGCAATGGAATAAAGCTGTAGAAATGGGAACTGAAAGTGAAACTATCCTTGAGAAGATCAAACAACAAAAGTATTTAGAATAGTGCTGAAACTTAAATATTCACTAGTTATTATATGTGTTATACAGCTTGTTAGTTGTAAAAGCACCAGAGAGTTCTATATAAAGGATGGTTCTTTAAAAAATATTTCTGATGCAAAATTAATCACTTCTGTAGAAGATAAATATATTGAATATAACTCACTTTTTTTCAAGAAGTTTAAAGCAGAGTTATCTTATAACGATGATACTAAATCATTTAAGGGCAATATGTTTATCTTAAAAGATACCTCTATGGTTGTTTCAGTAAATCCGCTGATGGGTATAGAGTTATTTAGAGTTAAGTTAAGTCCTGATGCAGTTGAAATAATTGATCGCACCAAGAAAACCTATTCCCACGGTGATTATGAAATACTTTGGAAAAAGTTCATGATTGAGTTGGATTACTATACATTGCAACAAATTGTTACAAACAGAATGTTTGTTTATCCAATTGAAGATGCTGAAAAAAGTTTAAAGCGCTATAAGCACTACTGCAGTGATAATATGTATCAATTTCAGTCAGTTAAAGAAGGAAAGTTTTCACGTAAATATCGTAAGGAAAAGACTGAAAATATCATCTTCCACCAAATGTCTGTTTTACCCGATGTTTTTAAGTTAAAAAGAGCCTATATACGTGACTTTTCTGTTAATAGTGAAGTCACTATTACATACGACCTTTTTACAAGTGATAACGGGCATTTAATGCCTTCTGTTATCGATATAAACGGTACACGGGGCAGTGATAAATTTTCTTTGCGCATTCAATTTGATAATTTTGAATTAGATGGCGATAATTCAATTGGTTTTAAAGTATCAGATAAGTATAAGCAACTAGACTTCAAAAATGGAAATTAAACGGCTTTTCATACTATCAATATTTACGCTGCTATTTAGTATTATCCAGGGGCAGAACTTAGCCGAACTGGAGTCTCAAAAGGAACGCATTAATCAGCGCATTGAAAATGCCAATAGTTTAATCAAGAAATACGCAAATCAACGTTCAAACAGCCTAAAAAATATTCGTTTACTGAATAGTCAGATTAAAGATAGAGAAGATCTGATTGAATTATATAATGATCAAATTAACTTACTAGAAAATGATATTAAGGTGCTTAATATTGAAATTGAGGACAATCAAAAACAATTAGTGGCGTTAAAGGACCAGTATACCAAATTAATTCGTGAGACCTACAGTAATAAGAAGCGTTATAACGAGTTGTCTTTCTTTTTTGGTGCCGAATCATTTAATGAAGCATATCGCCGGTATATTATGCTTAAGGAATACAACAAATTTAGGCATAACCAAGGTATTTTAATCCAACAAAAGTCTACTCAATTAGATGAAGCGAATAGTCTATTAAATACGAAGCTAAAGGTGCAAAATAACGCCTTAAATAACATTAAAACGCAATACGAACAATTAGTAGTTGATAAACGCAAAATAGATTCCAATATTAAATCACTTCAGCAGAAGGAAAGTAGTCTTAGACGGAAAGTAAGGCAAGATACGAACGCTTTAAAAAAGCTGGAGGATACTATTTTAAAATTGATTGCTGAATTAAATAAGGAAGCTGTTGAACCTTCTGATTTTCATCTAGCTAAAGGTAAACTTTCATGGCCAATCAGTAATGGAGTTATTGTAAGTCAGTTTGGTGAACATCAACACCCTGTTCTTAAGTATGTTAAGGTTAAAAACAATGGAGTTGATATTCAAAGTAATACTGATTCTAAAGCCAAGGTAGTATTTGGAGGTAAAGTTAGTCGGGTTGTTCCTATTCCTGGTTATAATAATGCTGTTTTAGTCAGACATGGAAGATTTTTAACCGTTTATGCTAATTTAGACAACGTTAGTGTAAAAGCTGGCGAAAACGTAACTAAAAATTCTGTAATTGGTACAATATACAGCGGAAATGGTGAAAATTCGGGTGTATTACACTTTGAAATATGGGAAGAAAGTGAGAAATTGAACCCTGAGTTTTGGCTTTTAAAATAAAAGAATTAAATTTTATAACTATCTGCAACGTTCTACGTATAAACAGATTGGTTATCATTTATAAGTAATTGTTAAAGCTCAAAAATGAGCTGTTTGTTGCTTTTTAAGAGATGTAAAATGGAATTGATTGTGAACAAAATAGAATTCAACTCCGAAACAAAAAATATTAATATTGTTGAAAAGTTGATCGATGATTTATCAGCCCAATATTCTCTCCATAACGATATATATGGTAAGTTGCTATTAGCTGTTGTTGAAGGTGTCAATAATGCTATTGTTCATGGCAACAAACTAGATAAAGAAAAATTAGTTGTAGTAGAATATCTCTTGGATGATACACGTGTGGAGTTTACCATCAAAGATGAAGGAACTGGATTTGATTACACTGAAGTGCCTGATCCTACAAAACCTGAAAACCTTGAAAAAACTCATGGTAGAGGTATTTTCCTGATGCATCATTTAGCTGATGAGATAGAGTTTGAAAATGAAGGAAGTATTGTTAAAATGACTTTTAATATTGATTGATGATCACATTTCATAATGAAGATGTAAGCTTACCTGAAGAAATTAGTGACAATGCAAAATTTTGGATTAATGAAGTTATCAATCAATACGATTATCTACTAGATAATTTAACATATATTTTCTGCTCAGATGAGCATATTCTTAAAATTAACACTAATTATCTAGATCATAACTACTATACAGATATTATAACTTTTGATTATTGCAAAGGGAAACGTATTTCTGGGGATCTCTTTATTAGTATTGATACAGTTAAGTCCAATTCTCAAAAATATAACTGTAATTACAATGATGAATTACATCGTGTAATGATTCATGGTGTCCTGCATCTTCTTGGATTTAAAGATGCCAGTGAACAAGAGAAGTTGATTATGCGTAAACGCGAAGATGATGCTTTATCATTGTTAGCAACTTTTCATTAATTTTGCTGTTTATCTTACAGTAAAAGAGTAACATTAATTTTATGGATTTTAATTACGATGTAATTGTCGTAGGTGGTGGACATGCTGGTTGTGAAGCTGCTGCCGCTTCGGCTAATTTGGGTAGTGAGGTACTTCTGATTACAATGGATATGGGACGTTTTGCTCAAATGTCATGTAATCCTGCTATTGGAGGAATTGCCAAAGGGCAAATTGTTAGGGAGATTGATGCATTGGGTGGATATACCGGAATTATTACAGATAAGTCCTCCATTCAGTTTCGTATGTTAAATCGATCCAAAGGACCTGCCATGTGGAGTCCGAGAGCACAATGTGATCGTATGGTGTTTTCTTCAGAATGGCGAAAACAACTTGAACAAATTCCTAATGTATCTTTCTGGCAAGATGCTGTTGTTGAATTTGTAATTGAAGATAACATAATTAAAGGTGTTAGAACGGCAAATAATGTTACGTTCTTATCTAAGGCCGTGATTTTAACTACTGGAACGTTCTTAAATGGTCTAATGCACATTGGCTCAGTGCGTTCTGAAGGAGGTCGGGTTTCTGAGCCAGCTTCAAAAGGTATTTCAGAGCAACTTTTAAGCCGAGGTTTTACTGTTGGCCGTATGAAAACTGGTACGCCTGTGCGAATTGATGAAAGAAGTATTAATTTTGATAAATTAGAGGAACAAAAAGGTGATGAAGGAAGTTATCGTTTCAGCTATTTGCCTTCTGATGATAATGGCCTTGTTAAACGTAGCTGTTTCATTACATATACGAATCCAGATGTTCATAAGGTGTTAGAGACCGGTTTGGATGAATCGCCTATGTACAACGGAACTATTCAAAGCATTGGTCCACGATATTGTCCAAGTATAGAAACAAAAATTGTTACGTTTACTGAAAAGGATCGGCATCAGTTGTTTTTAGAGCCAGAAGGTGAGTCAACTATTGAATATTATTTAAATGGTTTTAGTTCATCATTACCTCTACAAACACAAATTGATGCATTGAAGTTAGTTCCTGGTTTAGAAAATGTTAAGGTTTTTAGACCAGGATATGCGATTGAGTATGATTTCTTCGATCCTACACAATTGCACCATACTCTTGAAACAAAAACTATAAGTAATTTATATTTCGCAGGGCAGGTTAATGGAACTACCGGCTATGAGGAAGCAGCAGCACAGGGTTTGATGGCTGGCATTAATGCTCATCAAAAAGTTATGAATAAAGACGCTTTTATTTTGTCAAGGGATGAGGCTTATATAGGAGTGTTAATTGATGATCTTGTAACAAAAGGAGTTGATGAACCTTATCGTATGTTTACTTCTAGAGCAGAATTTCGAATTTTACTGCGACAAGATGATGCAGATGCTCGTTTGACCCCAAAGAGTTTCGAACTTGGTTTAGCTAAAAAAGAGCGTGTTGATTATTTGAATGAAAAACTTGCTCTACGTGATGAAGTGATTGAGTACTTGAAGAATTTTAGTGTAAAAGCAAATTTGGTAAATGATTGGTTAGTTAGTAAAGGTACATCTGCATTAAAACAGGGTGTAAAACTTATTGACTTACTAATGCGTCCACAATTAACTATTCATGATTTAATAGAGGGTATAAATCCATTTTATGAATTTGTAAATACGTTGCCTGATTCAAGAAGGGAAGAAGTGTTAGAGTCTGCTGAGATTATTTTAAAGTATTCAGGCTATATAAACCGTGAACGATTATTAGCTGATAAATTTAAACGACTCGAAAATCTTCAAATATCAGGTAAGTTTGATTATGCTTCTATAAAATCACTTTCAACAGAAGCGCGTCAAAAGTTAGGAAAATTGCAACCTTCTACAATAGGACAGGCGAGTCGGATTTCAGGTGTATCACCAAGTGATATAAATGTTCTTTTAGTATTAATGGGACGCTAGTGTTCCACGTGAAACAATGTGTATGAAAATTTCTGGTAATATTGTTGATGTTATAAATAATGAAATATTCCCTGGTGTTATTGAGGTTGTAAATAATACCATTATTTCTATTTCTAAAAATACCAATACTTATTCTAATTATATTTTACCTGGACTCGTTGATAGTCATGTACACATCGAAAGTAGTATGTTAACTCCTTCTCGATTTGCTCAACTAGTTGTTCCACGTGGAACGGTTGGAGTGGTTTCTGACCCACATGAGATAGCTAATGTAATGGGGGTGAAAGGTGTGGAGTATATGATACAGGATGCCAAAAATGTACCTCTCAAGTGTTATTTTGGTGTGCCTTCATGTGTTCCAGCAACCAATTTTGAAACATCAGGATATGAGATTACGGAGAAGGATGTAGAATATTTATTAGAAAATGGAGCTCCTTTTTTGGCTGAAATGATGAATTTTCCCGGTGTTATTCACGATGATAAATCTGTGTGGAACAAGTTAAAATTAGCTCAAAAATTCAAGGTACCCATCGATGGACACGCTCCAGGTTTGCGTGGAGAGGAGCTGAAAAAGTATGCTTCAGGTGGCATAACAACCGATCATGAGAGTTTTAGTATTGATGAGGCGCTGGATAAAATTAAGTATGGTATTAAGTCTCAAATAAGAGAGGGGAGTGCTGCTCGTAATTTTGAAGCATTACATCCGCTTATTACCAAAGAACCCTTCAATACAATGCTCTGCACTGATGATAGTCATCCTGATTTGATATTAGCAAAAGGACACATTGATCGCCTCGTACGTTTAGGTTTAACTAAAGGATACTCTATTTTTGAAATGTACCAAGTAGCCGTGGTGAATCCTGTTAAGCATTATAATTTGCCAGTTGGCTTACTGCAAGAGGGAGACTCGGCTGATTTTATTATAGTGGATAATCTATCAGATTTCAATGTACTCTCCACATATATCGATGGTAAAAAGGTAGCCGAAGATGGTCAGGCTTTATTCGAACTTTCTTCCTCCAATGTTATTAATAATTTCAACTGTACGCCGATTACTTTGGATGGTGTCAAAGTTGTTGCGCCAATGGATAATCCAATCCTGCGGTTAATGGTGGCAGAAGATGGAGAACTGTTAACGGAACAAGTTTTTTGGAATACTTCTTATCAAAAAGGAGAAGAAATTCAATCAAGTTTGGACGATGATATTTTAAAAATTGTTGTTGTAAATCGCTATAAAGATACACAACCGGTCGTGGGATTTATCAAGAATTTCGGACTTTCAAAAGGGGCTTTAGCTAGTTCTGTAGCTCACGATAGTCATAATATTGTGGCCATAGGTTGTGATGATATGAGTTTGGTAAGAGCCATTAATGTTATTATTGATGCAAAAGGAGGCATTGTTGCGACTGATAGTAACGAAGAAAAACTATTAAAATTACCTGTTGCAGGTTTAATGAGTATTGAAAAAGGGGAGGAAGTGGCTAAGCAATATACTGCGATTAATCGCTTTGTAGCTAATATGGGATGTGATATGAAGGCCCCTTTTATGACCTTAGCTTTTATGTCGCTTCTAGTAATTCCTTCCATAAAAATTGGCGATAAAGGACTGTTTGATGTCAATACATTTTCTTTTACCAGTTTATTTGTAGATGATAAATAGCAGATCAGATAGAGAAAAACAGTTAAAACTTTTAGTTCAGGCATTACCATCTTCACCTGGTGTTTACCAGTATTTTAATGAAGATGGTGTCATTATATATATAGGTAAGGCTAAGGATCTAAAAAAACGTGTATCATCCTATTTTACAAAGCAGCAGGATAATGGTAAAACACGCATACTCGTCAATAAAATTGCTGATATCAAGCATTTGGTTGTTGAGTCGGAAGAAGATGCTCTTTTGCTTGAGAATAATCTGATAAAAAAATACCAGCCCAGGTATAATATCCTGCTCAAGGATGATAAGTCATTTCCATACATTGTTGTCAAAAATGAGCCTTTCCCGCGGGTTTTTCAAACACGTAATTTTGTGCGTGATGGAAGTACTTATTATGGTCCTTATACTTCAGTAGGGATGGTACGAACCCTCATTGAACTATTCAGACAGATATACCCTTTACGCACATGCAAGCATAATTTATCTCAGGAAAACATTAGAGCTGGGAAGTTTCGTGAATGTTTAGAGTACCATATAGGAAAGTGTAAAGCGCCATGTATTGGACAATATGACGAGCAGATATATGCTAAAAATATCGCAGCAATTAAAGAAATTTTGAGTGGAAATATTTCTTCTGTCCTTAAATACATGCATAGGGTAATGCTTCATTATGCCGATGAATTAGCTTTTGAACAGGCCGAAGAAGTCAAAAATAAAATTGAGTTATTAAAGGGCTATCAAAGTAAGTCTACAGTCGTAAATCCCAAGATTACAAATGTGGATGTCTTTAGTATTATCGATGATGAAAAGGCTGGGTTTGTCAATTTTTTAAGAGTAGTAGATGGTGCTATTATTCAGTCACACACCATGGAGTTTCGAAAAAAACTGGATGAATCTGCACCAGATATATTGGTAATGGCCATTTCTGAAATACAAAACCGCCTCCATTTTTTAGCGCGTGAAGTATTGGTTCCCATCAAACTTGATATTGAGCTGGAGCGCACTAAACTATTAGTGCCTAAAATTGGTGATAAAAAGAAGTTGCTAGACCTATCAGAACGGAACGTGAAATACTACCGACTGGATAAACTTAAACAACAATCATTACATAAAAAGGAACCAAGAGAGGAGCGAATTTTAAAGGTTATGCAAGCGGATCTACGTTTAAAAGTCTTACCTCGCCACATCGAATGTTTCGATAACTCAAATATACAAGGGACAAATCCTGTGGCTGCTTGCGTTGTTTTTCGCAATGCTAAACCTTATAAGAAGGACTATCGTCATTTTAATATCAAAACGGTTATTGGTCCAAATGATTTTGCTTCCATGGAGGAGGTCGTTTATCGCCGCTATAAGCGCTTAAAGGAGGAGGGGCAGGGATTACCTCAGTTGGTAGTTATTGACGGAGGTAAAGGACAACTTGGTGCTGCTGTAAAAATATTACGTGAACTGGGATTGAGTGACCAGATATCGGTTATTGGTATTGCTAAGCGCCTGGAAGAAATTTTTTATCCCGGGGATCCGATTCCTTTGTACTTAGATAAAAATTCAGAGACTCTAAAAATAATTCAGCACCTTCGAAATGAAGCTCACCGTTTTGGTATTACTTTTCATCGACAAAAACGTTCCATCAATTTCATCACTTCTGAGCTAAATGAAATACCTGGTATCGGAGATAAAACCATTGAGGTGCTTTTTAATAATTTTAAGTCATTTAACAATATTAAGAGTGCTACATTGGAGAATTTGACCTCAATAATAGGGAAGGATAAGGGTAATAAAGTGTATTCTTATTTTAATAGAGGTAAAATACTGTAAGGTGAAGGTAATGAGATTGATATGAATATTTTTATTATTCTTTAAATTAATTGAATTAGCTAAAGAATCCCTTGTTGATTAATTCGAGATTACTTTTGTTTATATTAATAAAATTAATGTTTACCAATTCATTTTTCAGGGTAGATGAATGATGTTGTAGTCCACAAATTGTGTCACTGATCAAATTCAGTTCTTTTTGAATTATGCCATCCGTTGATTCGATTTTACTTTGTGTTATGATACCTTTTTGCACAGTAATATGTGATTTGATTCTTGTTCCGTTTTCCAGCTTATAAAGTCTTTTTAATTCAAAGTTGGGGCTGTAGCCATAGTTCCATTCCCAGGTACTGAATTTACTCTCTGAAATCGCCTCTATTTGGTTTGTTTGTTCTTCTGTTAATTCAAATAGGGCATCGTTTTCGTAATATCGCAGAAGATATTGAAAAATATATTTAGCGAAATCATTGTAATTCATATCTTCATTTAAATAGTCCGATATGTTAGCCACTTCACTTCTTACTGATTTAACGGCTTTATCTTTAATAATTAGGGGATTGTTTTTTAAAGCTTTATTTAATACGCTGAGATCTGATCTAAATAAGAGTGTACCGTGATGCATCACCCTGTTTTTATATACGTGAGATGCATTGCCTGATACTTTTTTACCCGCAATTTGGATGTCGTGTCTTTTGCCAAATGTGGCGGCAATGCCAAGTTCATTAAGAGCTAATAATATAGGTTCAGAGTATCGCTCAAAGTTCACTAAATCACCTTTTTTACCACTTTTTATAAAGCAAAAGTTCAAGTTGTTATCATCATGATAGACCGTACCACCACCTGATAATCTGCGATATATGGGGATAGCTGCTTTATTGACAAATTCGTAATTAATTTCAGCCAGGGTATTTTGATGTTTACCTACAATAATAGATGGCGCATTGGTATATAAGAAAAATACATCTTCCTGTGTATGTCGTAGCAGGTACTCTTCCGTTGCCAGGTTAAAAGAAGGACTATTGGTTTTGCTGATTAATCCTTTCATATACTGTGTTTTATGAATAAATTTTTTTGTTAGTGATATCTTCAGTAATTGTATCTATCTACAATGAACTACTGTTGACACCATTTTGTTTAATAATAGACCAAATGGTCGGTTTCCTTCTTTGGATGTTATAAACTATCGAAAGATAATTGTATTTTCGATGTTTAAAATACAATTTATGCGATTAGTTATTCAACGTGTAAGCGAGGCCTCTGTTTCGATAAATGGGAATTGTAAATCAAGTATAAATAAGGGATTAATGATTCTTGTTGGTATCGAAAATGACGACACCAAGGAAGACATCGATTGGTTAGTTAAAAAGACCTGTAACTTACGTATTTTTGACGATGAAGAAGGGGTGATGAATAGGTCAATAGTTGATATTGCTGGTGATTTTTTGGTTATTAGCCAGTTTACATTGCATGCCCGGACAAAAAAAGGAAATCGTCCATCGTATATTAATGCGGCCGGGCCTGATGTAGCTATTCCCTTATATGAAGCTTTTGTAAAGGAATTACATTTGGTAAGTGGCCGTATGGTTGGAACCGGTGAATTTGGGGCTAATATGCAGGTTCAATTGACAAATGACGGCCCGGTAACTATACTAATTGATTCAAAAAGGAGAGAATAATGAAGCTATCGGAAGCACAAGAGCAGGTTGATAAATGGATTAAAACCTATGGAGTCAGATATTTTAGCGAACTGACAAATATGGCTATACTAACCGAAGAGGTAGGGGAATTAGCCAGGTTAATGGCACGTAAATTTGGTGATCAGTCATTTAAGTCAAATGAGGCGAACGCTAACATGGCTGATGAAATGGCTGACGTGCTTTGGGTGTTAATTTGCCTGGCCAACCAAACCGGTGTTGATCTGGAAAAGGCCTTTGCTAAGAACATGGCTAAAAAAACTAAGAGAGATGCCGAAAGGCACATAAATAACAATAAGTTGAAGAAGTAATAACAAGAGAAAATTAGCTAAATATAGAGATATGGATGGATTAATGGATAAGTTTCCTTTTTCGTTAACAGATAAGCAGATTGAAGAAGGAATTAACGCAGCCAAGCAAGAAGCACTTCATTTAAAGGCAAATAAAGATATATTGAAGTTATTATTCAATTGTATCGACCTTACATCTTTAAATACAGAAGATTCTTCGGATGATATTCGTGATTTTGTTGAAAAAGTCAATGAGTTACCACAGCATTTTGATTTTGTTCCACAAGTAGCAGCCATGTGTGTGTATCCTGTTTTTGCTCCGGTATTGAAAAGCGGCTTAAAAGACGCGAATATTGGCCGGGCGGTTGTTTCGGCAGGGTTTCCATCATCGCAAACCTTTTTGGATGTAAAAAAGATGGAAACACAGCGTGCCATTGATTTTGGGGCTAATGAAATTGATATCGTTATGTCCGTTGGTGAGTTTATGGAAGGCAATTATGAGTTTGTTGGTGAGGAAATCAATGCCATTAAGGGGGTGATGGGGGATGCACATCTTAAAGTTATCCTAGAGTCGGGTACATTGCCCAAAGCTGAGGATGTATGGACAGCCAGTGTGATATCAATGGAATATGGTGCTGATTTCATTAAAACATCAACTGGTAAGCAACAGCCAGCAGCAACATTTGAAGCCGCATATACTATGTTGACGGCCATTAAAGCCTACTTTGAAAAGACGGGTAAAAAAATCGGTTTTAAGCCAGCAGGTGGTATTTCAACAGCAGACGATGCTTTGGTGTACTATTGTTTGGTTAAGCAAATATGTGGTACTGACTGGCTAAATAATCACTTGTTCAGACTAGGAGCAAGTCGCTTGGCTAACCATCTAATCAGTGATATTGCCGAATTGGAAAATGGCTTTAGAAAAGAGATTAAATATTTTTAATTAATAATTTAGGTAGTAGTTTATATTTATCTTATTTAGTGGTGATAATATAGACTACTATTTTTTTCTTTTTAGGGTGTAGTCCACCATGGTTAGCAGGGCTGTTTTCGTCTCTGAATCCGGATAACCAGCAAGGTTGTTTTTAGCTTTTTCAGCAAACAATTCCATCTGCTCAGTGGCGTATTCGATCCCGCCATTGGCTTTTACAAATGCAATAATTTCCTGTACCTTCTTCTCATTCTTATGATGTCGTCGAATAAGTCTCAAAATTCGTCGTTGCTCCTGCTTGTCAGTTTTACCTAGCGCATGAATTAGTGGTAACGTCAATTTCTTTTCTTTAATATCATTACCCGTAGGCTTGCCTATCATTCCGTTTTGTTCGTAATCAAATAAATCATCGCGTATTTGGAAAGCAATGCCCAGGTTTTCACCAAATTCGGCCATATTGGTTAACTTATCGCCATTTACTCCAACCGATAGGGCACCTGCTTTGGTGCAGGCAGCAATGAGGGTAGCTGTTTTTTTGCGAATAATTTGGTAATATACTTCTTCGGTGATATCCAATTTGCGCGACTTTTCTATCTGAAGTAATTCACCTTCAGCCATTTCACTCACCGCGTTAGAAACTACTTTAAGCACATCGATTTGCCCGGTATCCAGCGACAGGCTTAAACCCTTGGAGAGGAAAAAATCACCCACCAAAACGGCAACTTTCGATTTCCATAGCGCATTAATGCTGAAGAATCCCCTGCGCTGATAGGTTTCATCCACTACGTCGTCGTGTATTAAAGTGGCTGTGTGTAATAACTCTATTAATGTAGCAGCTATATAGCTGGATTCGCTTACTTCACCATTTAGTTTAGCTGATAAAAAAACCAGCATAGGCCTCATTTGCTTGCCTTTACGGCGCAGTACATAATTGGTAATCACATCCAGTAAAGGAATTTTTGACTTCAATTGTTCCTTAAAGTAAGGTTCAAATTCTTTCATTTCTTCCTTGATGGGCGATTTAATGAGCTTTGTATCTGACATAGTAAGTAAGTGCTTTCAAATAACTGAGTGCGCAAATTAACGATAAGCGCCAAATTTAAATAATATTCAGGATTTTTTAACGCATCATATTGATATTATCTAAATATTTAAATATTTTTGCGCATTCGTAACAATAATGTAACAAGATAGTTATATATTTGCATTTGTAATTATTTTAATAAATATTGGGTCGATGATAAAAATAAAAGATTTAGATACTGAGATGCTCGATAGAGCTGCAGGCATGCTTAAAGCGATTGCACACCCAATGCGTATTGCCATATTAAGTCATTTAGAAGATGGCAATAAGTTAACTGTAACCGAAATCCATAAGCTTTTAAACATAGAGCAGTCAACCACCTCGCATCATTTGGGAATATTAAAGGATAAAGGAGTACTGGCTAGTGAGCGTCAGGGAAAAAATACCTTTTATTACCTTAAGCACAATAGCTTAAGAAATATTGTGGATTGCGTTAGTAAGTGTACCGTTGTAAAGTAAAAGAATCAGGCAAAATGACCATAAAGACTGATTATTTCAGTCTTTTTTTATGAAGTGAAGATGGCAAAGATAAGATTGACAAAGGAGTTTAGGTTTGAGATGGCGCATGCTTTGTGGAATTATGATGGTTTATGTAAAAACCTACATGGGCATTCATACATCTTAAATGTAACGGTTATTGGAGAGCCCATCAGGGATCAAAATAATCCTAAATTGGGCATGGTGATGGACTTTGGTGATTTGAAAACAATCGTCAATGAGGAGATTGTCGATAAGTTAGATCACGCTGTGGTACTTAGCAGTAATGCACCTTCTGAACAGCTGTTGGCGTTGCCACAAATGGGTGAACGTCATGAGATTGTTGATTATCAACCAACATGTGAAAATATGCTGTTCGATTTTGCTGAACGCATCAAAAAGCGACTGCCGGAGCATATTGAATTATTTAGTTTAAAACTGAACGAAACTGCGACAAGTTATGCTGAGTGGTTTGCCAGTGATAATTAATTAGCTTTTGGCTGAAAGCCATTAGCTATAAAAAGCCGAAGTGAATTATTCATTTCGGCTTTTTGTTTTATGTAAGTCTGTAAATAAGCTATTAGCTAAAAGCAAGTAGCCAGTAGCTTTTTTTATCTTAGCAAAAAAAACAACGATAGTTATGCTTGAAGAAAAGAAGGATTTGTATTTGTTGGATGCTTATGCATTGATATTCAGGGCGTATTATGCTTTTATTCGTAACCCGCGAATTAACTCCAAAGGAATGAATACATCGGCCATTTTTGGTTTTACCAATTCATTGCTGGAGATTTTAACCAAAGAGAATCCTTCGCATATAGCAGTTGTTTTTGATCCTTCGGGGCCCACGTTTCGTCACGAAGAATATCCCGAATATAAAGCCAATCGTGATGCTACGCCGGAAGATATCAAATTGTCTGTTCCATATATCAAACAGTTTATTGAGGCTATGAACATCCCGGTGATTGTTAAAGATGGTTATGAGGCTGATGATGTGATAGGAACCCTCTCGAATAAGGCATCGCAGGCCGGTTATACTACTTACATGGTAACGCCCGATAAAGATTATGCCCAACTGGTGAAAGACAATGTGATTATGTATAAGCCACGAAGCAAAGGTGGTGGTATCGATAAGTGGGGCGTTGAAGAGGTTAAAGAAAAATTTGAGATAGATAATCCATTGCAGGTCATTGATATTCTGGCGTTATGGGGTGATACAGCTGATAATATACCAGGCTGTCCGGGCGTAGGCGAGAAGCGTGCGAAAGATCTCATAAAAGCCTATGGTAGTATCAATGGGATATATGACCACATTGATGAGCTCAAAGGCAAGCAGAAAGAAAACATGATTAATTTCCGGGAGCAGGTGGAATTGTCATATAGGCTGGCGACTATTCGATTAGATGTACCTGTGGAGCTTGATGCTAATGCATTGAAAAAGGAAAAGCCCAATATGCAGGCCATTAATCAGCTATTTGATGAACTGGAGTTTAAAAACCTGGCAGGTCGTATAAATCAATTATATGGTACTACACCTGTTCAGGGCGATCTCTTTGGTATGGCTGCGCCTTCAGTTGAAGAAGTAGTAGAGACAAGCTTTGGTAATCGTCAGACAATAAAGGATGTAATTCATCACTATTATTTGGTGGATAATGAGCATAAACTGGCATCTTTAAGGGCCGAATTAAGCACCAAGAAGCAGTTTTGCTTTGATACCGAAACAACCTCGGTGCATGCCATGGAGGCTGAACTGGTGGGCATGTCCTTTGCCTGGAAAGCCAACGAAGCCTATTATGTACCTGTAATGATTAATGGTAAGGTAGATAATGATTTAATTGAATCATTTAAATCAATATTTGAAGATAAAAAGATTATCAAGATAGGCCAGAATCTGAAGTATGATATGCTGATCCTAAAGAATTACAGCATTGATGTAAAAGGACCCTATTTTGATACAATGGTGGCGCATCATCTGTTGTATCCGGGTCTGAAGAACGGCATGGATTTTATGGCAGAAACCTACCTTAATTATACGCCTGTGGCCTACGAAGCGGTTGTAGGACCAAAGGGCAAGCAGCAGAAGAATATGCGCGATATGGCACCTGAAAACGTACTGGATTATGCAGCCGAAGATGCAGATATTACTTGGCAGTTGGCTATGAAATTTCAGGAGGAGCTGAAAGGTAGTGCAGTTGAGAAGCTATTTAATGACATTGAGATGCCGTTGATTGAAGTGCTGGCTAACATGGAGTTTGTAGGGGTGAAGCTGGATGCTGAAGCTTTGAAGGACTTTGCTGAAAAATTACGTGAACAAATCATCGATCTTGAGAAAACTATTGAGGAATTGGCTGGCATGTCGTTTAATATTGCGAGTCCTAAGCAGGTGGGTGAAGTGCTGTTCGAACATTTAAAAATTGATGAGAAGGCTAAGAAAACCAAGAGTGGGCAATACAGCACCAATGAAGAAACGCTGCAAAAACTTAAGGATAGGCATGAAATTATCCCTGCTATTCTGGAATACAGGGGTTTAGTGAAGCTATTGAATACTTATGTTGAAGCGCTGCCGAAGCTGATTAATGAAAAGACGGGTAAGATACACACCAGTTATAGCCAGGCAACAGTAGTGACAGGTCGCCTGAGCTCTAATAATCCTAACCTTCAGAATATTCCTATCCGGGATGAAAACGGGAAGGAGATACGTAAAGCTTTTACGGCTTCTGATACAGAACATGTATTTCTGTCGGCCGACTACTCGCAGGTGGAACTGCGTTTGATGGCCCACTTTAGTGGCGATGAGCATTTGATTGATGCTTTTAATCGTGGTGAGGACATCCATGCTGCTACAGCCGCCAAAATTTTTAAAGTGCCTTTGGAAGAGGTGACAGCTGATATGAGACGTAAGGCTAAAACCGCTAATTTTGGTATTATCTATGGTATTTCGGCCTTTGGTTTGGCAGAGCGCCTGACTATATCGCGCAAAGAGGCTAAGGAAATAATTGATGGCTACTTCGAAAGTTTCCCTGGTGTGAAAGAATTTATGGATGGTAGCATTGCCAAAGCGAGAGAGAATAACTATGTGGAGACGCTTTATGGCCGTAAGCGTAACCTGAGCGATATCAATTCACGCAATGGGGTAGTCAGAGGGATGGCAGAGCGTAATGCTATCAATGCCCCAATTCAAGGCACTGCAGCCGATATTATTAAGCAGGCTATGGTCAACATCCAACGTCGCTTCGAAACTGAAAAAATCGCCTCTAAAATGATTCTTCAGGTACATGATGAATTAAACTTCGATGTGTTGAAATCGGAGGAGGAAAAAGTGAAGGCGATTGTGAAAGAGGAAATGGAGCAGGCCATCAAGCTATCTGTACCCTTTGATGTAGATATGGGTGTGGGCGTAAACTGGCTGGAGGCACATTGATAATAGAACACTGTGCTTGGTGATCAGTGCCCGGGAAATGGGCACTGGCACCAGGCTATAAATTGATAACCAAACCTAATTTTCATGAAACAACTTCTCATTTGCTGTTGCTTATGTCTCATCAATATTGCCGGATACGCGCAAGAAGAGTTTTACCGCGATAAAGGTGGTATGACCCTTCATTATGGTCATTCGTATGCCAATGAAGCCGGACATTTTAATTCAGTTGGGGTTGGTTTTCTGTTTAAAAATGGAATAGCCTTTGGGGTGTCCAACCAGCAAATTGCCGATCAGGTGAAGCCTCAGTTGTATCTTGGTTATATATCCAGGCCTAAATTGGATAATTTTTATGCAAGGGGCAATGCGCAAATCAGCTATATCAGCAGCTCATTTGCCCGTATTGTGGGTGTTAATCTTGGTTTATCATATCTGTTGAATGGACAAAAACAGTTTCCAAGTTCGCTGAACGGGGTGTTTGGTATTAATCATGTCAAGCTTAAGCAAACCGAAAGCAACTTCTATTTTACGCCTACCGATTCTGAGATAGTACCAGTAATGGGCATCGCCTTCAATCAGGCGTTTTTTGCTCACTACTTATTAACACCATTTGTCAGCATTGGGCTGGGGCATGAGCTAAAGAAAAACACCACCGGCTTTAGTTTTTCTATGGGGGTGAATATTAATTTTAATGGTGCTGTTAATTAGCCATTATAAGAAAGAGGGAGATTTAATCATTCTGGTAAGGGGTTGATTAATAGTTGCTTTAAATGAAGTTTTGGTAGACCTGATAAAGCATATATGCCAATGAAAGAGGATGATATTCATACTGAAAAAATAAGCTATAAAGGCAAGGATTTTTATTGCTCTTTAGCTTTTGCACTACACTTGATAGGAGATAAATACAAGAGTTTGATCATCTATCATTTAAAGGATGGACCCATGCGTTCGGGTG
Organism: Carboxylicivirga sediminis; assembly: GCF_018156225.1. Taxonomy (GTDB): domain Bacteria; phylum Bacteroidota; class Bacteroidia; order Bacteroidales; family Marinilabiliaceae; genus Carboxylicivirga; species Carboxylicivirga sediminis. The sequence goes on from NZ_JAGTAR010000029.1 coordinate 75,401, forward strand.
AATTACAAAAGAGTATTACAGATATTTCAAACCGGATGTTTACCTACTCTATTCGTGCACTGGAAAATGATAATCTGGTAGAACGGAAAGTGTACCCTGTGACACCACCTAGGGTAGAATATGCATTAACGGGTATTGGAAAGTCATTGGTCCCCATTATTTTGGAATTGAATAAATGGGGACAGGATTTTGCTGGCGAGCATCATTTGTATGCGCCCGGTGAATAGTGCAACTCGTAAGAGTGGGAGTATATTTCAAATACGGTTCCAAAAGGATCTTCAACATAACACATACGGAAAGGTTTTTCGCCCGGATAGTATTCTCTGATTGGCATACGCTGTTTACCGCCCGCATCAACGATTCTTTTTACCAGTCCTTCGACATCCGGATCCTGCACAGAGAAATGAAACAGACCTGTTCTAAAAGGTTCAAACCGGGGTTGGAGCTCTTTACTCTGTTCAAATTCAAATAGCTCAAAACCAATTTTATCGCCCGATGAAAGGTGAGCAATCTTGAAGGTGCCCCAGCCTTCGCCAAACACATCAATACACATTTGACCTATGGCTGTTTCGTTTTCTTCCACTACAACAGTGGGCTCCATAATTACGTAAAAACCCATTACTTCGGTATAAAACTTAACGGCCGCTTCAATATCAGGCACCGTAATGCCAATGTGCGAAAATGTTTTAGGATAGGGTTTTACCATTTCATTGTTCGTTTTCATAATAGTGGTGTTTTGTGAAAAAGCCTGCCATGCAATCATTCCTATAAGCGCAACAAGAGCTAAGATTCTTTTGTTCATTACTTTATACTTTTGATTAGAGTGGCGAAGTAATATTAAAAATGATTGTTGCACAAGAGGTTACAAATTTTGCAGATAGTTACACTAATGTGTATTTTTAACTTGTTCAAGCCTTTGAAGAGCGAAAAAAATTGTAAAAATCTCTTGCGAGGAAGCATAAAAAGATGTCCGGCTTTTCACTGAGGCAAACTTTCGATTTTTACTTGATATTAAAATAAATCCCAGTCGTGGTTAAGTTTATTAAGGCCAGCGTATTGGAAAGGAAAATTTAGTAATATATCAGATGAAAAAAATTCTCATTATCAATGGCCATCCCGATAAGGAAAGTTTGTGCACAGAGTTGGCCCGGTATTATCAATCCGGTGCACAGGAAGCAGGAGCACAATGTCAGCTGATTAATTTAGGAGAATTAGAATTTTCACCCGTGTTAAAGTACGGCTATCGTAAGCGAACAACGCTTGAACCCGATTTAGAAATGGCCTGGAAAGGTATTCAAGAAGCTGATCACCTGGTGTTTGTTTATCCTACCTGGTGGGGCACTCAGCCAGCCTTGCTCAAAGGTTTTATCGATCGGGTGTTTTTGCCCGGTTTTGCTTTCCAATACCGTGAGAATTCATTGCTATGGGATAAACTGCTAAAAGGTAAAAGTGCTCGTTTAATTGTGACAATGGATACGCCAGGTTGGTATTACCGTTGGGTGTATCAACGCCCGGGACATAATGCTATGCGAAAATGTGTTTTAAATTTTTGTGGTGTTAAACCGGTAAAAATAACCAGTTTTAGACCCGTTAAGGCCTCATCTGAGCAAACCCGGTTGAAATGGTTGGAAAAGGTCAGACGATTAGGAATAAGAATGGTATAAACCGAACTAAACAACTTGTTGTTTGCCTTTGAAGATGGTATAGTGTAATTTGTCTTGCTATAGATAGTTTGGAATAGGCAGCTTTCTTGAGTAGCTCTTAGTTTTAAATACCTGAAGGTGTAATTGTTTGCAAACCCCTACTGTAGTTGAAAAATTCGGCATTATGAAATCTACTTTACTAACTTTATTGATACTTTTTTATGTTGGCTCAGTTAATTTTCAAGAAATTCAAAAAATTAGAACCAATGAAATTATTGCGTTATTAGAATCCGATAAGCCATTAGCTCATAGTGTGATAAATAACTTTAACTTATTCGAAATTGATTCTGTTACTGGCCTCAAATTACTTCAAATGAAGAAACTGGATAGTGATGTTATAAAGAATACTAAGCTTGCTAATAAACTAACTGAGGATTTTCAGATATCCAGAATTGAATCAAATGATTCTTCATTGTATAATGCCTTAAATCCACTAGTGTCTCCGAATAGGAAATATATTCAGCTTGAAAACAAATACAATTCTGTACTTGAAATTCAACCGATAAACGAAGAAGAGTTAAATTTTTATTTATCATCATATTACGGTGATAATTGTACAATTCTATTAGTATGCCATGCAAACAAAGGATATTATAAAATGCAACGGGTGGAATCACCTTTAGATGGGTATGGGGTTGTTTGGCAGGTTGAGCTGAAAGAGATGAATAAATTATACATACAGCAAATATCTCTAATCAAATCATAATAAAGAGAGTAAAGTAAAAATTGGGTTTGTATCACAATAAAAAAATCAAATTCTCTTGAAGGAAATACTAACCAAACTGTTGGTACATATAGGTCTGTTAACAACGATACTGGCAAGCAGTCAGTTAATGGCGCAAGAATCGATTAGATTAAGTGCCAGCGAGACCGAGTGGCTCAAACAGCATAATGGTGCTATCCGTCTGGCACCTGACCCTAAATTTGCACCTTTTGAGTATTTTGATGATCAAGGTGCATATGCTGGTATGGGTGCCGAATACATTCGCCTGATTGAGGATAAAACAGGTTTGCAGTTTTCCATCGTTAAAATGGCTGACTGGGAAAGTATTGTGGAAGCTGCTAAACAGCAGGAGGTAGATGTATTTGGTGTGGCAGCCATTACGGAGCAGCGCCGGCAGTACATGGCTTTTACAACGCCTTACCTTACTACCCGTGGGGTGATCATTACCCGGGTGGGTGTGACTAGGGAAATGAGTCTTGATGACCTGAAAGGGATGAAGCTCACCTTGGTGAAGGACTATGTATGGGATGATTTTATCAGTCTCGATTACCCCGATATGCAGATTGATTATGTGAGCGACCCACTGGTAGGCATGCGTAAGGTATCGTTTGGGGTGAGCGATGCCATGGTGCTGAGCATGGCCACCGCATCTTATTATATCGAAGAAGAGGGGTTTACCAATTTAAAGGTGGCTGGCGAAACCGATTATGCTGTACAATTCTCAATTGCAGTGCGAAAGGACTGGCCCGAACTGGTGTCTATTATCAATAAAGGCATTGAACAGATTAGTGAGCAGGAACGAGAGACGATAAACAAGCGCTGGCTGTTTCATCAATACAAAGCGGCTTATTGGAGTAAAGAGCTGATATATGGCATATTGCTGGTGCTGGCCGGCGTATTGGGAGTGCTGGTTATCATGTTCATCTTTAATAAGCGCCTTAACGCCCTGGTGAAGGAAAAGACAAAAGCACTTAAAGAAGAACAAAATCAGCTTTTGGAATTAAATGAAAAGCTGGTGACAGCACGAGATAAGGCCACCGAAAGTGAGCGCCTGACCAAGGCCTTTTTGACCAATATCAGTCACGAGGTGCGTACACCCATGAATAGCATCATTGGCTTTGCCCAGCTGATTGAAATGGATCAGGTATCGAAGGCCGACACCCTGCACTATGCCTCGCTGATGATAAAGGGTGGAAAACAGCTGTTATCCATCCTCGACAGTATTATTCAACTATCGAAAATGGAGTCGGGAGTAGTTAAACCAGTTAATGAGCCTTTTGATGTGCTTAACCTGCTGCGCGAAACCCATGAGCTGATGCTCCCATTGGCAAAGAAAGCCGGTCTGTCGTTTCACTTGCAGCTTAATACGCCCAATCAGCATCAGCGCATTAACAGCGACCGTGTACTGTTGCAGCAGGTGCTCAATAACCTCATTAGCAATGCCATTAAATACACGCCCGATGGGGAGGTGCAGCTGATTGGTGAATGCAGCGGCCAAACACTCAGAATAGTAGTGAAAGATACCGGTATTGGCGTTGATGAGGCCGACAAAGAAGCCATATTTCAACCCTTCAGGCAGGAGAAGCACCGCCTCTACATAGAAAGCGGTGCCGGACTGGGATTGACAACCGTAAAAAAGATAGTAGAGGTCATGAATGGGCGTGTTTGGCTTGAAGCCAATCAGCCCAAAGGCACAGTGTTTTATGTGGAGTTGCCCGTTGTGTGTGTAGGGGAGGAGAGCCAGTAGTGTTACTGCGCGAATCCTTTAGTAGAGTAGTGTTAAACCGCATAAGGAGACTCGCAGGCAGCAAGTGAGTTGGTAAGCTGCTAACCCATCTTCGCATTCATCCATCGAAGAGTATCGATATGTCGGTCAAGAGTACGATACTGTTACTTGAGAGTATAATGCTGGTAGTCAAGAGTGCGATGCTGTAAGTCCAGAGTACGACCCTGTCATTCGAGAGTACGATGCTAACTTTATGGAGGATGGATGTGGCGGTGCAGAGTAGGCGTGTTACACTAAAGAGTATTGATGAAACCCTAAAGAGTATCAGACTAACTGCCGGGTGTACCATCCTGTCGGTGAAGACTATTGATGTAGCAATAACGAATACCTTAAAGGCTATAAATCGGAGTAATAAAGCATATAAGAAATCATTAATAACCGATTAAATATATATTCAACCTCGCTGAGGTTGATTGGTCATTTACATTTCACATATCTACAAATATTTATCTCCGCTGGAGATAATAAAACAACTTCGGAGAAGTTG
>NZ_JAGTAR010000002.1 GCF_018156225.1 Carboxylicivirga sediminis
GTTCACCATAGCTCGCTATGCTTTCACAAATATTCCTTGAAACTAAACATTTATAAGCGATTTGAGCCAGTAATTTTATGTCGAACTCAGGTTAAAAGGGAGTAGCACCATGCATAACAATAAAAAAGAACATAGCAATTCTATTTTAATAACCCTTTAAATGCAACTACTATGTCACACACTTCATCATTGAACACCTCGGCCTTTATGGCTGAGCTGATGGCGAAGAATCCGGCCGAACCTGAATTTCACCAGGCCGTTCATGAAGTGGTTGAATCCCTCGACCATTTTCTGGATGAAAATCCCAAGTACAAACACGCTCGCATTCTGGAGCGTATTACCGAACCAGAGCGCGTTATTATGTTTCGCGTACCCTGGGTGAATGACAAAGGAGAGATGCGTGTTAACCGCGGCTATCGCATTGAAATGAACAGTGCCATTGGTCCTTACAAAGGCGGCCTGCGATTTCACCCTACTGTTAACCTGGGTATCCTTAAGTTTTTGGCTTTTGAACAGGTATTTAAAAACAGCCTGACCACCCTGCCCATGGGAGGTGGCAAAGGCGGCAGCGATTTTGACCCTAAGGGCAAATCAGACAATGAGGTGATGCGCTTCTGCCAGAGCTTTATGACTGAATTGTATCGCCATATTGGGCCAAATACCGATGTGCCTGCAGGCGACATTGGCGTGGGAGGCCGCGAGATTGGCTTCTTATATGGCCAGTACAAGCGCATTGTTAATGAGTTTACCGGCGTATTAACCGGCAAGGGCCTCAACTGGGGCGGCAGTTTAATTCGTCCGGAAGCCACCGGCTATGGCAATGTGTACTTTGCTCAGGAGATGCTCAACACCCTGGGTGAGAGCTTTAACGGCAAAACAGTATTGGTATCGGGCTCGGGTAATGTAGCACAGTTTACCGTTGAGAAAGTAAATGACCTGGGCGGCAAGGTGGTGACACTCTCCGATTCGAGTGGTTACATCTATGATCCGGATGGCATATCGCCGGAAAAACTAAAATACGTGATGTTCCTCAAAAACAATAAGCGGGGACGCATAAAGGAGTATGCTGATAAATATGGTGTTAAGTACGTTGAAGGTCAACGGCCCTGGGGCGAAAAAGGAGATATTGCCCTGCCAAGTGCTACCCAAAACGAAATTAACGAAACTGAAGCCATCACGCTGGTTGGTAACGGTTGTAAGTGCGTATCAGAAGGCGCTAACATGCCATCAACACCCGAAGCCATAGAAATATTTATTGACAAGGGTATTTTATTTGGACCTGGCAAAGCTGCCAATGCAGGTGGTGTAGCAGTATCGGGGCTAGAAATGGCACAAAACAGCATGCGCCTGAACTGGACGCGTGAAGAGGTTGATAAACGCTTGCAACTGATCATGCACAGCATCCATAAAACATGCTGCCAGTATGGCACTAAAGATAATGGCTTTATCAACTATGTTGATGGAGCAAACATAGGAGGTTTTGTGAAAGTTGCCGATGCCATGATGGCACAGGGAGCTGTATAGGGAAACCTGCAATCTGTTCAGGTGATTAACACCCGATAAACCAAGGAGGCTTGTCGGGTGTTAATGTGTTTGTACTGATTATAAATTACACAGTTTAAAGATCTAGTTGCTATGAAGTATTTTCTTTTTATCCTTGCCGTGCTGGCAACCGCGTGTCAAACAAATCAACAGGTTGATACAGCCACTCCGCACGCCTTTTCCTTCAGTATTGAAACCCGGCTTATCGGAACACCCGAAGCTGTGTACGACCAATTAACTGGTGACATCAGCCCGTGGTGGGATCATACCTTCTCCGAGACCCCGCACCAATTATATATAGAAGCAAAACCGGGTGGAGGCTTCTACGAAATCTTTGATGAATCGGGCGATGGCGTGCGCCATGCCGTTGTAACAGCTGCCCATCGCGGTAAACTTTTACGAATGGAAGGACCGCTGGGCTTAGCCGGTCATGCCCTCACGCTGGTAAGTACCTATCACCTGTCTGCCGTTAATGACTCCACCCTGCTGAAGGTAGAGGTGCATGGGGCCGGTGAGTTTAAGGAAGAGTGGCCCAAAGTGATTGAAAGCGTGTGGCACCATTTTATCATTGACCGCTTTCAGCCACATTGGGAGGAGCAACAGTAACAAAATAAAGCCCGAACAGCAGTTGTTGTTCAGGCTTTCACATCCTACACTCAAACCTATTTAGCTTTTCTTGTCCTTTTCAATCTTCACAAAAGCAATCTTTCCCCTTGTTTTAATAAGATGAAGACCATTTTTTGCATAGAGTTTCAACCAGTCATCCACATTTGCCTTATCACTTTTTATTGATGTATTAATAGTGTATTTTCCTGATAAATCTGTAACAACCGGATAGCGTATGGCTCTATTTGGTTCATTAATGTACTCGCCATTTTGAGACACGTATAAAAGTTGATTTTCTATCAGAGATACTAATTCTGCGGCAGTGCAATTTTTATTAACAATAAACTCCTTAAAACTAACCGAACTACTTCCTTTTACATCAAATGCTTCATACCCTTCCTTTATTACACAGTCCTTCTCTGATATTTTTATTAGCTTATAAAAAACTACGTCCTTTTCATTTATAGAAATCTTTAAATTGAATGCTGCATTTAACTGCCCTAATAATATTTTTCTATAATCTCCGGCAAAATTAGAACAGGAGAAATCAATGTTATACAAGTTTAATGGGCTAAAGGAATTAATATAGTTCAGCTCTTCATCAAAAATAAATCTTGCTTTTGTCAAATTAGCAAATGCGTATTGATACAACGTAAGAATAGTTGCTTTAGTAATAGTGCAACTATTAATTATCTGAAATGTATCCACTAATGCATTTCCTTGCCATCCGTTAATGATTTGTTTTGGCACTTTGACATCTAACATCTCCATTTTCATTTGCCTATCTGCGACATTCGAATTCCTTAACTCAAATGACACCAATGCTTTATTTATCTTTGTAGACTTTGCTATTTCATCACTTTTTGTTTTACATTCAATCACAGGTAAATGTGGTTTACCTCCATTAATAAGTTCAGTAATTATTTCATTTGTAATATAACCTGGAATAGTGTTAGCATGAATTTGTCCATTTTTATCTATTAAAATCGAATATGGAATTGCATTATGCGGAAATACTTTCGACAAAGACCTGTCCTTATCATAAATAAAATCAAAGGGAAAGTTGTTATCAGAAATGAATGCATTTATTCGGTTTATAGGTTCAATTGACACACAAACAATCTGAAGCTCATCTCCAAACTTTGCTTTAAGTTCTTTTAAATGGTGCATTGCCTCAATACAAGGGCCGCACGAGGTTGACCAAAACTCAATAATAATAACCTTATCATTATTTTTATTGATGAAGTCATAATCAACACAAGTGCCTCCTTTTACCTGCTGCCAATTAATATGATTAGTTTTTTGACTAATCTCACTTGGAGGTTGACAAGAAAAGAATAAAATAATAAAGCTAAGGAATGATATAAGTCGCATAGTTTAAAAATTAAGTGTTAGCAGCAATTCTTCCCCCTTTAAAGACTTAAACTGGCCAAGCATCTCAGGATAACGATAAACAGGCATCACTCAACTCAATAACCCGAACACATCACAATGCCCGGGCTATTGATGCCAAATAACAAAAACCTATTTAATCAATTCCTTCAATTGGCTTACGGGAATTATTTCATTAATGGTCATCTGATAAATTCCTCCGTTAGGACCATATGTGATGTTTTGAGTACCAGCAACGATACCTATAACATTGCCACTTTTATCCATAATGGGAGCACCACTTGAGCCGGCGGCAAAGTTTGCCGAGATGCTCTGACGGATTTTTGAAGAACCAGGTTTGAAATAGGTTCGATTGATATCTCCTTGTGTATAAGAGTAAAATCGTCCATCAGGATGGCTGATTAAATTCACATGCTCACCTGTAACCTTTTGATTACCTAGGCTTAATGCATTTAAAATCTTGCCCTTTGTATCAATCTTAAAAACAGCCAAATCATCCTTTTTACTACCGGCCAAAACTTCCGTCACAGGATATACATTCCTTTCGCTATCCATCACAAAAAAGGTCGTGTAATTATTCGGGCGCGATGGATCGTAGGATTTAAACACATGGTAATTTGTCACGCAAATGCCATCATCAGAAATAACAAAAGCAGATGCTGCACTAATATGATCCTTAGGACAATGACCACATTTATACATCTTGCCCATCAATAGTACGCCACTTTTAAATTGCTGATAAAATGCAGCTCCGTTATATACCTCATTTACCTGAGGCTTAACGCTCACCTTACAAGATGTATTATTTATCTGTTCCTTGAATGTATTGCTTTCGGTGCCACCGTGTTCCTTATAATATTCTGATGCCTTAATCTCAAATTCTCTGATTAGTTCAGCATCGTTTATAGGTTCTTCTTCTAATAAATACTCACCACTAGTATGATCTGATGTAGCTTTTATGGTTGATTCATTACAATTACATAATAATAATAATCCCATGGCTAATAACACTATTGATAAGACATAGGATTGTTTGAGTTTTTCTACTTTACTTAACATGCTCAATTTCTATTTAGACAAACACCGGTACACATAGCTTATACCGATATAAATATTTCTTTGCTACCTTCTTTTAACTTTATAATCAACAATTCTGATTCTTCCAGGAAATTCCTTTCTCATATGGAATGTCTCTGTTGTATGACCATTTTCGTATTCATTCTCAAAAACGAAGAAGTAAACTGAAGAAGAATTTGTACCTGATTCTGTTTTCCATTCCTTTATATATCGATGCTTCAAGTAACCAAGTTGCTCTCTTAGCTCAGACAGAAAAACTACTAGTTGCTGCATCTCGAACTGCTTAATATACTCATTGCTAAACATTCCGAGCATTTGATCTATATCAGCTGCGTTTTGATAAGAATAAAACTTTTTTACTATCTGTTCCGAATCGAATTTGTCCTCAATGCTATTAGTTTGAGACCTTTCAACATTAAAAATACAACCTGATAAGAACAATAATAAAATCAGTCCTAAAACCTGTTTCTTACTTCTCTCGTTCATAATCATTTTTGTTAATTAAGATTCATTATCACCTTGTTTACAACAAATCTTTAATCATTGCCTCAGCTTTTATATTGCTTGGTCTTGGAGCATCAGTCGATACTACCTTACCTTCTTTATCAAATAGCATAAACCTTGGAATAGAGTTGATGCGATAGGCCTTGGCAAACGGAGAATTAAATGCATCGTCGGCAATTAGCTGAACACCTTTTAAAGATTCGTCTTTTACAAAATGCTTCCATTCACCTATCTTCTTAGGACTATCTAACGATATACTTAAAAACACCACATCCTTATTGTGATATTTTTGTTCCAATTTCTTTAATGCAGGTATTTCACCTTTACATGGCGCACACCAGGTTGCCCATGCATCAACATACACAACTTTACCTTTAAAGTCAGATAACTTTACACTCTTATTATTAATGTCTTTCCCTTCTATATCAAACGCATCTGAGCCAATTGTAAAGCTATTGATAGATAATTCATACTCTTCAACTTTAGTCTTTAAGTATTCATTTCCTAAATAAGGTTCAATGAGCTTCTTATAATCCAAAAAGCTCTTATCCAGTGATTGAAAGCGTTCAATGTTTTCTACCCCAAAATATCCTTTTAAAAGTGGATGCTCTATTTGTTCAAGTTCTGTTTCGTACCAATTGGCCTTAGCTTCTTCTGGTAACGAAATCATTTTAAACATAACGAATCTACGCATACAACTGTATCCAGCAGGCAACTCGAGGATACGTTCTGTAGACAATTCCTTTTGATTTAACAGGTAATCATAATACTCAGGAAAATCTGATGGTTCGGGGTGCTTTGTGCGAGGTGTGTACAACATTGATAAAGCAGCATTATTCATATCTACTTCAACCATAAGTTTCATCAACTCTTCAAAGTTGGCATCCGATACACTGATCTTATTCGTAAAATCAGTTGCCTCATTCACAAATGTTGGCAGCAACGGAAAAAAATGGGTATAATTTAACTGATTATAACGAAAGCCATGTGAATATGTAAAAACAGAATCGATGTAAGTATTCCATTCTGAAAGCAGGATATTTTTATCACAATTAGACTTGAGCAATTCGTATTTACCATCTGTTAGGTGAATATCCAGCTCAACACCACCGTCCAGATAATAGCGTTTAAGGTTATGGTCCTCACGAACGAGTTGCTGCTGTTCTGTCCAAACAACATTGATAACATATAATTCGGGATGATCAACTGGCCATGAGAAGCCAAATTTTCCATCCGGCTGAATAGTAGCTGTTGCAATTTTACTGGTTTGTCCATGTTCCACCTTACAGAGGTGAATCTCTTTGCCGGTTCGTTCGCCTTCATAATGCCCTCTGATAGTGGCATACTCCGACTTATTGGCGTGACATGCCCCTAACATTAAGGCACAGAATAGTAAGGCTGTAATGAATTTCATACAGTTATGTTTATTAGAAAAAATTAAAAGTGGAGAGAAGAGTTAAAAATGTATTTCGTTATACTGCGTTTTGTGTGTCAAAAAATCACATTCTCTTCCGTGCTAAATTATAAGCACTGATTAGTACCTTTTATAAAGCAAAGCCGGCATACAAATGATGAACATCTTGTGAACACCGGCTTCGCTTAGCAGACGCTTATTAAAACTTAAGCAAAATCCTTAATCCCGAATTACAGTTTTGAAATCATATCAATAACTTTACCACAAACATGTTCGTATTTTTTGTCTAAAGTTCCATCCGGGTTATAATAATAAATTGAGCCCGGCTTATCAACGGTAGAGTCATAACTGCCTACAATAAATTTATTATCAGCCAAAGACCAGCCTACTTGCTTGGTTTCCATCTTCAAGTACGAAATCTGCTGACCTTCTGGCAGTTCAAATGCAACTACAGGCATTTCTGTTGGTGCATCAAAATTATATTTATAAACCTTATTGCCCGAAGAGAAGTAAAAATACCTTTGAGAGTATGATGGAACAAAAATACTTTGGTCATCAATTAATGCAGTTCCAACAAATTCACGTTTAGCTTTTAGGTTAAAAGTTAGGGCTCCAAATCCCGCAGCATTAATTACTGTTTCATTAACCTTTCCATCTTCCCTGGTAAAGATATAGGTATCAATTCCATAAAAGGCGTATTTACCTGGTTCCCCAGCCATAAACAAACATTCACCAGGTACCGCAACCGGTTCACCATCGATTTGTAATTTGCTTGTTATACCTTGCGAACCAGCAATATATAATGTGCCCGGATCGGTGCCATGGATTAACGACAATCCCCAACATATTTCATTAGCTCTGTCGACCGACTCATCCAAATCTGGAGATTTAAGACCAATATATGGGTTATAATCACCTGCTCCCCACTTATTTGTATAATGGTAAGATCCATTAATAACGGTATAAAAATCACCACTATTTGGTTCAAACTTAAACCAATCCACAACTATTGGCTCGCTTCCCAGGTAGCCTTCGTGAAAACATTTACTGGCCGGCCACTTGTATTGCACCTCGTTCAAATCCAAAACAGCGCCCACAGTTTCGGGATCGGATGTAAAAATAATTAACTCGGTTCCGCCAGATGGCGAGTAAGATTCCATACCAAAAGGTTTGCCCTTAAGAGGCATTCCTGTGGCTTTCTCGTAAAAGTTATCAATCGTATTCCAGTTATTCCTAACCATAAACAAATCACTATTACCATCCCCTTCTTCGGTAAGAAAGTAATAACCATATTGATAGGCGTTTTGAACCCGGATTTTAAAACCAAGTTTTTTAGCTACGCCCGTCGAATTTTCTATTACTTTAAATGTTGCAAATAAATCAGTATAAGGCACTTCATGATTAGCAACATATTCCAAATCTTTATCTGTTGAAATAACTAATTCAGTGTTCTCATATGCTCCACTTTGTTCATTATAAGCCGAATGATTAACAGCCCACTCGTAACTGAAATCACTTTCTTGCCCCAATTTGAAAAGAAGCACAGGACTAATACGCAAAGTATCTTCGTACTTGGTTATACTATACATCTCTTCAATTCCACCTACTCCAACTACCTCATTCGGATCTACATAGGTGTAATTACCGTTATCTTGGAGACATCCATAAAAGGCCAATAGAATGGCCAAATGGATATATACTATTTTAAATTTCATTTGTTAGCAGTTTAAATTATCAATACTGAAAATAAAGTCGGTTCCCATCTTCATCGTATGTTGGATTTTCATTAAACCAAATTCGTGTTTCCTTTACGTACTCATCAAGGGCAGCCGTTTGCTCTGGATACCAATTAGGAGAATCAACCTTTGCTATTTCAATAAATTTTTTACATTTCAAAGAATGATATGCTCCAGCCTTATAATGCAGGTAATTAGCCTCCCAAAATGGAGGTGGCGTATCAAGGTTATCAGTAATATTAACTATAAATGATTTAAACTCATCCAGCCCCTCTACAAAGTCATCCGTCGATTCAAATTGCAATTGAATTCGGTATGTACTATCCTGGAGCGACTCATCCCGGTTAATATATACTTCCAACCAGGTACGTGTGGTATCGGCAGGCAATTCATACTTCTCTTTCAATTCATAATGTTCACCCAGTGTTGCAGTCGTACCAGATTCAACAGGGGCTACTTTGTAATACCTTGTAGCGCTATTTGGCATTCCCAAGAGCCTGACCTGTACTCTTAAAGTATCAATTACTTTTTCATCCGGGTAAAACATAAAGTTGATATACAAACTATCAGCCTCTTTCCCTTCAATACCTGGCATAATAAAGTTAAGTGCATTATAATTTTCATCATAAAGCATCCGTTCATTCTTCTCGCATGACAGGCACATGGCCAGTGTCAATGCGATTAAAATTATATTAATTAGTTTCATATTCATCAAATTTTGTATTAACGACCACCAAATTGAATTTCATTTGCAGGCAATGGGAGTGTATATTTAGCGTCATTCATTGGCATATTTGTACCATCAGCTGCTACTATTGTACCCATGTTCATCCTTTTGTAATAGTAAAACAGTTGCCCCTCGCTATAAAACTCTTTTTCATATTCACTCTGTAGTGCCTTTTGAAATTGACTGAAGTCAGCATTTTCATCCAGAGGGCTTGCTTCCCTTACAGTCTTTAGCATGTTTAAAGTCGTAATGGCCAAACCAAGATCATACTCTGCCTGAGCTTCGGCAAGAATCAAATACATTTCAGGCAGTCTGATAATCGGAATAGAAGGATCTTTGTATAAGTGTTCTTCATTAGCCGATGAAGGTCTTTTATACTTATTGATCATCGTCACTGTCCCTGAAACTATACCCTTCTTTTCAAACCAGTATTTAAATCGGACATCTGTTCCATCGTACCAATCAGCCATTCTGAATGAAGCCATTAAATCATCACTATCTTCTAAATCACCAATATTGAAATAATTCGAGTATAAATTAGACATACGAAGAGTATATAATCCAAATATATGCTCATTGTAGTATGTATAATCATTATAAAGGAGTATCTCATCACCATTAACGAATGCAAACCGCTCTGAATCGATAACTTCCGAAGCATATTTTTCGGCGTTAGCATAATCTTTTGAATAAAGGTGAACGCGCGCCAGAAGAGCTGCAACCGCATAGGCATTTAATCGATTCTCACGGTGTATATTGCCTCTTTCACCTTCAGTTTTAATTTCATCTACTTCCAATAGGTGATAAGCTGTTTCCAAATCATCGATTATTAACCCCATGGTTGCGTCGGTGGAGAGCTGCGCTGTTACATCTTTTTTAAATTCCGTTACATAGGGTATCCCTTTAAAATTGGAATCACTCAGATATGGCAGATTAAATAAGCGCAGCATATCAAAGTGAACCAAAGCCCTGATTGCCACAGCCTCACCATAAATATAACTTTTGGTATCCCCTGTAAAAATAAGGTCATCAGCCGTCTCTATATGTTCAATTAAAGTATTACAATTGGCAATAATGTTATAGGCTTTCGACCAAATACTTGAAATCTCATTTTGGATAAACTCCGTCTCATAATTATGATACGCTAAGTCAATGTATTGATGATCTGAAAATATAAAGTAATTCTGGGCCATCACATCCACAAAACCAGCCGTCAGATTTTTACCATAAACTGCATTTTCGCTCATCATCAGGTAGATGCCGTTTAAAGCATCCATATAACCGTCTTCGGTTTCAAAGAGGTTATCTTGCGACACCTCTGATATCGGCTGAACATCCAGCCAATCCTGACATGAGCCCAAACTAATGCCAAGAATTGTTATAACTATTAAAGTATATTTTTTCATCTGTATAGTTTTACAATTGAGTATCATTATCGTAATAATGATAGACAGCCATATTAAAATTTAGTTTGTAATGAGAATGATACAGAACGTGCAAATGGATAGGATGTTCCTCTCTCTCTTTCAACAGTTGAAACCCTGAATATATCACCCATATAAACAGATAGTTTAGTTTGTCGAAGACCTATTTTTTGTATCCATTCCCTTTTAAGATCATATGAGACTCTTGCACTCGTCATCGCCAATGAGTTTTCATCTTCAACAAAGCGTGAAGATGCACGTACAAGACTCTTATCACGAATACTTCTGTATGGTTTGATATCCCCCTCTTGCGTCCATCTTTGTTCCAACACCCGACTGTCGACATTGTAAGACAAATTAGCATTCTCCACTTTGTTAATTACAGTATTGTTATACACTTGGCCACCTAGGCGGTAGTTAAACGTAAGGTTAATGCTGAAATCGCCAATATTTGTGTTAGTTCCAAAATAACCTTCAAATTCAGGTTGAGAATCGCCAATAATAACCTGATCGCGTGCATCCCAAATCATTGTACTGTTGCCGAAACGATCTAAATAAACTTCTTTTCCGGTTACGGGATCAATTCCTAAAGATCGAACGGCGTAAATAGCGCTCATCGACTCACCTTCTTCGAATTGTAATACCGGTGACCCACTGATTAAGTTTGCCGAATTTGTATAATCTGTACTTCCCCCTTTTGCGGCTTCTTCATTTTGTTTAGCCATTACAGATTCATTATACGCCTTCAGTGAATCAGATATTTTTAATATTTGATTGGTATTATGACGCACATTACCAAATAGGTTGACAAAGATTCGCTTACTATTATTTTTATAAACAGTAGTACTTAGGTTGATCTCAAAACCTTTATTCAATACATCACCCATGTTTTCGGTATAACTATCAAAACCGGTAGATGGCGCGATGGTTACCTGGCTAACCAGGTCCTTGGTCGTATCATAGTAATAGTTTCCTTTAAGCATTAAGCGATTATTAAATAATGCCAGGTCGAGACCAATGTTTTGTTTGATGGTGGTTTGCCACTTTAACTCGTCATTACCAAGTGCTTTCACATATGTACCGGTTTGATAGCGATAGTGTTTATCTGTAAAATACTCATAGGTAGTTAATGCCTGATAGGCGTAAAAATTGGTTCCACCTGTTTCACCAATATTAGCTCGAATGCGTGCTTCATTTAAGAAGTTGCTATCTTTTAGGAATGGTTCATTGTGTATATTCCAACCCAATCCGGCAGACCAAAATGGTGCTGTCCTTTGTTTAGAGCCAAATTTTGACGAGCCGTCAATACGAAGCGAAGCATCCATTAAAAAACGGTTGTCGTAATTGTAATTCAAGTTGGAGAAAGCACCGATTAAACGCGTTGTTTCCTCACTACCGTTAGGTGTTGATCCTTTTTCAAACTGGGTACCAAAACCAACATAATGCAGTCGATCATTAGGAAAGCCTTGAGCTGTATAATCCTCGGATGAATACTTACTTTCTTTAAGGTTACTTCCAATCACCGCATTAACAAAATGCTTGTTTAGCTGCTTAAAATAACTCAACACGACGTTTCCGTCAATCATAAACATCTCACTATCGCCAACATAATAACTTCCGCGAAGATTGAACTCATTAGAACTCAAATTAACAAACTCTCTTGATTCAGGTGAGCGAAATTTCTGATTATTTTTATTTTGAAGCTGCATAGATACATTTCCTTTCAGGCGCAGGCCTTCAATGATGCTCCAGTCAATAGAAAAGTTGTTAGTGAAATTGGTATACTTACTTTTACTGAAATTACTCAGATTTTCAACATCATACAATGGGTTGAATTGGCGAACCCCTGTTGGCGAATTATAGTATTGCTGAATATACCTGCCATTGTCGTCTTTCATCCTATTGTAGGGGTTCATTCGGGCATATTCAGAAAAACTACCATAAGGCGTTTCCGGGGCGTTGACATGTGTTACATTCAAGTGGTTCCTAAAAAGAATATCCTTATATCGATAAGACAGAATACTACCAATCGAATACCTTTTACGTCCCGATTCTTTCATCACACCACTCTCATCGTTGTAGTTGGCTTCTAAGGCATATTTAATAACATTATCTCCTCCTTCAATAAACAAAGAGTGCTTATGAGAGAAGCTATTTTCAACAGGTTGAGCTATCCAATCCGTGTTAACTCCGGATTTGACTGCCTTAAGGTTATAATTGTAAAGGTTATCAAGATATAATTGATCATTATAGCCATGTATATCAATCAATGATTTTCTTGTTTCATACAAGCCGGCTAAACGTTCTGCTTCGAGCTTATCTTCCGCATTTAAAAGGTTATAATCCGATAGATCTGGAGCTGAAACCGTTCCATCAAAAGTATAATTTACGCGAAGCTTTCCTTTTTCAGGAGCTTTTGTTTCAACTACTATAATACCGTTGGCTGCCCGTGAACCATATATTGCAGTTGCACTGGCATCTTTTAATATCGTCACGCTGGCAATCCGGTTAATATCTAAATCATAGAGCTTTTCAAGACTAACTTCAAAACCATCCATTATTATCGTTGGCTGGTTTGGGTTACTTCTTAACTCATTTTCAGAAAGTCCAGGTATACTCCCTTTACCGCGAATCTCAATTTCCGGCAATTTGTTAGGGTCTGAACCGAACTCATTGTTTTCCATAATTTTAAAGGAAGGATCATAAACCTGCAGTGCTGCCAACACGTTGGTATTAGATACTGCTTGTAGGTCTTCCGCACTAATAGTAGTGGCGGCACCTGTAAAGCTTTCTTTTGTTTGATTATAATATCCTGTGACAATTACATCATCAATTTTACTGACTTCCGTTTTCATTTGAACATTAATTTCTGAACGTCCATCAATTTTAATCAGTTGCTTTTCAAAACCAATAAAGGAGAAAGATAGTGTAGCATTAGCATCCGGTACTTTGAGCTCATAATTACCTTCAACATCAGAAATAGTACCGTTGTTATACTCCACAACAATAACATTTACACCCGGCACTGGCTGCCCTTTTTCATCCAGTACCTGACCAGTAATGACTAAGTCAGTTTGCTGAGATATACTTTTCGATGGTTTTATGATGACCACATCATCGATAACCTGCCAGCTTAATCCTGTACCCTGAAGGCATGCTGATAAGACCGATTCAACTGTTTCGCCATTAACCGATAGGGATACCGCTTTGACCTGTGCAATATCTTCCTCGTTAAAAATGAAGGTAAACCTGCTTTGCGACTTAATGGCTTTAAATACTTCCTTTACTGAAGCATTGCTGATATCTAACTTCAGTTTTGTTTCCTGGCTGTATGAGTTGGCTGATACCTGCCAGAGGATAACGAACATCATAAAAAGGCTTAGCTTCATAATTCGCCAAATTTGGGGTGTACCCCTCCCATCCGGGTACAGTAATTCCCGATTTTTTTTCATAGATTTGTAATTGAATGATTAAACTTAAGCCATAAGAGTTAATCTCTTAGGCTCAAACAGGAGGTGTTCCAGCACTTCCTGTTTTTAGTTATGCTTATTGATTATTATCTCAGATCCGTTGATCGTAAAGTAGATTTTTTCTGTCACCTCAAGCATCTTGAGGATATCATTTAAATGCTCATAACGTTTTACATCCATACTGAAATGCAAATCCTTTATAACTTCATCTTGATAAGTAACCGTTACGCCATACCAACGCGATAAAGAGGTCATGATATCTTCCAGACGTTCGTTTTCATAGGCAAAATACCCGTTCTTCCAGGCAATATAAGGATATACATCAACGACTTTTACCTCTATACCATTATCTAAGTTACTTGCTAATAAAAGCTGACCAGGTTCCATCAGGCGTTCTTTGCCATTATTTGATTTCCAAAGAACACTACCTTCAACTAATACGGTTTTCTGCAGGTGCTCTTCAGGATATGCTTTAACATTGAATTGTGTGCCCAACACTTCAATGCTATTGTTATTAGGTAGTTCAACAACAAACGGACGAGTGGCATCTTTGGCTACCTCCAGGTAAACTTCGCCTTCAGCTTTAATACTTCGAGTATTTCCCTTAAATGGATGAGCAAAGGTCACTTTACTGCCGGCATTCATCCAAACCTTTGTACCATCCGATAACACAAATTGATACTCGGATTTAATGGGCACTTTAACAGTCATTTCAAGCAAAGAAGATACCTCGTTATTGTAATTTATCTGCCCATTACTAATACTGGCAATTAGTTCAGATTTATCTTCCAATATCACGTTAACAGTATCACTTAAGGTAATTGATTGATTATCTACTACCAAAACAGCATTTGAGGTGCCAGGTTGAATACTTGACTCTGTTAACTGTTGAGGCTGCTCACGCATTGTGTTCAGAAAATAGAGGACGCCACCAATTGATATCAACAAAACAATAATAGAGGCTACTTTCAACAACGGTTGCATATAGATGGTGTTATTCCTTTTGAGTTTGTTGGTTATGACGAACTGGCCCCATGCCTTATTGCTATCAAAACTATTGTAAAGCTTTAGCTTCTCACCTAATAAATGAGAATCATGTATGTCATCAATAAAATTCCTATTCGCAGGTTTTATGGCTTTCCATTCCTCCACTTTCGCTTGCGCCTGCGCATCACAATTCCCTCTTAAATATTTTACAACTAATGCTGATAGCTTAAATACATCCATCCTTTACTCTTTTGCCATATGACAATTAGAAAATAAAATTAGGTGAAACAAGTATTAAGAAAATTCGCTTATAAATGAAAAATACTTATCAGACTGAATAAATGCCTTAATTCATCTTTTAAAATACTTTTCGCTCTCTTCTTATGTGTCTTTACCGAATTAACAGAAATATTCAGTCGATCGGCAATTTCCTGCTCGCGTAGTTGAGTAAGGTAACTTAGCTTAAACACTTCCTGTGCACGCTCGGGCAATTTTTCAATACTTGCCATTATCTCACGCAATACTTCTGCTTTCACTATACGAACAGACTCATCATCATCCCAGGCTATTTCCTGCATTTCATTTGTCTGATATTTGTGCAAATTTTGTTGCGTTCTAATCCGATTGAGACAACGATTACGAACCATAGCATATAAGTAGGCTTGTAATTTAGACGGTTCTGAAACTTCAGGCATATTATCCCAGACTTGGGTAAAAACGTCCTGTACTACATCTTGAGCAGCATCACTATCAGATAAATAATCGTTAGCAAAAAAGCACAGGCTTTTATAATAATAGTGATACATAACCTTAAATGACTTAAGATCGTGATTTAAAAGATAGCTATTAATGGCATGTATGACGGTATCGCTCTCCAAGTTATTATTTGATATACTATAGGTGAAACTACTACGAAAATGAATTTCAGCGGACTAAAATAGAAACATTTTTTAATTGACACAAAGTAAGATGGAAAGTTGTCAAATGTCAGTATATAAAAAAGGGAGCCATATGACTCCCTTTTAATATATTCTAGATAAGTAATTATCTGTTTTTAACCATTTCGGCTGCTGAGTAGTTAATCTTCAAAGCAGCTGCTTTACGCAAGGCTTGCTTGATATCAGTAATAACTCCCATTGGACATTCTCTGTCAGCTTTAATTGACACAGTCATTTTTGGCTGATCACTCTCACGCATAGCGTCACGCGATTGAGCGATATAACTTTGAATATCCGGCACAGTTGCAAACTGGTCATTCAACTGAATACGTGGTTCACTTCCGTAAAGAGCTTGAAACTTTTTAGCAGGCACACCTACATAAATAAAAGTTACCAACTCTTTTTTCTCTAATGTAGCGAGTTCCGTTGCCTGTGCAGGTTTAATCTGCACTTTCATATCTACCTCTTTCATAGTGGTTGATACCATGAAGAAGAACAGCAACATGAAAACGATATCAGGTAATGAGGCCGTGTTAATAGCTTGCTGGCCTCCGCTCTTCTTTTTTCTGAACTTTGCCATACTAGTTACCTCCTATATTTTTAGGTTCTGCCTCGGAAATCTTTTGAGGAAATACTTCGCGAACAGCTTTTTGCTCTTCTTTTTCAAGCTCCTCATAAGCTTTACCAAATTTTCTTTTCGCTAAATCGTCTCTTAACTCGTTGTAGGCTCTTTGAAGTTCGTTTTGAACCATCAAATAAGTCTGATATTCAGTATCACGGTCGTTCTGCAGAGAGATTACTCCTTTGGTTACTTCCTGAACACCTAACAGTTCAACTTCTATCTCCTTTTTCTCTGGAAGTTTTTCATCATCCAGTGGATTTAAGATAAACTCTTTAGTTGCTTCTGTCAGGTCCCTTATCTCCATTGGTCGGCCTTCTACCAGCAATTGGTTCTGACTGTTGATAAGCACCGTAAATACGTTACGCTCCTTAATAGGAGGGGTATCTTCTGGTTCTTCTTCTACCGGTGGAGGTAAAAGACGTGCTAATCCGGTGTCAGTATCCATGGTAGTGGTTACCAGGAAGAAGATAAGCAACAAGAAAGCAATATCTGCCATTGACCCTGCATTAACTTCTTGTACTTCTCTTTTTGACATAGACAATTAATTTTATGATCCTATAACAGGATCGGGCCATTATTTAAACAGACGCGATAATTCTGTATACAGAATAGCAACAATCACTATTCCAAACAATAAATAGGTTCCATATAACATGGTACCAGCCATGGTCAACATGCTTGGAACGTTATCGGCTCCTTGATAACCTATCAGTTGAAGCGGCGTGTCATCAGACAAGCTATAAGCCACTAATACGATAACTCCCAAAATAGCCATCGAAACTAACGAACGAACAGCATTTCTTGGATTCATCACTAAGTGGAACACTTCAAATAATAGTGATACACCTGCAGCTACATAGATTAACAACTTTGCCCAGTTAAGGAAAGACTCTGTGTAGATTGGTGTGTCATGTGCTACACCATCTGCTTCTGTTAACCATGGACCGAAAAAGAACATTCCGGCAAATACCAAGGTTATTGCTAACAGCAGGTATAGAACAATATTTAAAATTTTTGAAAGCTTAGTCATAACGACAATTATTTTTTCATGTTATATTTTACCAAAATATCCAGTAGAGAGATTGAAGCATCTTCCATAGTATTTACAATACCATCGATTTTAGAAACGATGTAGTTGTAGAATACCTGAAGGATGATAGCTACGATCAAACCAGATACAGTGGTAATCAACGCTACTTTAATACCACCTGCTACAGCTGTTGCAGAAATAGTACCCATTGCCTGAATGCTATCGAAAGCATCAATCATACCGATTACAGTACCCATGAAACCAAGCATAGGAGCAAGCGAGATAAACAATGAAATCCAAGTTAATCCTTTTTCTAAAAGACCCATTTGAACTGAACCGTAAGAGATAACTGATTTCTCAACTACTTCAATACCTTCATCGAAACGATCAAGACCTTGATAGAAGATAGAAGCTACAGGACCTCTTGTGTTACGACACACTTCTTTAGCTGCCTCAACACCACCGTCGTTCAACGCATTCTCGATGTTTTGTAACAACTTCTTAGTGTTAGTAGAAGCAAGATTCAAGTAAATGATTCTTTCGATACAGATTGCTAAACCGAAAATCAAAGCTAAAAGTACAAAGCTCATAAACATTGCACCACCTTCGATGAATTTGGCTTTAATCTGCTTGTGAATACCCTTAGGAGCCTCAGCCATTTCTTCCTCAACAACTGCTGCGGGTTCTTCACTTGGAGCTGTTTGTTCAGCCACCTGTTCTGTAGCTTCGCCAGCTACATTTTCTTCTTCCTGAGCATAAACGGCATTGGCACCGGTACTCAGCATTCCAATTACTGCTAAAAACGCAAATAGCTTTTTCATAGTCTGCTAAAAATTTTGATTTGTATTAGTATTGTTAATACTCAAAATAGTTTAATGTTGTCCCCTTTTCCCTTATTTATTAAAGGTACAAAAAGGTTCAAACCCTTTAATTTTTCAGGGTTGCAAATTACAAAAAAAAAGTCAATTACAAACTCTTAACTGTTAATTTTCGTTATTGCTCACACATTGGAGAGGTTTCATTTAGGAAGTCCCAAAACAAGATCAAATAAATCATCAGTGATGAATCACAAATAACTATTAATTAACGCAAAAGACCTTTTATTAAAACCTATTGATTAAAATGAGACATTAAATACTTTAGATATGAATTTCACCCTGAAGCGATCGGTTTAACTCTTTTTTCACTTCCTCAACCGAAGAACAGTTAGCCAACAGGTACATCAGTTTAGTAACGGCCGCCTCTGTAGTCATATCGTATCCACTAACAACTCCCAGTTCGAGCATATGCACACCTGTTTCGTAACGCCACATTTCAACGCTACCGGCAAGACACTGCGTCACATTTAAGAGGATTAATCCTCGTTCTACAGCTTCTTTAATTTCGTTTAAGAACCATTCTGTAGTTGGTGCATTACCCGAACCATAAGTTTCAAGTACAACTGCTTTGATATTAGGTGCATTCAACACAGCTTTAACCACATCCTTATTTATGCCCGGAAAGATTCGTAACAAAGCAACGTTGGTATCCATTTTTTTGGATACACGGAAGGTTCCGTTGAGTGTTGTGTAACGAATGTAGGGATAATTATATTTAAGATGAATACCTGCTTCGGCTAGAGGTGGATAATTATCAGATCGAAAGGCATTGAAATGCTCTGCATTGTATTTTGTTGTACGATTGCCCCTGAAAAGCTTATCCTTAAAATAAATACACACCTCAGGAACTAGTGCCTGGCGGTTTTTTTGGGCAGCTGCAATCTCCAGAGCGGTTATCAAGTTTTCTTTACCGTCGGTACGAATCGTTCCTAAAGGCAACTGGCTTCCGGTAAGTACAACCGGCTTTTTAAGGTTTTGCAACATAAAACTTAATGCACTGGCAGTATAAGCCATCGTATCAGTCCCATGTAATATCACAAAACCATCGTATAAGGAATAGTTCTCCTCGATAATACCAACCAATTTAATCCAGATATCCGGATGCATATCCGATGAGTCGATGAGTGGCTCAAAAGAAAGACTCTTTACCTGAAAATCGAATCGGCGTAACTCAGGCACGTGCTTTGATATACTTTCAAAATCAAATGGCACCAATGAGTTGGTTTCCGGATCGATGACCATACCAATAGTACCACCTGTATAAATTATCAATATCTTTCTCTCTTCCATACTTATCCGTTTATTTACAAGGCAAACAGTTTTTTCGCATTACTTGTGGTTTGCTGCTTCACCTCATCAACATTCACATTATAAACACCTGCTATTGTTTCGACTATCCTCTCCAGGTAGGCAGGTTCATTTCTTTTACCACGTTTTGGCACTGGCGCCAGATAAGGTGCATCTGTTTCAAGCACGACCTTACTCAATGGAACTCCTTTCAACACCTCACGCAATTTGGTATTTTTAAAGGTTACCACACCGTTGATGCCCAGCATAAAGTTTTTGTATTCCAGTATACGTGCAGCCTCGACTTCATAACCACTAAAACTATGAAAGACTCCAAACAAACTCTCATCCAGTTGTTTTTCGACCACCTCAAAAACCTCAGAAAAAGCATCTCTACAGTGAATCACAATTGGCAAGCCCTTCTCCTTTGCCCAGATAATCTGCTGTTCAAAAGCATCCATCTGCTCCACTTTGTAGGTTTTATCCCAATAAAGATCAATCCCAATCTCTCCAATAGCTACGTAATCGCGTGTATCAATAAAGCTTCTGGCTTGCTTAAGCAGCTGCTTATAATCTGCCCCTATAGATGTTGGGTGTATACCCATCATGGCCAAACAATAGCCTTCAGACCTTGCTTCAAGCTGATGCATGGCTTCAATTGTTTCAATATCAACATTGGGCAATAATATCTTCTCAACACCAGCAGCCCGGGCTCTTTCAACAACCTCTTCTCTGTCATCATCAAAGTCTGACAGGTAAATATGTGAATGTGTATCTATCACGTGCTTCCCTTTTGTTTAGCCACAAAAATACCAATGTTTATTGAGTTTCCAGCTGTGAGCAGTATGATTTTAGTTCAGGTGCATTTTTACAAGAAGGCCGTCCCGGGGAGGAGACGGCCTATATTTGTTGCATCCAGAAAAATTTAAACAACACCTTGAGCAATCATTGCATCGGCCACTTTCACGAAACCGCCAACGTTAGCTCCTTTGATGTAATTTACTTTACCATTTGGTTCAGTTCCATATTTCACACAAGCGGCATGGATTTCTGTCATGATTTGATCCAAACGCTCGTCTACTTCTTTCTCAGTCCAGTTCAAACGCATGCTGTTTTGCGTCATTTCTAATCCTGAAACGGCAACACCACCAGCGTTAACAGCTTTACCAGGAGCAAACATGATTTTATCAGTAGCTAAGAAAGCAGCTTCTGCTGTACATCCCATGTTTGAAGCTTCAGCAATCATCTGACAGCCATTAGCAATTAGAGTTTTTGCATCCTCTTCGTTCAGCTCATTCTGAATAGCACAAGGGATAGCGATATCTACTTTCTGCTCCCATGGCTTCTTACCAGCGAAGAATTCAGAACCTGCGAAACGCTCAGCGTAAGGAGAAACGATATCCTGGTTAGAAGCACGTAGCTCTAACATATATTCAATTTTCTCACCTGAGATACCATTTGGATCGTAGATGTATCCATCGGGACCAGAGATAGTAACTACTTTAGCGCCATATTCAACAGCTTTAAGAGCAGCACCCCAGGCAACGTTACCGAAACCAGAAACAGCTACTGTTTTGCCTTCCATAGTCTCACCTTTAGTAGCTAACATTTCACGAACGAAATAGATAGCTCCGAAACCTGTTGCTTCAGGACGAATCAAACTACCACCGTACTCGCGTCCTTTACCAGTTAACACGCCAGTAAATTCGTTACGCAATTTTTTATACTGACCATATAGGTAACCGATTTCACGACCACCAACACCGATGTCACCAGCAGGCACGTCAGTATTAGGTCCAATATGACGGAACAATTCGCTCATGAAAGCCTGGCAGAAACGCATAATTTCGTTATCAGACTTACCTTTTGGATTGAAATCAGAACCACCTTTACCACCACCCATAGGAAGGGTAGTTAAGCTGTTTTTGAAAGTCTGCTCAAATCCTAAGAACTTAAGACCACTCAACGTTACACTTGGGTGGAATCTCAAACCACCTTTATAAGGCCCGATAGCTGAGTTAAACTCAACACGGAAACCACGGTTAACCTGTACTTCACCACTATCGTCAACCCAAGGTACACGGAAGATAATTGTTCTTTCCGGTTCAGTCATGCGCTCAAGTATCTTAGCTTTTTTATAGTGTGGATTTTCCTGGTAGAAATCCCATACGGTTTCTACTACTTCTTGCACTGCTTGCAAAAATTCGTCTTCGCCAGGGTTCTTAACCCTAACGCTATCCATGAATTCCTTCATCTTAGCGTCCATATTGAAAAGGTATTAAATGTTGGATCTTGTTATTTGTAATAATTATGATTCAAAAATAGATATTTTTAGATAACCCCATTATAATTTGTAAGGAATTTTCATTTTTTTTCAGAAACACACTACTCCTTGAATATCTGCGTATTATAAATTATTTCAACATGTTATTTAGCACTTCATGACATATATCACCTAAACAACAGGCACCAAAGAGTCAAAAATTGTAAGCAAGTGCAATTTGTCATGTTTTTAACACGTGCATTATCCCTTTATTTTTGGCAGAAAGTTGGAACTTACTATTTACATATACTACCAATATAGTGTACACAAATATATAAAGGTACCAATACAAGGTCAATGATTATTTCAGGGCTTCAAACAGTACCTGTGCCGGATGTTCTGCAACAACACCTGTTCCATCTTTAATTTGATGACGACACGATGTCCCTGTAGCAACAATTCCTTCTATGTCTTTATATTTCCTTACTTCAGGAAAAAGCACCAACTCTCCTATCTTCATCGACAAATCATAATGCTCCTTTTCAAAGCCAAAAGAACCAGCCATACCACAACAACCTGATGGTATTTCAATCGCCTTATAATTTGATGGTATCTCCAGAACTTTTTTAGTGAGACCAGTATCCGACAAAGATTTTTGATAGCAGTGCGCATGAAAACGTAAGTTTTTTTCATTCTCAACAAACAGGCTCACATCAATACAACCTTTGTCGAGCTCCTGCGCCAGAAACTCTTCAAAAGTATAGGTATGCTTAGCCAATACCTTTGCAGCTTCTCGCAAATCCTCATCTACCAATTCAACATACTCGTCGCGAAAAGTCAGAATAGCTGATGGCTCCAATCCAATTAACGGCTCCTGCTCATTAATCAGTCCAGATAACAACCTGACATTTTTATTGGCCAACCTGGCAGCCTCTGTCACCAAACCTTTAGAAAGATACGTCCGTCCGCTGGCCATATTTTTTTCCAACACAACGTTATACCCTAACTTTTCGAGCAGCATCACAGCGCAAATCCCAACATGTACCTCATTATAGTTAGTGAACTCATCGGCAAACAAATAGACCTTCCTCGCCTGCCCAACGCTCGCACTTCGTTTCTGATGCCACCTTCGCAATGTTGTGTCGCATAATTTTGGCAAACTCCTTTTGGAGCTAATCCCCAAGTACTTTTCTGAGTATACACTTATCCACCCAAAACCAGTACCTTTATTATATAGATACGAAAACGGCTGTAGCACCCTGTTAATTGCCGGAAGGTTAGCAATTAATTTTGAACGGGCAGGTATTCCGAACCGACTATGATAACCATCCAGGAATTCGGCCTTTAGCTTGGTCATATCCACATTACTCGGACATTCAGTTTTACACGCTTTGCACGACAAGCATAAATCCAAAACACTTTTCACTTCATCATAGCCCATTTTGGTAGCTGGAATTTCACCAGCAAAAAACTCCCGTAACATATTGGCTCTGGCACGCGTCGTTTGCCGTTCATCTCTCGAACCCATATAACTTGGACACATGGTGCCCCCTACCAAATGACTCTTTCGACAATCACCAGAACCGGTGCATTTTTCAGCTGCTCGCACCATACCCAAGGTCGAAGACCAGTCAAATGCAACATCATCCTCAACCTGTGCATCCGCTTGTTTATAGCGCAAGGATGTATTCATTGGAGGCGTATCGATTATTTTACCAATATTAAACACATGACCAGGATCAAATATCTTTTTTACCTGCATAAATAGCTCATAGTTCGATTCACCAACCATTATCGGAATAAACTGTCCCCTCAAGCGTCCATCACCATGCTCTCCACTTAAGGAACCCTTGTATTGCTTTACTATTAGCGCAGTATCCTTGGCAATCTGATAGAATAACTCAACATCTTCCTTACGCTTCATATTTAATACCGGTCTTAAATGCAGCTCACCTGTGCCAATATGTGCGTAGTACACACACTCTTTACCATACTTGTGCAGCATCATTTTAATATCGGCAATAAAAGCAGGCAAATCCTCCGGTCTCACAGCTGTATCCTCAATAACAGGTACCGGTCGCTCATCACCAGGCATATTAGCTAATACTCCCAAACCGGCCTTTCGCAGATCCCACACTTTTTTAATATCACCTCCGTAAACTACCGGATAAGCATACCCAAACCCCTTTTCAACCAATTCATCGGTCATATCCTTTGCTAATCTTTCCACCATTTCTTTTGCATCTCTTGCAAATTCCACCAATAACAAAGCCGCAGGATCTCCTTCCACAAAAAAGCTATTCTTATTTTGAAGTTTATTGCCTTTTGTCAAATCCATGATTGCCTTATCCATCAGCTCAATGGCTCCAGGCTGATACTTCAAACATATCAGATTAGCTTCCAAAGCTTCCTCGATGGAATTGAGATGTACGCAAACAAGCCCCTTTTCTTTAGGAGGTACATCAACCAGATTCAGTTTTATTTCGGTAGTAAACATGAGTGTACCTTCCGAACCAGCCAATAGCTTACAAAAGTTAAACTCTTCCCTTTCACCGTCAATAGGAAAACTTTCTACGAGATAATCTAGCGCATAACCTGTATTTCTTCGTTTAATCTCAGGATGAGGAAACTCTTTTCGAATGCTTCTCCGATTATCGCGATCACTTATTATTTCTCTTACAGAACGGTAGATATCCCCTTCAAAGGATTCAAGTCGACATTTTTGATCAAACTCCCACTTCTGCAACGCTCTGAAATGAACTTCATCACCATTACTCAAATACCCCTTTAATTCCAGCGTATGATCGCGCGTACTACCATATATCAACGAATGAGCACCACATGAGTTATTGCCAACCATCCCGCCTATCATGCAACGATTTGAAGTAGATGTTTCAGGACCAAAAAATAAACCAAACTGCTCCAGATACAGATTTAGTTCATCGAGCACAACACCCGGCTCTACCCTTACCCACTTCTCCTGCTCGTTGACTTCTAATATACGATTCAGGTAGCGTCCAATATCAACCACCAGGCCCGGGCCTACAACCTGACCTGCTAAAGAAGTACCAGCTGCCCTGGGGATCAAAGAAATACCATATTTAGCAGCAAAACGTATTACTTCCTTAATATCAATAGCATCCCTGGGCGTTACAACACCAACAGGTTTATCGAAATAAGCTGATGCATCAGTACTATAAATAATCTTTGTTGCTTCATCTAAATCAAGCCTACCCTTTATTTTTCCACGCAATTCTTCAAACGGATATTCTCCTTCTTTCATAAACCGGAATTTTACCAGCCATTAAGCACCGCTACAATCTAATATTACAGAAGAGTATAAACAAATTCATTCTCCCTCTGTTTGAGAATAAGTAACAAAAATACTCGAATGACTAAATCAAAATTACAAACACGAGACAATATAGAGAAATTGGTACGTACTTTTTACGCTAAAGTACAAAAGGACGATCTGTTGGGACTTTTTTTCAATCAAACCATAAAAACCGAAGAGGAATGGGAAAAGCACTACATACTCCTGACCGATTTCTGGACACTAAACCTTCTGGACATAAAAGGTTTTGATGGCAACCCGGCTAAAGCACATCATGGAGTGGACAAAGCTTTTAAGCACTCTATCACCACAACTCATTTTGATCGCTGGGTAGAATTATGGAGTGAAACTATCGATAAACTTTTTGAGGGAGAGATAGCCAATAAAGCAAAAATGAGAGCACAAAACATGGCCAAAGGAATGTATAAAAAGATACTTGACCAACGACCTGGTGGGTTTATCTTACCAGGCAACGCCACAGATATAAAATTTGGCTGATCAATTAAGTATATTAAGTACTTTAAATATATTACAACAGCTGACTCTCGGACCTACGAACCAACAGCAGCGCATTAATTTAAATAGGGCATAATCCCCCTGTTATTAAAGTATTGACTTATGTCATAAGGCCGTAAATTCGGCAAACCAAATTTTTATTTAATCTTAATAATTACTTATTTTTGCGCTTCCAATAACCAAAATCCGCTTATTAATGAATTAAAATCTGCAATGAACCAATAATATGCTTCATTGTTAGATTGACGAACATGAGTTAATGTAAAATATGGCTGAAGATCAAGATAAAATATTAGAAGAAGTAACTGGCGGGGAATACAAATACGGATTTTACACCGATATTGAAATGGAGGAATTCCCTAAAGGTTTGAATGAGGATATTATCCGCCTGATTTCGGCAAAAAAAAATGAGCCGGAATTCATGCTGGAGTTTCGCCTGAAGGCTTTTCGTCATTGGCTGACAATGAAGCAGCCCAACTGGGCTCACCTGAACATTCCGCCAATCGATTTTCAGGATATCATCTACTATGCAGTTCCTAAAAAGAAACCGGAGCTTGAAAGCATGGATGATGTAGACCCGGAATTAAAAGCCACCTTTGACAAGCTGGGTATACCGCTGGACGAACAAAAAGTACTGGCAGGTGTGGCGGTTGATGCAGTCATCGATAGTGTTTCTGTAAAAACCACTTTTAAAGAGACCCTGGCTGAGAAAGGCATTATTTTCTGCTCTATCAGTGAAGCAGTGCAGGAATATCCTGACCTTGTAAAAAAATACCTGGGTTCAGTAGTTCCGCATCAGGACAACTATTTCGGTGCACTTAATGCAGCTGTTTTTAGTGACGGATCTTTTGTTTACATTCCTAAAGGCGTTCGTTGCCCAATGGAATTGTCGACCTATTTCCGCATTAATGCAATGAATACCGGACAGTTTGAACGTACACTTATCGTTGCTGATGACGACAGTTATGTAAGCTACCTCGAAGGATGTACAGCGCCCATGCGAGATGAGAACCAACTTCATGCAGCTATTGTAGAAATAGTAGCCATGGAGCGGGCCGAAGTAAAGTATTCAACTGTACAAAACTGGTACCCGGGAGATAAAGAAGGTAAAGGAGGTATTTACAACTTTGTAACCAAGCGGGGAATTTGCAAAGGCGATTATTCTAAAATCTCCTGGACGCAAGTTGAAACTGGTTCTGCCATCACCTGGAAATATCCAAGCTGTGTATTGCAGGGTGATCACTCGGTTGGTGAGTTTTACAGCGTGGCTGTTACCAACAACTACCAGCAGGCTGATACAGGGACAAAGATGATTCACCTGGGTAAAAACACCCGCAGTTTGATTGTATCAAAAGGGGTGTCGGCCGGTAAGAGTCAAAATAGCTATCGCGGCTTGGTTAAAGTCTCTAAGAAAGCAGAAAATGCCCGCAATTTCAGCCAATGTGATTCGTTACTATTGGGCGACAAGTGTGGGGCGCATACCTTCCCATATTTGGAAATTGCGAACAACTCAGCTAAGGTAGAGCACGAAGCCACCACCTCCAAAATTGGTGAAGACCAGATCTTTTATTGTAACCAGCGTGGCCTAAGCACCGAAGATGCCGTTGGACTAATCGTGAATGGTTACGTAAAGGAAGTCATCAACCAGTTACCAATGGAGTTTGCTGTTGAAGCGCAAAAACTTTTACAAATCAGCTTGGAAGGAAGTGTGGGTTAAGCCACCAATAATTAACACATTTTAGAAACAATATTAGTAGCAACATATGTTAGTCATTAAAGATTTACACGCCAAAATAGATGACAAGGAAATATTAAGAGGTATTAACCTTGAGATTAAACCAGGAGAAGTTCACGCAATCATGGGACCCAATGGCTCAGGAAAAAGCACCCTTTCTTCTGTATTGGCCGGTAACGAAAAATTTGAAGTCAACGAAGGCAGCGTTAGTTTCAACGGCAAAGATTTATTGGACTTAGCGCCGGAAGACCGCGCACGCGAAGGCCTGTTTTTAAGCTTCCAGTATCCGGTTGAAATCCCAGGCGTGAGCATGGTTAACTTTATGCGTACAGCTGTCAACGAACATCGCAAGTACCGCGAAGAAGAACCTTATTCGGCCAGCGAGTTTTTAAAGCTGATGCGTGAAAAGAAGAAACTGGTTGAAATCGACTCTAATCTTACGAATCGTTCGGTTAACGAAGGTTTCTCCGGTGGTGAAAAGAAAAAGAACGAGATTTTCCAGATGGCTATGCTTGAACCAAAACTGGCTATTTTGGATGAGACCGATTCTGGTTTGGATATTGATGCTTTGCGGGTTGTTGCTAACGGCGTTAATAAGCTCAAGTCACCAGAAAGGTCTACCATCGTGATTACGCACTACCAGCGTTTATTGGATCATATTGTACCTGACTATGTACATGTACTTTACAAGGGACGAATTGTAAAGTCGGCCGGCAAGGAACTGGCATTGGAGTTAGAAGAAAAAGGCTACGATTGGATTAAAAAAGAGTTTGAGGATTAATACCATTTATAAATTTCCGGTTAATATCCTTTACTCACTACAAAAAGATGCATTATGAATAAAACTTGCCGAATCGTTAATCTGCAAGAAGAATATAGCCAGCTTTATCAGGAGCATCGCTCTATGATTGAAGATGGCGCGCCAGAAAAAATGAATGCATTACGGGCTAAAGCCTTTGAAACATTCATTGAGAAAGGCATTCCTTCAAATAAGGTTGAGGCTTATAAGTATACCAATTTGCAACCTTACTTTAAAGGCACCCTTGACATTGCCTTCTCAAAAGAGGCTGCACTAAATGGCTCTTCCAATAAGTTTCACTGTAGCGTTCCAGAACTGGATACACACAATGTTTTTCTTATCAATGGTTGGTTTGCTCATCTGGAGGATGCGCACCAGCTTCCGGAAGGAGTAGTTGTGGGCAGTATACGGGAAAAAGCCCTTGAATACCCTGAGGTATTTGAAAAGTATTATGGGCAAAACCTGGGCGATGACAATGACGCCATGGCTGCCATGAACACAGCCTTTGCACAAGATGGTGCGTTTGTATACGTTCCCAAAGGTGTGGTAGTTGACAAGCCCATTCAGCTGGTTAACATCATGACTGGCGAAAACGACCGCTTGGTATTTCAGCGCAACCTCATTGTGGTGGAAGATAATGCCCAACTAAAAGTGATGCTGTGTGACCATACCATCTCCCCACAAAAATTTGTGATTAACAACCTGACAGAAGTATTTGCCAACGAAAACAGTGTGTTTGATGTTTATAATATACAAAATCAGCACAACCTGACAACACAGGTATCTGGCATGTATGTGCATCAGAAAAAATACTCGAACATCCTGACAAATAACCTTACACTTCATTCCGGCGTTACTCGTAACAACATACGCGTGACCATGGATGATGAAAATTGTGAGAGCCACGTCTATGGCTTGTACCTGAGTGATAAAAACCAGCATGTTGATAACTATTCATTCATTGACCACGCAAAGCCTCATTGCCAGAGTTTTGAGCTTTTCAAAGGGGTGATGGATGATTCTGCATCAGCAGCTTTCACGGGTCGCGTTTTAGTACGTCCTGATGCTCAGCAAACCAATGCTTATCAGAGCAACAACAACCTTCTACTGACGCAAAATGCCAAAATTAACAGCAAGCCTCAATTGGAGATTTATGCTGATGATGTAAAGTGTAGCCACGGTGCCACAGTTGGTCAGCTGGATGATGATGCCATGTTTTATTTAAAAGCTCGTGGCATCAATGAGAATGAAGGACGAATTCTGCTGATGTTTGCATTTGCCTACGAGGTGATTGAAAAAATCAGAGTTGAGCCACTGAAAGAAAATATTCGCAGCCTGGTTGAAAAACGATTCAGAGGCGAATTTGACAAATGCGACTCATGCGTTGTTTGCGGCCATCAAGGTGCCAGCGTGAGCTGCTTATAAAGAAATATTGGCTTAAGAATAGGATTCTTAGATATAACCTAAATCACAAAGACACAAAGATCACCTGGAATAAAATGTATTCTGTGTGCGCTTCGTGTCTTTGTGGTTATCAATAATAACTTCATCAAATGGCTATTAATATTGAGCAAATAAGAGCTGACTTCCCTATATTACAGGAAACTGTGTATGGAAAACCATTGGTATACCTGGATAATGCAGCCACCACTCACAAACCACAACAGGTTATTGACGCTGTTTCAGAAGTATACCTGAAATATAATAGTAACATCCACCGCGGGGTGCATCATTTAAGCAATGTATGCACACAAGCTCATGAAGAAGCTCGTATTAAAGTACAACAGTTTATCAATGCTCAGCACTCGCACGAAGTTATTTTTACAAGAGGAACCACCGAATCCATCAACCTTCTGGCATCGTCATTTGCCGACACCTTTTTAAATGCCGGTGATGAGATCCTTGTGTCCCAATTAGAGCACCATTCCAATATTGTTCCCTGGCAATTACTCGAAAAGAAAAAGGGTGTTATTCTGAAATATATTCCCATTAACCAAGCTGGCGAATTGATTCTTGACAATATTGATGAGCTGATTAATGACAGAACCAAACTGGTAGCGGTTGCTCATATCTCCAATGCACTTGGCACAGTTAATCCAATAAAAACCATAATTCAACAGGCCCACAGCAAAAACATCCCCGTGATGATTGATGGTGCACAGGCTGTTCAACATGTTAAAGTAGATGTGCAGGAGCTGGACTGCGATTTTTACGTATTCAGCGGCCATAAACTATATGCTCCTACCGGCATTGGTGTACTCTACGGAAAAGAGGAATGGCTGAATAAGCTCGAACCTTATCATGGAGGTGGTGAGATGATTAAAACTGTCTCATTTGAAGGCACTACCTTTAATGAACTTCCGTTTAAATTTGAAGCAGGAACGCCCGATTTCAGTGGCTCAGTTGGTTTAGGCGCCGCTATTGACTATGTCAATAACATTGGTATTGATGTCATCGCACAATATGAACACGAATTACTAAGCTATGCCACTCAACAGCTATCGTCCATACCGAACATTCGTTTCTTTGGCACAGCAGCTGAAAAAGCAAGTGTCATATCATTCCTTATAGGAGAAATACATCCCTTCGACATTGGCACCATGCTCGATAGGATGGGCATTGCAGTTCGTACCGGTCATCACTGTGCACAGCCACTCATGCAGTACTATAATATACCAGGCACCTTACGTGCATCATTTGCCATTTATAACACCAAAGAAGAAATAGATAAATTGACTGAAGCGACTGAACGTATAGCTCAGCTTTTTGGTTGATTCGGTTTTAATTATCAATTTTGCCACACGAATAATTACAACGAACAAACAAAATGACTATAAACGAAATACAAGAGGAAATAATTGAGGAATTTGCTGCCTTTGATGAGTGGATGGATAAATACTCATACCTGATTGAAATTGGTAACGATTTGGAGGGTTTCAAGGATGAATGGCGCCTTGAACAGAATCTGATTGAAGGTTGTCAGTCAAAAGTGTGGGTACATGCCGAATTACAGGATGATAAGATCATTTACTCAGCCGATAGTGATGCAATCATCACCAAAGGCATCATTGCATTGCTAATACGCGTACTGTCTGGCCGCACTCCGGATGAAATTCTTAATTCAGAACTTAATTTTGTGGAAGAAATTGGTCTAAAAGATCACTTGTCGCCCACCCGCTCAAACGGCTTATTGGCCATGATGAAACAAATGCGCCTGTACGCTGTTGCTTTTAAAGCAAAGCTGGGCTAAAAAATGGAGTGAAAAGCAGAAGTCCGGCAAATAAGAAATAAGCATTCTGCAGATAACCTTCGGCCATAAGCTGGCTGCTATCTGCTAAAAATAAAAATATGGCAAACGAGTTTTTACAATTGGAGGGAGAAATTATCAAGGTCATCAAAACCATTTTTGACCCTGAAATTCCTGTTAATATCTACGATTTGGGATTGATATACGAAATTGATGTTAATGATGAGGGCAAAGCACGTGTTGTAATGACCTTAACCTCACCAAACTGCCCGGTAGCTGAATCCCTTCCTGAAGAAGTACATGAAAAGGTAGCAGCCATTGATGGTATCACCAGTGTTGATCTTAATCTGACCTTTGATCCGCCCTGGACCAAAGACATGCTGTCTGAGGAAGCACTTTTAGAGCTTGGACTTTTATAAAAAACAATCAATCATACCATAAAGCTCTCGTTAAGGGAGCTTTTTTAATTCATTACACATGGAAGGTCTCTATATTAACCTGGTTAGAAAACAACCACTCAATTACCTTCGATTAATTGCAGGGCTGGCCATGATTGGCGCCACCATCTACCTTGGTTTTTATTCTAACCAACAACGTTTCTCATTGCTTCATCTGTCAATATTTTTCATTGCCGGACTCTATTATGCTGTTTTAGGGGCCGGCATAAATCCGGTAAAGACATTTGGCAAAGCCTTTATTTTGGTGAACCAGAACTGCATTGCAGTTAAAAAATCGATCTTCTCAAAATCCATGGAAGCTCAATGGGACAGCATCAATGAAATCCAGCTTAATATCACGGCGATTCGCATCAAACTTAATGATGGAGAGAGTTTTGAATTTGAATACCAGGTGTTAGATACAGATACTACACACGAGCTAAAAACCCGCATAGCGTTAACTGCCAAAAGTAAAGGCATCACAGTCAATTAATGGACATTATCAGTCAGGCATACCACAATCAGATTAAGGACAAGGCCCTGGAATTGGGCTTTTCAGATATTGGCTTCGCCCTGATTGAATCAATAACTGATGATGAAGAGCGACTACAGGAGTGGCTTAACAATGGCTACCAGGCCGGCATGAGCTATATGAGTAACCATTTTGAAAAACGAGTCAATCCTTCATTGTTGGTCGAAGGAGCTAAAAGCGTTATCTCCGTTATCATCAACTACACGCCAAAAACTTTACAAACCGACCCTACAGCGCCCAAACTAGCACGCTATGCCTATGGCAAAGACTATCATTTCGTTATAAAAGATAAGCTGAATGAGCTCTTTACTTTTATAAAAGAGCATGTTTACTCGTCGCTGGAAGGGCGTGTTTTTACCGACTCTGCACCAGTATTGGATCGCGCATGGGCTGCAAAGGCCGGTCTTGGATGGATTGGCAAAAACACTAATCTCATCCACAAAAAGCTGGGAAGCTACATATTGATTGGCGAACTGATAACAAACCTGCCAATACAAGGCAGTCAACCAGTCAAAGAAGCCTGTGGAGGCTGCCAACGCTGTATAGATGCCTGCCCGACCGGGGCACTGTTTGCCCCTTTTCAATTGGATGCCAATAAGTGTATTTCTTACCTCACCATTGAGCATCGCGATGAGTTACCAGTAGAACTAAGAGGGCAATTTGAGAACTGGGCTTTTGGCTGCGACATCTGCCAGGAGGCTTGTCCGTGGAACTGGAAGGCTCGCCCAACCAAAGAGGAAGCCTTTGAGCCACACCCCGAACTACTTAAACTATCAAAAGACGAGTGGCATCAAATGGATGAAGACCGTTTCAGGGAATTATTTCGCAAATCAGCTGTAAAACGCACTAAATTCTCTGGTCTCCGGCGCAACCTGGATTTTCTGCAATAAAAAACCGGCACGTGGCCGGTCTTTCTATATATCTACAAGATGTTTATGCTTTATCAGGATAGTATCCTTTGATAATTCCACGCTGTGAATTACGTACGAAAAGAATAATTTCGTCACGCTCTTTTGACGCCGGCATTTCTGCCTCAATGCGCTCTATTGCATCAGAATTATTCAAGCCCATCTGGAACAGGTAGCGGTAAATATTCTGGATATCTCTTATCTGCTCGTTGGTATATGATCGTCGACGCAAGCCAATTGAATTAACACCTGCGTATGAAATACGCTCACGACCAGCCTTAACATATGGAGGGACATCTTTTCCAATTAGTGTACCACCGGCTACCATTACGTGAGCGCCAATATGCACAAACTGGTGAATGGCCGAAGTACCGCCAATAATGGCAAAGTCATCTATCACAACTTCTCCTGCTACCTGCACAGCATTGGCCAAAATTACATTATTACCAACAATCGCGTCATGTGCAATATGCGTATAGGCCATCAACAAACAGTTGCTACCAACCACTGTTTTACCTTTGGCTTTAGTGCCTCTGTTTACTGTCACACATTCTCTGATAGTAGTGTTATCACCAATTTCGGCAGTGGTTTCTTCTCCTGCAAATTTCAAATCCTGAGGAACCGCACCAATTACAGCACCCGGAAAAATTTTACAGTTCTTTCCAATTCTGGAACCTTCCATGATGGTCACATTTGACGCAATCGTTGTTCCCTCTTCGATAACGACATTCTTGTCGATGGAAACGAAAGGTTCAATAACAACATTGGGAGCAATCTTTGCCTCCGGATGGATATATGCCAATGGTTGTTTCATTTCTAAAGTTGTTTTAGTTCTTTATTCGTTCTGTTAACTTTAAACAGAACCCTTTTGGTGTAATTACTTATTTTTTACTACTTGCGCCATAAACTCACCTTCAGACACAACTGTATCGCCAACAAAAGCTGTTCCTTTCATGTTGGCCATACCTCTTCTAAACTCGGTGAGCAGCTCTAACTTGAAAATGATAGTATCACCCGGCACCACTTTCTTACGCAACTTCACATTATCAATCTTCAGAAAATAAGTACTGTAAGCACCCGGGTCCTCAAGTTGACTTAATATGAAGATACCTCCAGCCTGTGCCATAGCCTCTATTTGAAGAACAGCTGGCATTACAGGCTCGTCGGGGAAGTGCCCCACAAAAAATGGCTCATTCATGGTCACGTTCTTCACGCCAACAATTGAACGTTCTTTCAATTCAATAATCTTATCAATCAACAAAAACGGCGGGCGATGGGGCAACATCTTTTTAATATCATTGATATCGCATACAGGCTCCTTACATGGATCATAATGCGGGACCTCGGGTTTAAGCGCTCGTTTCTTAATTTCTTTACGAATTAACTTGGCAAATTCAACATTAGCCATATGGCCTGGACGAGTTGCCATAATGCGACCTTTGATAGGCATACCACATAGCGCTAAATCGCCAATCACATCAAGTAATTTATGACGTGCCGGTTCATTAGGATACACCAACTCAAGGTTATTAAGTATTCCTGTTGGCTGCACTTCCACACGCGGTTGATTAAACAAATCAGCCAGTTTATCCAGCTCTTCCTGAGATATTTCCTTATCTATAATAATAATGGCATTATCTAAATCACCACCTTTTATCAGGTTATTTTTCAACAAGGGTTCCAGCTCATGTAAGAACACAAATGTGCGACAGGCTGAAATCTCCTCTTCAAAATCATTGAGGCTATCCAATGTAGCATATTGATTGGAAAGCAGAAGAGACTTGTCAAATGATATCTTAACATCGGCACTAAACTCATCATCGGGCAATGCCATTAGTTTAATACCGCGCTCCTTATCCTCAAACACCATTTTTTCCTTCACGACAAAATACTGGCGTTCTTCATCTTGTTCCTCAATACCTGCTTTATTGATCGCCTCAACAAAAAACTTCGAACTTCCGTCAAGAATTGGAGCCTCAGGTCCATCTACTTCAATCAAACAGTTATCAATACGCATGGCTACCAAAGCGGCCAGACAGTGCTCAATGGTGCTTACCTTAGCTTCTCCTTTCTCCAAAACAGTTCCACGCTGGGTAAAACCAACATTATCAGCCAACGCATCTATCACTGGTTGCCCTTCTAAATCAATTCTTTTGAATTTATAACCGTGGTTAACCGGAGCAGGTGTCAAAGTGAGATTCACTTCTACTCCTGTATGTAAGCCAGTTCCTTTAAGGCTTACTGATGTTTTTATAGTTCTTTGCTTTTCAGTCATATGCTTATCTTCTTCGACAATAACGACGACGAATTATGAATGCTTATTCTTCTAATTTCTTTTTCAGTTCGTCCAACTGAGACTTCAACTGAGGCAATCGCTTAAATACAACATACGAGCGATTAAATTCTCCCATATCCATAGTTGGAGAACCAAACTGAATTGAGTTCTCTTTTTTAATTGACTTATTGATACCTGTTTGAGCACCAGCCTTGGTACCATTAGCAATGGTTATGTGCCCTGCAATACCAACCTGTCCGCCAAACATGCAATCCTGCCCCACTTTTGTAGACCCTGCAACACCTGATTGTGCCGCAATAACAGTGTTCTCCCCAATCTCTACATTGTGAGCAATCTGAATCAGGTTATCGAGCTTAACACCTTTTTGAACAACTGTAGAGCCCATTGTAGCCCTGTCAATGGTGGTATTGGCTCCTATCTCCACATAGTCTTTTAATACTACATTACCAATCTGAGCCACTTTTTTATATTCATTATTGGCATTTGGTGCAAATCCAAAACCATCACTTCCAATAACAGCTCCGGCATGAATGGTACATTGCTTACCAATAATACAGTTTTTATAAACCTTTACACCGGCATAGATGGTAGTGTTATCATCTATTTTAACATTATCTCCAATATAGGTATGCGGATAAATCTTCACATTATCCCCGATACGCACGTTTTCGCCGATATAGGCAAAGGCTCCTACATACACAAAGTCACCTAGTTTTGCGCTATCATCTACAAACGAAGGTTGTTCAATGCCTGTCTTTTGAGGTATACTCTGCTCATACATTTCCAATAACTGAGCTAAGGCTTCGTATGCATTAGGCACCCTTATAAGCGTAGCTTTAATTTCCTTTTCGGCTTCAAAGGAATCATTTACAATCACCACATCTGCCTTGGTGGTGTATATATATTGATTGTATTTAGGATTTGCTAAAAAAGTAAGCGTTTCAGGCTTCCCCTCCTCTATTTTAGACACATTCCTTACAATCGCTTCTTCGTTTCCTTCTACCTTACCGTTTAATAATTCGGCAATTTGACCGGCTGTAAATTTCATTTATAACAAACATTTGTTTGACAGCACTTTATAATCACACCCACACCACTAAAAATTCATAGTAAAGCTAATTGATTAACAAGCTAAATGTCAAAAAATTTGGTGCAAATCTAGTAAATATATTTACTTTAGAAAAGCGTAACATTTCTTTGCAATTCGGACTCAATACATTTAGGATAACACACGTAATGTTTCCTAATGGTTTTACCAAGTACCGAAAGGTTAAGCATATCAGAGGCCTTAGAAATATCTTTTAGTTCATTGTTATTATATAATATCTCAATTTTATCGTCCTTTATGCTGTATGCATTATTCGTAATTGTATCGGTAAA
This sequence comes from Carboxylicivirga sediminis, assembly GCF_018156225.1. Taxonomy (GTDB): domain Bacteria; phylum Bacteroidota; class Bacteroidia; order Bacteroidales; family Marinilabiliaceae; genus Carboxylicivirga; species Carboxylicivirga sediminis. Next base: position 37,082 of record NZ_JAGTAR010000002.1, read on the forward strand.
CACAAAATAGTTTGCCTGCTGTGTTGACTTTAGGTTAAACTTCTTTTGCGTCACGTCCTTTATAAACTGTATGCTTTCACCTTTAAAAGGTTTCTCACTAATTCTGATTCGCCATAGCTGCCGGTTAACAAACCCTTTTGCCAATGTCGACAATATAATATCCGGGTGCTGGGTCCATGATTTTATGGAGCACATAATATCATCATCATCGAGCAAAGCAAAATTATTTAACACCTCTTCATCGTTATTAAAATCCTCGATACTTGGCTTACGTTTCATAAAAAACAGCAGATGTGCAGGTGCAAACAACTCCTCTCCCTTAGCAATCAATTTTCTGGCCCTTTTAAGTAAATGTACCAGCATTTGTTCGGCCGCCAAAGCTGTTTTGTGCAAATAAACCTGCCAATACATTAGGCGTCTGGCTACCAGAAATTTCTCGATAGAATAAATCCCCTTCGATTCAATTACCAACTTATCATCCACCACATTGAGCATCTTAATAATGCGATCTGAGCCAATCACTCCTTCCGAAACTCCTGAAAAGAAACTATCTCGTTTCAGGTAATCCAGCCGATCCATATCCAGTTGACTAGAAACCAATTGATGTAAGAACCGTTTAGGGTAAGTATCATTGAAAATATCAATAGCTGTTGATAAAACACCATCAAACTCCCCATTCAGTTTCTGCATAATAATCTGAGATATGGCTTCGTGCGACACCTCTACCAAAGAATGCTCAAGCACATGACTAAATGGTCCATGCCCTATATCATGTAATAAAATAGCAGCATGAACAGCGGTTGACTCTTCATCTGAAATTGCATTCTCCTTTGAAATTAAAGTCTCAACAGCAGAACTCATTAAGTGCATAGCACCCAGAGCATGCTGAAAACGGGTATGCATAGCACCTGGATATACCAGATGAGTCAGACCCAGCTGCTTAATGCGCCTTAACCGTTGAAAATAGGGATGTTCAGTAAGATCGTACAAAAGCTCATTGGGCACTTTTATAAAGCCATGAACAGGATCGTTAATTATTTTCCTTTTATTCACACATTATGCTAATTGATTGGTTGGCAATATACAAAAAACGCTTCAGTTACTAACATAATCACCAACTTCATAAACACATAGCAACTTCTCAATTTAATCTGTACGATGGGTATACACTAATAACTGCGTAATATAAAGAAGTATGTCATTTGGATAAGTGTGCTGATATTATTATCTTTGCGCTTGATTTACCGAGTGGAAGACTTAGGGGACAAAATAGTCCCCTATTTTATTAGACAAAAGGCATGATAACAGAAGCTACAATCGAAGGTATCATCACTGATAAGTTAGCAGCAGACGAAATGTTTCTGGTGGAGTTGGCAGTTAAACCCGGCAATAAAATTATTGTCATGATTGATAATGACAACGGGGTGCCAATTAGTTACTGCATTGAACTGAGCAAGTTTATTGAAGCAGGACTTAACCGTGACGAAGAAGATTTTGAACTGGAGGTAGCATCAGCCGGCATTGGTCAGCCGTTCAAGGTGAAACGCCAATATATGAAAAACATTGGACGTGAAGTAGAAGTACTCACCTCAGCAGGCATAAAATTCACCGGCAAGCTCATTGCGGTTGAGGAAGAAGGCTTTACAGTTGAAGTAGAAGAGAAAGTGAAGATAGAAGGCAAGAAGCGTAAAGAATTGCAGGTAAAAACGGTAAATTGTAATTTTGACGAAGTAAAACAGGTAAAAGACATTATATCTTTTTAAATATTCCTTAGGGTATGGAAAATATTAATCTGATAGATACGTTTTCGGAGTTTAAAGAACTCAAGAATATTGATCGTGCAACCATGATCAGTGTGTTAGAAGACGCATTTCGAAGTGTTCTGATCAAGCGCTTTGGCACAGACGAAAACTTTGATGTTATCATCAATGACGACAAAGGTGACTTTGAAATATGGCGTAACCGTGAAGTGGTTAAAGATGAAGATTTAGAAGATGAGAACCTTCAAATTTCTTTATCGGAAGCGAAGAAAATTGATGACGACTATGAGTTGGGTGAAGAAGTAACCGACGAAGTAAAGTTTCTGGATTTTGGCCGTAGAGCAATATTAAGCTTGCGTCAGAATTTGTCTGCACGTATTCTGGAGTTGGAAAAAGACAACATTTACCACGCCTATAAAGACCGTGTTGGTGAAATCGTTACCGGTGAAGTATATCAGATTTGGAAACGCGAAATCCTTATTATCGATGATGAAGGCAATGAACTTATCTTGCCTAAGGCCGAACAGATTCCTTCAGATTTTTTCCGTAAGGGAGATAGCGTAAGGGCTGTAGTGGTGAAAGTTGAAATCCGCAACAACAATCCATTAATTATTCTTTCACGCACCTCGCCAGTATTCCTTGAGCGACTGTTTGAATTAGAGGTACCTGAAATTTTTGACGGCTTAATCACCATTAAAAAGATTGTACGAGTACCTGGTGAAAGAGCGAAAGTAGCGGTTGAATCATACGATGAACGAATCGATCCGGTTGGGGCTTGTGTTGGTATGAAAGGTTCGCGTATACATGGTATTGTGCGTGAGCTTCGCAACGAAAACATCGATGTTATCAACTACACTTCCAATACCCAATTATTTATCCAAAGGGCATTAAATCCGGCTAAGATTACCAACATCAAAATCCTTGAAGATCAAGGCAGAGCTGAGGTTTACCTGCGTCCGGAAGAAGTATCACTGGCAATTGGTAAAGGAGGATTAAACATCCGATTAGCCGGACAGCTTACAGGATACGAATTAGATGTTTACCGTGAATCTGACGAGGATGATGAAGATGTTAATCTGGATGAATTCTCTGATGAAATTGATAGCTGGGTATTAGACGAACTGAAAGCAGTTGGCTGTGATACTGCCAAATCGGTATTAGATCTGTCAGTTGAAGACCTGGTTAAGAGAACTGATTTAGAAGAAGAAACAATTCAGGAAGTTAGGAAAATATTAAGCGCCGAATTTGAATAAATCGCTATATTTGCCCGCAAAGAATTGAATCCGAACAAAATAAAACGATAAGAAGAGTCCTATTTATATGGCAGTTGGAAAAAGACTTAGTAAAGTAGCACGAGAGTTCAATGTTGGACACCACACCATTGTGGAATTCCTGCAAAAGAAAGGTTTCAAAGTTGAAACAAATCCGAATACAAAAATCTCGGAAGAGATGTATTCACTTCTTGCACAGGAATATCGTGGCGATTCACATGTTAAAAAAGAATCGGAAAAACTGGCTAAATTAAAGGAGAAGTCGAAGAAAGAGTCGATTTCACTTTCTGATATCAGGGATGATATTGAGCCAGCTAAAGAGAAAGAAAAACCGGCTGAGACACCGGCTGCCAAGGATGAATCTGGCCCTAAAGTAGTTGGCAAAGTCGATTTAGACGCATTGAAACCCAAGAAAAAAGAAGCTCCTGCTCCGGCACCTAAGCCCGAGAAGAAGGCAGAGGAAGCACCTAAGCAAGAGGTAGCTCCTCAGAAAGAAGATAAGCCTGTGGAAAAAAAGGTGGAAAAGAAACCTGCTAAAAAACCTGAGCACATTCCTACTAAAGTAGAGCCAGCTGAGGAAATGAAAGTAGTTGGAAAAATTGACCTGGATAAGAAGCCAAGTAAGCCTGCTGAAAAAGCACAGCCTAAAGCAGAGGTTAAAAAAGAAAAGCCAGCTCCAAAACCAGCTCCTGAAACAAAACCTAAACCTGCAGCCGAAGCTCCTGTCAAGCAGGAAGAGAAGCCAGCTGAAGAAGATACCTTCAGAGCCACACAGGTTAAAAAACTATCGGGTCCAACTGTTATTGGCAAAATTGAACTACCAAAAACACCAGCTAAATCAGATAATAAATCTGCAGCTGATAAAAATGCCAACAAGAAGCGCAAACGTAAGCGCATCAAAAAAGATAAAGAGAAGGTTGATATTAACCAAAAGCAACAGCAAGGTGGCGATAACAAGCAGCAAGGCGGACAAGGTGGTGGTCAGAGAACAGACAATCGCCCGCAAAGACAACGTCCTTCACGTGTTAAGAAACGCCCTGTAAAAACTGAGGTTAACGAGGAAGATGTACAAAAGCAAATTAAAGATACGTTAGCGCGCTTAACATCTAAAGGAAAAAGCAAAGGTGCTAAACACCGTCGTGAAAAACGTGAAATCCAGTCTCAACGCCAGCAGGCTGAGATGGAGCAGGCAGACAAGGAAAAGTCAATATTGAAAGTTACTGAATTCGTAACTGCCAATGAATTGGCAAACATGATGGAAGTGCAGGTGAACCAGATTATTGCTACCTGTATGAGCTTAGGTATGTTTGTTTCTATCAACCAACGTCTGGACGCTGAAACATTAGCCTTAGTAGCTGAAGAATTCGGTTATACCATCGAGTTTGTAAGTGCTGAAGTGGTTGAATCCATTATTGAGGAAGAGGACAAAGAAGAAGATTTACAAGACCGTCCGCCAATTGTAACGGTGATGGGTCACGTTGACCACGGTAAAACATCATTATTGGACCATATTCGTCAGGCTAACGTAATTGCCGGTGAGGCGGGTGGAATAACCCAGCACATTGGTGCTTACAGTGTAACACGCGAAGATGGTCGTCAGATTACTTTCCTGGATACACCAGGTCACGAGGCCTTTACCGCGATGCGTGCTCGTGGAGCTCAGGTAACCGATATTGCTATTATTATTGTAGCAGCTGATGATAATGTGATGCCACAGACTGTGGAGGCCATCAACCACGCAGCGGCAGCAGGTGTACCTATTGTGTTTGCCATCAACAAAATTGACAAACCAGGTGCAAATCCAGATAGAATCAAAGAAGAACTGGCTAATATGAACTACCTGGTTGAAGACTGGGGAGGTAAATACCAGTGTCAGGAGATTTCGGCCAAGAATGGTGTTAACATCGAAGAGTTACTTGAGAAAGTATTGCTGGAAGCTGACCTTCTTGAATTGAGAGCGAATCCAAATAAACGAGCTGTTGGTTCGGTTATCGAATCATCACTTGATAAAGGACGTGGTTATGTTACAACGCTATTGGTACAAAGTGGTACAATGCGTGTTGGAGACATGATACTGTCCGGTTCCCACTATGGTCACGTTAAAGCGATGTTTAACGAGCGTAACCAAAAGGTGGATGAAGTAGGGCCATCGGAACCAGCATTGGTACTTGGTTTAAATGGTGCGCCGCAGGCCGGTGAACGTTTCAACATCATGGAAGATGAGCGCGAAGCCAAAGACATTGCAACTAAGCGTGAGCAGTTGCAGCGTGAACAAGGCATGCGTACCAAGAAGCACATTACACTTGACGAAATTGGTCGTCGTATCGCCATTGGTAACTTCCAGGAGTTGAATGTAATTGTGAAGGGTGATGTGGATGGTTCTATCGAAGCATTATCTGACTCATTAATTAAGCTGTCTACTGAAGAGATTCAGGTGAATGTTATTCACAAAGCGGTTGGTCAGATTTCAGAATCAGACATCATGTTGGCAACGGCCTCCAACGCCATTGTAATTGGTTTCCAGGTGCGTCCATCATTGGCAGCACGTCGCATTGCTGAGAAGGAAGAAATCGATATTCGCTTGTATTCAATCATCTACGATGCTATCGAAGAATTGAAATCAGCCATGGAAGGTATGTTATCGCCTGAAATTAAGGAAGAGATTACAGCTACTATCGAGATTCGCGAAACGTTCAAAATTACGAAAGTTGGTACCATCGCTGGTTGTATGGTGAAAGAAGGAAAAATCAAACGTACCAATAAGATACGCCTGATTCGCGAAGGTATTGTGGTGTACACCGGTGAGCTTGGTTCTCTGAAACGTTTCAAAGACGATGTGAAGGAAGTGGCAGCTGGTTACGAGTGTGGTTTGAACATCGAAAAGTACAACGACATCAAAGTAGGTGATATTGTTGAAGCTTACGAAGAAGTCGAGGTAAGCCGTAAATTGTAAAATAGTTTTACACGATATACAAAAAAAGCTCGTCCATTTGGATGAGCTTTTTTGTTGTCTGGCAATTATTTATTTTCAAACTAAATCAACCCCAACTTCAATAAATTATCTAAATCATCAGGCGTATCAATACCATGTGACTCTTCTGTTGTCTGCTCCACCCGGATTGAATAACCATTTTCGAGCCAGCGCAACTGCTCCAATGATTCTGCTGATTCAAGCTGCCCAATAGCCAATTGTGTAATTTCAAACAAAACATCGGTACGATACCCGTACAATCCAACATGGTTAAAATACTTATGTTTCTCCATCCATTGACTTTCCTCCTCTCCTCTCAGGTACGGAATTGGCGAACGACTAAAATACAAAGCACGCTTGTCATTACTAAGGACAACTTTGGGCTTGTTGGGATTAAATAAATCGTCGGATGACGTTACTGGTTTAACCAAAGTAGCCAGCTGAGTCGTTTCATCATCAAAACAATCCGCTACCGAAGCAATCTGTTTTGGGCTGATAAAGGGTTCATCCCCCTGAATATTAATTACTGCATGAAACTCTCTTTGCTCTATTTCTTTTATCTTCGTTAGCGCTTCCGCACAGCGATCGGTGCCACTCTGATGGTCGACCGATGTCATTACAACCTTACCTCCAAACTTTTGAACAGCCAACTCTATTCTGTCATCGTCGGTGGCTATATATACATCATCTAAGGCCTGACAGGCCTGTTCATATACACGCTGTATCATTGGCTTACCTCCAATAATAGCTAAAGGTTTACCTGGGAAACGTGTGGAAGCAAACCGAGCCGGAATGATTCCGAGTATCTTCTTTTTTGTCATAACACCATTCATATTTTCTCTGACAAAGGTATCAAGTTCATCTTACAAACAATTCCATAATGAGAAAGTTGATGAGTGTTCTGGTGCTTTTAACAAAAATTGTTGGGCACTAATCCCCAAAAAAAGCATGATAATTGTAACTTTGTCAGGTAGCCTGCTAAAATTGCAGGCTTTATATTATTCAGGTAGAAAGATAAGTGTAGAATAAATGGATTTACAACAAATCAAGCAACGATTCGGAATAATTGGTAATTCATTTGGGTTAAACAGGGCTATTGATGTGGCCGTTCAGGTAGCCCCTACCGATTTATCTGTATTAATAACAGGTGAAAGTGGTACCGGTAAAGAGGTGTTTCCGCAGATTATCCATCAGTCGAGTGCCCGTAAGCATGGTTCTTACATAGCCGTTAACTGCGGTGCCATACCAGAAGGAACTATTGACTCAGAGCTATTCGGTCATGAAAAGGGAGCTTTTACAGGTGCATTATCTGATCGAAAAGGTTATTTTGAAGAGGCCAATGGCGGCACCATCTTTCTGGATGAAATTGGCGAACTACCTTTAAATACTCAGGTTCGATTGTTACGTGTACTCGAAGCCGGCGAATTTATTAAAGTTGGCTCATCAAAAGTACTAAAAACAGACGTACGTGTAGTAGCGGCCACAAATGTGAATATGGAAAAGGCGATTAAAGAAGGGAAGTTTCGCGAGGACTTATACTACCGCTTAAATAGCGTGCCAATAACCATTCCGCCCTTGCGCGACCGCTCCGACGATATTTACCTCCTATTCAGGAAGTTTGCCAATGATTTTGCCACACGTTATCGTATGCCGGCCATACGTCTGTCTGAAGATGCCAAAGAAATGCTTTTGCGTTACCGCTGGCCGGGCAATATCAGGCAACTTAAGAACATCACTGAGCAAATATCAGTGATTGAACAGCGGCGGGAAATCGACAGTGAGGCCATTTCCAAATACCTCCCCTACCATTCGGGCGATAACTTGCCGGCTATTATTGACAATAGCAGCAAGCCCGATGCCGATTTCAGCACCGAACGCGAAATACTTTACAAAGTATTGTTCGATATGAAAAAGGATATGAATGATCTAAAAAAGCTGGTGCTGGATATGATGGAAAACGGAAATATCAGCTCACATAGCGAGCATGCCCAGATCATTCAAAAGCTGTATCAGGGCGAAGATGGGGACTTCGTGAGAAGTGGTAATAATGTGCCTCCAATGAGCTATTCGCCATCGGTCAATGATGATGAACATGAATCTATTCAAGATACAGAAGAATTCGTTGAAGAATCCTTGTCGCTAGCAGATAAAGAAATTGAGCTCATTAAAAAAGCACTCGATAAATACAACGGAAGGCGAAAACAAGCCGCCGTTGAATTAGGTATATCAGAACGAACTTTGTATCGGAAAATTAAAGAATATCAGATAGAACGATGAAAACAGCATACAGCATAATAGGCTTGGTATTGGCATTAACGGTAACCGCCTGTTCAATTAATATGACCATGAGCGGGGCATCAATACCTGAGAATATCAACAGTTTCTCTGTTCAATATTTCGACAACAGAGCCCCTTTAATTAATCCCGTATTAAGTCAGAATTTTACTGAGGGTTTGAAAGACCGGATATCAAACGAGTCACGTCTGAATTTGGTTAATGGAACAGGCGATGTGGATTTCTCAGGAGAAATCACTGGCTATAGTGTTCGCCCAATGGCCATTCAGGCAGATGCGATCTCTGCAGAAACACGTCTTTCAATGACCATTAAGGTGCGGTATAAAAATTATAAAGACCCTAAACTCAACTGGGAAAGTAGCTTTTCGGCATTTCGGGATTTCCCATCGGATCAGAATATTAACGCGGTGGAAAATGACCTGACCACAGAAATGATTGAAGAAATTACCGAGAATATTTTTAATAAAGCATTTGCCGACTGGTAGCATAGAGTTGATTCTATTATATGAAGAAAACAGCCTTTTTTGATTTAGTAGCACAGCCTGATTTGTTAAATGAGGATACCCTGCCTGAATTAACCGAAATTGTAGCAGAGTTTCCGTGGTTTCAGTCTGCACGCATGCTACTGCTTAAAAATCTTCATATAATTGAACATGTACGGTTTAATGGTGAATTAAAGCAATCAGCTGCATTTATTGCCGACCGCAAGCAACTATTTGAACTCATTCATTCTAGTAATAACATACCATCACCTGTCAGCCATGAAACCCATACCGAGGAAAAGGTTGAAGCTGTTAAAGAGTTGGTGGTGAGTGATGCCGAAGCCACAAAAACACCTAAGAAAACTATTGGCATCACAACAAAGGTGAGTTCCATTACCGACTATTTCCAAACGGACGATACATTTGAAACAGCTGACGGCAGCCAGATTGACTTTTCGGTGCTTTCAAATAAAAAGCCTGAAACGAAACAGAACCAGTCAATGGTATTGCCAAGTGCTGATTTTTTGGGCTATGAATCCAACGAATTCGTAGGATATGAACTAAAAGAGGCCATCAATCCTGAGGAGAAGAAAGATGAAAGCCACTCCTTCTCTGACTGGCTTAGCATGCTGCGACATACACCGGTTCAAACAGAAAAGCAACCTGTTAAGAGAAAATCACAACAGATTATTGATAATTTCTTGCAGATTGATTCACCTAAAATTATTCCATCGTTCAAACAGGAACCAACTAAATCAGAATCTATGAGCTCTGTAAATAAAGGGCTAACTGACAATGCCGATGATCTAATGTCAGAGACGCTGGCTAATATTTACATCAAGCAAAAACACTATGACAAAGCAATTGGGATATATGAGAAACTCCGTTTGAAATATCCCGAAAAAAATGTTTACTTTGCACGTCGCATTACCGACTTAGAAAAATTAACAAATTAAATAATTGAGCGAGATATGTATACTTTTGTTTCGATATTAGTAATCTTAGTAAGTATCTTTTTAATCCTTATTGTTTTGGTTCAAAACTCTAAGGGAGGAGGTTTAGCATCTAACTTCTCATCACAAAACCAGGTGATGGGTGTGCGTAAAACTACTGATTTCTTAGAAAAAGCAACCTGGACCTTAGCCGGGGTGTTGTTAGTACTTTCGTTTGTTGCTGTATTGGTATTACCAAAGGCACAAATGGGTGGCGCTGAAATTGATGAGAAACTCAACACGCTTCCTTCGCAGCAACAAGAGATGCAAGCATTCCCATCTCCTGCACAAGGTGATGAGGCTGCAACAACAGAAGAAACAAGTACCGAAGATGCTGAGTAAGCAAAACAGGTAAAAAAATATGGAAAGTGTCAGGCTCAACAGTCTGACACTTTTTTTATCTGTAATTTTGACTTCTGACAAATGATCTCCTGTCAGACCTCTGCAAAAAAGTCAGTGAATCTTATAAAAATATGTCATAAATTGCTTTGGCATACTTTGTGAGTGAGAAGCAATCGTTAAAACTTAAACTGTTTATATAAATCAAAAATTAATAGATATGTCAGAATTAAAAGGAAGAATCTTAGCCGGTAAAATTTTGGTTAAGCCTCAGGCAGCTGAAACAACAACAGCAAGCGGAATTATCATTCCTGATTCAGCCAAAGAAAAACCATTACAAGGTACTGTCGTTTTAGTGGGTGAAGCTAAAAAAGATGAAGTAATGGAAGTAAAAGTTGGCGACGTAGTATTGTACGGTAAGTATGGTGGTACTGAACTAGCAATTGATGGAGAAGACTACTTGCTGATTTCTCAGTCTGATGTACTTTACATCCTGTAACTATCAATAGTTAATAATTTTTAATCCTGAATATTTAAAAGAGACATAAAATGGCTAAAGAAATAAAATTTAATATTGAAGCGCGCGATTTGCTGAAAGAAGGTGTTGATGCTTTGGCAAATGCTGTAAAAGTAACATTAGGACCTAAAGGACGTAACGTAGTAATTGACCGTAAATTTGGTGCTCCATCCATCACAAAAGATGGTGTGTCGGTAGCTAAAGAAGTTGAGCTATCTGATCCTTATCAAAACATGGGTGCACAAATGGTGAAAGAAGTTGCTTCAAAAACTGGTGACGATGCTGGTGACGGTACTACTACTGCTACTGTCTTAGCTCAGTCAATTATCAATGTTGGTTTGAAGAACGTAACTGCCGGTGCTAACCCAATGGAATTGAAAAAAGGTATTGACAAAGCAGTTACTGCCATTGTTAAAAACATCAAAGCACAAGCTCAGGAAGTTGGCGAGCACAGCGAAAAAATTGAGCAGGTGGCTACCATTTCGGCAAACAACGACAGCGAGATTGGTAAATTGATTGCTGAGGCCATGGAGAAAGTGAGCAAAGAAGGTGTTATTACCGTGGAAGAAGCCAAAGGTACTGAAACAACTGTAGAAGTAGTTGAAGGTATGCAGTTCGACCGTGGTTATATCTCTCCATATTTTGTGACCGATACTGACAAGATGGAAGCAGACCTGGAGAATCCTTTTATCCTGATCCACGACAAGAAGATTTCAACCATGAAAGATCTTCTACCTGTATTGGAGCAGACAGCACAAACAGGTCGTCCGTTGATGATTATAGCAGAAGATGTTGATGGCGAGGCTTTGGCTACTTTGGTAGTAAACCGCCTGCGTGGTTCATTAAAAGTGGCTGCTGTTAAAGCACCTGGTTTTGGTGACCGTCGTAAGGAAATGCTGCAGGACTTAGCGGTTCTGACTGGAGGTACTGTTATCTCTGAAGAAACTGGTTTGAAGTTGGAAAGCGCAACTATCGAGATGCTTGGTCAAGCCGAAAAGGTAACTATCGACAAAGAGAATACAACAGTGGTTAATGGTGCTGGTGCCAAAGAAGCTATTGAAGCACGTGCCAACCAGATTAAGGCTCAAATTGCTAATACGACTTCTGACTACGACCGTGAGAAGTTACAAGAGCGTTTGGCTAAGATTGCCGGTGGGGTAGCTGTACTTTATGTAGGTGCTGCTTCTGAAGTAGAAATGAAAGAGAAGAAGGACCGCGTAGACGACGCATTAAGTGCAACACGTGCGGCTGTGGAAGAAGGAATTGTTCCTGGTGGTGGTGTTACCTACATCCGCTCTATTGCAGCCTTAGATGAGATTAAAGGTGAAACAGAAGATGAGCAAACTGGTATTGAAATCATCAAGCGTGCTATCGAAGAGCCATTGCGTCAGATTGTATTCAACGCAGGTAAGGAAGGTGCTGTAGTAGTACAAAAAGTAGCTGAAGGTAAAGATGACTTTGGCTACAACGCCCGCTTCGACCGTTACGAAAACCTGTTGGAAAGTGGTGTAATCGACCCAGCTAAAGTAACACGTATCGCTCTTGAGAACGCTGCATCAATCGCGGGTATGTTCTTAACCACCGAGTGTGTATTGGTTGAGGAGAAAGAAGAAAACCCAATGCCAATGGGTGGCGCTCCAGGAATGGGTGGCGGTATGCCAGGTATGATGTAAGAAATAAATCATCAATCATAAAGGAAGAGGGATTCATTGCGAATCCCTCTTTTTTGGTATTGAGCATACTAAATTTAACATACCATTTCTGAATTATTCTTGAATAATCCACAACATAAGACAATATATCAATCGCTTACATTTCTGATAATTCTTAAATAATGTTGACCCATCGCCACGCCATTTACCCATAAATTGGGATTTCAAGGCCAATCATAATTAGCGAATTTTGCTGCACATCACAACCCATGTAAGTATTAGGTATAACGATGCAGCGATACATTCTTCTTTTCATATACATTATTTGTTATTCTCCGCTTTATGCACAAAGTAAGCAAATAAGCGTTAGTACACACATTATTGATGAGAAGAGTGACGAACCCGTTCCTTTCGCTGCAATCATCTTCACTAAAGTTAACGTTGGCACTTACGCTGCTTACAATGGCACCACCTTGCCAGTTAAACTCCGAAAGGGCAACCATGAGATACAGGTTTCGTGCATTGGTTACAATACAGCTTCTGCTAATGTTACACTAACCGCCGACACAACAATTACTATCAAGCTTCAGTCAGATGATATTAACATCAACGAAGTGGTGGTTACAGCAACTGACAACGAGGGGCCCGGTTCAGGCTCTAAAATTAACCGCAAAGCCATTGAGCACATACAGGCCTCCAGCTTTGCCGATGTGATGCAGCTGGTGCCTGGTGGTAAATCGCAAGAACCGGATCTTTCAAAAGTGAACCCCATTAGCATACGCCAGGTTGGCAGCGATGTGAACACAGCTTTGGGCACCGCATTTATTTTGGATGGAGCACCCATTTCCAATGAGGCCAATATGCTGGCTCCCGAAGGTACGGCATCTGACATTAAACTAGACAACAGAACCAATGTGAGCAACGGCATGGATATGCGCAGCATCCCAACCGATCAGATTGAATCCATTGAAGTTATTCAGGGTATTCCCTCGGTTGTGCATGGCGACTTAAGCACTGGTGCTATCATCATTAATCAGCGGCATGGCATCACACCCTGGCAGGGACGCATCAAATCCGATGCACGCAACAAACTGTTTTCGTTGGGTAAAGGTATTGACCTGGGTCAAAAAGCAGGCACCATAAATTTTAATGGCGATTACCTGATCTTCAATTCCGATCCACGCAATCCGTACGAAGGTTACCAACGCTATACCTTCTCAAGCAGGTATTTTAATCATCTGCAGCTGGCCAACAGCTCAATTAATATTAAAGGCAACCTGAGCTACACCGGCTCGGCCGATAAAGACCGTAATGATCCGGAAATCGACGATCAGGCCAACGATCAGTTTCGCACCAACTACAATAGCTTATCATACACTTTAAATACCGAATGGAACTTCAACTCATGGTTTCAACAGGTTATACTGAGCTCACGGGCCAGCTATGCAAGCAATAAACTCTACCGACAAAAGTTTATTTCCAATGGCGGCCCAATGCCAGCTCCAATTAATACTGCAGCAGGCGAAAGCTATGGCATCTATTTGCCCGCCACATACGAGGCCTTTTACCGCATGGAAGATAAACCTTTGAATGTGTTTAATCAACTCAGTGCACGCTTAGTGAGCTCAAAAGGTGTCATCTCGCACAGTATTGTGGGAGGTTTGGAATGGCGATACGATAAAAACCTTGGCCAGGGTGAAATCTATGACCTGGAGCGTCCCATGTACCCAAGCTTCCGAGGCTCCTATTCCGTATCAACGCGCCCCAGAGACTTGTCGTCTATTCCATCTGTTCAGAAACTGGCTTTTTTTGCTGAGGATAATATGAATGCATCTTTGGGAGAACACAAGATAGACGCACAATTAGGTATCAGAGGCACCAACCTACTCAACCTGAGTGACACTTATGATATGAGTGGGAAGATATACCTGGAGCCTCGCCTGAACATGCAATATACGTTGCCTGATTTCTCGCTCAACAAGCAAAATGTACAGCTCAGCATTCATGGTGGTATCGGCCATCATTATAAATTCCCCACACTCAACCAGCTGCATCCCAACGAGCTGTTTTTCGATTTGGTGCAACTCAACTACTACTCGCAAAATCCAGATTTAAGAAGCCTTCATATTAAAACAATCGTGGAGAATCCAACAAACTATGAGCTCCAACCTGCCAGCAACCTGAAATGGGAATTCAGCCTGCATCTTAAGGTAGATGAACACCTCTTTTATATGACCTATTTCAACGAAAGAATGAACAATGGCTTTATGACACAGAACCAGTGGCAGAGTCAAAGTTATCGCTTATATAATACCGATGGGCTTAATCCTGTTGCTCCGCCGCAAGTGGATGATTTACCATACACCAACACCCAGATAATTAATACATTCAGCCAAACGCACAACGGGGCCGGCGTGTACAAAGAGGGTCTTGAGTACCAAATGACATTTGCACGTTTTAACAACATCAACACCCGACTAACTGTTAACGGGGCCTGGTTTAATACTACCTACCAAAGTAATATTTACCAAGTCTTTCATCCCAACCGGGTAATTAACAACCAACCATTCCCCTATGCGGGTATTTACGATGAACACATAGGCAGCGACCGCACTCTGCAGCAGTTTAATACCAATTTTCAGTTTGACACACAAATTACCAGACTGGGGCTCATCTTCACATCAACCATTGAATGCACTTGGTTCTCAAACAGTGAAAACCACACTTCAGGTGGATGGCCGGTAGCGTATATCGATGTTTTCGGGCAAAAGCATCTTTTTACAGATCAGGACAAAAACGATCCGATACTTGAACAGCTATACCTTGGCAAAAATGATGAGTACTTCCATCGTCTGAACGAACCCTTTGGGACTAACCTCAATATCAGAGTGAGTAAACAATTTAAAAAGGGCCACAATCTGTCGTTCTATGTCAATAACCTGATTAGCTACTACCCCGACTATTATAATAACTATCACCGCAGAATACAACGCATCAACCAGCCATACTTTGGCATGGAACTAAACATAAACATATAATCAAAAACAATAAAATGAAAACACTACAAATTATTCCTTTACTTCTTCTGACAGTACTGCTGTTTAGCTGTAATGATGATGAAAACTTTGTTGCCAAAACCGATGTGGAAGTGGCATTGCATTTCGAAGATGAATCAACAGCCATTGAGCTGGATGATATTACAGTAACTTTTATAAACATTAACAATGGTTCGGAAATAAAAAGCACCAGTGACACCAATGGCAAAGTGAGTCTGATGCTTGAAGAAGGTGTGTATAGTATGGTGGCCAATGGTGAAAAAACCATTACCATAGATGGCAACGTACAAACTGTAACTATTTCAGGCTCAATAGAAAACAAAGTTGTCAACGCCAGTTCATCAACGTTTGAGCTACCTCTTTTCTACAGTGCACCAGGCGAAGGCTGGGTCATTAAAGAAGTATACTATGCGGGCTCTCGTACACCGGAAAATAAAGCTTATTACAAAGACCAATACATCGAAATATATAACAACAGTTCAGAAGTACTGTATGCAGATGGCCTAACGATTTCGGAAGCTGAGCACAACACTTCGCGTGAACTTAACGAGTGGGCCGATTGGCTTAGTCAAGGGGTGGTTGTGCGCACCATCTACACCATCCCTGGTTCAGGAACAGAACACCCTGTACAACCGGGCGAAAGTCTGATTCTGGCCTCACAACCCATCGACCACACCATTGAAAACGCTAACTCCATTGACCTGAAGGGCGCCCATTGGCAATGGTTCGATGAAGGAACTACGGATGTAGATGTGCAGGAAGTGCCCAACCTCACCAAATATTACAGCTACAGTAAAAGCTTTTGGCTACTGCACACAAGTGGTTACAACTCATTTATATTATGGCGCGCCGATGATATGGAAGCATTTATGAGTACGCAACGTAAAGAAACAGAAAACTCGGCCGGCAACACTATCGAAGGTTATCTGGTGCCTAACGAGATTATTTTGGATGCGGTAGAGTCATCGCGCAAGGATAAATTCTTAACCAAAGCCCTGGCACCACAAATTGACCTGACGTACACCTATTGCAATGAAACATTCAGTAAAAAGAGTATTCGCCGCAAAGTGCAGGGCTATGATGATGGACGAGCCATATTGATGGATACCAACAATTCAGACAATGATTTTATTAAAAATGCCGAACTAAAACCCGGTGAAGTAGAATAATCAAACTGCATACATGACAAGGAAACATTGTGTCAGCAAGTGTTTCCTTGCTTTTCCTCAAAAGCATTTTATAAATGAGACACCTGCTTTTTATTATCGTGATAATGGTCGGATGGTCGGCTTATGCCAGTCAGCCCGATAGCCTGCAGCGTACATTGAATACATGGAATTCAATGGAAAGGCAGCATGATAATATCAATCAGCAAAATCCGGCTGGTCGTCGCGCCTACTCTGCCGACCGCTTTGTCAGCTCACAGGCTGGCGCTCTGCTTCTCAACACCGACCAGATAAACATTTTGGAACAGGGCACCCAGTTGACTACTTACGGACTCAATTTTGAAGGCTATCAAACACTGGGTTCATCAGTTCTTTGGGGTCAGGCGAGCTACAGTAATGAATACCAGGAAGACGTTGGCTTCAATAATGTGGCCGATTTTTGTTTCCTCTACCCTTATATCATTGCCGATTCAGTTGGCGGTGATCGCAACCTGGAAACCTACACTCTAAAGGGTGGTTTTCAGAAGCAGACAACACACCTCACATATGGGATCGAGGCGCATTATCGCGCAACCATCAGCCATGGCAATACGGATCCACGTCCGCTTAATACGGTGTCTGACCTTTCTATTAAAGCAGGTATATCAAAAGCCATTGACAGGCATCAAGTGGGCGCATTTGCACAATACGGTTCTTACAGCCAAGAGCTAAAAGTGAACTCAATGGCCGACAACCGTAACGACTACATCTACCTGCTGCGGGGATTTGGTTTGCAGCAAAACAGAATATCAGGCCCCTACCAATCCTATAACAATAACTACTTTGCCAATTCACTTGGAGGTGGACTGACACTTAGCCCGCATGCATCGGGCTTTAGCGCACTGCTGTTGGTTACCTCAGACGACATTCACCTTAAAGAGTCGAACACCAACAATGGTATTGTGCCATTTAAACTGATGAACCAACAGCTGGAGGCTGAATTTGGCTATCGCATGGCAGGCAATCAAACCTCAATCCATGCTAAAGTTGGAATGGAACGTTACAAAAAAATAGGTACTGAACGCATCTACACCACCGACAACAACGAATTGCTCAGTGAAAGTAAACCCTTTAACCACACTCAAACCAACTACAAGGCTAACGCATTATTGAGCACTCAAAAAGAAGACTTGACAACGTTTGAGGTATTTGGGCAATTAAGCTATTCCATCACCGATGCCTTTCATCTTGGCTATAATAGTGGTTCCTATTTTGCTAATATTTCATCGCTCAACCCCTTCATTCAATACCAATGGAATCATTACTGGAAGTCATCCAGCCTCACCATCCGCCAGAATATAAGCGGACGATATGTAGTTAATGCCAGTGCGTCTTTAAACAATGATGGCACAGCATTAAGCGAAGGCGTAAGAGAGAACTACAACAGACTAAAGCAAAACCTATTCCAATCAACATTAAGCATAAATTATACGGTTTTCACTCCCAAAAAAAGCGCCTGGAGCATTGCCCCGGCCCTGATGGTGATGTCCAACGACAGCCAGACAAATTGGGGAGGAAACCTTTCATTAATCCATAATTTTTAAACACGTGGCAGCAGTAATCGAATGTAATAATATCACCCATTACTATGGGAACCGACTAATTTATAAAAACCTGAACTTTTCGGTTGAAAAGGGTAAAATATTAGGTCTGCTGGGCAAAAACGGCACCGGCAAAACCACCATCATCAACATACTAAATGGCTATTTAAAACCCTACTCGGGTGAGTGCCGGCTATTGGGTGAGGACATGCGCTCGCTCAGCATCGAAACAAAATCGAAAGTGGGACTGCTGCTCGAAGGGCATGTGCAGCACAGCTACTTCAATATTGTGCAAATTGAGAAGTTCTATTCACGGTTTTTCAAAGACTGGAAGAGTGAGCCTTATTGGGATTTGATGGATAAGCTGAAGGTGACACGTAAGCAAAAAATATCCACCATGTCGTGCGGGCAGCGATCGCAGGTGGCCTTGGGTCTGATTTTAGCGCAAGACCCCGAACTGCTGATTCTCGATGACTTTTCCATGGGGCTCGATCCCGGCTATCGCCGCCTGTTTGTCGACTACCTGAAAGAGTATGTGACCGCCACCAACAAAACGGTTTTCCTCACTTCACATATCATTCAGGATATGGAGCATCTGATTGACGAAACCATGATACTGGACTATGGTAAGCTGCTCCTTCATAAGCCAACGCTTGAAATTCTGGACAATTTTAAACGCTATAAGCTAAGCCATGATGCACGATTTAAACTGGATAGTGATGACGCGATTCAGAATTTGGAGCATTTTAAATCACACACCGAATTTTATTCATTTGACACAATAGATAGGGTCAGGCAGATATTGCAAAGACGAAGCATCGACACACAAACATTAGTGAACGAGAGCTTAACTCTGGAAGATGCTTTTATTGGTTTAACAGGAAAATACTAAGACAAATACATAATGACTAGAGCAATATTTTATAAAGAATGGATTAAACTCAGATGGCTATTGTTAGCTATTTCGCTTGTTTTTGCCGGGTCCATCCCCTACTTTATCCTTAACCTCACCAATAAATTCAGGTTTGCAGGCAAGCCGCACTTTTGGAGTGTGATTGTGGGTAAGGATCTAAATTTAATCAGCGAGCTCACTTACATTCCACTATTGGCAGGATTAATATTAGGCCTTGCTCAATTTGTGCCCGAAATGCAAAAGAAAAGCTTGAAGCTTACACTCCATCTGCCTCATCCCGAGAAGCTGACCATCTTAAAAATGTTATTATTCGGGTCGGGAACATTGGTATCTATTTTCAGCATCACAGGTTTGGTATTGTATTTAAGTTTAAGTATTTACCTGCCTTCGCAAATTTTAGTGGCCTGGTTTACGGCCGCATTAGCATGGTACCTGGCAGGTTTGGCTGCCTATTTTCTGGCTGTGTGGGTGTGCATCGAACCGGTGTGGAAACAAAAAGCTATTAACACACTGCTGGCCATAGCGGTCATCATGCTGTTTTTTAAAGGCACATCTACCTATTCGTTGCAATACGCTATGCCTTTATATATAGGCATAATCCTTCTAAGTATGTGCTTCCCGTTTTATTCCGTGTTCCGCTTTAAAGAAGGTGTGCAACAATAACCAACTAGATAATTAGCAATGACGAAGAAAAATATAAAAACACTACTAATATTAGTGTCCACCGCACTACTGGCATGGGTACTGCCCTGGTTGATAAAACTTAGCACCAATGAAGCCTGTCGTTATCCTTTCACCTATTATTCAAGTGTGAAGAATGAGTTTTTTCAGGTTGTAAAAGAAGATGCTGAAACCGTACTGATGGATCAGAGCAGCCATGAATATACCCGTGCTGAGTATGATAGCTTGCTGCCCATGCTCAGCTATCGCCAGCTATTAAAAGATGGCCGTTTGCCCGATTCACTGAACGGGAAAGCCATTAGCGGCAAAAGCATTCAGCTTGAGCAGTTTTATTTCAAATACAGTCCGCGCGACAAGCATCATAAACAGATGGACCTCAATCCGATGTTCGAATCCATGTCGGGAAGAGTCCAAATCGAAAGTCCCGACGATCTATTTAGTATTAAAAACAAGATGGTGTTTATTGATGCAGAAACCAACTCAGTGCTCGAAAATAAAAGCAGCCAATTTCATCAGGCGATGATAAAGCGCGGCTACAAATTCCCAACTAAGATGGTGGCGGGTAATCCTTCAACCAAAAAGCTATACGATGAAGGATGGTTTGCCCTGGATGCCAACAACCAACTGTATCATATTAAAATGGTGAATGGCCAACCTTTTGTAAAAGACACCAAAGCAGGCGAAAAGCTGGATATCGACTTCGTAAAAACCATCGAAACACAAAACCGGCGTATGTATGCCTTTGTGTTTGACAGGAGCGGTAAGCTGTATTACCTCAGTGACGTGAGCTACGAACCGGTACAGCTACCCATCGACGCTTATAATACCAATACCGATGGCCTCTCAATAATGGCCAATCCTTTTTACTGGAATGTGGTTGTTACAACGCCTGCGCAACGCATCACCTACGCTCTGGACAATCATACGCTTGAAGAAGTGGATCGTCTGACAGAAACGAGAGAAAGTACTACCTGGGAGAAGATTCACCCTTATGTATTTCCATTTTACATCGAGATGAAGTCCATGTATTCGAAGTTTGTGTACCCCCGCTTGCTGGGCTGGTCAGTAAAAGCCCTAGTGCTTAATGCAGTGTTGGCTGTGTTGCTGGCATTTCTATCCTACCGCCGGAAACAAAGCATCAAACCGCTGCAGCTTTTGTTGGTGCTATGTACCGGACTGTATGGACTTATAGCATTATGGCTTTTTAACGAGAAACAGCAGGAAACAAGAAATGTCATTCAATTAAAGTAGTAGACACATAATAACCCAAGATATAAGACTCAAGATGAAAGACTTCATTGGGTACAGATTGCCCTTCTAATAACAATTATTAAAAACAACAAATATGCAAAAAGTAGTATTAATGGCCTTGGTAGTATTAAGCGCTGCCTGCCAGACAAAAACCAATAACGCAGAACAAAACGAAGCTACAACAAAGGTCATGGCGGTTGAGCAGCTACTGGCCAATGCCGAAACAATGGTTGATACCGAGATTACGGTACAGGGTCATGTAACACACACCTGCAAGCACAGCGGCAAACGCTGCTTTATTGTGGGCGACAATCCTGAACTGAGCATCCGTGTTGAGGCGGGTGGCCAGATACAAGGGTTCAACCGCGAGTTAACCGGCAATACCATTGCTGTAAAGGGAGTTTTAAAAGAGCGCCGTTTAAGCGAAGAGTACATTGCACAGTGGGAAGAAAAGGTGAAACTGAAAGAAGCAAAGGAAGACGGCACAGCCGAAACCTGCGCCGCCGAAATGAGCAACATCAGCAACATGCGCCAGTGGATGGAAGCGAACAATAAAAACTACTACTCAATCTACTACGTAAACGGAGTGAGCTATGAAGTGGTCGACTAAAGTCAGAAAATGGCTCCGTATTATCCACCGCGATTTAGGCTACCTGTTGGCAGGCATAACAGTTATATATGGCATTTCGGGCTACCTGCTTAACCACATGGATGGCAAAGACCCGGCCTTTGACACCACTGAAGAAACTATCCAGATAAATAGTAAACTGAATAGCAATGCTTTGTATGCTGAGTTGCAAAGCAGACCTGACATGCCTGACTTAAAGCGCATCCTGCCACATGCCGAAGGTTTCTATAAGGTGTTGTTCGATGGTGGCATTGGGGTATATAACAGCCATACCGGTGAGCTGAGTTACGAATTTCATCGCAAGAAGCCATTTGTGTATGCCATTAATAAGCTGCATTACAACAAAGTGAAAGGCTGGACGCTGATGGGTGATTTTCTTGCCTTTTCACTCATCTTCCTAGCTGTTTCTGGCCTGTTTATGGTCAAAGGGAAGAATGGACTGCGCCAGCGTGGTGTATGGTTATTAGCTATTGGACTGACCATCCCAATTTTGTATATAGCATTTACATAACTAAAAAAAGGGAACCATTCAGTTCCCTTTTTTATTTGCTTCCTAATTATCAGCCATATCATCAAGCAGAACAATCTCTCCTTTTGAAATAATTTCTGTTTTACCAGCTTTTAGCGTATGGAACGGAGCATGTACACCCATTGAGAATTGAGAACTGACAGTTCCTCCTGCCCAGGTATTATCACCAATATAAAAGGTAAGCATACCTGCCATTTCCCATGATGCGTAGCGGCTTCCTTTGGTATAAACCCGGTCACGGTTAATACCTATATCAAATATAGACAGGCAGTTCTTGTCGTCCGGATTTGATTTGAGAGCCTCCATGAGGATATCAACTTTGCCATCGGCAGTTAAATCGGTAATTATACCATTTTTAAAGCTTATCCTGAGGTTGGTCATTACATCGCCACGGTAATTATAATGCGGAATGACCAATAATCCATTGGCCGATTGCGGTTCAACACATGTATAAACCTCACCTGCCGGTAACCAAGCTGATGTTGGGCCGCCATCATTGCTAAGCTTGGCACAATCACCACAATTTGTTCTCACTCCCGTGTCTGAAATCCTGAAGGTTAACATTGTACCTTCTTCACTTGACACTGTCATCTCGTGCCCCTTGGCGAGGTACTTTTTTAGTACTTCACTATCAATGTGCATTAGCTCATAGTTAGTATCAATAGCTTTCCAGAAGTTATTAAGCATATCAGCATAATTCATGCCCATCATATTAGCATACGATTCACTTGGGATACCGCCAGTTTGGCCAATATAAACCGCTCTGAATTTTGCCCGGTTAAAAGCGTCACGCAAAGCCATGTTTGCCGACCTGCTGGCCTTAAGTTTCTCTTCGGGCACATCGCTAAATAATGTTGGATCCTGCACAGAGCCAGCCGATATATAGCAATCAACCAGTCGCGCTTTCATCAGTGGATAAGGATTCACCATTTCCAGATACTCGATAGGTGTTTCCATAATGGCACGATGGTTAGCCGTTGGTAAGTCCAATTCAACAGAATAATGACCTCCTGCCTTGGCAATTTCCACTACCAGGGCTTCAATGAGCTCCAATTCGGCTGGCGTACCTGTAACAACCACCACTTCACCGGTTTTAACATCTAATGATTGATTAACAATTTTATCAGCTATGGACTGATAGTCTGGCTTTTCCTGAGCCATAAGAGACACAGTTAAGCAAGCCATAACAATAGTAATCAGCGCTTTCATAACGATTTGATTTTAAAGATTAGAAAAGGATGGAAAAGAGTAACAGGGCAGTATTGAGAGTTTGTGCAGGGTATAAATAGCAAACTCACCAGTTATTAAACCACATGCAACAATCGAACAAGTTTCACCAAAATTAACACATATACCAACTGATGGCAAGTGAAAGGTCTTTTTGCATTCACCAGTATAGCAAATATTATTACTAATCTGTCGTAATATGAAATTTTAAAAGGTGAACCTTACTCAAGCTATAGTCAGATTTTAATTAATTAAGTATCTTTGCATTCCTTATCTGTCAATAGATAAGTCTGTTATAAGTAAATAATTATAGATGAAGAATATACGTAATTTTTGCATCATTGCTCATATCGACCACGGTAAAAGTACTTTGGCCGACCGCTTGCTGGAATTCACCAAAACCGTTTCAGAGAAAGACCTCCAGGCACAGGTACTGGACAATATGGATCTGGAGCGCGAACGTGGTATTACCATTAAGAGTCATGCCATACAGATGGACTATGAGTTTGAAGGTGAAAAGTATGTTTTAAACCTGATTGACACGCCGGGACACGTTGATTTTTCATATGAGGTGTCGCGTTCTATTGCAGCCTGCGAAGGCGCTTTGCTTATTGTTGATGCTACGCAAGGTATCCAGGCGCAAACCATCTCCAACCTCTACCAGGCCATTGAGCACAATTTAGAGATCATTCCGGTAATGAATAAAATGGATTTGCCAAATGCCATGCCTGAAGAGGTGGAAGATCAAATTATTGATTTAATAGGCTGTGATCGAGAAGATATTATACGGGCCAGTGGAAAAACCGGCGAAGGGGTTGATGAAATATTAAGCGCCCTGATTCACCGCGTGCCTGCACCTGTAGGTGATGCGGATGCGCCTTTGCAATGTTTGATTTTCGATTCGGTATTCAACTCTTTCCGTGGTATCATCGCCTATTTTAAGGTGGTAAACGGAAGTATTAAGAAGGGCGACCATGTGAAGTTCTTCAATACCGGTAAAGAGTATCATGCTGATGAAGTAGGTGTCCTTCGTCTGGATATGGAGCCACGTAAAGAATTAAAGACTGGTGATGTAGGTTATATTATTTCAGGCATTAAAACCAGTAAAGAAGTAAAAGTAGGTGATACCATTACGCACGTAAAGAACCGCTGCGAGAAAGCCATTGGTGGCTTTGAGGATGTGAAACCCATGGTATTTGCGGGTGTTTACCCCATCGATGCCGAAGATTATGAGGATTTGCGCGCCGCCATGGAAAAATTACAGCTGAATGACGCCTCATTGACTTACGAGCCTGAATCGTCTGCCGCCTTAGGGTTCGGTTTCCGATGCGGATTCCTGGGCTTGCTGCACATGGAGATTATACAGGAGCGTCTGGACAGGGAGTTTGATATGGCGGTTATTACCACCGTGCCTAACGTGCCGTATATTGCGCACACAAAGAAAG
Source organism: Carboxylicivirga sediminis (assembly GCF_018156225.1). Lineage (GTDB taxonomy): Bacteria > Bacteroidota > Bacteroidia > Bacteroidales > Marinilabiliaceae > Carboxylicivirga > Carboxylicivirga sediminis. The sequence continues at coordinate 61,837 of NZ_JAGTAR010000002.1, forward strand.
GTGAAGTGATAAATATCCATACACCTTCAGAGCTTCCTGAGCCAACCGTATTAGAGAAAGTGGAAGAGCCCTACATCAGGGCATCGGTTATTACCAAGAGTGAGTACATTGGCAGTATTATGACGCTTTGCCTGGGCAAACGTGGCGAGCTGATTAAGCAACATTACCTGACAGCCGACCGCGTTGACCTGGAGTTTGACATGCCACTGGCCGAGATTGTATTTGATTTCTACGATAAGCTGAAAAGTATTTCGAAAGGTTACGCCTCGTTTGATTACCATCCGATTGAGTTTAGGGCTGCTAAACTGGTGCGACTGGATATTCTGTTGAATGGTGAAAGTGTGGATGCCCTGTCATCGTTGATACACTTTGACAATGCCCAGGTATTTGGTCGTCGTATGTGTGAAAAGCTGAAAGAGCTTATCCCGCGTCAGCAGTTCGACATTGCCATACAGGCCGCAATTGGTGCCAAGGTGATTGCTCGTGAGACCGTCAAAGCCGTTCGTAAGGATGTTACTGCCAAATGTTATGGTGGTGATATCTCGCGTAAGCGTAAGCTGCTGGAGAAGCAAAAGAAAGGTAAGAAGCGTATGAAGCAGGTAGGTAATGTGGAAGTACCACAAAAAGCCTTCCTGGCAGTATTGAAGCTGGATTAAAAAAAGCTCCCTGTTGGGAGATGGAAATAACTCGGGCTCGCTTAACTTGTTAAGCGGGCTTTTTTTTATACCACCTAATGACAGTCACACCCCTACTACAAGTAATTCACCTACAGAATGAATAACCCTCCATCTTCTAACAAAAAAAAAGCGGATGCTTTTCAACATCCGCTTTCTCAAATTAACTAATCAATATAATTATTGGCATGTACGTTTAGCCGGGCCAATCATATTTTCCGGCTTCAATATTTCTTTTAGTTCTTCCTCTGATAGAATACCTTCCTCCAGCACAATCTCATAAACACCTTTACCCGTTTTTAAAGCCTCCTTGGCAATGCGTGTACTGTTTTTGTAACCAATATGAGGATTTAAGGCGGTGACAATACCTATGCTCTTTAGCACCATATTTTCGCAAACATCTTCGTTGGCCGTAATGCCATCAATGCATTTAAGGCGCAAGGTATCCATGCCTCGCATTAAAAACTGGATAGACTCTAATATGCTATGAGCCAACACCGGCTCCATTACATTCAGTTGAAGCTGTCCGGCCTCGGCAGCAAAGGTCACTGTCAAATCGTTACCTATCACCTTAAAGCAAATCTGGTTCATCACCTCAGGTATCACCGGATTAACCTTACCTGGCATAATAGACGAGCCAGGCTGCATCGGCGGCAGGTTGATCTCGTTTAAACCAGCGCGTGGTCCTGACGATAATAAACGGAGGTCGTTACAGATTTTTGATACCTTAACAGCCATTCGCTTCAAAGCCGATGAGTAGATAACATATGAACCGGTATCAGGCGTTGCCTCAACCAAATCAGTCGCTAGTACTATAGGGTAGCCCGTTATCTCACACAAGTACTTCACACATGCTTCAGAATAGCCTTCCACTGAATTGATGCCAGTACCGATAGCTGTGGCACCCATATTCACCTCTCTAAACAGGTTGGCATTCTGCGTAAGTCGTTCAATCTCTTCGCTCAGGGTCATGGCATAGGCACAAAACTCCTGTCCCAAAGTCATAGGCACAGCATCCTGCAGCTGTGTACGGCCCATCTTAATGATATTTGCAAATTTATTCCCTTTCTTCTTGAAGGCATCGACCAACTGTTGCAAATGCTCAATCAGAATGTAATTCATTTTAATGAGCGATAGCTTAATGGCGGTCGGATAGGCATCATTGGTTGATTGCGACAGATTTACCACATCGTTGGGTGAGCAATGCTCATACTGCCCCTTTTCGTAACCCATTAATTCCAATGCCCGATTGGCGATAACCTCATTAGCATTCATATTGGTGCTGGTGCCAGCGCCTCCCTGTATCATGTCAATGGGAAACTCCTTGTCAAACTTGCCTTCCATAACCTCTTTACAAGCCTGTACAACGGCACTTTTCACCTTATCATCCACCAAACCCATTTCGTGATTGGCTTTGATAGCTGCCATTTTAACAACCCCAAGGGCCCATATAAAATGACGATATTGGCTCAGACGAGCCGTAGATATATTAAAATTTTCGACGGCACGTTGCGTTTGCACTCCATAATATGCATCAACGGGAACTTGTAATTCTCCTAGTAAATCGCTTTCGATACGTGTTGCCATAATAAATGGTTTTAATTTGTTTGTCGTACAAATGTTGATGTTTTTTCATATCAGAAACATGTCATTCGTCACTTTCAAATTAGGGGGTGTAACACCTCAAAACCATTTTAATAGCCAACCAGCCCCTTTTTAATTAAACTCACATGCCAGATTTCAGGCCATAGCCGAAAGATGACCTTTTATTATCTTTCACTTACAATTTGTAAGTTGAAATAAAATTTAGTGCTTATCTAATTTAGATTGCATATAAACAAAGTAACTCTAGAAGGCTTTATGTCAACAAAAAAAGGAGCCCGAAGGCTCCTTTTAAAGTATATTGAATGTGATAATTATTTACTAATCCACATTTTGGTTGAAATGAAGTTATCCCCATCATTTCCGTAGGTTGCCTGACGCTCCATAGCTGCGTTGATATTAGCCGTATTATTCATACGCTCCCTATCCGGGTAATCTAAACGACGAGGGCGAACACCACCTGTAATACCACCATTATGGAATGGAGTTGAGAAGAAGGCATCAGGAGTTTGCTCTACACCAGGAAGAGCGTCCTTGATGTTATCCCACTGATATTCTGGCAACTCAATATTTCTGTCATAAGGTATGCCAACAGGTGTTACCGAAACAAGCGTACGGTTCCATAACGCAAATGCCTCATAACCGTTCAGGAATAATGACTTCCAACGCTCCAGCTGAATAGTTTCAACAGTAGCAGCTCCCAGATTAGCAATGTAATCAGCAGCCATTTCTTCGTAGGTACGAGTATCACCGCTTGTTGCAGCATATTTGCTCATATAAGTTTCAGGTGAAGCACTTTCATTATACAAAGCTGGATATTTGCTGATGTTTAGTTCAACAGCCTTTGCTAAGTTTGTTGCAGCATCACCAGGCACGGTCCATCCTTTAGCAGCCGCTTCAGCAAGGATGAAATAAGTTTCATCACCTGTGAAGAAAATACTAGGTGCAGTGCGTGAACCAACTGTTTCAGGGTTGACAGCACACAAGGTACGATACTGTGCGTAATCTGCGTCGTAAGTATATGTGTAAAGCACGTTATCGCCGTCTTTTACTTCTACTTCATCACCAAGGCTACCTGCCGACACGAAATAGTCAGTAAATACCTGAACACCTTCTACTTTCATCAAACCTCTCACCGAGAATGATTCATCAGCACCACCTTTTTCAGGATTGAACACAACTGGCTTCCATGCCTCTCCCGGACGAGCTGCCTCTTCGAAAGGATTGAAGTGTGTTTGACCTGTCCATGCTATGAACTCACCATCCTGGTTTACAACCTGACAAGCTGTATAGAACAGACGCGGATCTTCATTTTGCTGTGCCAAACGTAAGTATTCCTCACCAACATAAGCATAGGCAAAACCACCTACTTTACCGTTGATAGCAGAACCGGCTCCATTTTCATGAATACCCCAAGGACCACCATTAGTACTGTGTTTCAATAGTGCAGCTCCCTCATCAACAGTTACGCCTGTAATAAAGCCAGCTGAATGTGCTGCTGCTTCTTCTACTACTTCTTTTGCCCATGCAGGATCCGCATTTGAAGCGCGCATACCAATGCGTAACAATAATGAATTAGCTAATTTTGCCCAGCTTTTACGTCTTGAATCATTGTCTAAATGTCCATAAATCAAGTCGTGGCTGCCAAAAGAATCACCATTGTCTGATAACAAGGTCTGTCTTGCAGCTCTTAACTTTTCAACCATTCCCTTATAAACATCTTCCTGAGTGTCATAAGCCGGATAGTAATTCAACTCATTGAATCCAAGACCACCTTCACTATAAGGAATATCACCATATAAATCGGTTAAACGCTGAGCAGCTAATTGAAGCACAATATCAGTCTGAGCTAACATAACAGCATTTGAACCATCTTCATCTTTTTCATTCAGGGTACGTTGCATATCCCTGGCATCTTTAACTACATTGGTATAAATAGCCGACCATTTAGCTTCTGAGAAACCATCAGAAAGTCCAAATGACTGCCCGGTGCGATAGCCACATTGGGTAATCCCCGAGATTGGACCTGTCATAATCAGGTTACCCCTCCATTCTTCATGTCCATTACCTGCATACATCAGCTGGATTTTGCCAAACTGAAAGCCGGCATCTAAATCCGTAACTCGGTTAGGATTGTCATTAATCGTCTCGAATTCATCGGTACAGGCACTAAACATTGTTAGCACTGCAGCGAATAATAATATATTTAGCTTCTTCATCTTTATTAAAATTTCACGTTAACATTGAAACCAAAGCTTGCCGGCAACGCCATGTTACCATACTCAATACCCTGACCTCCGTTACTAATTGAGTAAGTTGACTGAGGATCGATATTATCGGTTGAACGATACAGGTAACCAAGGTTTTTACCGAATAAGCCTAAACTTGCACCTTTAAAGTATTTGGCATCTTTAAATAACTGATTTGGCAGACGGTATGACAGGCTGATTTCACGCAATGATACGTAAGATGCATCATAAACAAATAACTCATCAACAGACGCCAGTGCACCATACAATTCTTCAGGACGGGCAGTTGTCCCCTGGCCTTCTAACTCTGAAGGATACCACACTTCACCAGCTACGTACTCACTTCTTCCCAGAGTATTTTCGTGCTTTCCACTTGCATAAGCAGAAGCTTCTGTTGCTGAATACACTTCACCGCCAAACTTAGAATCTAGCAATACATTCAGAGTAAATTGCTTATAAGTAAGAGTGTTGCTCCAACCCAGCATCACAGGATGGTAGGCGCCTCCTAGCTTTGTATACTCATTAGTTGCCTGTGGTAAGCCATTATCACCGATAATGATCTTTCCATCGTCACCGCGCTGGAATTCTCTACCCATAATTGTTCCGTACTCTTCTCCTACAGCTGCAATTACGTTAACACCAGCACCTGTCATCAGGTTAAGCTGAGTTACATCTTCAGCCAACTCTTTCACTTCGTTGATGTTATAAGAGAAGTTAACCGATGTATTCCATGAGAAGCTGGCGTTGCGATATGGTGTTGCATACAATACAACTTCCCAACCTTTGTTTTCAATTGAACCAGAGTTAACAATCGCCTGGTTATAGCCTGAAGTATTTGATACATCAATTGGCATAATCTGATCATCAGCAACCGAATTATAATAAGTTACATCTAATCCAAGACGGTTATTCAGGAACTTAATGTCTGCACCCACTTCGTATGAAGTCATAATAGAAGGCTTCAATGTTGCGTTAGGAATCGTACTTCCGTCAACACCTCCAACAACTATATTACCACCTCCCCAGTTTGGATGTGTATTGTCATCCAGCTTATACTGTAAAGCCAGTTGGTAAGGATCAGTATCTGAACCAACTTGTGCCCATGAACCACGTACTTTGGCAAAAGTAATCCAGCTAGGCATATCAACTACTTCTGATACAATGAAAGATGTACTTACAGATGGGTAGAAGTATGAGTTATTATCTGATGGAAGCGTTGATGACCAGTCATTACGGGCTGATAGGTCAACATATAACATGCTACCATAGCGGAATTGAGCAGTACTATACACTGAATTGATACGCTTGCGGCTATAATCAACTGCTTGTGTATTGTCTTTACCAAATCCTGGACGCTGTAAATCTGGCACTGAGAATCCAATCGAATAGACACTTAATCCTTCGTATTCACGATCCATTCGTGAGGCACCTGCATTCACCGTTAAACCAAACTTATCAGTAAAGTTACGGTCATAGTTAAGGATGAAGTCATAGTTCGATTCCACTTCATCAGCTTTCATCATGCTACCACGTCCATCCTCATAATAAGGAGTTCCAATTGGGTAAATAGACTCATTAGCAAAGAATGTCATATCACTACCCGCCCTTAATTGAGCATTCAAGTGGTCGGTAATGTGCAACTTGGCATTCACTAACGACATTACTCGTTTCTTTCTGTAGTTGTGATCAATCTCATTGGTTGTCCAGTAGATGTTGCTGTTACCGTTAACACCTAATCCAACAGGTAAACCTGTAACAGGATCTTTATAATTCTTAAGGTCGCTCAATGAAACGTTGTTTGGTACACCCAATAATTGCGATGTAGGGTTAAATGGTGTTGCACCCATCATGGCATTTTGAGAATCCTCATCCGTATAAGCAATCTTAGCATTAATCTCTAAACGATCATTAAAGGCTTTGGTACCACCTGACACGTTAAATGTATTACGGTCATATGAAGTTCCAGGAACCAAACCGTTATTGGTTGTGTTTGAGTATGACAAACGTAAGTTGGCTTTCTCTGTGTTGTGATTAACAGCTACTGAGTTAGTCCAGGTCATACCTGTATCAAAGAAGTTACGTTCGTTATCATGGAACTTATAGTCACGCTGCTCACCACGGTAGTTTACATACGAATCAACATCGCTGTATTTTGAACCCCACATAGAAGTTTGCTCACGGCCGGCTTCTGCAGTTTGCGGAGCCATACCGTTTGTACCCTGACCATATACTTCTTGCCAGTTAGAGTAGATACGTGCTTTGTCAAATGTCATGTTTGAGTTAAAGTCAACAGTTGTACCCTGCTCACCTTTACCTGACTTAGTAGTAACCAATACAACACCATTGATGGCACGAGAACCATATAATGCTGTTGCAGCAGGTCCTTTAAGTACAGAGATGTTTTCAATATCATCAGCTGCGATACCAGACAAACCGTTACCTGAGTCAACACCACCGTTATCTTTATCATCAGCGTTAGAGAACTGTGTATTTGAAATAGGCACACCGTCTACTACATACAATGGCTCGTTAGAGCCTGATAACACTGCAGCACCACGAATCAATACTGAAGATGAACCACCAGCACCCTGTGAAGACGTGTTGATTTGTACACCAGCCATACGTCCAGATAGTGCTCCCATTGGGTTAGCATCTTTCATATTTTCAAAAGCTTCCTCACCGACTTCAACAGCTGAGTATCCAAGGGCTTTCTTCTCACGCTTAATACCAAGAGCTGTAACAACCACTTCATCAACGTTCATTACATCTTCCTGCATGGTCACATCGTAAGAAGCTCCGGAAACCACGGCAACCTCTTGTGAGGCAAAACCGATAAATGAATAAACAATAGTACTGTTAGCTGGCACTTCTAGGGAGAACTGTCCATCTAAGTTAGTGATAGTACCAATTGTAGTACCCTTTACGGCTACGTTAACACCCGGGATACCCATTCCGAACTGGTCAACAACTGTACCGCTTATTTTAACTTTATCTTCCTGTGTATTAGCAGCAGCTTTGAACTCCTCTGCCAAGATGACAACCTGGTTGTCGTACATTTTGAATGTAGCGTTTTCAAGTACCTCATTCAATACTTTTTCTACACTTTCATTGATGGCATCAACAGATACTGTTTGATTAACATCTACCTGCTCTTCGTTATACACAAAAACCATATCACTCTGTGCTTCAATCGCTTTTAAGCACTCCTGAAGTGTTACTCCCTTCAATTTAAGGTTGACCTTTTGCTCTTTCAGCCGGCTGGATGCGAATGCATCATTAGAACCAAAAACCATGATTAAACAGGCAATTAAACCTGCTTTAATCAAATTTTTTGTTCTTACCGGAAAGAAAGATTTCCATTTCCCAGTGAAATTCATAAATTTGATGTTTAATTAAATGATTAAAAAATATTTAAGAGGGTGAGTTTTTGACCGAGCGCACCCTTTTATTGTTTTTCAAATACTACTTTATCTGCTACAATCCTGTAAGTCATTCCTGTTAAATCACACAAAGCTGAATATACCTGCTCAGGATCTTCATCTAATAATAACTTACCTGACAGTTGAGTTGGTACATTTATCAGTTCATGACTGATTACTAACTCACTATGATAAAATTGTTCTATCTGCTCAATTAATTTGCCCAAGCGGTTTTTATCCAGCATCAGGTAACCATCTTTCCACGACGTGTAAAAAGCGGTATTAACATTGGTTACATGCATCCTATCCTGCTTTGCTAGAAACTGGCTTTTTTGACCGGGTTTCAGAATCACCTTTTGCTTATTCAAAAGGGTCTTCTTTTCAACCTGTAACGATCCTTCTACCAGCACTGCGCTTACTGATGTACTATTGGGAAGTGATTGAATATTAAATGAGGTTCCCAGTACTGTGTAAACCATCTCATCAGTAATGACTTTAAATGGTTGATCGGCGTTATGAGACACATCGAAAAAAGCCTCGCCTATTAACACAACCTCTCTGTTTGGCTGCTTATTGAAGTGATCAGGAAATACAAAGCGGCTACCGGCATTAAGCCACACTTTGGTGCCATCTGCCAATAATAATTCAGCGGTTTTACCGTATGGCACAATAATCTGATTGATACCTGGCTTGGAGCTTTCGGCATCACCAATTTCCTCTACTACTTGCTTATCTTCCAGCAGGATTTGCTTCCCTTGCTCATCTACTTCAACCACTGAGTGTGAAGTTTCGAGCGTAATTTGCTCGCCGTCCGATAGGTTGATGGTCGTCTTTTCAGGCACTTCCGCAGCACTAGCTTCGGCCAAAATAGTCGAATAGTTGTCTTGAATATTGCTCATCAGATGAATAGAAACACCAACTACCAAAGAAATAGATGCTGCAATTGAAATAAATCCAAGCAAGCGTTTACCTTTCTTATTTGGCTTAACAGCATTGCCATATTTCTGCTCAAACTTTAACCAGTCGGCATTAGCCAAAGATTGCTGTTTCTGCTTACACTCTTGTTTAAGCTTAGTAAAAGCAACTTTGTTGGTTTCCGACTCATTAAGCCAGACATGAATAGCTGCTATCTCTTCGATTGATGCAGTACCATCGATATACTTTCCAACAAGCGTTTTTATATGTAGTAGATTATTATTCATCTGCGTGTGCTTACACCATTAATACAAGCTACAATGCAATACCCCACACTTTTTTTTGAAAATAAATTTACGGTAACAACGCCAATACAAATATGGCTGTTTTCAGATGCTTGAGTTTTGAACGTAGTGCCCTGTTGGCGAGAGTAATATGACGTTCAACACCTTTTGTAGTAATTGCTAACTCTTTGGCAATTTCGTTATGTGAATGTCCTTCAATTTTTGACAGCTGATAGACTTCCCGGCGTTTTTCGGGTAGACTTTCAATGGCCCTTTTTATTTCAGCCCAAACATAGAAATCGTCAGCATCATTCAAGGGCAATTCAAAATCATGTTTATACACCTTATCGATGGCCTCATAATTACTGGCAAATTCAATAAATTTCTCGTGTACCTTTTGCTGCTTTAGCTGATTGATGCATTGATTACGAATGGCGCGATACAGCCATCCAACCAAGGTTTGCTCCTCATTAATTGCCTCGCGATTATTCCATAGCTTAAAGAACGCCTCCTGCACTATATCTTCTGCTACATCAGACTGGTTGATAAACATAGCAGCATAATTAAGCAGACGCCTGAAATACGATTTATAAAACTCCTGGAATGCTTCAAGATTCCCTTCGCGAATCTGTTGGGCAATTTTTTTCTCTTGGATCATATCGCTTTTAGTAAATGCAAATAAATGTTAGCTGTGAATTTGCAAGGCTCGAAAGTAAATTAAAATGTATCCTGCAACAATGGTCAAATGTTCAGCAAGGTGGGTAAATGTGTAACCCCAAATATACACCTTGAATATCACTCACTTAGGAATACCCAAGGTCATTTATGGTGGGGTATATGATTGGTTAATCGCATGACAAACATCAGTTAAATAACATTATTTAAGAAATAAGTCTTTCAGGCATGTCCTATTTGTATACCATTTCACCACAACTTCTTTAACAAGAAGTAAGACTTATTTTGAAAGATTATGAATATTGATGCGCAATTAACCTTCGAAACTAATGACCACAAATGCGATTGCAATAAAAAAGGCCCCCTGAGATAAAGGAGGCCTTACTGCTGCTCTAGTTTTTTTATCTATTCTTTTTGCTCTAACTCATTTACATCATATGTCTTTAATGGATTCTTGCCAAGCTCAATATTCATCTGACGATTATGACAAACGTCTACCGCCAGGTACACAGCTTCTCTAAATGAATCTTCTTTTGCCTTATCCTGACCAGCAATTTCGAAAGCTGTTCCGTGATCGGGCGAGGTACGAATAAATGGCAGACCAGCCGTAAAGTTAACACCTTTTGAGAACGTGAGTGTTTTGAACGGCGCCAGCCCTTGATCGTGATACATCGCCAGAATGGCATCAAAGTTACGAAACTGCTCACTACCAAATAAGCCATCAGCAGGGTATGGCCCTAATGCCATAATTCCTTCTTCTTTAGCTTTATTAATGGCTGGTATAATAATATCCTGCTCTTCGCTCCCGATTACACCACCATCACCAGCATGGGGATTTAGTCCAAGAACGGCAATACGAGGACGACGTATCGAGAAATCTTGTTGCAAGGATTTATTTAGAGTACGTAACTTACTTAAGATACTTTCCTCAGTTATTTTAGAGGCTACCTCTTTAATAGGCACATGACCGGCAACCACACCTACTTTCATATGTTCCGAAACCATCAGCATCAAAGCTTCACCTTCACCTGCTTCCTGCTGCAAATATTCGGTATGCCCCGGAAATTTGAATGACTCCGATTGTATATTCTCCTTATTAATAGGGGCTGTCACCAACACATCAATCTTCCCCTCCTTTAAATCGCTCACCGCCATCTCAAGGGCTTTATAGGCTGCATCGCCTCCTATAGTGGTTGATTTGCCCAGCTCAACCCGAATATTATCATCTAAACAATTAATAATGTTGATACGCTTATTGTGCGCATCATCCACACTATTAATACTGTTTAAACTGAAGTTGGGAATATTAAGTGCCTTACGATGGTAGGCTGCCACCTTAGATGAACCATAAATAATAGGCACAAAAGCATCAAATACTCTGGCATCAGCCAAAGTTTTGAAGATGACTTCATACCCTATTCCATTAATATCGCCGTGGGTGATTCCCACTTTTATTTTATCACTCATAATTTCATTTTTTCTGCCACACACCTTGTGTTTCAGCTATTGGGCACTAAAATTAATATAATTTAGCAAACTAGCATCTGTTCTTAAGAAACTCATAGAGCATACGAACTCCAACTCCGGATGCACCAGAACCCCGATAACTGTCCTCTTTTTTAACAAAAGCAGGTCCGGCAATATCTAAATGAATCCATGGATTACTAACGAAATGGCTTAAGAACTTACCTGCTGTAATGGCTCCGGCCTCACGCCCACCAAGGTTTTTAATGTCTGCTATGTCCGACTTAATCAGCTCGCCATATTCTTCCCAGAATGGGAAACGTACGATGCGTTCGTACACACAGTTACCGGCTTTTTCAAGCTCATTAAAGACCTCATCAGATGCAGTACCCATACCTACCGTCGCATATTGACCCAATGCCATGACGGCACTTCCCGTGAGGGTCGCCAAATCAATAACCAACTCAGGTTCATACTTTTCTGAATACGATAAGGCATCGGCCAATATTAATCGGCCTTCAGCATCGGTATTCAGCACCTCGACTGTTTTACCATTGTGCATGGTAAGAATATCACCCGGTACAATCGCATTACCTCCCGGACGATTATCGGTCGCCGGAATTAAACCAATTACATGCACATGTAATTTATTGGCCGCAACAGCTACCAGGGTTCCAACTACAGAAGCTGCCCCGCCCATATCAGACTTCATATCATCCAGGCTACCAGGAGGTGTTTTCAGGTTAATTCCACCTGTGTCGTAAACCACTCCTTTACCTACCAATACAATGGGCTTGGCATTTTTTGCTTCTTCCGGCTTCCATTCTAGTATATGAAAAGCCGGAGGATCTACGCTTCCTTTATTGACACCCAGCAGGCCGCCGAACTTAAGTGTTTCAAGCTTTGTCTTGTTGAATACATCAACATCAAAACCATGAATGGCACCCAGCTCACTAATGGTTTCTGACAGCTCTTCGACATTCAAGGTTGAAACAGGTTCATTTACCAGATTACGCGTTACAAAAACGGCATTAGTCAGGAGACGTAGCTCATCTAAATCAGCTTGATTAAGAGCCGATGAAGCCACCCAGATGCAAATGTCCTTCGCTTCATCTTTTTGTTCAGTCTTATACTTATCAAAGCGGTATGATGATAAGGCAATGCCTTCGGTTAATGCCAATGTCAAAGGTTTATCGCCAATGACATCATATATACAAACATCTGACTGCTTATCCTTTTTCATGTTGGCATATACCGAGGATCCATCTTTACGCAGTGCCTCGTATAATTTGTTCGATGGCTCTTCATCGCTGACAATTCGCACATAGTAGACAGTGCTGTAGTTTTGGATGGTAATCAGGGTTTCCTTGGCCTCTATTTTAGCATCGACATATGCCAATGCTTCATTGTTAAAGCCAAAATCTTTTAGTACACTGGCATCTTTTACCAGGAATACATTGCGCACGCCATCAGGACGTTCGCCAGTATGTTTTATCGTTAATTGCATAATAATAGTTTTTAATCTGAAAGTTCAGGCGTTCCGCTATCTTTTGACTGACTCTGTGCCTTGAAATACTCGCGAATCATCACTTTCTTCATCTCCCGGTGAATTATCAGTTCAGTTAAGGCATCTTCATACGAGACACCTCCCATCTCTCGCTGATAAACGGCCACTTGTCCTTCTGTAACATCTATCCGATACAAAAAGTTGAGAAACTGCGAATAGTGTTCCCCCATGATGCTTTCAATGTGCACCTTCATTTGCTTGAACACCTCTTCGTAAAAGCCTTCAACATCGCCTGAAAATGATACTTCAAAGCCAAACTCGGCAAAATCCTTAATAATCTGAGCAGCTGCTTTTCTGATCAAATCTTCGCGGCCGCAAGCCTGTCGCAAAGCAGCACTATTTAGTTGTGGCAGCATAGTTTATTTAAAAGTAAGCGTATACATCAGGGCCTCCATTTGACGAATTTTATCTCGCTTATCAGGCTTCTCTGGAGAGTAAACAAAACCATCAGTTATTACCACGCGGTTACTTTTCTTGTCGTAATGCGCTTGCAAAACAAACGGCCCGCCCATCATATCGTTCTGCACCTTCCATAAACCGCGCATCTCAACCACCTCATTGCCATTAATTTCAGTTTTCTTGTATATAACCGGGTATAAATGTTCAGTTGTCATAAATGAACCTTTAGATGGCCCGGGAACATTTTTGTGCAAAATTGAATCGCGTTTATTAAGCAGATACTCTTTGGAGAAAGTGCCTTCACCCACATATGGAACCTCATATAAGAACATGCCTTGAAAACCCCAATCAGCCGCTTCATTCATCCAAATAAAAGACTTGGTTGACCTTTTATTGCTTAAACTATTGGGAATAGACATGTGCACGTGAAACGTTGAATCCGCCAGTTTCATCAATTCATCACTTGCAAATTTCTTATATTCTCCGATAAAACGCTCACGCTCGGCCTTATTAAAGAAACTAAGTATCTTTAATTGATTAGCTTCCACCAGTTGCTTCAAGCTGGCCGTATCTTTGGCCGTAATACTTACAACTGCCTGAGGTCTGGCCCATCTATCATGGTAAAATTTCACGGCCTCTTCTTTAACGTCAGGTTTAACGGTTACCATCACGATATTTCGAATCGTTCGTAAAAAATTGGCAAATGAACGGTGCGGCGCCACACTCATTTTGAAATGAGGTTCCTCCTGCGGCAGACCGAGGTAGGTTTCAGTTAGCAAAGCCTGAAGTTCTTCTCCACCAGGTGACGTTCTAATCTTATCGTCCATAACAACAAGCATTTCACCGGCCTTACCTCCAACATTAGGTTTATAGCCTGTTTGCTTATCCTTACAACCAACCATTAACACAACAATGGCTATCAGTAAATATTTAAAGTGTCTCATACTATGAAATTTTATTTGATTAAGGTTTTTATTACTTATCATCAGAGGATTAAGTACCACTTCCATTTATTCGACTACTTAATGAAGCATTATCAACCACATAACCATTATCTACCCTAAGTAGAGGTTTAGCGCTTAACTTTTCATCTGCCACAAAGAAATATTCTTCCTGCTTAACTGGCCGCCACACCCACAGACGCTGATTGACATACAGCTTTCGATTGGGTAAGTTATTCCAATAGATTATATCGCTGATACGACATTCATTGTCGATGGCAATTTTATGAAAGAACTCCCCTTTACTAACAACGTGAACCGCCAATCGTCTGCCTGTTTTGTCACCAACAGGTAAGGCTTCTGAAACAGGTGCCTCCGCATTTCTTAGTGCCTTCTCAGCCCGTACAAACTTAAGCACTCCGCTTTTAGGCAGAAAAACCGGCACTGCACTATTATTTACAGGAATGTACTTTTGCGTATATGAAGGATTTAACCACTCGATGATTTCCATAGAAGTTTGAGAGGCCTCCTTAATTTGCTCAAACGTGAGCGACTTATGAATATAGACCGTATCCACTTCATCAAACTTTAAAGGAGCAGGCGTTGCCACCACATCATGTCGCTGATAATTGTTCATTACATAATTAACCGCAATAAATGCCGGCACATAACTCTGCACTGCCTTTGGTAAGTATGGTTGCAGTTCCCAAAAATTGGTTTTACCTCCTGAACGTTCAATGGCTTTTTGCACTACCCCAATCCCACCATTATAAGCAGCCAGTGCCAATTGCCAGTCGTTCAGATTGTGATATAAGTACTTCAGGTATCGGCAAGCGGCCTCTGTACTTTTTACCGGATCACAGCGCTCATCTACATAATTATCAACCTTAAGGTCGAACATGCGTGAGGCATGATACAGAAACTGCCACAGCCCCATAGCCCCGGAACTGGATTTAGCTGTCGGCTCTAAAGCTGATTCGACTATTGCCAGGTACTTCAATTCGAGCGGCAAATTGTATTTGGCCAGATACTCTTCGAATAGGGGAAAATAATATTCAGAACGCCCAATGATATTGGAGAGATGCTCTCGTCTTTTAACCGTATATACATCAATATAGGCTTGAACTTTGGTGTTATAATCCAATTTTACAACGGTTGATTTATCCAACTCCTTTAAGCGGTTTTCATACATCCAGGCAGGATAGTGCGGATAATCATGTGTACCAACATATCGGGCAAATACATTTACCCCAGGTAAAATGATGGATAAAATTAGCAGCAATCGTAGCATTCAGAATTTAATTTATGGGTGTCGGAAATACACCAAAGGCCAACCCTCAATGAGGTTCGGCCTTCGCAATATACAATTGATAAGATCTAATGCTTACTTTGATGAATCGTCGATGGCCTCATTCTTTTTGTCACCATCTGACTTGTTATCATCGTCGTTACGCGCCTTCTTAAACTCTTTCATACCCTGTCCGAGTCCTTTCATTAACTCAGGAATTTTACGTCCACCAAACAACAATAACAAGGCAAGTATGATAAGAATCCACTCTGGTCCGCCGGGCAATGCCCATAATATTACGTAACTGTTCATCTCTTAATAGTTTTATTATACAAATTTAATAAACTCGCTTATTTAAAGAAAGCTTTAAAGATATCATTTCCATTGGCAAATAACAGTAGTCCTAACAAAAGAATCATGCCGGTTATTTGTGCGTACTCCATAAACTTATCACCTGGCTTACGGCCTGTTACAATCTCGTACATTAAAAACAATACATGACCACCATCCAGTGCCGGAATTGGCAAGATGTTCATAAAAGCAAGAATCATAGAAATTAACGCTGTGTTTGACCAGAAAACATACCAGTTCCAGGTTGAAGGAAACAATTTACCCATGGCACCGAAACCACCAACCTGCTTAGCACCTTCTTTTGTGAAAATAAGTCGTAGTTGTTTCACATAGCCCACTAAGATGTCAACACCTTTGGTAATACCTTTTGGACAAGCCTCCCAGAATCCATACTCATGACTTTGAATATCAACATAGTTATCAGCTGTCACAAGGTAGAATCCTATTTTCCCTGATTTAGGAACAACCAGATTAAGCGACATTAATGAATCCTGACGAACAAAACCCAGTTCAATTTCTTCCTCTACATTATCAGTTAATGCCTTGGTAAATTCATTGTAATAAGCTGTTGACGCCCCATTTATACTTACGATGCTATCACCAGCAAGTAAACCAGCTTCATCAGCACTGGAGCCTTTCATTAAATCTTCAACAACAACAGGAAAACGCACTTGCGCAAATGTTCTTACTTCTTCAGATATCATGCGCTGATCATAGCCTTCAGGAATGGCCAGCATCAGTGTTTGTACACCACGCTTAACAGTCAGCTGACGAGCATTTTCAAGTAAAATAAAACGGGCAATATCGCTACTTTCCTCAACTTCATGCTCATCAACCTTTAGCACCACATCACCATCCTGCAAGCCTATTTCTTTGGCCACTTCGTGATAATACAAACCATGTTTAGCCGACTGAACCGGTATATATTCCTCTCCCCAGGTATATAGCACCATCCAGTAGATAAAAAAGGCGGTGATAAAGTTCACCAAAACACCACCAACCATAATCATCAGTCGCTGCCAGGCCGGCTTTGAGCGGAACTCCCATGGCTGAGGCGGCTGAGCCATGGCTTCTTTATCCATCGACTCGTCTATCATCCCTGATATTTTAACATAGCCACCTAATGGCAGCCAACCAATTCCATACTCAGTTTCGCCTTTTTTATATTTGAAAAGCGTAAACCAGGGATTAAAGAATAAATAAAACTTCTCTACTCTGGTTTTAAATAAACGGGCAAAAAAGAAATGTCCGAATTCATGCAGTATTACCAGTATTGATAAGCTGAGTAATAGCTGCACTGTTTTTATAAAAATCTCCATCAATTATTCTGATTTTCTGAATTAAGCAACAAATATATTCTTTTCACATTAATAACCTGCTGATATTTCACAGCAGCTTAACTGTTGTATTGTAATAAACACCTCAAAACACAAAAAGGTCGAAGCAGCTCATTATCTGCCATTGATTATTTCTTCAGCAATGGCGCGAGCTTCTGCATTACTTTGTATGTAATCATCGAGTGATGGTTGATTAACAAGCGATGCCTTCATCATTGTTTTCTCAATCACATCCGACATTTCAACAAAACCAATTCTCTGCTTTAGAAAACCATCAACAGCCACTTCGTTGGCCGCATTAAGGATACAAGGCATATTACCACCTTTATGCATCGCCTGATAAGCCAGATCGAGGTTTTTAAACACTTTAACATCCACCTTTTCAAAGGTTAGCTCTGGATAATCCATAAAATTAAACCTCGGAAAATCGGACTTATAACGCTCGGGGAATGTCATGGCATATTGTATGGGCAGACGCATATCTGGCAGCCCAAGCTGTGCTTTAATGGAACCATCTTCAAACTGAACCAGCGAGTGCACAATTGATTGCGGATGAACCACTACTTCAATATCATCAGGCTTCACATTAAACAGCCACCTGGCTTCAATGGCTTCCAGGCCCTTATTCATCATTGATGCACTGTCGATGGTGATTTTATCGCCCATTGACCAGTTGGGATGATTCAAGGCCTGACACCTGGTGACTTTTCGCAAAAAATCAAGTTTCTTTCCCCTGAAAGGACCACCCGAAGCTGTAAGAATAATCTTCTCAATGGGATTATGAAACTCACCTGCCAGACACTGAAAAATAGCTGAATGCTCCGAATCAACCGGCAAAATACTTACCTTATTCTCCAATGCCAGTTTAGTTATAATATCGCCTGCTACCACCAAGGTTTCTTTATTGGCCAATGCAATCTGCTTACCAGCCTTGATGGCATTAATAGTTGGCAGTAAGCCTGAAAAACCCACCATGGCCGTTAACACAACATCAATGGTGCTGATTTGCACTACCTGCGCTATTGCATTATCGCCGGCATACACCTTAACATCGGTATCCTTGAGCGCATCACTTAATTGCTGGTATTTTTCTTCGTTACCAATTACAATGGTATTGGGATGATACTTTTTGGCCTGCTCAATAAGTAAATCAACGTTATTATTTGCAGTTAAAACCTCCACTTCGAATTGCCCAGAATGGGCATCAACAACCTCTAAAGCCTGAGTTCCTATTGAACCGGTAGAACCCAGTATCGCTATTCTTTTTGACATTAATTTTTACTGTTGTGTATATGTAAGTCACTATTCAAATGACATGTATTGCTCAGCATCAAGCGGCACACCATTGTACCACAATTCAAAATGCAAATGCGGGCCAGTGGTTAGCTCGCCTGAATTACCAACATTGGCTATGGCTTCACCTGCCTGCACCTTATCCCCCATGGTTTTGAGCAAACTTTCGTTGTGCTTATATATAGATATTAAATTATTGGAGTGCTGAATCTGAATGACATAACCAGTCTCAACTGTCCATCCGGTGAAAACTACTGTTCCGTCGAGAATGGCACTAACACGACTTCCGGGATTAGCCACCACATCAACTCCATAGTGTCCTTGGGTTTCTCCAAATTTATTCACCACTACTCCTTTAAGCGGGGTAAATAAGAAGCTGTGCTCCAGTTCAAACTTCGTGCCTTTATTGCCCAAAACTGCCAGATTAAATTTTTCTTCACGCTCAACCTGCTCACGGAATATTGAGTCTTCCTCTGACTTTTTGAAAACAACATTGCTGTTTGTACCTGGTCCCTCAGCATCCTCCAAATCTTCAGGCATGGCACCCTGTGGCACATCACCAGCCACAATTGCCCTTATGTCCTTGAAAAACTTATCGCGCCTTTCAATCTCCATAATAAGGCTATCTACTCGTTCGGAGTTTTGTATAATTAACCTTCGCTGCTGACCATCCGGGTAACCTGGTATATATTCGCGTAGGCCTGTAAATGCAATTAAAAAAATAACCAACACTATCAATACAGAAAGGCTTACTCCAACTATGGTAAACACATTGAGTCGGGATAAACGCATTCCAAAAACCTCCTCATAGGTTTGCTCATTAAAAATCGCTAAACGATACTTATGTCGGAGTTTATCAACTAATTTCTTTCCTTTATCTTCTCTTGCCATTAAGCTAAAAATTCAATTGAAGCAAAGGTAAAAAAAGTCATCAGAATACATTAAAAATACCGCAATAAGTCTTATCCTGCACTACATAACAACCTCAATTTTCCGCCACTATTAAAACAATATTAAAACATTGATTATCTTACCCTTAAGCCTTACAGCCTGTTTTTAAATTAATTTTAGTCAAAAAAAACAGTCCGTTTATGGAAGGCTTTTTTTTTTATAAGCGCCAACCACCCATTCAACATTGAAATTTAAACACTCATGGAATACCCTTTAAAACCTTTGGCTGAAACGGGACTGGCATCTACTTTTATACCTGAAAACAACACACCCGGACGGTTTTGTAAATAAGCTAAAAAGGAAAGAGTATGATTATTAAATTGATTACAGGACTTGGGGAAATACGTATGCACAGGAAAGTTGCAGGGATTGAGTTCCCCCGTAAAAACGAGGTTCAGGTCGTATTTAAAGATACTTATGCCGACTTGGTTATTCCAATTTCACCAGAGATGGATCACCAGCTTTTAGTTGGTATCTTTTACGATTACCTTAGCCACCCTGCCAGCCGAATTGCCATCGCATAATTATTTAGAAAGCATATCATAAGCTGCAAAAGAAATTTGAACTGAGATTTCTTTTGCAGTCTTTTTGATTTCTGTATCTTCATATACCTAAACATGCTATATATGAAAGATATCCAACTGCTCATTTTACTTCTGTCACTTATCATTTTTCAAACTTCCGCTCAGGACAGAATTACCGGCCTTAACTTTGCTTCGCGCAGTGAGGTCATCGCCCAAAATGGCATAGCCTGCACCAGTCACCCCCTGTCCACGCAAATTGCAATAGATATACTAAAACAAGGAGGTAATGCTATAGATGCCGCCATTGCTGCCAACGCAGCTTTGGGCTTAATGGAGCCAACCGGCTGTGGCATTGGCGGTGACCTTTTCGCCCTTATTTGGGATGCGAATACAAAACAACTATATGGGCTTAATGGCAGTGGTCGATCTCCTCAAACACTAAGCATCAACTATTTTAACAGTCAGAATCTTGATAAAATTCCTTCGTACGGTCCATTATCGGTGAGCGTTCCAGGCTGTGTAGATGCCTGGTTTGAATTACACCAGCGCTTTGGCCAACTTACAATGGAAGAAATATTAGCGCCAGCCATATCGTACGCCGAAAATGGCTTTCCCCTAAGTGAACTTATCGCTTATTACTGGGAGCGTTCGGTTAAGCTTCACCAAAAATATCCGAATGTAATTGAAACCTATACCTCCAATGGGAATATCCCCGTGAAAGGCGACATACTTAAAAATCCGTACCTGGCTGAAACATATAGACAATTGGCTAAACAAGGCAGAAACTATTTTTATAAGGGAAAATTGGCCGAAACCATTACCAAATTTATTAAGCAACAAGGCGGCTTCCTGAGCATAGAAGACCTGGCAAGCCATCGCTCACAATGGGTTGAACCTGTTTCTGTTAACTATCGCGGTTACGACATATGGGAATTACCACCTAACGGACAAGGCATTACAGCCCTCCAAATGCTAAACATTATTAAAGGGTACTCTTTTGAGAAAGAAGAATTTGGTACAGCACGCCATCTGCATCTTGTGACTGAGGCAAAGAAACTGGCTTTTGAGGACAGGGCAAAGTATTATGCTGATATGGATATGCAGAACGTACCTGTTGAGAAGCTTATTTCAGAAGAATATGCTAAGCAAAGAAGAGACTTAATTGATATGCAAAAAGCCGGACAATATATTGCCGGTACAATCAGCCATGGCGAAACGATATACCTGACCGTTGCAGACCGATGGGGCAATATGGTTTCGCTTATACAGAGCAACTACCGCGGTATGGGTTCGGGTATGGTACCGCCTCAATGTGGGTTTATGCTGCAAAACCGCGGCGAACTATTTTCATTAGATCCAGACGATGCCAATGCGTTAGCCCCTGGTAAAAGACCTTTTCACACAATCATACCTGCATTTGTAACAAAAAATCAACAGCCAGTTATGAGCTTTGGTGTAATGGGTGGTGACTTTCAACCGCAAGGGCATGTGCAGGTTTTAATGAATATTATTGATTTTGGCATGAATCTGCAGGAAGCTGGAGATGCACCACGATTCAGTCATACTGGCTCATCGCAACCAACAGGTAAAAGAGCGAAAGGGAAAGGTCAGCTAAATATCGAAACCGGTTTTAGCAACAAAACTATTTTAGAGCTCACAAAGATGGGTCACTCAGTAGGTTTCCTACCAGGCTCTTACGGCGGATATCAAGCTATATGGTACGACAGTAAAAGAGGCGTATACATTGGCGCATCAGAAAAACGGAAAGACGGAATGGCTGCCGGGTATTAAAGCGGTAAGTTAAAAACAAGTAAGCCCTTAACATTTTAATAAGCAATAAATCACCTTCAAACTATAAAAGTCGACCATTTGTCAAAAAAAGTTTAGTGCATATTCCTTTTTGAGTATTTTAAAAGTTCTTTAATCGGAAACCAGTATGAGTTTGACAAAACTGTTTGCAAATAAGAAATCTGTATTAAATCGTTTCAAAAAAATTGAACCGACCATTTACGACATTATTACACCCGTTAACCGTTATATTGGTCAGAAGTATTTTGAAGCCACAGCCATTCAGCTCTGTCAGCTAATTGAAGCAGATTATGTAATCATTGGCCGTTATTCAGCTCAAACAAATTCTGTTGAATCCATTGCCTTTGCCGATGGCACTAAAGTTATGCCTCAGGTCAATTACAGTCTTGAAAATACACCCTGCGACAACGTAATTGGCAAAAACACCTGCCGCATTACGTCCGGTGCCTGGGAGCGTTTCCCTGAAGACAGCTTTTTGGCAAATAAAAAAATAGAAGGCTATATAGGTATTCCGCTTTTTAATTCGGGCTACCAGCCCAATGGCATTTTTATTGCTCTTTACCGCAACCCAATTGCACAGGCTGAAGTTATCGAATCTCTCGTTTACCTCTTTACTCCGCGTATGAGTAGTGAAATTGAGCACATAAAGGCCAAAGAGGAACTCAACCTTAGAAATAAAGAGCTTGAAATCACCCACCTGGAGCTCAAGCGAAAAAATACTGAGTTGGACATTTCGTTAAAGAAACTGCATGAAGCGCAGAAAAAATCAGCAGAAAACGACCAACTCAAATCAACATTTTTAGCCAACCTAAGCCATGAAATCAGAACTCCCATGAATGTTATTCTCGGGTTTTCAGAACTACTAAAGACCGAATCCTTAAGTTCTGAAGACAGGGATGAGTATATCGGAATCATCAACCTGAACGGGCTACAGTTACTCAAGGTAATGGATAACCTGATAGATATTTCTAAACTACAGACCCGTTTAATTCAAGAAGGCCCTAAGCTTTTCAACCTAAATAGTTTATTGGAGAATATGCTAAAGCATTATATGCGTGAAGTTAAATTAATGCATAAACCTCTACAACTATACCTGGAAAAGGGACTGGAAGATAATAATGACCAAATCATTACCGATCAGCAAGGCCTGCTTAAGGTTTTAAATCACTTGCTTGATAATGCGGTTAAATTCACCAAAGACGGTTGGGTTAAATTTGGCTATACTATTGCAGAAGACCGTTTGTGGTTCTTTGTGAAAGATACCGGTATTGGCATACCTGAAGGAAAAGAAGAGGTGATATTTGATATGTTCAGACAGGTATCCACCTCCAACAACCGCGAATTTGGCGGCAACGGCTTAGGCTTGGCCATCTCACAAAAATACATCGACACACTAGGGGGTGAAATTTGGCTCGACAAAACCTATAAAGAAGGTGCTAAGTTTTGTTTTACTATCCCATTCCAAAAAACCCATAAACTAAGCAACGAGATTCCTAAAACAAGCCTTATGTAGCCATCAGAAGGCCGCCATCAATAAGCCTATATCTTTATAAGGCATATTAAACCTGCGGCCAATATAACTATTGGTCAGAATACCTTTGTAAAGGTATACGCCATTACTTAATCCAATATCCTCTTTAATAAGATGATGCATACCACCCGCCTCTCCCAATCGCAGGATAATAGGTGCAAAAATATTGCTTAACGCAATGGATGATGTTCGTGAAACGCGGGATGCAACATTTGGCACACAATGATGAATAACGCCATGCTTTGTAAATACCGGATGATCGAAATCGGTACATTTACTGGATTCAAAACAGCCACCTTGATCCATACTCAAATCAATGATTATGGAGCCCTTTTTCATCTGAGCCACCTGATCTTCGGTTACCATAAAAGAGCGTCCCGCATGCATATGACGTATGCTTCCCAGCACTGCATCGGCACTTTGCAATGCTTTTGTCAGCGCCTGCGGATGCAATACAGAAGTGAATATTCGTTGGCCAACATTACGTTCCAGCTCTCGTAGCTTGTGATAAGAATTATCAAACACTTTTACCGAAGCGCCCAGTCCCAAAGCAGCTTTGGCAGCAAACTCACCAGCCGTACCTGCTCCAAGTATCACCAAATCAGCAGGAGAGATACCTGTTACACCTCCCAATAAAACTCCTTTACCATTATGAGCTTTACTGAGGTACTCGCTGGCTATCATAACCGAGGTAGCTCCTTCTATCTCACTCATACTGCGTACAACCGGATAGCAGCCGTTTTCATCCTTTAGTAGTTCAAAAGCTATAGCATTCAAGCGCCTATCGAGCATTTTCTGCAACGATTCGCGCGTTTGATTATACAAATTCAGAAGGGAAATAATCAGCTGATTAGGTTCCAACTGATTGATTTCATCTTCGGTTAAAGCAGATACTTTAAGGATGATATCAGCTTTTAGTACTTGCGATTTTTCCTTAACAATCTGAGCACCGCATTCGGCAAAATCATGATCAAAATAATGCGCTCTATCACCCGCTCCAGATTCAAACAATACATTATGACCATTTTCGACCAATAGCTCCACACCCTGCGGTGTCAAAGCCACTCGGTTTTCAAAATGAGAACTTTCTTTTGGTATACCTATTGATAGTTTTTTCTTCTGTCTGCCTACCTCTAACATTTCCTCCTGCGGAAGCAGGTGGCTTTGTCCCATTGGGAAATAGGAAGTTTTATCGCCCATCATATTCTATCTGTTTACCTTTAATACAAGGCATCAAGATAGCAAAAAAAGACTAATAAAGGAATTAGCTAAACCTTCTGAACAGATATCTTTCTGCGTCCGTCTGTCATTTCCTCAAGGGTAACTTCCAGGCGGCCTTCAGGCAGCAAAGATGCAATCTTTTCAGGCCACTCAATCATACTATAATGCCCTGAATACAGGTAATCCTCGTAACCCATGTCGTAGGCTTCCTCCTCCTCCTTGAGTCGATAGAAATCGAAATGATAAACAACATCATCCTGAAGGGTGTGATACTCATTTACAATGGCAAAACTTGGACTATTAACCGTATCCTCCACATTAAGCACTTCACAAAGCGCTTTAATAAACGTTGTTTTACCAACCCCCATAGAACCATAAAACGCCAACACCCGTTCGCTTTTATAGTTTGATAAAAACTCTGCAGCAACAGCATTAATGGTATCCAAAGAATCAATGTAAAAAGTATCCATCGCATCAAATAATTAGTGAGGCAAAAATAATTGAAGTGCCTGAATAAGCAATAAAAGTAATACAAGTTTAGTAACGTTTTGTGTCATTAAACAATCTGTTAAGAGTTTTAAAAAAAAGCTAAAATTTCAGTCAATAGCAGATTGATATAACAATACCTTTTTAATGCTGTTAAGAACAATATCAATTCTAAAGGTCTGCTCCTATCAATTTCGAGATGTTCAGCTACCAATTTTCATTATCTACAATATGAATAATGAATAAAACCCAGCATCACCAGGTTTTACCAATTATCCAATTACTTCAACTCGTAACTTCATTCTTTTCTCTGAAACAACAAACCAAGAACTTCATTGCTTATAATCTGTCACTTTACTGCCACCACAAGCAGACGACAAACCTGACACTAAAAACCAAATACCGTTTGACAGTTGAGCAAAACAACTATTGTATTGTATTAACTTTAATTAGATATTTGCTCAAACAACAAGGAGCATAATTTAATATATTTGCTCAACACACTTTGTACATTCATTGGGAAATTGAGAACATATTTATGAGCACATTAACTGATAAGAAAGGCTTTGGAACAGCGCCAGTATTTTTTACTGCTATTTCAACAATTTTAGGTGCTATCCTGTTCCTGAGATTTGGAATGGCTGTTGGCAACCTGGGTTTCTATGGAGCACTAGGTATCATTATTCTGGGCCATATGATTACCATCCCAACAGCTTTGGCTATATCCGAAATAGCCACTAACAAACGCGTTGAAGGAGGTGGTGAATACTTTATTATATCCCGCTCATTCGGTTTAAATATTGGTGCCACTATTGGCATGGCACTATATTTCTCTCAAGCCATTAGTGTAGCTTTTTATGTCATTGCCTTTACCGAAGCATTTGAGCCTTTCTTTAACTGGATGCTATCATCTTTTGACATTGCATTGCCAAGACAGGTCATCAGCGTGCCAGCCATATTGATTTTAGCCTATATTGTATTACAAAAAGGCTCGGACATGGGTGTTAAAACACTATATGTTGTAGTGGCAGTGCTATTTATTTCTCTAACTCTCTTTTTTGTTGGACGCACATATTTTTTTGAAGCCGGTGATTACAGCCAAAACTTTGTGTTTAATAATCGTAACCAGTTTTTTGTGTGGTTTGCCATCTGTTTTCCGGCATTTACGGGCATGACAGCTGGTGTAGGGCTTAGTGGCGACCTTAAAAATCCTACCAAGTCAATACCGCGTGGTACTATGTGGGGTACCATTTGTGGCATGCTTATCTACATCTTTATCATCTATAAATTCTCTATTTCTTTAACCCCTGAAGAAATGAGCAGTTCACAGCTGGCCATGGCTAATGTGGCTGTTTTGGGCGCTATTATTATCCCGCTCGGATTAGGCGCCTCCACCATATCGTCTGCCATTGGGTCGGTGTTGGTAGCCCCACGAACCATACAAGCTCTGGCGGCGGATAAGAGCTTTCCGAGCGTAGCACTTAACAGATGGCTGGCCAAAGGCAAAGGCGAAACCAATGAGCCTTATAATGCAACCCTCATTACTATAGCCATCGCTCTGATATTTGTACTGATGGGTGAAGTAGATTTTGTAGCGCAAATCATCTCCATGTTTTTTATGATTACATATGGCTCTTTATGCCTGATATCCTTCCTGAATCATTTTGGAGCATCACCATCATACCGTCCGCAATTTAAATCGCATTGGGCCATTTCACTCATTGGCTTTTTATTATCAATGTGGGTGATGTTTAAAATCAATGCTGCTTATACAATTGCTGCCTATGTGGTTATCACTCTCTTATACCTGTACTTGAATTACATTCATAAGGAAAGAGGCGGCTTGCAAAAGATTTTCCTGGGAGCACTGTTTCAATTGAGTCGTCGCATTCAACTCTACATGCAAAAACACCGCAGCCATCAGACTGATGACGAAGAGTGGCGACCATCAGCCATTTGTATCTCATCCAACTCATTTAAGCACAGTAAGGTGTTTGATCTGATGAAATGGATTTCATACAAACATGGCTTTGGTACCTACTTTCACTTTCTGAAAGGGTATTACTCTAAGAATACAACTACAGAGGCCAAACAAATTGTAGATAAACTAATTGATGAACACCACGATCAGGAAAGCAGCCTGTATGTTGATTGTATGATTTCGCCATCCTATACCACTGCCATTGCACAGGCTATTCAAAGCCCAAGTATCAGTGGTATGGAGAACAATATGATTGTGTTTGAGTACAGGCGAAACGAAGCTGAGGCAATTGAGGCCATTTTGGATAATATTAGCCTGACCAGGGCTGGTAATTACGATGTTTGTGTCTTTTCTGATGCCAATAAAAATACGCATTTTAAAAATGGCATTCACATCTGGATACGTTCCATTGACATATTGAACGCCAACCTGATGATACTGCTTGGCTTTATCATATTATCGCACCCTGACTGGAAAAAGGGCTTCGTAAAAATATTCAGCATCTGCGACAAAGAAGATGTAGCCACAACGCGCAAACAACTGCAGGAGCTGGTTCAAACCGGGCGTTTGCCAATAACACTTTCCAATATTGAGATTATTGCTCAGGAGGAAGATAAATCATCAAAAAGTCTGATTAAAGATAAATCATCAAACGCAGGCCTGACCATTATTGGTTTTAGGGAAGAACAAACAAAGCACTCCGGATCTGAAGTTTTCGAAGGTTTTGATGATATGGGCGACATCCTTTTTGTTAACGCAAACAGGCAACAAACCATTGAATAAAAACTGATACAAGTTGGTGAAATGAATGTGGTTCTTTGTGAATTAATACAGATTTTTTAAACTGCTCAAACTAAGAAAGGAAACTTGACAATTGGATGCGCTTTCATAAAGCTCTTGCTCAGTGATAGAATGCGATAGTTTTATGATGTCATCTTAACTAAGCTTTACGTCTCTTCTAAAAATTAATAACTTTATTACTCATTTGATAAAACTCAAATCATGATGAGCCGTTTTGTTAGTGCATCCCTATTGTTATTGCTCTTTCTTCCTTTGAGAGCGCAGTACCCATCCACGCAAATAAATGAGGACTTGGAACTCATCCATCTGCAGGATTCTGTTTTTGTGCATGTTTCATGGGTAAATTCAGAAACTTATGGTCGCTTCTCATGCAATGGAATAGTCATTGTACGAAATAGTGAAGCTGTTTTGATTGATACGCCGATGAGCAATGAGCAAACCAAGCAACTTTGCGATTACCTGGTTGAGCATTTCAAAGTGACAATTCGGGCTTTAATTGCCGGACATTATCATGATGATTGTATCGGCGGGCTGGAGTATCTCCATTCTATCGGTGCCAGGTCACTAGCCTGCCAGTTGACCATTGATAAATGCGAAGAGGAAGGATTAGCGATTCCTAAAATTGCATTTGACAAGGAATACGACTGCCTGTTTAATAACGAACTGATTGAATGTAGGTTCTTTGGGCCTGGTCATTCATTTGACAACATCACTGTGTGGTTACCTCAGCAAAAAATCCTTTTTGGCGGTTGTCTGATTAAATCGGCTCAGTCGAAAGGTCTTGGTAATTTATCGGATGCTAATATTGACGAATGGAGCACCACCATAGAGAAAATTCAATATGCCTATCCCGATGCTAAATTAATTGTGCCGGGACATGGGCAAATTGGTAACAGTCAACTTTTAAGCCACACAATAACTTTAATTAAGAAGCAGAAAAAGGAATAAGCATATGCCCAGATACATTTCCATTCTTCGGGGCATCAATATTGGGGGTAAGCGGAAATTATTGATGACCGACCTCAAACAACTCTATCGTGAATTCGGATTTGACAATGTAGTTTCATACATACAAAGCGGCAACCTGATATTCACTTGCAACGTAACAAACACTTCTTTTATAGAGAATTCCATTGCAAAAGCGATTCTTGAACGTTTCGGCTATAATGTGCCTGTATTAGTTTTTAGCAGTGTTGAGTGGAAGCGCATGACCAGTGAAAACCCTTTCTCTACACACGACATTAACAAACTTCATGTTTCCCTATTGAAAGACCTGCCAACTGAATATGACGTGGAAGTTTTTAAATCTAAATATTTTACCCCGGATTTATACCACCTCAATGGGCAATATATCTATATTAAATGCGATGGTAAATACCACCAAAGTAAACTATCCAATACAGCCATTGAAAGACATTTAAAAGTAGAGGCCACAACCCGAAACTGGAAAACTGCGATCAAAATTTCTGAACTTCTAAATGAGTAAAAAAATAAAAGCACCTAGAAGGTGCTTTTATTTCATTATCTAATTGTC
Organism: Carboxylicivirga sediminis; assembly: GCF_018156225.1. Classification (GTDB taxonomy): domain Bacteria; phylum Bacteroidota; class Bacteroidia; order Bacteroidales; family Marinilabiliaceae; genus Carboxylicivirga; species Carboxylicivirga sediminis. Next base: position 91,133 of record NZ_JAGTAR010000002.1, read on the forward strand.
AACGGCAATTACTTCTACTATTTGTGGAACTGATTTCTTAACTACCATCTCCACGCCGCCTTTCAAGGTCTGCATACTAAGCGGACAGCCATCACACGAACCTTCCAAACGCACTTTTACTACAAAGTCATCCGTGATTTCCACAAGGCTTATGTCTCCGCCGTCTCCTTTGAGGTAAGGGCGGATCTCTTCAAGAGCAGCCTCTACCTGCTGTGTCAATTCTAGTTTATCCTCTCCCATGATTATCCAATTATTTCTTCATTTCAACAACCTTGGTTTCGGGCATGGTTTTATTTCTTAATTCCACCCGTTCAACCACTTTTTGTGCCAGATCTGCAAAAGCCAGTCCCGTCATTGAGCTTTCGTTCAATGCCGCTGGTTCACCAGCATCACCACCCTCGCGTATGCTTTGCACCAATGGAATTTGCCCCAGCAATGGGATACCCATTTTGTTAGCTAGTCTACTACCACCATCTTTACCAAAGATATAATACTTGTTATCGGGCAACTCGGCAGGTGTAAACCAGGCCATATTTTCAACCAGTCCTAATACAGGCACCTGTATATTTTTACTCTGGAACATACTCACCCCTTTCACTGCATCGGCCAGTGCCACATTCTGAGGGGTAGATACAATCACCGCACCTGTTATACTGATAGTTTGAACTATAGTCAGATGTATATCACTTGTACCAGGAGGTAAGTCAATTAACAAGTAATCCAGTTCGCCCCAGTTACCATCATTAATCAGCTGACGGATGGCATTGGTTGCCATGGCACCGCGCCATATCAAGGCATCATCAGGATTCACGAAATAACCTATACTCAACATTTTAACACCATACTTCTCCACCGGAAGGATTCTATCTTTGCCATCAATCTTCTCCAGCACCGGACGGGCATCTTCCGTTTGAAACATGATAGGCACCGATGGTCCGAAGATATCAGCATCTAATAAACCAACTGAATAGCCCGCTTTTGCCAAAGCCACAGCCAGGTTTGAAGTAACGGTTGATTTACCAACACCACCTTTACCTGAAGCAACGGCCACCACATTCTTCACATGTGGCAATGATTTCTGCTCTACCGGCTTTTGTTTAGGTTTTATTTTCACATAGATATTCCCTTCAATCTCGGCGGCCTCATCCACATAGGTCTTGATAGCCTGTACACAAGCTTTTTTAAGTGAACCAACCATTGGATCGTTAGCTCTGTCGAAAAGAAGGCTAAAGCTGATACGCTTCCCTTCAATGCGTATATCATCTTCTACCATACCCAACGACACAATATCCGTTCCTTTGCCCGGATGCACCACATGCTTCAATGCATCCAATATGAGATTTGGATAGTATTCCATCTTATCTTTATTTAAACCTTTTTAAAATTAGACTCAAAGGTATAAAAAAAAGAGAAACGTACTTTCTCTTCTTTATTGTATTATAAATGCTTTACAACAACTCGTTTGACGGGTCCCAAAACACTTCATTAAAATTTACAATCTGATTATCCTCTACCTGAACACCTTCATTTTCCAACAGTTCTTTCATCGTTTCTCCACCTGGAAAATGATGCTTACCGGTTAACAGACCTTTTCGGTTAACCACGCGATGAGCCGGTATAAACCGGTGCCAGCTGCTGCATTTGTTCAAAGCCCAGCCAACCATACGAGCACTGCGACTGCTTCCCAGGTATGTGGCAATGGCTCCATAAGAGGTCACCCGCCCTTGGGGAATTAATTCGGCTACCTGATACACCCGCTCGAAGAAATCTTTGTTGTCATTGGCCATATTGCAAGATTACTTACCCTTTCGACGTGCGTCGGCATGCTTAATAAGCGCCTCCTTCACTTTCACTACGCCTCGTCCGGCACTATGGTAGTTATCAAAATCTATTTCAATATCGGGTTCAATCCATTGCTCCCTGTCTTCGAGGTGAAACTGCAGGTACTTAATACTAAGGCCGTGCTTCAACCATTTGGATTCGTAATGGGTTTGAATCGACAAAATTTCATTGTCATAACCCGAACCATATAAATCACTTTCGTTGACTTCAACCTTAAAGCTGTTCTCTTTTGCCATCTCGGCCGTGTAAGTATAGAGGAAGTTAGAATCGGTTTTAAGATGAATCAAACCTCCCGGCTTCAGAAAGTTTTTATACAATTGCAAAAAGCGTGTTGATGACAGACGTTTATTCACCTTCTTCATCTGCGGATCGGGAAAAGTTAGCCAGATTTCATCTACCTCACTGGCTTCAAAAAAAGCAGTGATAAACTCGATGCGGGTGCGCACAAAAGCAACATTCTTAAGTCCTTTGTTTTTAGCATCGGTAGCCCCACGATGCATACGTGCTCCTTTAATGTCAATGCCAATAAAGTTTTTGTCTGGAAATAATTCGGCCAGTCCTACGGTGTACTCACCTTTACCACAACCAAGCTCTAAAACAATCGGATGATCATTTTTAAAAAAATTCTTATTCCAATTACCTTTCTGATAGAATGACTCTCCCTTCAGATCACTGTAATCGGCTTCAAAAACATGATCATAAGTTGCCATTTCGGCAAACTTCTTCAACTTATTCTTTCCCACCCTATTTATTCTTTTGCAACATTGGCCCGCTCAACTCTCAGACCAATATTATGAATTCCTTCCAAATCCTCATCGCGCATACCCTGCACTATTCTGAAGGAGTATGCCCCTGTTTCGGCAAATTTCACACCCAATTGATACGGTATCTTTGCATGATACAAATCGCCCCAACCTGAGCCTATCCATCGCCCGGCATCATCAGCCAAAACACAATCCACTTTATCTTGCATTGTTTGCCCCGAAGGACTGACCACCTCTACAAAAAGCCATAGGTTACTATTGGGATAATTGGAGCGGTTGCGCACATTTAATATTACATTGTATGGCTGCTCGGTGCTTTCTATATCAACTTTAAACACTGCCATCGAATCAACATGCCAGCCACCTTTGGGGATGGTTACATACTGATCAAATACAACTCCCCTATCGCAGGAACTCACAACAATGAGTCCTAACAATATAATTATGAGACTACTGCGCTTTATTTTGTCCATCGCCCCCTTGTTGTTTACGTTGATTATTAGGCCGGTAACGACGCTTGGATTTATTATACGGTTTCTTTCCACCAGCAGATTGCTGCTGATTGCTTTGTTTATTTTCAGCTGGTTTGGCATTTTGCTTACCTTCAGTTTTTTGAGCTCCCCCGCTTCGTCTTCGACTTGGTCTTCGCTTTTTCTTTTTCTGCTCATCAAACCTGGTCAAACTCTCCTGTCCAATCACATTGTCATAGGTAGGCTCAGCCACCACTGGCTTGAGTACTTCATTTGCCAGGCGATCCACCTTTTTACCTCTACGATTCAAACGAATAACCTCCTTCACACGATCAACAGAAACGGAAACAATGCCAGCCGGAATATCTTTGTCGGTGCTATACCACATGGTACGCGAGAAAATATCGGTTTTAAAATGGTAGTAGTTACCATCAACAGTTTCCAGCACAATGTTTGTACGAGGGAAATCCTGCTGTGCATCAATATAGGCATCCAGCTCGTAGTTGAGGCAACACTTAAGTTTACCACACTGGCCTGCCAGCTTTTGCGGATTGAGTGATATTTCCTGATAACGGGCTGCATTGGTGGTCACCGACACAAAGTTGGTCATCCAGGTAGAACAACAAAGCTCACGGCCACAAGGCCCAATTCCTCCTATTCGACCAGCTTCCTGGCGGGCACCAATCTGTCGCATTTCAATACGTACCCTGAAGGTTTCGGCCAACACTTTAATTAGTTGACGAAAATCCACCCGTTCATCGGCAATGTAATAGAAGATAGCCTTGGTTTTATCGCCCTGATACTCCACATCGCCAATCTTCATATCCAGATTAAGACGCTCGGCAATTCGGCGCGACTCCAGCATTGTTTCATGCTCAAGTCCCCTAGCTTCCTCCCATTTTTCTATATCAACAGGCTTAGCTTTCCTGTACACACGTTTAAACTCGAAGGTATCCAGATTAATATTATGCTTTTTCATCTGAAGCAGCACCAATTCACCAGTCAGTGTAACCGTACCGATATCGTGACCCGGCGAGGCTTCAACAGCCACAACATCCCCTTTTTCAATCCGAAGACCATTACTGTTTCTGAAATAGCCCTTGCGGGTGTTTTTAAACTGAACTTCTACAATATCGGTTGTATTGATGCTGGCAGGTAAATCGTCCAGCCAATCATAAACATTGAGTTTTCCGCACCGACTGGCGCAACCCGAACAACCCTTTTTCTCTGTATCTTGAATAATTTCTTCCATAAAATAAAAATAAAAGGCTCAGTGACCTTGTGAATCCATGCCTATTGCTTTAACAGCATAATTACCTTCAGGCACAAATCCATTAATATAATACGTGCATTCCCATTTTGTTCAAGATGAGAATGTGCCAAACTAAATTCCTCACTCAGTTGCAGTACATTTCCATCGTTAATAAACGGTGAAAAACGTACCGAGAAATTTTCCTCTTCAGGTGTAAGATACAATAAATCCTTTTCCTGAATGTTCATCATAAAATTTTCGCGAATTAATCGCAAAGCAAACTCAAAGAAGTTTTTCTGACGCTCTTTGGATTGACGATTCATTTCATCGCACCAATCTATCAGTTCAAATAGCTTACGCCCATAGGCTAAACGCATCAGACTTACAAACTTATCAAAAAAGAAGGTGCGTTCCTCGCTTTGATTGATTATTTCCCTGGCTGCCACATAATTCCCCACCGACAATTTAGCAAAGCGCTCACACTCTTCAGCACTCAGGCTATACTCTTTCTGCAATGCACCTGAGATATCCCCAATACTTAAGGCTGGTATATTCAGGCGCTGAGCCCGGCTCTGAATGGTTCCTAATATCTCATTAGGATTATCGGATACCAACAAAAACACAGTGCCCTCAGGCGGTTCTTCCAGTAGTTTCAGTAACTTATTGGCAGCTGCAACATGCATTTTCTCAGGCAGCCAGATGATCATTACTTTGTATTTGGCCTCAAAGGTTTTTAGGCTCAATTTTTTAATAATTTCCTGACTTTCCTGGCTATAAATCAATCCTTGTTTATCAGCATCCAGGTGATTAAACCACTGGTTAATATTAAAATAAGCATTGGACAAAACAAACTGACGCCACTCCGCAAGATAAGAGTCACTCACCGGATTTTTATACTTCGGACTTTTGACGACCGGAAATACAAAGTGCAGGTCGGGATGAATCAGCTTGCCATATTTAACACATGAGGCACACTCTCCACACGAATCTTCGTCCTGCCTGTTCTGACAATTAAGAAACTGGGCGAAAGCCAGCGCCAGGTTTACTTTCCCCACTCCCTCAGGACCACAAAATAACTGAGCATGACTAACACGATTTTCTCTCACCATGTTAATCAAATGTTTCTTTATACGTTCGTGTCCTATTACCTCGTTAAACTTCATTAAGCTGCCTAAAATTCAAGTCATCAAAGATAACAATTTAGTTGGTTGTTAAAAATGCCATTTTCGTTGGATATCCAGCTAACAAATTGGCTTGTCATGATCCAAATCATTAAGTGAAAAAGATGCGCATTAGCATTAAAGAACTAGATTTGCAAAAAAATTGTAGCATGTCTGTTTTTCTTTTTGATGAAATTGTTTTTGGACCAGTAAACAGTCGTCGTCTTGGCGTATCACTGGGTATGAACCTGATGCCTGTTAACCGAAAAATCTGTTCGTTTGACTGCATTTACTGTGAGTGTGGGCTCAATGGACAATTAGGCGATAAGAATGGACAGATACCTGAAAGACAAGTGGTGAAAGAAGCCTTAGGTAAGAAACTCACCAGCATGCTTAATAACAACTTAAAGCCAGACGTCATCACCTTTGCCGGCAATGGCGAACCAACACTTCATCCGGATTTTAAAGGAGTGATTGACGACACTATTGAACTGCGTAACAAGTATTGTCCGGAAGCCAGAATAGCCGTTCTTTCCAATGCATCGAGGCTTCACAAGCCGGAAGTAGTAGAAGCACTCCTTAAGGTTGACGACAATATTCAGAAACTTGATTCCGGATTAAAGGATACCATTCTGAAACTTGATCAACCGAACTACCCGTTTGACCTTGATACCACCATTGAGCAACTCTGTCGCTTTAACGGTCAGGTGATTATTCAAACAATGTTTGTTGAAGGTGAGACAAACAATGAAACCATCGATAACACAACAGAGGCCGATATTGCTGCCTGGCTAAAAGCTTTAGACAAAATCAAACCTGAAAAGGTCATGATTTACACCATCGAACGGGATACACCTTATAATTCATTAAAGAAAGTACCGATTGATAAGTTAAAACAAATTGCCCAAAGAGCGGAAGAGCAAGGACATAAAGTATCTGTTTCGGGATAAGCACTGCATGCGAGAGTTAGTTACTATATTTGTATAGTGACAGCCACCAACACATATCGCCGCATACTCGTTAGTCCACTGAATTGGGGCTTAGGTCATGCTACGCGTTTAATACCCATTGTTGATGCACTGGTCAAAAAAGGTCATTATGTGTTACTGGCTGGCCAATTGCCGTCTCTGGATGTATTGCGTCAAACCTTTCCCGAGCTCGACTGGGTTGAATTAAACGGATTTAATGTACAGCTGTCCGCCAGCAGGCATCAATGGCTACGCTTAATGAAGCAAATACCCTTTTTCTTTAGCTCAATTAAACAAGAACACAAACTCACCCAAAGCATCATCAAGCAATACAACATTGACTTAATTATATCTGATAATCGTTATGGTGTATGGTCAAAAGAAGTGCATTCTGTCATTATTACTCATCAAACAACACCCTCTGCCGGCAAGCATTTGTCATTTGTAAAACCTCTGTCGAACCTGGTAAGTAGACATTGGCTAAGAAAATTTGATGAATGCTGGGTGCCCGACATAGCTTCGCAAGATAATTTGTCTGGCACCTTATCAGGAACCATTAGTCAATTAAACACTCACCACATCGGATTGCCTTCAAGGCTTTCACTGGTCGATAGTACAACCGATGACACCTGCGAGGTATTAATCATTATTTCAGGTCCTGAACCTCAACGAAGCATACTGGAACATACGTTAATAAGTCGATTTAAGGATTCTCATTATCAAACCACCCTTTTGAGTGGAACACCAGGTGGATTCATCCGAAAAAAAGGCTCTGTTAAAATACTTCCTCATTGCAACGCCAAGCTACTAAAAAGCCTGATAATTAACAGCAGGTATATCATTTGCCGTTCGGGCTATTCAACACTAATCGATCTAATTCATTGCCAACAGACAGCCTTATTAGTTCCTACACCAGGCCAGTACGAACAGGAATATCTGGCTATTAGAGCAAGTGAACTGTGGGATTTTAGGTACATCAACCAACAACAGTTAGAGGAAGTGGCATTAGAATGCCTTTTACGCGAACAAAAAGCACCGCTACCATTCAACGGCTCAACCGAACTAAAGCTTCCAATGTGGCTTTAAATCCTTTTTTACACACTTCAACCATCATTTTGTGTCTTTCATCACAGAGTTTTAATATCTCATCAACAAAAACGTAACTTTTCCTGTCCATACGAGTATTACTAATCAGCATCGGCAAACAGATGCTAAAAATAATTAGCCCAGGTCTTTAATGGTTAAATATTATTAAAAAGACAAAATGACAACGCTACTCGTAATATTATTCGCACTTCTTGGATTCGGACTATGGTTCTGGAAAAAAGGTTTAGCACTTTTAGCTGAGAAAAATGCTTCCAAAGAACTGGAAAAAATTCTGTTTCCTAAGGGTGCCTCAGAAAAGGAAGCGACACTTGTCTCATTGCAAAAAATAACCAAAGACAAATACAACAACGATTTACTGTTAGATTATTTTCTCAAGATTAAAGGCTTACAGGTGATTAACATGTACGATCCGGTTAATTTCTGGACACGCAGGTTTTTAATGAGCCCTACGAAAGTTAAGCTCAACTACTTTGAACAGGTAAAATTTTACGAGAGCTTTTTAAATTATCCTCAAAGTTCAGCACGGATAATTTCAACTGCCAGTAAAGAATATATCACATCCGAATCAAATGGGGGCTTCTACAAGAAGCAACAACTGGCTTAGCCAGTTTAATAACAAAGGGAGCAAGCGGAAAACAATTGCCTCTTGCCAGGAAAGAGAAACGGGAAGCTAATGCTTCCCGTTTTGTTATATATCAAATCTGATTAAATTACTACTTCAACTCAAATGAACTTGTGCCAATATTAAATCCGTCAACAAACACATCAACCACATAAACACCTTTGAGCAATTCGCCATCTACAACTGAATAAAAGACGCATACATCAACATCTTCGCCACCATATTCAAACTCACGTTTCGCTGAAAAGTTAATGTCTTCCCCTTCGTATTCAAACACATTGTCTTTCGAACTAATCAGCAGCACCTCATCGGGTCGCATGATTCTTATATAAATGGTCTTCATTCCAACAGGTGCTGTAATGTTTTTCTCAATAGTACAACACATGCGGATTTTGGCAACATTTCTGATTTTTTTGGTATCGTTACCCTTGGCATTTAAGCCCATCAGTTCAATGTTCCGTGTTTCCAGTTGCGAGGCAATTTCCACTTTCTTATCCAACTTTTCTTTTACCTTTTCCAGCTCCTTATAAGATTGTGCTATTTTATCATGCTGCTTTCGGTACTCAATATTTTCCTGAACCAGCTCTTCATTCCGTCGGTTTAGTGAATCTATCTGAATCACAAAGTTACGCATCACCCCTCTCAAGGTAGAAAGCTCCTTTTTGTACTCCCTTATTTTACTGGCATTAGTGGCCTTAATGGTTTTAATCTCTTCTATCAGGTGAGTAATTTTTTCCCTTTCCTGCTCCAACTGCAGATTCAGTGTATCATTATTACTGTGCAGCGAATCATAATCCAAAGCCAAGGCCTGAAATTCTTCTGTCAATATCAGCTTTTCCTCTGTCATTTCTTCAACCACCGCCTGATATTGCTGCTTATTTGAAATAAACAAATACAATAATACAGCTATCACAACCAGGGCAATACTCCCTATAATGTATATTGCCTTGTTCGACGATGGTTTTTCAATATTATTCTCCATAATCAACAGTATTCTTTAAGGTCCAGGCACAAAGTTATTATTTTTTAGGTGGTCTGCAATGAACAAACCTTGTGTTAAGCATTGTCAAAAACAGGCTATGAAATTATTATTATAGCACATGTATGCATAATCTTTATAAATTTGTGACGAATAAAAAGCATCTGTTTTGAAGAAAAAGATATTTCAGTTAACCTTACTTGTTCTGTTAACACAGCTTTTCTGGTATTGTGCCAATGTTGGTATGCCAACCGGAGGCACAAAGGATGAGATTCCACCTGTTGTAATTAGGTCAATGCCTGAAGCTAATGCACTTAACTACACAAAAAAAACTATTTATATTGAGTTTGATGAGCTGATTCAGCTTAAAGACTACCGTTCAAAATTTGTGGTATCACCTCCGGTAAACAAACAACCAATCGTAGAAGCCAGAGGCAATCGGTTAATGGTGACTTTTGAAGAAGATCTGCAACCCAACACCACCTATACATTAGATTTTGCCGATGCCATTGTGGATAATAATGAAGGTAATGTTCTGGAAAACTATTCCTTTTCGTTCGCTACAGGCGAATATATCGACTCACTGCAGGTATCTGGCAACTTGTACGATGCCGATGACTTATCACCCTCAGAGGGCGTTCTAATCTTCCTACACAATAACCTGAACGATACAGCCATTCAAAAACTTGTGCCTATCCGCATGGCGAAGACCAACAAACAAGGACGATTCAACATTAGAAATGTGAGTCCGGGTAATTACCGCATCTATGCGCTGGATGATGCTAATCGTAATTACCTGTTTGATCAGCCGGGTGAAGCAATGGCCTGGTCTGATATCATTGTGGAACCCGGATTTGAATACCGGGAGTTTGCTGATACCATACGCATTGATTCGCTCGAAACTGATTCGATCCATTACTATGAAGAGCTTGTATATACGCCAGATAGCATCCAGCTTTTTAAGTTTCAGCACGATTACAAAAAGCAATATCTGATGAGTGAGGAGCGTAAAGAAAGAGCCAAACTCACCTATTACTTTAATCGTCCGCTGGAGGAAGATGCTAAACTAGTACTTACCGGCCAGGAGCAGTTGCAGAATGTTTTTTTAATGGATCGCTCAGTGAAAAATGATACGGTCTCGTTCTGGTTAAGAGACAGCACCTATTACAATCAGGACTCCTTATCAATATCGCTAAGCTACATTATGCGTGATTCACTGGATAATCCTTACACCAAAACAGATACCATCGCCATGTACTTTTTTGAGGTAAAGGAGAAAAAGAAGAAACGCAAAAAGGATGACGAACCGGAACCATTACCAACCATTAAATTAAGGAATGTCAAAAACAAGCTGGATGTATTTGGTCAGTTTCATTTTTCGCTACCGGCACCAGCTGTAGCCTTCGACACAAATGCCATAAAGCTATATAATCATAAAGACACTATACCTGAAGAGGAAACATTTGAGTTTATTCACAATCAACAGTCTATATTAAATTACACCATCAAAAACGACTGGGAACCGGGAGTTAAGTACGAAATGATTATTGATTCGGCAGCCATTCAAGATATATATGGACTGATGAATGATTCTACTAACCTGCAATTCACCGTAAAACCGCTCGACAGCTATGGTAAACTTTTTGTTAATATAGTTAACCCAGAAGACAATTGGTTAGTGCAAATACTCAATCGTAAAGAGGAGATTGTTCAGCAAACGTATATCAGAAACAAATCGGGTAAGATTGGTTTTCGCTATTTAAACCCGGGTGATTACATGCTCCGGATTGTAGTGGATGAAAACATGAATGGCCAGTGGGATAGCGGCAATTATTATGAGCGCATACAACCCGAAAGTCTGATGTATTATCCACAGAAGATAACCGTGCGCAAAAACTGGGAGATTGATGCTGAAACATGGGATCCGGCACTGTTTAATACCGATGAGTTCTCGAAACAATTCCGCAAACCAAAGAAAAAAGAAGAATAATGTCTGTACTACTTAACTTTGCTATGTTTCCTACCGACAAAGGAGACAGTGTCAGCCAATATGTCAGCCAGATAATCAATCACATTAAAGAAAGTGGCGTCAGTTATAAGCTTAATCCTATGGGCACAGCCATTGAAACCAATACCATGGAAGAAGCCCTTAAGATAGTGCAGGAAAGCTATGATATACTTGAACCAGTATCCAACAGGGTGTATTGTTCAATAAATATTGATGCCCAAAAGAACAAAGACAAACGCATTACCAGTAAAATAGCTTCCATTGAGGCAAAAATTGGTGATGTCAGCAAGTAAATACATGTAAAGGCACTGTTTTTGTAGCTCCCTGACTTTAATTTATTGATATGCAAAGATTAGTTTCGTTGATTCTTTTAACGCTGATAACACTGCAGATAAAAGCGCAATGCAACGATATAAATACTGCTTTTATAGCAGGTGAGCTTGTGAAATACCACGCCTATTACAACTGGGGTTTCATCTGGATCAATGCCGGTGAAGTGAGCTTTAGTGTGGATGCTGCCAGGGTTAATAATCAGCCTGGCTATCATCTGAAAGCACATGGAGCCACCTATAAATCCTATGATTTCTTGTTTAAAGTGCGTGATACCTTTGAAACAAAGGTAGACACACTCCACCTCGAACCATTTGAGTTTAAGCGCATCACCAACGAAGGAAGTTACAAGGCCAATTACCTGTACCATTTTGACCACGACAAACGTCTGATTAAAGCCAGTATCCAGAAAGAAAAGGCACCCAAACGCGATACAACGCTACAATGGAAGGATTGTTCTTTCGACTTGCTTACAATGGTATACAAAGCGCGAAATATTGATTACTCAAAATATAAGGTCAATGAAAAAATTCCCATCAGCATGGTGGTAGATGGTGAGATACATGATATTTACATTCGTTACCTGGGTAAAGAAACTATTAAGAACAGGGATGGCAGACGTTTCAAGTGCCTGAAATTCTCCCCTCTGTTGGTTGAAGGAACCATTTTTAAGAGTGGAGAAGATATGACCGTATGGGTAACTGATGATGCCAACCGCATCCCCATCATTGTTGAAGCAAAGATATTAATAGGATCGGTGAAAGCAGTTTTTGTAGATGCCATCAACACCCGCCACCCGGTAACAGCAGAAATTACAAAATAAACCGTGTACGCCAGTCGGCAAGAGGTGCTTCCGTTACTGCACACAAGTTGGTAAACTGCTGCTTCAATTCATCAGGGGCATTATCAACCACATATGTATTTTTAAAGGCACCCAGCATATCCAGGTCATTATAATCATTGCCCACTACTGACACATTAGCTTGCTCGACACCCTCCATCTCACATACCTCCAGTATCCCATTGGCCTTTGACACCTCACTGTGAAAACATTCCATCCAGATACTCACACCGTCAATAGGTGAAGTAGCCCTAACCACCTTTACTCCGTTCAATTTCTGCTCAATGGTTTTAAACATTTCCACATCTGGCATAAAGGCCAGTGTTTGGGTATAATCCAGCTGAGGCACACTACCATTAATCACCTCTGCATGTGCCTGGTTAAACTCCAGGTAGCGTTCAAAATCAGGATGCGGGTCGTCACCTTCGGGATGAAAAAACAAGTGGTTTTCTGGTATTGGATGGTGCAAGGTATACTCCACATGATGATGCTGAAAAACAGCCACCAACTCTTTTGTTTTCTCATAACCAAGATGCTTTGTTACCAGCAACTTTTGTTCTTTCCAGCAGTAGATACCCGCACCAGATGAGAACACAAGGTAATCAATCGGAAAATCACTATCTAAAACACTTAGAGCTGACTGCAAGGTACGACCGGTAGCCACTACCCGCACAACACCTTCGGTACCCAATTGCTGCAATACCTCAATATCTTTACGATGAAATGCGCCTTTATGAGCCAATATTGTTCCATCCAAATCGGTCGCCAGTAAATGTTTCATAACTATTGTATTTGTTCCAATTGAAAAGGAGTGGCCTGATATACGTAATAATTTAACCAGTTGGAATACAACAAACTGGCGTGACTACGCCATAAAACCAACGGTTCATTTTCTGGGTTATCATCCGGAAAATAGTTATCTGGAATTGCAATATCCAATCCTTTGGCTAAATCTCGGTCGTATTCCTCCTTAAGGGTTGAGGCATCGTACTCCGAATGACCCGTAACAAAAACCTGTCGCCTGTCTTTGGACATCACCATGTACACACCCGCTTTCTTCGATTTAGAAAGCAACACCAAATCAGGATGCTCCAGTATATCATTCTCCTTCACCTCGGTATACCTCGAATGAGGCGCATGGTACAAATCGTTAAACCCACGCATAAGAGGTTCTTCGGGCTGTTCAACAGTATGCTTGAATATGCCGAACATCTTTTTCTCAAGCGGATACTTTTTAATGCCGAAATGGTGAAATAAACCGGCTTGGGCTCCCCAGCAGATATGAAACGTACTGGTAGCATTCGTTTTGCTCCAGTCCATTATTTCGGTCAACTCGGGCCAATAGTTGACTTCTTCAAAATCCAGCAGTTCAACCGGTGCACCAGTAATAATCATGCCATCGTACTTATTGGAACGCACCTCATCAAACACCTTATAAAAGGCAAACAGATGCTCTCTGGGTGTATTCTTCGAAACATGGCTTGAAGTCATCAGAAAATCAACCTCCACCTGCAATGGACTGTTAGACAGAGCCCTCAACAGGTGTGTTTCAGTGGCAATTTTAAGCGGCATCAGGTTAAGAATCAGAATCCTTAGAGGTCTGATATCTTGATGCAGCGCTCGTGTTTCACCAATCACGAACACATTTTCATTTTCCAGCACATGACGTGCGGGCAATGCGTCAGGTATTTTAATTGGCATAATGTGGTATTAGTTGTGGTGGTTAATGTTTTGCTTGTTCTATCGTTTAACGATTCCAAAGAACAGAATATTCAGAATATTATCTATCTGTATCTTAAAATCATCAAAGTTATCCATGGACTGAAACAGCGGTCCTTCCAGCCCTTTCAGTGCTATGGCAATAGCGACGGCTGCCATATGTATATTTTTTACCTGGAAGCTGTTATCCTTCTGACCCTCCTCCAACATCTTGGTTAGTAAAGCAGCTTCTTCGGCCTCCCCCTTACCTCTCAATTTATCAAAGAAATCATAAACACCCAAAGCGTCATCCTTTAGCACCTTCATATAGTTTTCAAGCATATGAATGGTTTTCATCCGGGTAATCACATACTCCTTAAACTTATCTTTGGGTGATAAATCAGAATCTACCACCTTATTAAGCTCGGTAAAAAGTATGTCTTTTTCCTGCTCAATTACGGCCTGAAAAATTTCCTCCTTGTTCTTAAAGTAATAGTAAAGAGAACTTTTTCCCTTGCGCAGCGCATGCGCTATGTCTTCCATGGTTGTTTTTTTGTAACCAAACTTGGCAAACAGCTCCCTGGCTGCTTCAATGATTGCCACACGCATTCCATCACTACTTGTTTCAGATGGATAAGCAACTCCTAGTGTCATCCCGTCTATGTATTTAGAATTTTATTGCAACAAAAATATAAATACTTTTCCCTATTCAAAACCACCGACAAAACGATTCCAAAATAAAGCTGCATATTCAACTGAATTACTGCCCTTTAATAACTATCGAATTATTTAGTCGAATCGGCCTCACCATCAGCTAAAGCAAAATCCAACTGCTTCTTTTCGAGGTTAGCATTGGCTATCACAATCTTCAGTTGATCACCCAACTGGTACTTCTTATTATATTTACGGCCTACCAGGCAATAGTTGTCTTCGTCGAAGTGGTAAAAATCATCATCCAAATCACGAATAGGAATCATGCCCTCGCATTTATTCTCAATAATCTCAACGTATAGTCCCCATTCGGTAACACCAGATATCACGCCCTCAAAAGCCTGCCCAATGTGGTCTTTCATAAACTCCACCTGCTTGTATTTAATCGAAGCTCTTTCGGCATCGGCAGCGCGTTGCTCCATATCTGAGCTGTGCTCGCACATCTCCTCATAGGTTTCTTCACTCACTGAACGGCCGCCATCGAGGTAGCGTTGCAGCAAACGGTGTACCATCATGTCGGGATAGCGACGGATGGGCGAAGTAAAGTGTGAGTAAAACTTAAACGACAAGCCATAATGACCAATGTTATGGGTTGAATATACAGCCTTAGCCATGGTGCGGATAGCCAGCGTTTCAATCATGTTCTGCTCACCTTTGCCTTTCACTTCTTCAAGCAAGCGGTTGAGCGAAGCACTAACGGTTTCTACACCTTTAGGCATAGCTTCGTAGCCAAAGCGCCTCACAAACGAAGCAAAATTTTCAAATTTATCAGGATTAGGCACATCGTGAATACGATACACAAAGGTTTTAGGTTTACCTCGACTGCCTTTATCCAGTTCCTTATTGCCAATTAACTGAGCCACTTTTTTATTGGCCAGCAACATAAATTCTTCAATGAGCTTATTGGCATCTTTCGATTCTTTAAAGAACACACTTACCGGCTTCCCTTTTTCATCAATATTGAACTTTACCTCAACTCTTTCGAACCCTACAGAACCTTCACTGAATCGTTTATCACGCAGGGCTTTTGCCAGTTGATCAAGCGTCAATATCTCGTCGGACAAGTCCCCTTTACCTGTTTCAATAATTTCCTGGGCTTCCTCGTAGGTAAAACGTCTGTCGGAATAAATGACCGTTCGCCCGAACCAACTATTGATGACATTGGCCTGATCATCCATCTCAAACACGGCTGAAAAGCAAAGCTTCTCTTCATGCGGACGCAGTGAACAGATAAAATTACTTAAGCGCTCAGGTAGCATAGGCACCACCCGGTCAACCAGGTAAACGGAGGTAGCCCGGTCATAAGCCTCTTTTTCGAGCAGTGATTTGGGCTCCACATAATGTGTTACATCAGCAATATGTACCCCTACTTCCCAGTTACCATTATCCAGCTTTTGTAAAGATAAGGCATCGTCAAAATCCTTCGCATCAACCGGGTCGATGGTAAAGGTTGTTACTTGACGAAAATCGCGACGCTTCTGAATCTCTTCCGGCGATATTTCCGCATCAATGGTTTCGGCCTCGTCAATCACCTCCTGCGGATAGCGATACGGCAGGTTAAATTCAGCCAGTATGGCATGCATCTCTGCCTGGTTATCTCCCACATCACCCAATACATCAATGATTTCTCCAATCGGGTTTTTAGCACGTTCGGGCCACTCAACAATTCGTGCAATGGCTTTTTGTCCGTCTTTAGCACCATTAAGTGCCTTTGGCGGGATAAAAATATCATGGGGCATTACGCGATCATCGACCACCAAAAAGGCCAGTCCCCTGGATATTTGCATCACACCAACAAATGTCTCACGCTTTCGTTTCAGCACCTCAATGATCTCACCCTCAGGTTGGCGATTACGCCGGCGGGCATGCATAAACACTTTTACATGATCACCATGCAAAGCCTGATTCATATTATTGCGGGGGATAAAAATATCGCCACCCTCATTTTCCTCATCAGGCACCACATAGGCCGAACCGGTGGCAGTCATATCCACTACTCCTGTTAATGTAGAGCCTCTGCTCAGCAACTTATATTTACCAGCAGCCACCTCGGTAAGGTAGCCCGATTCAAATAACTCATTTAGTATTATCTGTACCTGTTGTCGGCCCGTTTTCTTTTTCACTTCAAGTAAGCCTGACACTTGCTTGTAATTAAATGTTCGTTTGGGATTATTGAAAAATAATCCTTGTATCAATTGTCTTAATTCCGTCTTTCTGGATGACTTCTTTTTCTTCTTTCCCATTATTAAATATTTAAGGTTAAGGGAGTAACTTTTGAAACGACAGGATGTTTCATTGATGAAGGGAATCTATTATTCACCTGTCTGTATAGTAACCAAAGGTATAAAATAATTCCGTTACCAAATCTTTTTAGGTTTATGATAACCTTTTAGTAATTTTTGAGTATAAAAAGGTCTATTGCAAATAAACATTTAACTACTACTATTCACCCAAAATAAAATGCGACACGCTTTTGTAATTATATGCCTGATAATAAGCAGCTCATTACTGGCTCAAAGCTATGAGCTTTATAAGGGCGACACAATTAACTGCACTGACCTGCAAAACCGCAAGCAAGGTTTGTGGATTAAATTTAATAATACAGGCGACAAGTTACTGGAACAAGGCCATTACAAGGCTGACAAAAAAGATGGCTTATGGGTTACGTATTTTCCAGATGGCAATATTAAGCACAAAATCACTTATAAGAATGGGAAAGCCATTGGACTGGCTCAGTTTTATTACGATAATGGTTTAATCTCTGAGGAAGGTATTTGGCACATTGACCACTGGCAGGGCAACTATAAGTTTTATAATAAAAACGGACGATTAGCTTATGACTGGCAATACGACGATAATGGCCAGCGAACGGGTACTCAAAAATACTACCACGAAAACGGCACCCTAAAATACACCGGCGAGTGGACAAATGGCAAAGCTACCGGCACATTAAAAATCTACAACGAAGAAGGATTATTGGTGACAGAGCGGGTATATAACGATGGTGAATTCATGGAAAACGTTGCCATAACAGAAACCATCACCACCGATGAAGTAGCTCCGCGGCAAACCCTGGCTCAGGCCAAGGACCATGGTACTTTTAAAGGAACTGGTAATCACACCGTCTATAACCTGCAGGGCTTGGTTGAAAAACAGGGATTCTTTGTCAATGGTAAAGTATTTACAGGCAAACATTTCTTCTATAATAACGATAAGCAGATAATAAAGGTAGTACACTACCAAAATGGCAATGTGGTGCAAACCGAAGAATATTAAAAGGTATTAACTAATAGCATTCAGCACCTCTTTCTCTCAGATTTTTGTAATTTAGCGGCTTGTTTAAACAATACGATTAGGTTTCAGCAAGCATGGAGAATACATTATACCTTTACAATACCCTTTCGCGTAAGAAAGAAGAGTTTCAGCCTATCAATCCCAAGCACGTTGGATTATACGTTTGCGGGCCAACGGTATATGGCGATCCGCATTTAGGTCACACACGTCCGGCCATCACTTTTGATATTTTATTTCGTTACCTGAAGCACAGCGGTTACAAAGTGCGATATGTGCGTAACATTACCGACGTGGGGCACCTGGAAAACGATGCTGATGCCGGTGAAGATAAGATTGCCAAGAAGGCACGCCTGGAGGAACTGGAACCTATGGAAGTGGTGCAGTACTATACCGATCGTTACCACTATTATATGGACCTGCTGAACGTGCAAAAGCCCAGTATTGAGCCGCGCGCATCGGGTCACATCATTGAACAACTACAAATAGTTGAAGACATCTTAAGCAAAGGCCTGGCATACGAGAGCAACGGTTCGGTGTATTTCGATGTAGAAAAATACAATAAAGACAATCATTACGGAGCTTTATCGGGTCGTAACATTGAAGACTTACTAAGTACTACCCGCGAACTGGACGGCCAAACCGAAAAGCGCAACAGCTTTGATTTTGCTTTATGGAAGAAAGCGGCTCCTGAGCACATTATGCGTTGGCCATCTCGATTCAGCGATGGATTCCCGGGCTGGCACCTGGAGTGTTCGGCTATGAGCGCCAGGTACCTGGGAACGGAGTTTGACATACACGGTGGCGGCATGGACCTGCTGTTTCCGCACCACGAGTGTGAGATTGCACAGAGCACAGTAGCCAATGGTCACACACCGGCCCGTTACTGGATGCACAACAACATGATTACCATCGATGGCCAGAAAATGGGCAAATCGCTGGGTAACTTCATCACGTTGGAACAAATGTTCTCAGGGAAACACGATAAGCTGGCCCAGGCCTACAGCCCAATGACCGTTCGCTTCTTCATTATGCAGGCGCACTACCGCAGCACACTTGATTTCTCGAATGAGGCATTGCAGGCATCGCAAAAAGGCATGGAACGTTTACTGGAGGCTACAGCCAATCTGGAAAAACTACAGGCGTCTGACAGCTCTTCATTCAGCGTAGCGGAACTGAAGGAAAAATGCTATGCAGCGCTTAACGACGACCTTAACACACCAATTTTAATTGCTCACCTGTTTGATGCGGTAAAAAGCATTAACAGCATGCTGGCCGGTAAAGCTTCGCTTACAACAGAAGATTTGCTATCATTGAAGCAACTGATGCACGATATGGTGATTGACATCTTAGGCCTGTCTATTAACACCTCAGGCTCGTCGGAAGGTAATGATGAGTTATTATCCGAAACCATTAACTTGCTACTTAACTTACGGATAGATGCCAAGGCCAATAAGGACTGGGGCACTGCTGATAAGATTCGCAATGAATTGCAGGCTTTAGGCGTTGAGATTAAAGACACTAAGGACGGCTTTGAATGGAGCATAAAATAAAACGATGCAGATGATATTAAAACATACAACAGCAGGTTTGGCACTGGTTGCCAGCCTGCTTTTTTTTAGCTGTAACTCAAAGAAATCGGATAACACATCAACCATTTCTACCAACAAAGCAACTAAAATAACAACGCCTGTTTTTAATGGCGATTCGGCATACAACTATGTGGCCCGGCAAGTGGCTTTTGGCCCTCGTGTACCCAATACACCTGAGCATGAAGCTTGCGCCAACTACCTGGCAGGCGAACTGAAGCGCTTTGGTGCCGATGTAATTGTTCAGGAAGCTGATGTGGTGGCTTTTGACAACACCATGCTGAAAGCTAAAAACATTATTGGACAGTTCAATCCTGAAAAAAACAACCGCATTCTTTTATTTGCCCATTGGGACACGCGCCCTTTTGCCGACTATGACAAGGATGCATCGAAACACAACACACCCATTGATGGCGCCAACGACGGTGGCAGTGGCGTTGGTGTATTATTGGAAATTGCCCGTCAGATTGGTAAAGCAGGTCACCACCTGGGCATCGACATCATCTTTTTTGATGCTGAGGATTACGGCCAACCCAATCACCTTGATTTACCATACAAGGAAGACACCTGGTGCCTGGGTTCGCAATACTGGGGAAAAAACCCGCATAAGCCCAATTATACAGCTCGATACGGCATATTGCTCGACATGGTAGGTGCTAAAAATGCGCTTTTCTACAAGGAACTTTATTCACTGGAGTTTGCACCTGAGCTGGTTAATAGAGTATGGAACACAGCTTCTGACCTGGGCTATGGACAATATTTTGCCTACGACCAAGGCGGCATGATAACAGATGACCATGTATACGTCTATCAATTGACAAATATCCCATGCATCGACATCATCCAGCACGACCCATCGTCGCCCACCAGCTTTGGTAGCTTCTGGCATACGCATGAGGATAATATGGACAACATTGATAAAAACACGCTGAAAGCAGTTGGGCAAACTGTGCTTGAGGTGATTTATAGTGAGAAGTGACAAGTCCGAAGTCCGGGGTAAGAAGACAAGAACGTCGGGTCACAACCACCCGACACTTCCTTAGCAACAAAAAGATGCTTAGGAAGTAGAAAGCACAAAGTCCGAAATCCGAAGCTGTCATTTCTAACTTCTGACCACTGACTAAAAAACCAAGACACCATGGCAAATTTACTTTCCTATCTACATAAAGACCTAATAGAAGCCGGTTGTGACGAAGCCGGGCGCGGTTGCCTGGCTGGGCCGGTGGTGGCGGCAGCAGTCATTCTGCCTCCCGACTTTAAGCACGAGCTGCTAAATGACTCTAAGCAACTGACAGAGAAACAACGTCAGAAACTGCGCCCTATAATTGAGCAGGAAGCTTTGGCATGGGCCGTTTCCTTTGTAGATCACCAGGAAATAGACGAGATAAACATTCTGAAAGCCTCATATGTAGCAATGCATCGCAGCGTTGATCAGCTAAAGACCAAGCCACAACATCTGCTGATTGATGGTAACCGCTTCATCCCCTACAAAGGCATCGACCACACCTGCATTGTTAAAGGCGATGGCAAATACCTGTCGATTGCTGCCGCCAGTGTGCTGGCAAAAACGCACCGCGACGAGTATATGGAGGCCATGCACGAGCAGCATCCGCACTACGCCTGGAACAAAAACAAGGGCTACCCCACAAAAGCACATCGGGCAGCTATTAAAGAACATGGCATCTCCCCCATTCACCGGCGCACCTTCCGCCTGCTGGACGAACAGATGAGTTTGTTTTAATATTGCTTTCCGGTTTTCAGTAGTCCTCCTGACTTCTGTTACATGCCAATAGCACTATCTGGATAAAGGGCTTGTTGAAAGGCTGAATCACCTTATCCTTTTATGTTATTCACAACTGTATTCATGAAGACTTCCAAGTCAGTTTTTCATTTTATGTATATACTTAAATACATTTTACCACATACTTAAATAAAACTTTAGTATATGGTAAAATATAAAAACACTTGCATATTAAACTGTTACCTGAGCTCACAACGGGCATCAACTAAACCTTAAACATCCATTAATACGCTTGTGTAAAAGCAAAAAGCC
This sequence comes from Carboxylicivirga sediminis, assembly GCF_018156225.1. Lineage (GTDB taxonomy): Bacteria > Bacteroidota > Bacteroidia > Bacteroidales > Marinilabiliaceae > Carboxylicivirga > Carboxylicivirga sediminis. The sequence goes on from NZ_JAGTAR010000002.1 coordinate 112,818, forward strand.
GGCATATGGCCGGCTCAATAGTATTTTTATAGTGCCTCTCAAAGGCAAAATACTGAAAACATCACTGATTCTCTTCACCAACTTCCATGACAGTCTCTGCCGCACTACTCCATATACCGGCTCCATTACTGACGTTACTATGTATTTGTACTGGTTCTGCAAACGGGTCTTCATCGTAATAGATATGCGATTGCACAGAGCTATAGTACAAGAATAAATCTTCATTGAGGTGCTGCAGTATAATGCGCAATGGTTTTGCACCATATGCATAGTGCGAGATACTTACACGTAGCTGATAGGTTTCCCCATCGAATAATGCATCGTCAAATACCATGTAGTTATTATCAGGATAATCGCTAAAATCGCTCTCATCACCACTTACCTTATTAAAATTCAGAACAGGATCAGACGAATTTATAAATGCCTTTACGTATCCTTCTTGAATTACATTACCATCATAATCATAAATGACATCATCTACATAAGCCAGCAAACGATAGTAATCATCGCCCGGCAGATCGGTTATAGCGAGTGTAACATCGGACATATAGGTATTTTCATTGTAAGCAGCAGATTGAATAATTACATCTGTCTTGGCTGGAACCTTGGTTTGACCAGTGATGGTTTCATAGCTTTTATGGCTAATCTTAAACGAATAGTTGTGTCCTTCCAGTGGTTTCAATGAAGCTGATCGGTAGTAACCATCCGGCGAATAAGGCAATACCTCCACCAACTCTTTATTTTGATACACTTCTACAACAGCGTCTCCAATTACCTTTATAGTTTCATCATCGAAGATGGTATTGCTGCGGGTTACCCGGCAACTGAGCAACGAGTCGGGCAATAACACCGAATTAACCACCATAAAGTTTTCAAGCTCTTTGCCCTTGTAGGCTATTTCCTTTTCGCAACTGCTCATCAAAAAGGCAGTCGCCAGTAATATATATATCGCTCTCATAGTATTAGAATTTATAGGAATAGGTGATTGATGGAAGTATTGGGAATAAAGACACTTGCTTCAGCACCTTTTGGCCACCATCGTTATGCCCGGTATAAATAAAGAAAGGATTTTTGCGGTTATACACATTATATACACTGATATTCCAGGTGCGCACACCCCGCTTCTTCTGCTTGTGGAAATTAATCCCCACATCCATGCGGTGATAATTGGGCATCCGATAGTTGTTTCGGTGCTCGTAGTACTTAACCGTTGGATTGTAATCACTGCCACCATCAATGCGTTCAATCTCGTAGGTTGGCAAGGTTATGGCATTACCGGTGCCAAATACCCAGGTGGTACCAATGTCTATCTTATCATTTATTTTATGACTAAGCACAATACTTGCATCATGCCGGCGATCATACCGCGCAGGAAACCACTCGCTAAAGTTCAGGTTATCAAACTGACGTTCCGTTTTTGACCACGTATAACCAACCCATCCGGTAGTGTTTCCAACATCCTTCTTCAGCATCAGTTCAACACCATAGGCCTTGCCCTGTCCAATCTCTACCTGCTCTTCCCATCCGCGCGATGAGCCAATAAATGACGCACCCTCTTTGTACTCAATCAGGTTATCCATCTCTTTATAGAATCCTTCAAGCGAAACATCAATATTCTTCAGGCCGCCGTAAACAGCACCAATTGCATATTGATGCGATACCTGAGGCTTCACACGTTTGGTAACAGGCAACCACAAATCGGTTGGCAGGCCAATGGTTGAGTTGCTTAGCAAGTGCAGGTATTGCTGCATTTTGGAGTAGGCCGCTTTAAGTGTTATCTGATCGGATGCCAGGTAACGTAAGCTGGCCCGGGGCTCAAGCGATGTGTACCAGGTATCTTCCACATTAAATGCCGAAGCATGCAGTCCAAGGTTGGCCTTTAAGCGTCCGGTGAGTTCAAAATCATCTTCGATATACACATTCATTTCATGTCCGTAGGTATTGTTGTTACCAATGGTGCGGTGCTCAATATCGCTCCCCTCACTATTATCCTTTATTACCTCAATACCTGGCTTAAAGGTATGGTAGATATAGGCCGACCCAAACTTTATCTGGTGACGTGGCGTAGGGTACCAGTCAAACTCTATTTTAGCACTCCAGTCCTCAATACCCGATCTATACTCATAAAAGGTATCCTGCTCTTTAATGCCATTCTCATAGCTTTTAGAATGGTCACTCACGTTGAAACGATAATCGCTGAAGGTTAGGGTGGTATTGGCAAACAACTTATTATTAAAAATATAGTTCCAGCGCAAGGCTGTGGTAATATTTCCCCAAAACAGTTTACTGTCGTATTCACTTTTGGAGCTACTACCCTCGTAACTGTAACTATCGTCATATTTGTTGTAGGCCTTATCGCGCCCGGCATAGGCGCTTAGGTACACACGGCTTTTATCCGAAAATTTATGATTCACCTTCACATTGGTATCATAAAAGAAATAGCCATTTGTCTCTTCCTGATTCATAAAAGGACGGGCAATCAGGTCGATATAGGTTCGACGTGCTGACACATGAAAAGCAGTACGGTCTTTTACAATGGGCCCTTCGACAAAAAAACGGGATGAAATAAGCCCGATTTGTGCTCCGCCATGAAATTCTTTTTCATTTCCTTCTTTCATGCGAATATCGACTACCGACGACAAACGCCCGCCAAAACGAGCGGGAAAACCACCCTTGTAGAGTGATACATTCTTTACCGCATCGGTATTAAACACCGAAAAGAATCCAAAGAGGTGACTGGCATTATAAACCGGCACGCCATCAAGCAACATCAGGTTTTGGTCAGGTCCACCACCACGTACATATAATCCGCTTGATGCTTCACTGCCCGACTGCACACCAGGCATCAACTGAAGGGTTTTCATCACATCAGCTTCACCCATGAATGCCGGCAGGCGCTCAATGGCCTCCATGCTGATGGTCTCCTTACTCATCTGCGAATCGGTTTGTTTATGGGTAACGGCTCCACCTACAACAGTCACTTCCTCAATAGCCTCAGCATAATTGAGATTGACATTTAACTGAACATCCGCAGTGAGATTAACCGTTTTGGTGATGGCTTTAAAACCAACGTAGGAATAAATAATGGTATACTGCCCGGCTGGAAGGGTTAAACTATAGAAGCCATAGACATTACTGACGGTTCCCCGAAGCTGTTCGGCCTCGTATACATTGGCATTTATCAGTTTTTCACCACTACCTGCATCGGTAATATAGCCGCTGAGGGTGTACTGTTTTGATTGAGCCTGCCCAATAAAACAGCATAGCAGCACCATAGCTGCTAAAAAAAGCTTTCTCATAAGTATAAGTTAGTGTTACGCCTTATTGACAAGTCAACACAGCTTTACCCGTATATCATTAAGCTTTTTTAACAACCAGTGCCGAGTAATAAAAAAAAGCCGGCACATGGCCGGCTTTATACTTTTATGAAGTTGATAAAAATTACTTCTTACCACCACCAATTTCGAAACCAACTTTAAATGACAAGTAGTTACGCGAATCCAATGCTGAATCAATTCCTGTTATTACGTTGTACTCCAAACCTAAACGGAAGTGCCCCATTAAAAGACCGGCACGTGGAGCAAAACCAAACTTTGAACCATAGTCTAATGTTCCCATGTTGCCATCCATAGCATCAACAGCACTATACTCCATAGTTCCCATTGAGTAGATACCAGCACCTAAACCTACAAATGGACGAACTTTTGAATCACCGAAATAGTAATCACCAGTTACTTGGTATGAACCCAAGGCCGAAATATCAACACTCATACCATCAACATCATCTGCTCCCATTACGGCCCATTCCATTTTTAAACCTAAAGCAATATTGTCAGTCAGGTTGTATTTAGGCTCAATGTAGAAACCAGCACCTGATTTTACACCATCTCCACCAGGGATGGCATACAATGCACCTGCATCTACTTTAAAGGCTTTGTAATTTTCGCTCTGAGCATTTGCTGAAGCAATACCTGCTACAAGTACTGCTACTAATAATAAAACTTTTTTCATGTTCGAATGTGTGTTAGTTATTTAATAACGAGCGGCTAAATTACATAATTTACTATAGCCACATATATCTTTTATCAATGTTTTTCATCCATTCATCAACTCATACAGCCCTTTCATCAACTACAGCTTGACTTTTACACACTAACCGTTTGCTAATTAGTCCTATTTTGACCGATACACCCAAGTTAATTTTGTTAATAGCATAGTCTGCTATGGGCATAAAAAAACCGGCACTAAGCCGGCATTTCTTTAGATTAAAACTATAATTCCCAAAATAAAGTAAGAAGCTTGTATTAACAGTTATTCCTTTATTGCAATTTCTTTATGTCAATATAATAGATAACTCCTGGTCGTTCAATACTAATTTTACCATCACTTATCTCTTTATAGAACTTCCAATAATGTCCTAAACAGACATACAGCCTATCTTCTTTATCTATGTATAAGTTCTCTATGTAGCACTTTAAAGGGAACGCAACTTGAGTAAACTCATCATCACATATTTTCTGTATTACCTGATATTCTATTTCGGCAAAGTTTTCTGATCCGTTTAAAACATCTTTAACTCGATAATTAACCTTTCTTTTAGCATCATAAACATTTCCAATCAGAGGATGAACTTCGTGATACTGAGCAGGCATCCCTAAATTCCAGCGTTGACCATAATCAATTGAATACACAAGCGGAGATAATCCAGCTTGTTGAAATTCAATACCTGATTCACCCTCAATATTCTGTCCTATGTAGCCCTCATACGCCATTATAGTATCGTTTTGGAAATGAAAAGATGAAAGGCCATGATTAGTTTTAAAAGTGTGTTTCCAACTTTTCCCCTTATCCACCGAATAATATAAATCATAACAGGTCATTGCAACCAAGGTATCATCAATACTTCCGTATACAGCTTGAATTACATCGCGCCCTGGGATTTCGATTTTTTTCCATTCCCCAAGCGTTGCAGGATAAACAAAATTACCATGTTCAAACTTATTATCAGATTTGTAACATGCCGAAAGCAACATTACAATCATCACAAATACTAAGATTCTATTCACCTCTGTCATCGGTTAGATATATCTATAAAAAAAGGCCAGATATTGCCCATAAATATGTATCAATAAACTACTTTAACTAGAAATACAACGAGAATCCTACGTTAACAGCCAGCCCTTTAACTTTCAATTTCATCTTTTCATCCTCTTTACTGGTAACTGTACCTCCTCCATAACCAAGACTAAAATCGATTGATGCAAATTCATTAATAAAGGCTGCAGCTCCACCGCCTATATCCCAGGCTGTAGCTTTTGCTTTACTTTCATCCACATCATTTTCTTCAGTTTGTGAACCGAAGTAGTATCCTGCCTGAACAAATGGCTTCACATTTGAGCTACCAATATAATAGCGTGCCATTGGGCCAACTAACAAAGAGTTACTGGTGATATCATCCTGTTTACTATTCTCAATATTGAAAGATAAACCCATAGCCAATCCATCTGCAACAAAATACCCGATGGTAGGTGTAAAATTAAACGATGAAAGATCTGCATCTCCGATTTCTTCACCATCATACTCCAAAGTCATTGTTGTAGAAGTGAGGCTAAGATCAGATGAACCCATAATAAACACTTTACCTTTTTCGGTTTGTGCTGATAAATTAATGGCTACCCCAGCCATCATTAATACAATCAATAAGATTTTTTTCATTTTGTCTAGTGCTAGATTTGCAATTAAGTACTTATAAATCTAATGATATTATATTAATAAACAATAGGCACAAAAAAACCGGCACAAGGCCGGTTACTAATTTTATATATAGTGAACAACTATTAGTTTCCACCAAATAATATGCCTACACTAAGAGCTACCTGCTCAAATGCAGTATCATACTTTACTTCTCCGTAGAATTTACCAAAGTTGATACCTGCACCCAAATCGATACCTATCTTACCCTCTGAGTCTTCAGCACTACCTGCAGCACCAAACATTGAACCTAAATCTTCACCCAAAACATCCTCAAAAAAGTCACCAACATCAACTTTTACTTTGGTATGGCTATAGTTCAAACCTCCTAAACCATAAATTGAAACAGATTCATTTGAATAGAAATGATACTGGGCATCGGCATTTAACTGCCATGCTTTTAAATCATAACCATCTGGTGCACCGGGGAAGAAATAAGTAATACCAGGAGAAACCTTGAACTTTTCGCTTATATCAAATACACCACGCACATTAATACCAAAACCAGCTTTATCTTCGAAGCTATCATTCATTCCCATTTTGGTACCCATTGTAACACCACCACCAAACTTAAACTGAGCTGAAGCAGAAGCCACAAATGCCATAACGGCTACAATCATTAAAATTTTTTTCATGTCTAATTAATTAAGTTAATATAAACTGGGGGACGAAAATATGATTTTATATGGTAAAACAAATAAGCTAAATATTACTTTAACATTAAAAAAAGTGTTATTAATCATCATAAATAAGCTATTCATCCTAAGTTTAATAACTTCCATCTAATTTTCAACAAAAACAGAATTATGGGGTTTATTGTTAATAGCAATGCGCTAAAAAATGGCCAGATATAAGACTCTGTCAGATTTAATGGAAAATTATATCTTTGACCGTCAAAATTAGATAATAAATTAACAGAGTTTGAAAGTTGAGCGAGCTTTGATTGTTGATAACTGTCCCATTTACAATCAATAATAACAATTAAAATTTGTAAGCAACTTCAAAATTTTAAAGGACAACATTTATGAGAAAGATTGCAGCATTATTGCTTATCAGCTGCCTGGGTTTTGTGCAGTTTGCCAAGGCAGATGAGGGGATGTGGCTTTTGCCACTTATTAATAAACTAAACATTGAAAAGATGCAGGAAATGGGCTTTCAGCTTTCGGCTGAAGACGTTTACAGCATCAACAACAGCAGCTTAAAGGATGCCATCGTTATTTTCGGGCGTGGCTGTACCGGTGAGATGATTTCTGATCAAGGATTGCTTCTTACCAACCACCACTGCGGATACGGCAATATTCAGGAGCTTAGCTCGGTTGAGCACAACTACCTGAAAGACGGTTTCTGGGCCAAGAGTCTGGAAGAAGAGCTGCCAGCTCCCGGTTTAACGGTTACTTTCTTAAAATACATGACCGATGTAACCGAAAAAATTACGGCTGAGCTAAACGATGAGATGAGTGAAGCGGATCGTGCCGCCAAAATCAAAGAAGTTTCAGCCAAATTGGTTGAGGAAGCCAAAGAAGGTAACGAGTACCAAATAAGAGTACAGGATTATTTCGAAGGCAACCAGTTTTTCCTGATTGCATACGAAACATTTGAGGATGTACGATTTGTTGGTGCACCGCCATCATCAATTGGTAAATTTGGTTTTGATACCGATAACTGGATGTGGCCTCGTCACACAGGCGACTTCAGCATGTTCCGTGTTTATTGCGGTCCTGATGGCAAACCAGCTAAATATTCGAAAGATAATAAACCATATAAGCCTGCTCATCACCTGCCAGTTTCATTAAAAGGTGTAGAAATGGATGACTATGCCATGACAATCGGTTTCCCGGGGAGCACCGAGCGTTACCTGACTTCATGGGGTATCACAGAACGCATGGACATTATTAACCATGCTCGCATTAAGCCTCGTGGCATTAAGCAAGATATCTGGTTAAAAGATATGCGTGCCGACGAGAAAGTGAATATTCAGTACGCCTCAAAATTTGCCCGCAGCTCAAACTACTGGAAAAACAGTATTGGTATGAACCGCGGCTTAGAGAAACTAAATGTACTTGGCAGCAAACGTGAACTTGAGAATGAGTTTACTACCTGGGTAAATGCCGATGCGCAGCGCAAAGAAAAGTATGGCAATGTGCTTAACGAATTGGAAAAAGCCTATGAAGCCCGTGCGCCTTTTATGTCAGCCACTTCATTTTTACTTGAATGCCAACTGCGTGGTGCCGAAGTTTTTTACTTTGCTTTAAATGCTCAAGGACTGGAAAAGGCCCTGGAAGAAGAAGACCAGGAGAAAATCAACAAAGCTGTTGAAGGTCTGAAAAAAGCCGGCGAAGGTTTCTTTAAAGATTACTATCCTGAAACAGACCGCAAAGTAATTGCTGCTTTGTTAAAGCTTTACAATGATGATATTGATGCACAATACCATCCTTCGTTCTATGCTGATGTCAACAAAAAGTTCAAGGGTGACTTCCAGAAATTTGCCGACAATGTTTACAGCAAGTCTGTTTTCATGGACGAGGCACGCTTCAATGCTTTCCTGGAGAAGCCTTCATTGAAAGTGCTACAAAAAGACCTTGCCTATATAGCTGGTATGTCATCACTGAACAAATACCGCGAGATTAAAGGCATGGAGAAAGAAAGTGCCATTGCTATTGACAAAAACAATCGTCTGTTCATTGCCGGTTTGATGGAAATGCAGCCTGATAAAGTATTCTATCCGGATGCCAACTTCACCATGCGCTTATCTTATGGTAAAGTAGGCGACTACGAACCTAAGGATGGGGTGATTTACAAGCATTTTACAACCATTGAAGGTATCATGGAAAAAGAAGATCCTGATAACTTCGAGTTTGAAGTGCCTGCTAAATTAAAAGAGCTTTGGAAAAACAAAGACTATGGCCAGTATGCCGATGCTGCCGGTTACATGCCTGTTTGTTTCACATCAAACAATGATATTACCGGTGGTAACAGTGGTAGTCCAGTTATCAACGCCGAAGGTCACCTGTTTGGACTGGCTTTTGACGGCAACTGGGAGGCTATGAGTGGTGACATTGCTTTTGAAACTGAATTACAGAAATGTATCAATGTGGACATCCGCTATGTGCTGTTCATCATCGACAAATATGCCGGTGCTACTAACCTGATTGATGAAATGACATTGGTTAAGTAGTCTGCTGCAGATAAGATATAGAAAGGGCTGCCGGAATATTCCGGCAGCTTTTTTTTTGTTAAAATTGTTTAAAAACACATTTAAATAATAGTAATCCCACTTATTATCTTGTAGTTTCGTGCCTCCCGATTAAAAGCTAACTATATCAATGCGAAATATTTTTGTCCTTCTAATTACACTAATGCTATCGCCTGCTATTAAAGCAGATGAAGGCATGTGGCTCCCCTTCCTGATAAGTGATCAACAAATTGAAATGATGCAACAAAAAGGTCTTGAGATACCTTTTGAAAGTATTTACAGCCACTCGGCACCATCACTCAAAGATGCAGTTGTTTCGCTCGACGATGGCGCCTGTACTGGAGAGTTTATCAGCAACAAAGGCTTGTTAATTACCAATCACCATTGTGGCTACAATGAAATCCAACAGCACAGTACACTGGAGCATAACTACCTTGAAGATGGTTTTTGGGCCAAAACGCTGGAGCAGGAATTACCGAATCCCGGAAAAACAGCTACACTTTTAATTGAAGCACATGATGTTACTCAGCGCATCCATGAGGCAGCACAGAATTTAATGGGAGCTGAACGCCAGCATGTCATTGACAGTATATGTGAAATAGTTGAAGTAGAAGCCTTTGAAAAAAGTAAGCTGGAAGCCACCGTAAAATCGTTTTTCTACGGCAATACCTATATCTTATTTTTGACCGAAACCTATGCTGATGTGAGATTGGTTGGCACACCTCCATCGTCTATTGGTAAGTTTGGGGGCGATACCGACAACTGGATGTGGCCCCGCCACACAGGCGACTTCAGTTTTTTCAGGGTGTATTGTGCACCGGATGGTTCACCAGCTGAATATTCGCCTGAAAATATCCCATTTACGCCTAAAATGCATTTTAAAATAAATTCGCAGGGCTATAATAAAGGTGACTTTACCATGACCATGGGATATCCGGGTTACACACAGCGCTACCTGACCTCGCACGGCGTTCAGGAAATTCAAGATGTAATAAATCCTGTTGTAGCAGAAGTGAGAGGCATCAAGCAGACCATATGGGCTGATGCCATGGAATCTTCACCAATCATAAACATTAAATATGCCGCTAAATATTCCGAATCGAGCAATTACTGGAAATACGCCATTGGCCAAAACCAGGCTCTCGAGAAGCTGTCGGTTATTGAGCAACGCGAGCAAACAGAAGCCTCTTTTAATAACTGGATTCAAAAGGATTCTGTACTGTTGAACCAATATGGCAAGACTTTATCAATTATAGAGGCCTCCTACATGCTGGGCAATAAACTAACTCTGGCGGAGACCATTACCGATGAAACCATGCTTCAGGGAGCAGAGTTAGTGAATTTTGCGCTGGAAACGAGCTCTTTATTTATGGAGTTAATGGAAACAGATGAAGCTGCTTCTTTGACATCGGTTAAGGATGAGTTGACTAACACAATTCAATCACTCTATAAGGATTACGACGCAGCACTAGACCAACAAGTGTTTGAGGCCATGTTGCAATTTTATCTGGAAGAAGTGCCTGAAAACCTGAGACCGCCTGTAGAAGAGCTGGTTGGTAAGAAATATGTGGATGATCTCTCCGGCTTTGTCAAATCGCTATACAAGCAAACAGCCTTTACCAGTGCTGACGAGGTGATGGCGCTGTTCAGTAATCCTGATGAGGAAGCGCTTTTTGCGGATCCTGCCATTGTATTCTCATACCAGGTACTTTCCTACCTCTACCAGATGATGGATATCCATGATAAATTACTCCTTCAGTTTGATGACTCGCAACGCCAGCTGATTAAGGGATATATGGAGCAGGATAAAGGGAAAACTTTCTATCCGGATGCCAACAGCACTATGCGGCTCTCTTACGGCTCCGTTGGCGATTATGAACCCAAGGATGGTGTAAAGTTTAAATACCTGACCACACTGAGTGGCATTATCGAGAAAGAAAACCAGGAGCTGGCAGATTTTCAGGTACCAGAGCAACTAAAGATCATCTTTAAAAATAAAGACTATGGTCCTTATCAGTTGGCCGATGGACAAATGCCTGTTTGCTTTTTAACCAGCAATGATATTACAGGTGGCAATAGTGGCAGTCCGGTATTAAACGGGAAAGGACAGCTCATTGGTGTTGCCTTTGATGGCAACTGGGAGGCCATGACAAGTGACCTGGCTTATGAGTCACGTCTGCAAAAATGTATTTGTGTTGACATCAGGTATGTACTGCTGGTAGTCGACAAATTGGCGGGAGCACACAACCTGATTGAAGAAATGGATATTGTGACTGAATAATATTTCGGGTTATATTTGTGGGCTAATAGCATCTGTTCATGGCAAAAAACAAGTACTACGTAGTTTGGGTAGGAGCAAATCCTGGTATTTATAACAGCTGGACCGAGTGTCAGGCACAAATAAAAGGTTATCCAGCGGCCAAGTTTAAGGGTTTTGCCACTTTAGAAGAAGCTCAAACGGCATTTAGCAGAGGTTATGCCAAATACATAGTCCCTGCCTCCAAGGCCAAAACAAGCAAACCTGTTACTTCTCATAGCCAGATTATTTCAAACAGTATAGCCGTTGATGCTGCCTGCAGCGGCAACCCGGGTGTTATGGAATATCAAGGCGTATATACCAAAGACGGCCGACAGCTGTTTCACCAAAAGTTTAACCTGGGCACTAATAATATTGGTGAGTTTCTGGCTCTGGTTCATGGCATATCGTATTTACAGAAGAACAAGCTTAATCTGCCGATTTATTCCGATTCGAAGATTGCCATTGGATGGGTCATGAAAAAACAATGCAAATCAAAACTGGCCGAATCGCCCAAAACAAAGGAACTGTTTGAGCTTGTGAGGCGCGCTGAAGACTGGCTAAAAAACAATACAATAAAGGTAAAAATCCTCAAGTGGGATACCAAAAACTGGGGTGAGATACCTGCCGATTTCGGTCGAAAGTAGTTTAGTTTAGCGTCATAAAAGGCACCTGAAATACCACCCGTGTGCCTTTTAATCCATAGGCCGATAGATCTTCTATCTTAAGTGTCACATCCTTGCGGTTTTCTTTATTATTTAACAAACTTAATCGTTCGTGTGTCAGGCTAACTGCCAATGATTTATGCTTGTGTTTTTTACTCTTGCCTTTAGCAAGCGAGCTTTTTATGCCAATACCATTATCCTCCACCGAGAACTCCAGCTTATCATCTTTTCTACGGAGATTCACATGTATGTAGCTGTTCTTTTCATTTAACTGACCATGCTCAATCGCATTTTCAAGAAAGGGCTGGGTTAACATGGGTGGTACCAGTACATTCTCCAGTTCAATGTGCTCATCAAACTCAATCTTATAGTTTATCTGATGATCAAAACGTCTGTTTTGCAAACTCATATAACGGTCCAGTATTTCCTTTTCTTTTTTTAAAGTAATATGCTCCTCTTTGGCATATTGCAATACCAGGCGCATTAAGCCCGAGAAATCTGCCACAAAGTCAATGGCATCTTCCTTATTGTTTTCCATGATAATGCATTGCAAAGCCGACAATGAATTAAAGATAAAGTGTGGATTCATTTGTGTACGCAGCACTTTTTGTTCCATGGACAAACGACGCTGCTTTTCCTTTATTTTAAGCACATACACCCATATAAGAACAATCACCGTGAGTAACAGAAAGAACAGTGAAATTCCCCACATGTACATACGTGTTCGTTCTTCTTTGGCCTTCAAAATAACCAGCTCTTTCTGCCCCTTTTCGGCATGATACTTTTTTTCGAGCGCAATTAATTTCTCCAACTGCTCCTGGTTGTATATGGAGTCTTTCAGGGCATAAGATTGTTCCAAGACATTGTTAGCCAACTCATACTTACCCAACTGCCTGTATACCTGATATAATTCATTCAGATTGTCAAGCTGCACTTCCCTCAATCCTACTTTGCGGTTAAAAAAGTTAGCTTGTTCATAAGATTCAATGGCTTCATTCACCATTCCTCTCTCAAGATACATTTCGCCAAGCATACTGTAGGTGTGTACCAAACCTATTTTATCATCCAAATTGGTAAACACTTTTAAAGCCGCGTCAAAATACTCCTGCGCCCTGTTATATTGCTTGTCTGTACCAAAAAGTCGCCCCAGGTTGGTGGCCACAGTCGCCATTTTTTGCTCATCGCCAATAGCACTAAATGCATCATAGGCTTTTTTATAATGATGAAAAGCTTTTTCACTATCCTGCATTCGTAAGGCAATCACGGCTATATTATTATTGACATCAGCAGCCGCTGAATGATTGCCCAGTTCATCGTATATAAGCAAAGCATTATTGTAATATTCGTATACCTGATCGTAACGTTCCCACTTCCCATATATAATACCCAGATTTTGATACGATTGTGCTATCCCCTCCTTATTGCCATCATACTTTTCATGCTCCAGTGAATGCGAATAGGCCTCCAAAGCACTATCATAATTGGCGCGTAGATAGTGAATAAGCCCGATATTATTGTATAACACTGCAAAACGCGACGAATCATTGATATTTCCAAAGTACCTCAAGGATGCCTGATAAGCCTTTAGCGAATTATCCAAATCCTGCATATAATAATACACCTCGGCCATAAAAGACTGGTAATAGGCAGCTGCTTCATCTTCACCTAAGGGACAGTTGACAAAATGCTGATTGGCCAATTCCTGTATACTATCAATATTATTACCCACTTCCCGGGTAAGCACATTGATACGCTTAATCCATTGTTCTCTATCTGATTCATCACCTTCACCAATGGCATTAAAAACAGCAGAAAACAATACTAAGGCCAGGAATAATAGTCGTTTGTTAAGCATGGTTATTTCGATAAGCAATCAAAAATAACACATTTTCTCTGATAGTAAAGAGTTAGCTAACATTAAGATGGACATTATTTTAGCATCAAAAGCATTGAACAAAACATCCTCTTCCTTTTACCAACAAATTTCCAGTACCTTAAGCCGTTAACGACGATTGTCAGCCATCAATATTTTTAATTACTTTGCCAGCTATTTAAAGGAGCAAACAGGCCTAGCAGTATGGATCACTTTATTCGGCTAAAAGACACAACTGGCGTTCACATGCCACAGGCATTCACTAATCCTTTCGATTACAGTGTTCACCCGCTGTGTTTGTCAGCCAAAGAACACCTTGAACACTATTTACCCAATCCACAAAAGATGGCTAAAGGTAAAATGTATGGAATCCTGTTGGTAAAAAATACGGCAGGCCAAATTGGTTACCTGGCAGCCTACTCTGGCAATGAACAAAATAATGCCAGTGAAAAGCATTTCGTCCCCCAGGTATTCGACATCACTCATCCTGATGGTTTCTTCAGAAAAGAAGAGGAACAGTTGAATATACTAAACAGGCAGATTGAACAGCTCTTGAATTCGCCTGAGCTAAGGGCCTTAAATGACCGCCTGATTGATTGCCAAAGAAACTCCGACAAACAACTTACCAATGCCAAACAAGCACTTAAACAAGCTAAAACTGAACGGGCTAAAAAGCGGGCCTTAACCAACAATTCTGAAACATTAAGTGGCCTGATTAGAGAAAGTCAAAGACAAAAAAGCAACTACAACAAGCTTAAAAAGAAGCTGCGCGAAGAAGAACAACAGATCGCTATAGCCATTAAAGCCTTTGACGATGAAGCTGAGCGATTAAAAAAAATGAGAAAGCAACAATCGGCCCTGGTTCAAAAACAATTATTCGACAGCTACGTGTTTTTAAATGCCACAGGTGAACAAAAAAGTGCAACCGCAATTTTTCAAACCACGCCTGTCAAAGTACCGCCTGCGGGAGCGGGCGATTGTGCAGCCCCAAAACTGTTGCAATATGCTTTTATGAATCATCTGCATCCAATTTGTATGGCTGAGTTTTGGTGGGGACCATCGCCCCTGAACGCCGTGCGCAAGCACAACTACTTTTATCCGGCCTGCAAAAGTAAATGTGAACCTATTCTTGGATTTATGCTTCAGGGCTTGAATATTGAAAAAACAAATAACCATCAAGCAGCTGCAATTACCATCCTTTACGAAGACCCTCACCTGGCTATTATCAGTAAACCAGCCGGACTTCTTTCTGTGCCAGGCAAGGAGATGGATGAGTCTGTACTAATTCAGGCTAAAGCATTGTTTAAAGATACCACAGGGCCTCTCATTGTTCACCGCCTCGATATGGCTACCTCGGGATTAATGCTGATTGCCAAGACTAAGGAGGTGCACGAACACCTGCAAAAGCAATTTTTATCACACTCCATCAAAAAAAGCTACGTGGCGATACTTAATGGCGTGCTTAAGACTGATGAAGGGGAAATTAACCTGCCGTTAAGGGTTGACTTGAATGATCGACCGCGTCAGATGGTGTGCTATAACCATGGGAAACAAGCTTTAACCCAATGGAAGGTCATCCAAAGACAAGAGGGCTTTACAAAGGTTCTTTTTAAACCTATAACAGGGCGTACACATCAACTGCGTGTGCATGCAGCCCATCACCTTGGCCTGAACACCGCCATTGTTGGCGATCCACTTTATGGCCAAAAAGCTACCAGGCTAATGTTACATGCCCGGGATATCGAATTTTATCATCCAACGCTTAAAAAACAGTTTTCTTATACACTACCTGAAGAAACGCAAGCAGATTGGAACGAAATTTGATATCCATCGCCACCCAAACTGATGACAAAACCTGTAATTATATGTATTTTAGAGAAAAAATGAATCATGCAGACTAGAACCTTTATTATAACTCTCTTGCTATTAATAAGCACCTTCACATCTAAGGCACAGGAATTTGACAGAGGCATAACCAACCCTGTTTTTATGCCCAAAGGTCAATGGATGGCCGGAGGTACGCTGTCATACCAGACCAATGATCAGAATAATTTTAAATTCCTTTTTATCGAAAATTGGGAGGGTAGTAACTACAGCTTTCGAGTGACCCCTTATTTTATGTATACTTTCAGAGAGAATACAGGTATTGGAGGTAAGTTTTCGTACAAAAGAACGTTTAACAAAATTAAGTCTTTTAATATTAAGATAGATGATAACACCTCGCTCACACTGAAGGACTACGAATCGGTGAGTCATATGTTTTACTCAACGGCCTTTCTGAGAAACTACCTGGCCATCGGCGAAAGCAAACGTTTTGGACTTTACGTTGATACCGAACTATCCTATGGCTTTGGTCAGAGTAAAATTGTTTCGGGTACAGGCGCCGACCTGAATGGCACTTATGAGACCATTAACGAGCTGCAAATTGGCGTAGTACCAGGCCTTTGCGCATTTATTAACAACAATGTAGCGCTGGAAGTTTCAGTTGATGTGGTTGGCATCAGTTTCAGAAACATTGATCAGGAATTTAACCGCATTGATACAGGTTCACTCACCACATCAGGTGCCAATTTTAAAATTGATTTATTCTCAATTAAGTTCGGTGTTTCAATTTATATCTAAGCACAAAAATTATTGATTATGCCAGGCAGTAAACTTATCAAACATTGCTTCTTCATACTAATTACAGTCTTGAGTGCCTGTATTGAAAACGACATACCCTACCCGACCATACTCGGCGAGTTTACCTCTTTTGAGGTAGAACACCAGAAAGGTAACAGCATCATCAACAGTAAGAGCCAAACAGTAGATATTGAGCTGGAAGAAACAGGTGACCTTGCGGCTGTTAAGGTACTGAATTATACTATTACCGAAGATGCTACCATCAACCCGGAAATAGCTGAAAATATTGACCTGCGCGACAGCGCAATTTATACCATCAGTACCTACCAGGACTATGTTTGGACTATCAAAGCTACACAAAGTATCGAACGCTACTTCAGAATTGACAACCAGGTTGGCAACCAACTGATTGATGCTGAGAAACGCACTGCCAAGGCCTTTGTTGTAAATGGGAGTGATCTTAATAACATTACCGTTACCGGTTTAAAACTGGCTCCGCCTGACGCCACCTATGATCCCGATCCATCAGCAATCAAAGACTTTACAGCTGAGGTAAGTATCAAAGTAAGCTACCGCGATATCGTTGAAGATTGGAGTTTATCGGTGGAGTACGGCGAAGGAACACCCGGACAGGATGATGCGGATATTGAAGCACTGCTTCTGGCAGAACAGGTTGATGGGAGTACAACAGAGATTGCTGACATAACCGTGGATCAGATAAATGGTTTTATTGACATCAACGTGAATGTTACTGATTTGTCAGCATTAACCATTAGTGACATTCGTTTGAGTGATGGTGCCACTTGTGAATGGCAGGTTAACGACCAGATTAATTTAAGCACTCCTACAGAACTGATAGTGACGGCCGGCTCGGGTAAAACCAAAACCTGGCTGGTGAGAGCTCATCCGGCTCTTGAGTTAAAAAACAAACTGTTTACCGAATGGCATATGGTTGGCAAGGTGTGGAATCCCTATCCTGAAAGCACACCGCGCTACTGGTGTACAGGTAATGAAGGTGTTGTTACATTAAGCGATAGTAATACCATTCCAATAGATAATGCAGGAAGCTATCAGGGAGCCAGACTCGAAACGGTTGACATGGGCTTTTTGGGAGGCATTGCCGGAACACCCATTGCTGCCGGAAATATTTTTATTGGCGATTTTGTAACCAACATCAGTAATCCTGCTCAAAGCGTTAAGTTCGGTAGGCCTTTTGCCGGACGACCAAAGCAGTTAAGCTGCCTGTTTGAATATTCTCCAGCCATCAATGAAGAAGCAGCAGATGGTATCCCACTAGGTAAAGGCGATGAGGACATTGGCCATATCTGGATCAAAGTATTGCATGTAGCCAATGATACCGGCGAATTTGATCCTGTAACACATTTACCTGTTGGAGCGGTAGTGATAGGAGAAGCAGAAATTGTACTTAACGGACAGTATCCGAAAGATAGTGAAGAAACTGTTTCTATCAATTACAACCTGAACCAAATAGATAAAGCACCTACCCACATGGCCATTGTAGCCACATCAAGCTATTACGGGGAGTTCTTTGTGGGCGGCGTTGGTTCTGTCCTCAATATAATGGAAATGGCACTGACCTATTAAGAGCTCAATCCATCAGAAGCTTCGAAATACAGCTTCTAAAAATTGAGCAAGACAAACAAAAGGTAGCCTGCTAATTTTCAGCATTGACTCATTTAAATATTTGTAATAAAAGAGACCACTTTGCGTCAATCGGCTTGCCGTATCTGCCTTGTAGGTTACTGGCACAAAATCAGCATTTAAAAACAAACTCCTTTTATTCAGGATATTGTGAAACATTTATACCACTAAATTATTATATTTAGGCAAAGCAAGCCTATGTACATTCGAGTAGTTCTAATATTTATTCTGTTGGGGGTACAACTGCACAATAACCTGTGCTGGTCGCAAAGTAGCATACACTTTAATCACCTCACCTTCAACGAAGGATTACCCTCGAATGCAGCTACATGTATCACCCAGGATGATAATGGTTTTATCTGGATTGGAACAGAAAACGGACTGTGCCGATTTGACGGATATGAGACTTTGGTCTTTAAGCACAACAGCAACGATGAGCTAAGCATATCTTCAAATAGCATTAGTGATATTTATGCTTTTAGCCGTGACAGTTTGCTCATTGCTACACGACAAGGTTTAAATGTATTCAGGCATAGCACGCAAACTTTTCATCCTTACATGACTGATGATACGCTGACAAATAACATACTAAATGAACGCGAAATAAGACAATTTTTTATCGATAGTTCAGGAAATATTTGGATTACGCATCCACACCTTGGCATAAGTATAATTGATTTAAAAAGTGGCAAGGGACGCTTTTTAGTTGCCCAGGATTACCTCAATGGAGTTATGCGCTATTATTATAAGCTCATTGAAGATAGCGAGGGTACGATTTGGGGGTACACCAAAGATGGCGATTTAGTTAGTTCGTTCAAATATACTGAAACGGGTAATATTCATTCAATTATCAGCAGTTCGATTGAACAGTACGTAAATAGCAGAATCACAGGTATCAGAACTATTGCGTCCTCTACAGACGGCAATACCTGGTTTGTATCTGATAAAAGAGCTTATCGCTTGAATTATAGCAATCAGGATGATATCGTTCTGGAAAAGATAGATTTCTCATTGGATGAACACAATGAATTGGATTATGTCAGACCACGATGCGTAACTGAATATAATGGACATCTGCTTGTGGGGTATCACAATGGTGGGGTTTACATGCACGATATTGCAAATAACACCAATACTCATCACCATAAATTTTCGAAGACATATTCAATTCCAACTAATGGAATAACGAATTTTAAAATTGACAGCAAAAACCGCTGCTGGCTCATAGGCTATAATTTTATTGGCCTTATTGATTCCACTTGCCAACAAATACAGATCTACCAACACGATCCAATTAATCAACATTCCATATACCCAGATTTCCGACATGATGAGAAAATAACCGAAGATGAATCCGGGACACTCTGGATACCAAGCTTATCAGCAGGTGTCAACTTTTTCAAACCCGAAAAGCAGAAATTTGATGTATTGCAACATCACCCCTATGATGCGAACAGTTTATCAAGTAATAAGGTACGGTCGATCTATGAAGATGCCAAAGGCTACCTTTGGATTGGCACTACCGATGAAGGGCTGAATATATACAACAGACAGACAAAGGTTGTAACACGCCTGGATAAGAACAAAGGTTACATAACAGATCGAAAGATCTATCAGATACGTAAAGATGGTGATGGTCTTATCATTGGAGACATTGAACTAAACAAGTATAAGGTCGATTACAGTGACATGAGTGTCAAACACCAATACACTCTGCAAAATAAAGATATAGCGGAAAGAGGGATAGCTGGATGGTTAATTAGTGCTTATTACGAGGATAACGATGGTTATTTATGGTTGGGATTTCAGGGACTTAATATTGTACATAAAGATTCGTTGCACAATGGTAACATCAAAAGCTTAAAATGTAACGATTCTATTGCCAATCATGCATTAAATCAACGAATATGGGATATCGCTGAAGATAGGGATGGTAACTTCTGGTTTGGTACTATAAATGGCATCGTTAAGTACAATCGGTTAACAGAGCAATTTCAGTCGTTCGTAATATCTGATGAAGAGAATTATGGATTGAAAAGTGACTTTGTTAATTGCATCCACTTGTCAAAAGATGGAACACTATGGTTTGCAACCAAAGGAGGAGGTATAAGCACTTATAATAATAAGACGCAGAAGTTTGAGACCTACACAACTGCTCAAGGGCTGGCTGGCGATATTACATGGGGAATACTTGAAGATAAAAATGGTCGTTTGTGGATTAGCACTAACAATGGCCTTTCGTGCTTTGATAAGCAAGACAATCAATTTACCAATTACAATGAAGCGGATGGATTGGTTTCCAGTGAATTTGCTGTAAATGCTTATTTTAAATCGAGAAGTGGAGAGATGTTTTTCGGAACCAATAATGGCATGAGCTTCTTTCATCCTGATAACATCATTCATAGCAATTATAAACCTAAACTTAAGATCACTAATATCCTGGCTAATGGTCAATCACTAATTAACGATTCAAATATTGATGATACTGAGCCCATTTGGAATAGAACGCAGATAGTTTTAAACCACCAACAGAAAGATATTGAAATATCCTTTTCTGCATTTGATTATGCATCACCTCAAAGTATTCAATATCGTTATAGAATTCTTCCGCGTGATACCAACTGGACTTATGCCTCATCAATGCAATCGCATGTGATGTATTCAAACCTTGAATATGGAGATTATACTTTTCAGTTGCAAAGTACTAATGCTGACGGAATATGGTTTGAAGATGTAACCGCAGAATTAAAGATACACTTACCTCCTCCTTACTACCTGACATTTTGGTTTTGGGCTCTTGTTGTAATCCTATTAGTAATTGGTTTTACAGCCTTTCACCTTTACAGATTGTATGCCATAAAACGGCGCAATAAGTTATTGGTTCAGGCTGTTGATATACGAACAAAAGAGTTGGTTAAGGTAAACATGCTATTGGAAGATAAGAAGGAAGAAATTATGGTGCAAAACGAAGAGCTGGTTAAGCATCGTGACCACCTGGAAAACATTGTTGAAGAACGAACCATAGAGTTAATAGATGCCAAAGAAAAAGCTGAAGAAGCAGATCGTTTGAAAACGGCCTTTTTGGCCAATATGTCACATGAAATTCGTACACCTCTAAACGCCATTGTTGGATTTTCTGATTTATTAACTCTAGGTGGCTTTTCTCATGAAGAACAAACAGATTATCTTAATCTGATCAATAAAAACAGCTATTCCTTAACGGTGCTAATCGATGATATCCTGGAATTAGCGAAAATTGAAGCTGATCAGTTAATCATCAATAAAAGAGAAATCCAACTTCAACCATTATTTAAAGAAGTGGAGGCATACTGCGATTTAAAAAAGACTGATAAGGTGCAAGTGTTGATGAACTTGCAGAATGATATTATGCAAAAAACACTATTGATCGATGATGTCAGGATAAAAGAAGTCATCTTTAATATACTTGAGAACGCCTTCAAATTTACAGCAGAAGGTATTATCAGTTTAAAATGTTATGCCAATGCTTCAAATCTTCATTTCGAAATAAGCGATAGCGGCATTGGTGTTGACGACAGTGAGCAAGAGCGCATTTTCGAAGCTTTTCATAAAGCAGTTGAAGGGAAAGATGCCATTTATGGAGGAACAGGACTTGGCCTTGCCATATGCAAAAAACTAATGCGCCTGATGGATGGTGACATTACCATAGAATCATCAAAGGGAAATGGTACCTCCTTCTCCTTTTGGTTACCAGTTACTCCAGGTAAAAATAACTAATGCCTTATTCAAAAAAACACGGGTACACCTACCCGTGCTGTACTATATAGTTTTTGCTTTCTACAATCCTGTCTTCGATAAAATTAACTACCTGTTGACATGATGAATAGCGGCTATTCAAATGGTTCCTTACTTCAATATCCGCATTTTCAGGTGCCTCAAATGTTGAGCTGATACCAGTGAAATTAGGAATGACTCCTGCTCGTGCTTTCTTATATAGTCCTTTGGGATCGCGCTGCTCGCACACTTCAAGTGGCGTATTGACAAACACCTCTATAAATTGATCATCACCAATAATAGCTTTGGCCTTTTCACGATCGGATTTGAATGGCGATATAAATGCCGAAATAACCACCATACCTGCATCGCACATGAGTGAAGCCACTTCACTTATGCGGCGAATATTCTCCTGCCGCCCCTCATCACTAAAATCCAAGTCATTATTCAAGCCTGAACGGATATTATCGCCATCCAGTATGTATGTTCTAATGCCCTTTTCCCATAAAGCCTGTTCTACATCGCCTGCCAACGTTGACTTACCTGAGCCACTTAGCCCCGACATCCATATAACAAGGCTCTTATGCCCATTCATCTTGTTTCTGTCTCGCTGATTGACTTTATGATTATGAAATGTAATATGCTTATTCATCGCTCCGTTTTTATTTATTTTTTTACTTACAATACATCATAATCCCATTGCTTAAGAGCGAACCTCCAATGCTCATTAACTTTATCAATGGTTGATGCGGCATAAGCATACTTATTTTTTTTATGCCCTCTCTTCTTGTCAATATATTCTTTGATGTCCCCTGACGCTTCCTCAAAGCCGCCCAGGTTAAGCCTATTATAAATATCATTGGTTAAATTAAATGCATCATTTTCAAAATCTTCAAATCTTAATTCGTACAGGTTACCAACAGGTATTAGCTGCTTATCGCGTTCATAAGCTTCAGCCATCAGCTGATAAATCTTCAGTATATTTTCCTCCAGCTCTTCATCACTAAAATCCTGCAGCATCAATGGTTTTATCACATTACTGAAATAATCTTTTGTGGATTCAAAAACCGTATAAGGATTACGCACCAGATAGATAAACTTGGCATTGGGAAATATTTCCAGCAAATCTTTTACCCGTCCTGTATGTGGCGGATTCTTTGATAAAAACCGTTTTCCTCCGGAATTGTAAAGAGATGTTTTTATCAGGCGTATAAACTCCTCTCTGAATTGTGTCTTTTCTTCTGGCGTAATACTATTAAATAACAGATACTTATCGCAATATTCCATGGTTTGTTTAGGAAAAAACCAGAAATTATAGAAGCTGACAGGCATTACATTACTAAATGCAAATTCTTCTTCCTGAGGCTGATCTGGTTTTAACTCAAGGTTATCAGTTGGTCGGCGATCGGGCATAATGGTTTGCATGATACTCTTAAAGAAAGGTTGCCCCCAAACCATCGCATTACTAAAGATAGTCTGATATGTTGTGTTGTACCCGAACTGTTTATCCTTGGATAGTACGTTATGCAAGAAAGTAGTACCGCTGCGCCAGTGACCTAATATAAATACCGGATCGTCGCCAACAGACAATGGTGCTACACGCTTATTGTATCGCCTGTTCTCCAGTGGGTAAGTCAAGCTCATGAGCGCAGAAATGGATTTGCTCAGAGCATACTTTAAACGATAGTCCTTATCAATTACACGATCTTTACTGACTGCTTTGAAATTATTGTAACGACTACCAAATAAGGGCGTTACAGGTAGTTTGTTGAAATCTAATTTAAGCATGATTTAATGTTATGTTATTGTGATTAGGTAAAAACAAATAACATACCATTGCCATGACAGTAAGACCAAGTAATTGTTAATCAATCATAAATAAGCTGAATATTATCTATCCATAACTTACTTTCAGGCGATCCAATATATGCACCGCCTTCATAACTGGCTGAAAATACAATGATAATATGCGTAATGTCATCGGCGTTATTACTCCACCCACTCTCAACATAGCCCACTTTTTGTCCTTTGCTATTGATGGCATAATAGGGATCAGCATCCGAGATCAGATTCATGTAGGGCTTAAATCCTGGTTGCTGACTGGCATCACCATAAACTACCGGTATTTGATAATTATTAATCCATTGCATCTTCGATTGTTCAAATCGTTGCCAGGCTGTACCTACGCGCTTAACCGTCAGGCTACCATCCGGATTTTCCTTTCTGCTTTGTAAAAGCATATATACTTCTGATTTATCGGCTCCAGCTATTTTTTTTACGGAGAATCCACCAGTGGCCTGCAAACGCTGCTGCCCGGCAATCAATTTATAATCAAATGACAAAGCCGAAGGAGCCTCATTAAAAGGTATACCCATCAGGGTGTTATGGCGGGGATTATTCGGTTCAATTATGGGATCAACCATGCTGCCCGTAAAGATACTTCCTGAGGCAATGGCCTTCACGTTGACGATGCCTAGTACAACTACTTTCTTGAGATTAGTCTCCAGCCGGGCACAATAACCATCTCCTCGCTTCTCGCGAAAAACTGATTGATTGGCAGCCCTCACTCCCACCTCTGCCTTTACATTTGAAGTAGCCCAGGGGGTAAGGTGTTCAATGGTGCCTTCTATTTTTTGAAAACGCGCATCATCAGGTCCCGGTTCGAAATAGATGACTTCACTTCCGCCTATCAATCTTGATTCTGTAACATGTCTGGACCACCAGGAATCCATATCGCTGTAAGGAATCTGCGCTCTTTTTAGAGTCACTGGTTGAGGTACATTAATTTGCGCAACAATTTGAACCAGTGAAACAAAAGAAATGGATATAATCAACAACAATCTACGCATTGGGCACAGTTCTTTAATATATTTGAGGTACAAGCTTTGCAATTACCTTGCCAACACTTATGCTACTTAATTAATCTTTTAGCCAAATGGCGCTGTACAGAGCACTTACATATTTCGTCGATACTGTCCTCCCACCTCATACAAAGCTTGTGTAATCTGACCAAGCGAACAATACTTCACCGTTTCCATCAGTTCTTCAAAAATATTGCCATCACTTAAAGCTACTTCCTTTAATCGTTCAAGGCAATTACCTGACTGTTCTTTATGATGCTGATGAAACTGATGAAGTGCATCCAGTTGCTGCTGCTTTTCCTCTTCGCTGCTTCTAATTACTTCACGTGGCAAAATGGTTGGCGAACCACTTTTAGACAAATAGGTATTCACGCCAATCAATGGCAGTTCACCTGTATTTTTAACCCGCTCATAATGCAGCGACTCTTCCTGGATTTTACCTCGCTGGTAATTGGTTTCCATGGCTCCCAAAACGCCTCCTCGTGCGTTGATGCGCTCAAACTCCAGTAATACAGCTTCCTCTACCAGCTCGGTTAGCTCCTCAATAATAAAAGCACCCTGCAATGAATTCTGGTTTTTGTTAAGACCCAGCTCGTGATTAATAATCATTTGTATCGCCATGGCACGACGCACCGACTCCTCTGTGGGTGTTGTAATGGCTTCGTCGTAGGCATTCGTATGCAAAGAGTTGCAGTTGTCATAAATCGCATACAAGGCCTGTAAGGTTGTGCGAATATCATTAAACTCAATCTCCTGCACATGCAGTGAGCGACCCGATGTTTGTATATGATACTTCAGTTTCTGTGATTTTTCATTCCCTCCATACTTATACTTGATGGTCTTTGCCCATATTAAACGAGCCACACGTCCAATGACCGAGAACTCAGGATCGATGCCATTTGAGAAGAAAAAAGACAGGTTAGGCGCAAAGGCATCGATATGCATACCACGCGACAAATAATACTCCACATAGGTAAAGCCATTAGCCAATGTGAAGGCCAGCTGAGTGACCGGGTTGGCGCCGGCCTCGGCAATGTGATAGCCCGAGATGGAAACCGAATAAAAATTACGCACCTGATTTTTGATGAAATATTCCTGCACATCGCCCATCATCTTTAATGAGAAATCCACCGAATAGATGCAGGTATTCTGCGCCTGGTCCTCTTTTAAAATATCAGCCTGCACAGTACCACGAACAGCGCACAGTGCTTCGTTTTTTAACTGTTCATACTCATGTGTATCCAACAGTTGATCGCCCGACACCCCCAAAAGCTTCAAGCCAAGTCCATCGCTACCATCCGGCAGTGTCCCATTGTATTGCACATAGTCTTTCTGTTTCGTCAGTAAGGCTGGCTGATGTGCTTCCAGGTATTGCTCACACTGCTGATCGATGGCCGCATTCAAAAAGAAAGCCATCAATACAGGCGCGGGTCCATTAATGGTCATGCTCACCGATGTGAGAGGAGCACATAAATCAAACCCAGAATAGAGCTTCTTTACATCGTCCAAAGTGGCAATAGAAACACCTGAGTTCCCCACTTTGCCATAGATATCAGGACGGACATCTGGATTCTCACCATAGAGCGTTACAGAATCAAAGGCGGTGGATAAGCGTCGGGCCGGCTGACCAGCCGACAAGTAATGAAAGCGCTTGTTAGTACGTTCGGGACTTCCCTCGCCGGCAAACATGCGGGTTGGGTCTTCATACTCGCGCCTGAATGGAAATACGCCTGCAGCAAATGGGAACAATCCGGGAAAGTTCTCTTTCAATTGCCAACGTAAAATATCGGCCCAGTTGCTATACTTCGGCACCGCAATTTTAGGAATCTTCAAATGCGATAGAGACTCTGTATACGTTTGAATGCGTATCTCTTTATCTCGCGGTTTAAATACAAACTCCTTCTGTTTGTAAGACTGTATCAACTCATCCCAATGTTCTATCAAAGCTTTGTTTTCAAGATACAGCTTATTCTCCCAATACTCAATCGTCTCACCCAGAGTTTGAACAGCATCACTTTCCTGCTTGATTAAACAAGCGCTTTGCTTTAAAGCCCAGAGTTTGCCAGCCACATCAGCCTGCTCTTCAGCCTCCTTATTATAGCTCCGCACCGTTTCACTAATCTCAGCCAGGTAACGTACCCGGTTAGTGGGTATAATGGTGTGCAATCCCGATTCTCGCCTACTGAAGTCTGCCTGCTTAATTTTCAGAGACGGAAAATCCTTCTCCAGTTGAGCTGTTAAAGCTTGGTAAAAGTGATTAACACCAGCATCAAAACAATGGGATGCATTCGTCAAATACACAGGCATCTCCTCTGTGGGTTGATTCCACAGCTGTTTATTGCGTTGCACCTGTTTCTTCACATCTCGCAAAGCATCATCAGCCCCTTGCTTGTCTGATTTATTGATAACTACCCAATCTGCAAAATCAAGCATGTCAATTTTTTCCAGCTGTGATGGTGCTCCAAACTCGGGTGTCATCACATAAAGCGCCATATTACTGTAATCAATTATCTGTGAATCGCCCTGGCCAATGCCCGAGGTTTCTAATATGATCAGATCGGCTCCGGCAGCTTTCAGCAACTCCACTCCTTCTTTCAGGTGAGCCGCAATGGCCTGTCCTGTCTGACGCGTTGCCATGGAGCGCATAAACACATTCTCGTGGTGAATGCTATTCATGCGAATACGGTCACCAAGCAAGGCTCCGCCTGATTTTCGTTTACTTGGGTCGATGGACACAATGGCTATTTGCAAGGCTGGCGCATCGATTAGCAGGCGTCGTACCAGCTCATCTATCAACGAGGATTTACCAGCGCCGCCTGTCCCGGTGATACCAATAACAGGTATAGATGTATGATCAGTCACTTCCAACAACAATGATTGAATACTCTGCGCATGCGTATTGCCCATCTCCAGCAGGGTAAAGCATCTTGCCAGACTCAGGGTATCACTAAAGACTGGCAGCCTTTTAATCAAGTTCAATTCGGCCAGGTTGTAATCAGCTTTTTTTAATAACTGATTCACCATGCCCTGCAAGCCCATGGAACGACCATCATCTGGTGAAAAGATGCCTGCAATGCCATATTGATGCAGCTCCTCAATCTCGTGAGGAAGAATAACACCTCCACCTCCACCAAACAGCTGGATATGTCCGGCTCCTTTTTCTTGCAGGAGGTCAAACATATACTTAAAAAATTCCATATGACCACCCTGGTAGGAAGTTACTGCGATGGCCTGCGCATCTTCCTGTATGGCACAGTCTACAATCTCTAAAACAGAACGGTTATGCCCCAAGTGAATCACTTCAGCCCCTGATGCCTGCATGATACGGCGCATGATGTTAATAGCCGCATCGTGCCCATCAAACAATGAGGTAGCCGTTACAATCCTGATCTTATTTTTTGATTGGTAGATGGTTTCCATAGCTGAATCCGGTTTATTCCATAAGGTTTTGAGCAATGAGCTCAGCAATATCCATATTTATGACTTCCTCTTCCTTGTTGGCAAATTTGATCCCATCCGTTAGCATGGTCATGCAAAACGGACAGGCCGTAGCCACAATATTGGCACCTGTTGCCAGCACATCTGATGTACGTTCTTCATACACTTCCTTTTGCCCCTTCTCGGCTTCTTTGAACATTTGCGCCCCACCAGCCCCACAGCAAAGCGAAAAGCTCTTGGTCCGTTTCATCTCCCGGTAATCAATATTAAAATGGTTAATTACCTTACGCGGTGCTTCGTAAATACCATTTCCGCGTCCGAGGTAGCAGGGATCGTGATAGGTTATACGTTTATTCTTCAAACCTTCCAGATTCACCTTAATCTGATCTCTGTCAACCAGTTGTTGTATAAACGCTGAATAATGGATGACTTCGTAGTCGCCTCCCAGTTCGGGATATTCGTTTTTGATGATATTGAAACAGTGTGGACAAGTACAAATGACCTTTTTCACACCATAGCCATTAAGCGTTTCAATGACCTGCATAGCCTGCATCTGAAAAAGCATTTCGTTACCAGCCCGTTTGGCCGGATCGCCCGTACAGGTTTCTTCAGTGCCTAAAACGGCATAATCAATATTTGCCGCATTGAGTATTTGCGCAAAAGCGCGCGTCACTTTCTGGTAACGTTTATCAAATGCACCGGCACAACCAACCCAAAACAGGTATTCTGGCTGATGCCCTTGTGCGCTTACTTCTGCCATTATCGGCACATCTATCTTTGTCATGTGTGAGATTTACGATTAAAATACATTAGGCCTCTGTCCATTTCAGACGGTCTTCGGCCGAATACTTCCAGGGTGCCCCGTTATTTTCGATATTGGCAAACATAGCGTTGAGCTCATCCGGTGCATCGCCCTCTTCCAGCACCAGGTAACGACGCATATCCATTATCAGGTTCGGATGACTGATATTTAAAGGGCATTCCTGTGCACAGGCATTACAGGTGGTACAGGCCCATAGCTCTTCTTTAGAGATATAATCGCCCAACAAAAATTTACCTGAACCATTCTTACTTTTTTCATCCATCCGGGCACGGATATCTACAAACAGTTTTCGTGGCGACAATAATTTACCTGTAATATTGGCCGGGCACACCTCTGTACAACGCCCGCATTGGGTACATGTCAATGCATCCATGTAATTTTTCCAGGTGATGTCCTCCACATCCTTCACACCAAATCGCTGGGGCTGTTCCAGTGGTGCAGCATTATAAGCATTACCACTGAGCATCAGCGCCACTTCTTTTTGTACTTCAGGCATCGAAGGCAGATAGGTTAATGGATTCAGGTTACTGAAAAACACATTGGGCAAGGACATGAACACATGAAAATGCTTGGAGTATGGCAGGTAATTAGCAAAAATAAAGATGAGCAAAATGTGCGTCCACCAATAAAACCGGTACATGACTCTTGCATCTATTGTCGAAAAATCGAAATAGGGCAACAACCAGGCTGATATGGGATAGGTACCCGGCAAGTCACTGCCATGCAGATATACATCAGTTATATTTAGTCCAATCAATGAAAGCATTAGTAACATTATAAAACCAAGTGCAATAGCAGCATCTGTTTTATTGGCTTTAGTCAGCTCAGCACCTTCAAACCGCCTGACATGCATCAACAGACGACGAGCCAGAAACAAAATGATTCCGGCCAGCACCACATAAGCAAAAATATCGCCGCTGGCAGCTATCAGGGTATATAAAGGACCAAGAACACTAAATGAGCGATGCCAGCCTGACACCCCGTCAATCACCATCTCAAGGCTTCCGATGGTAATCACAATAAAGCCCCAGAATACGAGAGCATGCATCAGGCCGATGAATGGTTTACGCAGAATTTTAGTTTGTCCCAAAGCAACTTTTGCGGTTAAACGCAGACGTTTCATCACCTGGCCATCAAACGCCACATCACGGGTAAGAGCAAAATTTGCTCGTATCTGCCAGAATGAACGTAGCAAGATTGCAATGGCGGCAATGAGAATAATTGTAAAAACAAGCTGATTCATAAACATAGTTTGCTAGTTGTCAGTCAGAAGGCAGTAGTTATAAATTAATTTAAGCAGTACAACTTTCTTCTTAATCGTTACTTATCCTCTTGAATATGCTTCTTGAACAAGGCATTCAGCTCCGGAATAATCTGAAAAGCATCTCCCACCATACCATAGTCGGCCACCTCAAAAATGGGCGCTTCGGGGTCGGAGTTAATGCCCACAATACATTTGGCACCACTCACCCCGGCCACATGCTGAATGGCCCCGGATATGCCAATGGCAAAATAGATGTTTGGCGCAATAATTTTACCGGTTTGCCCTACGTGCTCATCTGCCGGGCGCCAGCCATCATCGGCCACAGGTCGACTACAGGCAGTGGCGGCTCCCAGCGTGGCAGCCAGTTCCTCCAGCATCGCAAAATTCTCTGATGAGCGCATACCACGTCCTCCACTTACAACAATATCGGCATCTGCCAGCTGCACTCCTTCTTCGCTCAACTGTTTACCAACCAGTTCCAACCGCGAATTAGGCTCTTCAATATGTGGCTCGAAGCTTTGTATTTCCAGGTCCTGAGCATTTTCCCGCAAACCAAAGCTATTGAGCATGGGCGTCAGGATAACTCGCCCGGTATGGGCTGTGACCGTTGCAATAGCCTTTCCGGTAAAAGCTCTCTTTTTAACAGTGAAAGGTTCATAAGACGAAGGCAAATCCAATACCTGTGGAATAAATCCAGCTTTTAAACGTACCGACAACCGAGGTGCAATGGCTTTTCCCTGAGCATTATCGGGAAACAAAATGTATTTAGCATCCACCTCTTTGACTGCTTGCTCCACAATGCGTGTATAAACCCTGTTCACCCGCTGATTGTACTTTTCATCGTTTGCTTTAAGTATGCGGCTCATACCATAATTGCCTAATTTATTCAATTCATCATCAGTTATTGTACCAATTACCAAGCCTGTTACGTCAAGGTTTAAGGCATCAGCCATTGCTTTGGCATAAGCGGTTAGTTCAAGGCTTTGTTTCTTGAGTTGGCCCCCAACATTTCTGATATATACGAGTATTGACATAGTCCTGATTTAAGATGTTAATAATGGTGTGATTGCTTCTGGCGATTTCTTTTTGGTGTGTTAAATGAGTTTCGCCTCGTCACTCAGGCTTCGAACTAACTCTTCCGGCGTGTTAAGCATCTTCACTCCTCCTTTTGATGGTGGAGCAGCATACTCAACAAATTCTACTAAAGGTTCCGCTTGAATGGCTGGAATCACATCCAGCGGCTTGCTTCTGGCCGTCATAATACCACGCATATTGGGGATTTTAGGCACACGGGCGAATCCTTTCTGCACAATGAGTACAGCCGGCCCATCCACTTTCACCTGCTCCTTACCATTGGCCACATCGCGCTGGTAGATGGGTGTTACACCATCAAACTGAACAGATGATACCGAAGACACCGAAGCATAATCCAACAGTTCGGCCAGCATACCGCCAACGGCCGCCTCGTTGTAATCGCCCGACTCAATGCCGCAAACAATAAACCCACAATCTTTTCCTTGCATATAAGCTGCCAGCTGAGTGGCTGTCTGAAAGGCATCCAGCGGTTCTACATCAATCCGGGTTGCTTTGTCAGCGCCAATGGCCAGTCCTTTGCGGAGGATGGGTTCGCACCGTACGCCTCCTACCATTACTATCTCCACCTCATCCACAGGTGTACCTGCATCTTCCTTCAACTCCACTGCACGTGTCAATGCCAGTTCATCCCATGGATTAATCACCCATTGGATGGATGTATCATCGAGTTGAGTATTATCTTCCCTAAAGCGTATTTTGGTTGTTGTATCAGGTATATAACTCATGCAAACTAATACTCTCATAATCCTTGTTTTTAGATAATTAAATATTGCCGCTTTCAATGGCTCGGGACACCACAACCTTTTGAATCTCAGAAGTTCCCTCATAAATCTGTGTCAGCTTGGCATCGCGCATCAGACGCTCCACATGGTACTCTTTCACATAACCGTATCCACCATGAATCTGCACTGCTTCGGTGGTTACACGCATAGCCATATCGGCCGCATATTGTTTGGCCATGGCACTGGCAATGCCATACGGTTGTCCCTGGTCTTTGAGCCAGGCTGCTTTCAGACAAAGGAATCTGGCGGCTTCAATCTCAGTGGCCATATCGGCCAGTTTAAAAGCAATAGCCTGGTGCCTGATGATCGGCTTCCCGAAAGTCTTTCGTTCCATGGCATATTTACGCGCCAGCTCGTAAGCCCCGGAAGCAATACCCAACGCTTGAGATGCAATACCAATCCGCCCACCTTCCAGCGTTTTCATGGCAAACTTAAAGCCGAAACCATCTTCACCAATGCGATTCTCCTTCGGCACTTTTACATCGGTAAACTGCACCGAATGGGTGTCTGAACTGCGCATCCCCATTTTGTTTTCATGCGGGCCAACCGTAATTCCTTCGGCATGTCGATCGACTATCAGGGCATTGATGCCATGATGGCCTTTAGCCGGATCTGTTTGTGCAATCAACAAATAAACTGAGGCAGTATGGCCATTGGTGATCCAGTTTTTAACGCCATTCACCAGGTAATGATCACCCATATCAATGGCTTTGGTTTGCTGCGAAGTGGCATCCGAACCCGCACCGGGTTCAGACAACAGGAAGGCACCAGTTACTTCACCCCTGGCCAGTGGTTTGAGATATTTCTCTTTCTGCTCTTCGGTACCGTACTTCTCTAATCCGAAACACACCAGTGAGTTATTAACCGATATGATGACACCCACCGAAGAATCTACTTTGGAAAGCTCTTCCATGGCCAGTACATAAGACACTGTATCCATGCCGCCACCATCGTATTGTGGGTCGACCAGCATCCCCAGAAAACCCAGTTCAGCCAGGTTACGGATGTGTTCTGTGGGATAAATCGCTTTCTCATCCCGTTCAATCACATCCTGTATCAGCTCGCGCTGCGCATAATCACGGGCAGCCTGCTGAATCATTATTTGCTCTTCTGTTAATTGGAAATTCATTTGTCTTTAGTTATTTGATTAGGGAGATTTTTATTTACATTGTTTAAATACCATGCTTACCACCGTCTTATCATTGCCGCCCATATTCACTGTCATTCCGTAAGGTTTATTATTAGGAACCTTGATTTGTGCCTGCCCCGCCTGACCTGTTAGCTGTTCCCATATGGTCACCACCTGATGCACACCTGTGGCTCCGGTTGGATGTCCCCAGGCAATCAGTCCGCCTGTGGTATTAAAAGGGATAGTGCCATTACGTGCCGTGTTGCCTTCAGCCACATATGCTGCTCCTTTACCCTTAGCTGCAAAACCAATGGCCTCGGTTGCCAATACGCCGGCAATGGTAAAGCAATCGTGCGTTTCCACAGTTGCAAGCTGCTCTTTTCCGATGCCAGCCATGCTTAACACTCTGTTTACAGCAGCTTTGGTAGTACTTAATTCCAATGGGTCAGCCGGTTCTTCCATGATATTATCCTCAGCCTGGGCAAAACCAACCAGTTCAATAGCCTCATTCAGCGGAATGCCGGTGCGCTTTAATCCTTCCTCAGAAACGATAGCAATGGCCGAAGCTCCATCCGACACCTTGGAGCAGTCGGTATAATTAAGATGATCCACGAAACGGCTTCCATCGGGAGGCAGCAATCCCGTTTCCATCAGTTTATCACTTTTATTCTCATATTCCTGAGCTGTTTCACACAGGCGTGCATTCTCCACACAATTGACATACCATTTAGCCAGGCCTTTACGCATGTATTCTTCGCCATAGGCATTGGCATAAGCACCAGCCCGGTCGCTGAATTTTCCCGGAAAGAAATAGGCATGTCCATCTTTTCGTTTCGGATAATAATCCGCCTGAGCCAGGAAGTCGGCACCATACATGGCTTTCACTGTATTCTGAACTTCCACACCAACCACCAGCACCACCTCCGCTGTGCCAGCGAGTATAGACTTCACGCCCGTCATCACAGCCAACCCTCCGGAAGCACAGGCGCCTTCGACTCTAACGGAAGGTTTGTATTTCAATTTCTCATCAATAGATGGGATAAAAGCCGCCAAATGCGCCTGATTATTGAAACGAGAAGCAATGAAGTTACCAATAACGCTTTCGTCCACATGTTCTGCCCCGTTAATACGCTCTAGTACATTTCGTCCTGCCTCCTGTATGTAATGCGCCAGTCCCGGGTTTTCTTTTTTAGGATTGAACTCCGAACGTCCGCTCCCCAGCGAGATCGTATTATATCCGGCTACTATAAAAACACGTTTTTGCATGGCTTAAAAATTATAATCGTTAACGGGTCCGTACAAGTGATAAAATCCATTCATCATCACGGCATTGACATAATCGGTGGATGCAGTGACACCATCCTCCTTCAGTTGAAGACCTAAAGCTTTCATGGCTGCCATATATGTCTTCAGGAGTCGGGCACCTCGACTGTATTCACCGGCTAGCTGCTCAAAGGTTTCTTTCAGATGCTGCTCCCGATATTTAGAGCGGCTCAACTGATTCCAGGAGTAAACTTTTGTTCGTACGGATAAGTATTCATCAGCTTCCAAAGCAGGTGTTTCAATGCCTACATACTTATCGGCATCGATATCATACAATTCAACCGGACGGCCTTTTTCGTACCTGAACAAACCCTCTTTTTGGGAGCCATCATGATGTTGTCCTCCCCTTACCCCTTTTTCCAAAAGACTGGTTAGTAATGGACTGACTATCTCTTCATCGAGGTAAGTATTCATCACCTTCATAATCAACACACAGACATCGATACCGACATAGTCGACCAACTGAAAGATACCCATGGGGCGCATCATCAGCTCGTGACTGACCTTATCGGTAATCAGCAAAGCCTGTTGTGCATCCAGTTCTTTTCGCAGATCATTATACATTTTCTCGGCAAACAATATCTCGCGCATGAAAAAGCCATTGCCAACAAAACCTGCCACATCGAAAGAAGGCACGATGAGTTTATCCATGTGCCTGGCAAAACCATCCACTATTTTACTCAACTCAGGATGGCCGTCTTTCAACTCAACCACTTCGATCAGCTTCTGTACAGCCGGCGGATTATAGAAATGACAGCCAATGATGCGTCCATCCAATTGTGCTTTCTGATTCAGTACCTCAATGGGAATAGCACTTGTGTTAGTTAGGAAAAATGGTTCATGTGGATTATTGTCATTGATTTGTTTCAAAACAGATGACTTAATCGTCTCATCCTCAATAATGGCTTCAAAAACCAAGGTAGAATGATAAGCAGCCTCCATATTTATTGATGGTTTCACTAACGATAGTGCTTCAAACACAAACGCCTCAATGATGTCTTTATTATCAATGAGATGAGCCCGGTTAGCATAGAGCTTTCGCAGCTCAACAATGTTTTTTTCAGCCCACTTCTGCAGTTGCTCTTTCAGGTAATTCATTAATCCCAGCAAACGTTCAAAGTTTTGATCAATGGCATTAATAACAAAGGTTTGTCCCAAATAAGGTGCATGGTGCATCAACTTAGTGGCGTGTAAAACATTCATGAGTAGAATACCACTGCCCATTTTGCCAGCCGCACCAATGACACTAATGTTCTTAAATCTATCCAGATGGCTCATAATATATTGTATAATTGGGTTACGTTTACCACTGAGGTTTGCGTTTTTCGAGGAAAGCACTCATCCCTTCCTGCGCTTCGTTGTTGAATAAATAAGCAAAAGCCTCCTGTTCGGCATTACATCCAGCCACAAAGCCCTTCTCTAATCCACAATTAACGACGGCCGCTAAAGTTCTGGTAGCTAATGGTCCTTTCGATGTAATGAGTTTGGCCAGTTCCATTGCCTTATCCATTAATTCTTCATTGGAATAGACAGCCTGAACGAGTCCCATCCGAAGTGCCTCGGTGGCATCAAACATATTGGCTGTATACAGGTAATAACGGGCATTATTAAGCCCAATGGCACGCACCAGGCGCTGCGAACCTCCAAAACCGGGGATCAATCCCAGATTCACCTCAGGGGCACTAAACTTTGCCGTTTCGGCAGCCAACAGAAAGCTGCATGATAAAGCCATCTCAAGGCCTCCGCCAAAAGTAAAGCCATTGAGGGCCCCGATAAAAGGTATGGGTGATTGTTCTATGCGGTTCATCACATCATGTCCCAGGCTGGAAAAAGCTTTAGCCTCCTGCTCCGACTTCCCCTGCATCTCAGCAATATCGGCTCCAGCAATAAAAGCCTTGCCCTCTCCGGTAAGAATAATCACACGAATATCCTCACTGGCTTCTATTTTATCCAAAATTGTATTTAATTCCTTAAGTACTTCACTATTGAGAGCATTTAATGCTTTAGGACGCGAAAATGTAATGATGCCAACAGCATCGTGTTTTGTGTAAGTGAGGTTCATAAAAAGAGCTTAATTAGAATGCTAATCAAGTTAGGAAATCTATTTTAAGATATCAATGTCTTTTTTATAAAAAATTACAATTCACTTACAAATTGCAACTACCATCAATGAGTTTTTAATAAACACGTTATGACATAACACCAGACACATCAACACTTCATTCATTATAAACTATCAGCCACAGTTAACTAGCTCAGGTAACGAAAGAGCTTTAGCTGTCCGAGTATATTCTGGGAATAATTTGTGCTTTTCTATTGATGGCTGTTCACAGGTAAAAACGAATGGGAATAAAATAAAAAACTCCTAACCTCACAAAGGAGATTAGGAGTTCCATTCAAATTTCTTATGTTGCTATATCTTTATCATCTTCACACGACCAATCTGGCCAGTCTTAAGTTTACATTCAATCCCTTTCAGATGAAAAGATACCTCATCAATAATTTCCTGCACCACACCGTGAGTTAAATTTCCTGAACGCTCATCTTGTTTCTGAAGAATCGCCACCTTAGTTCCCTTTTTAATGTTTTTTCTTTCCCTTCCGTCCATTTTTACTCTAAAATAATAATTGACATTTTCTACTAATTATTAATACAGGTATTTTTTGGATACTGCAAACCATCCCTAATGTTATCTAGGATGTCTAATCAAGATCCTTCAATATCCCCCTAGTGTATTATATTTCTTATTCCCAATTAAAAAGCCGAACTCCATTTCTGAAATTCGGCTTATTTTGAGGTTCCTGGCGGATCTGAACGAACCTGCCTAACCTGCCGAATTTAAATCCGTTATCTTTTCGTAAAAAGATTAGGTAACCGAATCAGAGACCCTTTCATGCAAATTTTAGATGTTTTTGAGTTGAAAAATTACGTTCTAAAACATGAAGAATCCTCTGAGGATTTATTCCGCTACCCGAGTCCTTTACTAATCGATCTAAATTCTGTTTTACATCTTGTTGCTGACGTTCTAAAACAGCAACCTGTTCTTTTAATTGTTTGTTTTCTAGTGCCAAACGATTATTAAAATCCTTGCCGCTTAAGAGCCAAATTATTTCAGTATCAGAGAAAAGGTTCATACAAGCCTGTATTACATCAAATGAGGGATTATTCTTCCCCGTAATAATCCTTGATAAACCTTGCTCAGTCATTCCTACTTTTTGGCAAAACACCTTATTAGTCTTTAATTCTGAGACTTTTATAAGATGCTTCAATCTATCTCCAAATGTATTCATGGTACTAAGTTTTAATTTTTTTGCGTAAAATATTTGGATTAAATGAACTATCCTGTTAATATTGCAATCACATAAATGAACACAATGATTCATTTTAGATGTCAAATATAATCACTTTGGTTCATTTTCGCAAACAT
Organism: Carboxylicivirga sediminis; assembly: GCF_018156225.1. Classification (GTDB taxonomy): domain Bacteria; phylum Bacteroidota; class Bacteroidia; order Bacteroidales; family Marinilabiliaceae; genus Carboxylicivirga; species Carboxylicivirga sediminis. Next base: position 150,775 of record NZ_JAGTAR010000002.1, read on the forward strand.
AGAATTAACCAATTGATTAGTTAAAAGATTAAGAATAAGCGCAGATACTATGAAAAAGAGCACTGACATACAGCAAAATAAGTACAGTAATAGTAATTACTTGCTGTTACTCTTAGGAAATGAAACACCTAAGAACTTGCCAATTGCGCCAGTTAATGCTGTCACAAGAATTGTTGTATTGCCAACATTGAGCTTATCAATTACAGAAAGCCATACGATTACACCAACCAGCACTCCAATTGCAATTCCACCGACAATGCTTTCCTTATTCTTTATTCGCTCGGTAGCTTCAATACGTTTATTAGCAGTTTCTATTTTTCTAAGCTCAATTTCAGTGTGCTTATCAGCCTTATATTTTTCTGCATCAGCATACTTATCAAGAGCCTTATCGACAGCTTCCATACCTTTTTCAACTATAATAGTTAGCAATGCACTGTCATCTGATTCTGACTCGTGCTTTTGTAATTCACTCATAATAATCAAGAATTTATTTAACCTAAAGCGCACACCCGAAAACGTTCGGCTCTGTGCGCTTTTCAAATATAATAATTAGCCCCAAAACCCAGTAACCTAATGAGAGACCGATCTAACAAAAAAATGATAGAACGCGACATGAAAAAGTATGTAAAGACAGATATTCAATATTTGCTTACTACTGTAGTTAATACATGCTCCTGTATTAATACTCTCAGCAATATTCTTGACACTTTGAGCAAGGGCAATGGCTTAAATAATCATGATGCGAACACATATACAGAAACGGTTCTGCAATTGAGAAAAAACATAGCAGGCATTGACTTGGTATGCTCAAGATATGCTTTCAGTAATTCTCTAAACAAAGAAAAGCAGCAAGCCTTTGATATGGCTACAACTAAATCAAGCGTTTACGATGCCCAGGAGCACTTTAAGCTATCAGTAGAGGAACATTTAAAATACCTAGAATAAAAACCACCGTGCAACACCCAGCAACGGCCAATTGATGGCCCGACCAATTGCGAGCAACGGAACGTTGCACGGAGTGAGAAAAGTTAAAAAAACTGAAAAAACGCGCCAAAAACGGAAGGAAACTGCCCAAAACCGAAAGTAACAATTCAAGGGGTTGGATATTGGCTCTCGTTTCAATTGGCTCGGCCAAATAAATAACCATTGGAATAGTAACCGATTTAATGCAAAAATCATGAAAGAACAACTAATCAACCTGGTTAACCAGGAATTCAAAGGAAAGGGTATGATAGCCTCAATTGAAAACGACAAAACAATAACAATTGCAAAAGCTTCGAAGATTGAAGCAATGCAGCTAGAATATAACAAAGAATCGGGAGAAATCTTTGTGATGCAAGTTGGGAGATATTCAATTAATGATTTGAGAGAAGCATAGTGATGATGGTTGCAATGAAGATATATTATTGCTCTTTCAAATCCCTATGTAGCCAGGGGGACACTCCCTTTTCCCTGGCTACTTCCTTTTTTAAGACCATACAAGCAAGGTTGGATTTTTATCATTCATCTTTGATTAATATAGAGGGGGTGGCTTTAGAACATGGGGCCGCTTTCTCATTTTTAAAGAACTATACGACCCAATGTGAGGCCGTATTTTTTTGGTTTCAAACATTAAGCGCACACTGGCAACGGCCTTTAAGTGCGCTTTTTTAATTGCACAGCACTATGGATTTACTCAAGAACATTTTGAAAATGGCCCTGAACGTCAGAGAGACCATAAGAAAGCACCATATGAAGCTTGAGCTATTAGGCTTTGACCAACAACGCGAGAAAGTGAAGTTTCATTCTTCGCTGAAAATGCGCAAAAACTAACTAATTCAACAACAATCTTCCCCGATTAGTAGAATTATGAAAATATCAGTTCCAGTAATATTACGTGAAAACGGACGAAAGAGCGAGTATGATGTACTTTTAAAGAACTTCATCGCTCAATATAACCAGGATAAAAAGAACGGTGATCAACTAAAGGAACCGCACTTGCAATTAATGCACGAGTGCATCTACTACGGCCAAATAAGGCTGAATATTGATAACCGTGAGCTAAGAAAGGACTTCTGCTTAAATACGCGCAACATTGGAGAACCTCTCCGCATCAACCTTAGCGCATACCTGGAAGCCAATAAGAATATACGCAGTGTTGACACCTTTAAAAGACGCATCAAGAGGCTAAAAGAAGCCGGTTTTATAAGCTCAAAACAGGAAGACTTTGACAAGCATGGTATCAGCAAAACAAGGCGTTCAGACGTGTTAATTAACCCTGAATTTCTGCTGATTTATGACCAGGCTAACCCCGATTATCAGCCTTACACCTCATTTTTTTCAGAAGCGGATTTACTGGCTTTGACTAAGATGAAAAGTGCAAATTGCCCTACTGTATCAGGTAAAGGGTTACCTCAGGAGCAAAGTAATAGAATAATGGATGTTGATACTGTTGATGAGAAAGGTGTCACGAATCATCGTGACGATTCACCAATGCTACCTGAACAGAACCAATTACCTGACACAACCACCAAGCAAAGCGACCGGATTCAAGAAAGCAAGCAAAAAAGCGAAAAAAATGCGCAAAATCCGACCCCCGAAACCGTACACACCGCTGCTCCGCAGCCAGGGGAGCAAAGTTCCGCGCGGCCGGCCGAAGAAAATGCGCAAAACACTGACAGTTTGGCAGAAATGCAGCTATCCTATGCGCGAACTTTCTACATCTACTTGATTCAAATGCTGTTTTCAAAGCACGAGATTTATCACGGTGAAACGCAAAAAGCCATTGAATACCTGGTACAAACTTACTTCTCCGGCATTGAGAGCGAACACCAGGCACGATACCGGTTGAAAGTGTACAAAACCAGGGTGGATATGGCTGCATCGTACATCAAACGCAACAACTTTGATTTCAGCAACATCTATCCATGTGCTTACCTGGACGTGAAGAACAAAAAAGGCTTTGCTGCAACAAGAGACTGGTACGACCAACGCTTGAGCTATAAAGCTGCACAGGCCAAACAAAAAAGGGAGTTTGCCAAGCAATTGGAAGAAAAGAAAGTGATGGAACAATTGCAAAAACAGTACTCCGACATGCCAACCCTGGCCGAAGTGAACCGGTCAATGGCATTCCTGGCGGCCCATATGCCCCACAAAAAAACAGAATACGTCCAATTCGTTCATAATCAACAGTAAATAACCACCCAAATAATCATTGAAAATGCAAAAAAGACCTACAAAAAGCGCAAGTAGAGAAACTTCCAAGTACAAATTGGTTGTTTTTATGGCTCCCAAAGGACAGCCAGGCCGCACACTAACCTTTTATTCGTTTCCGGCCGAGGAAGCCAAAGGACAGCAAGCCGTAATGGGCGGCCTTTATCAGCGCATTCTACAAAAGAGCCTGGGCATGAATTTCTTTTACGCTATACTGAAACACAACGATGGAAGTGATAAGGAATTGCGCACAATTAAAGGAAACCGGTTCATTGAAGTTAATGGACGAAAAGATTCATCGGTGCGCCTGGTAGTTTACAATGCCAGTAACAACAGAGAAGTGTTTTATCCGGATAACTACGAGCATGGCAAGAACCACCAATTTATCATTGGTAGTATGCAACAGCGCATATTGAACGGTCAATTGAATGGCCAGTATAAGAATGCCATGTTCATCAACACCGAGAATGATAAAGAGATTGCCAGGGTAAGAGGTAACGCATAAAAAAAGCGCTCCGACCAAAGAGCGCTTTTGAACCAGGTAGTAACCACCCCTGATTTAATGCAGCTCAAATATACAAATTTCCTAGTAGTTACTAGATATATATTAATCTATTATTCATTAAAATTTCATTGAAATGGAACAAAAAACCGAAAATGTAGGACAACACTTTTTGATTGGCATGATGGCCAATCAGCTAATGCCGTTTGTGATTAAAGGCGAAGACATTCAGAGCAGTCTGAATAATAAAGATGCAGTAATTAAGCGCTCAATTAATGTTGCTACAGTTATTGCCAAACAGATTCAAGAGCGTGTTGGTGATGAAGACACAGAAGTAGTACTAACTGCTGCATCATCTACTGCTGAAACAGTAGGAGCAATGATCGAAAAAGACCCAGGAGGCACATTTGCCAACCTAGAGAGCAGAACGAAAGTGGCGATTGATATGGTGATAGAGTTGAACGAGAGTGTTGAGAAACTGGATGAGAACGTTAACGAGGAAGAAGAACAGTAAAAGTCAACCTATCAATCACCTTACACAAATCTATCAGGGGGAGCTTCTCCCCCTACTTTAATAACCTTTCAAACGATAACAATGAGCAATAAAATCAAAGAGCAATTCGATAAAATATGCGAAGAAAGCGAACTATTTGAGGTTCCTGGTTTGTTTTCTCACATCTATACAACAGCCGCAAAACTGGCGAAACTCACCAACCCAATGAATCCTAATACAGATGCAGTGGCCAGTAACATCATTCACTACCTGGATGCAGAACCGGCTATCCTGGAAGCATCGGAACCGGAAGAAGAAACCAACGAAGAGCAGGAATAATGGTATCAAAACTCAGACCCTTTTTAGCTGAAAAAGCGCAAAATAACGAGTTGTCAGATGACTTCTACACTAGCGTTGGGATTACTTCCCAACGTGTAGAAGCAATCATTTTTGGGCGGTGTGGTGCAACGTTAAAAGAATTAAACAACGTTGCAAAGTATTTCAAAATACCTCAATCAGACATCCTGGAGCGCGAAGCTCCGAAGCTTTTCAACACCAAAACATGTGAACAATGCCAGGAAGAATTTATACCTGGTAATGCCAGGCAAGAGTATTGCTCCGACAAATGTAGAAACCGCGCTTTTCGCGCAAATAGTAAATAGTATGGAACTTAAAAAAATAGATGATAAAACAATGGCCATGCAAGGTAGTAATGATAGCATATACTCCACCTTATCTGCTTTGTATTCATATTACACCATTAGCTTAGAAAACCTGGAACGAATGGATACCCAAAACCACAAAGGGTTGAACAATATTTTTTTAGAGTATTCGCGCAAAGTTGATGAAGTAAAACACTTAATCTATCAATATCAATGTTTAATGGGTTTCGACCCTGTTGAATTGTAATTTATGAAAACAGAATCTATACAGCCAGGACAAACATACGAATCGCTCTACATGGATGGGGCCATAGCTGACACATTCTATGTTACCAGGATAAACGAGGGCACAGCGCATTTAAAGTCTTTATCCACCAGTAAGCCGGTTCGCATCGAACTTACTAAAATGGTGATTGATATGCAGCATGGACAACTGAAACTTAAACAATAGACCTATGAATATAAAAGAGAAACACGCTAAACGCATTAAGAACTTGAGGTCTCAAAAGGGATTAAGTCAGGAAGCTTTAGCTTTTGAAGCTAATCTTGACACCAAATACATGTCAGACATCGAGTGCGGGAAACGTAATTTTTCGATTCAGACATTAGAGAAGATTGTAAAAGCACTTAATGTGTCAGTATTAGAGTTTTATTCAGCAACAATATTTTAAATAAACCTATGAAAAAGCACTTTATAATCACTACCGATAAAGAAACAGCTTCCACCATCGAAGCGCAATGCAATGGCATTATACATGCACATAGAAGTTTTGAGCTAGGAGGCGTTAAACACGAAGAGCGTTACAGCCTTGTGAAAATTGTTGCTAAAACCGATGCCGGAATTACACCGGAAGATATCTTTTTCCTGGGCTACTTTGCCGGAATAAAAAAATAACTGAACCTGATCCGATGAATAAGAAACTACAAACCTTTTTAACGAACCTGGCATTACTAGGCATGATAGCGGAACTGAGCTACATCAACAGTAAAAGCTTGCTTCACCTGGCTAACAACCAGGGAAGCATTCACCAGGCATTTGCCATTGTTGGAGCCATCGCATTTAGTATCGTTACCATCATCATTATGCAGCAAAGCCACCTCAAATGGCAAAAGGTAGCCTTTCCGGTATTCGATGCCGCCCTGGTGTTTTTAGGTTTTAACCTGGATATACACCCTGATATGCGCATTTTCATGACCATATTCATGGCCCTGTTTGCAGGAATTATCATGTACAGCCTGGGCCTTATAGAATACCGGCAAGGTGAAACCAAAGAAAGCAAGCAACTGGCCTACCAAATAGCCAGGGCCAACTCACTTGGTAAAGAGTTGGAGGCGACCAAAAGTAAGTTGACCGACGCGCAACGTCACGTTGATGGCCTGATAAATGAGCGCTCAACATTAGAAAGTAAGAACGAGCAACTACAAAGTAACTTCACAATAGCGCAAAGTAAGTTAGACCTAATGGAGCCAATCTACCTCAAACACGAGATTGGCCGCATCCGCAAAAAGAATGCAGATAACCGCACAGAGAGCGAAAGGCAACTATTAGCAACTGCAAACTAACAGCTATGAAGACTTTAGAAAATCAAAGAGAAATACTCAAACAAGCTGCCGATGGAGATGGTGCAGCACTGACAAAAATAAGCGCATATTTAACGGATTGGGTGCAAAATCATGGACGCGATCATGCCAGGATAGAAAAGCAACAACTTTGCATTATTGCATTAGGTGTAACCACCACGGCAAATGTGAATGCCCTGGATGTTCTCATGGAAGAAATGATTAAGCAATATAAAATTAAACCTACCTGGTGTCCAAATTGTGGTGACGATGACATTTATGAAACAACGTTACCAGGCAATTACCGTTGTTATTATTGTCATTGGACTTGGGCACCATAAAACTAAGCTATGAAAATTGACAGAGCATTGATTATAAAAAAGATTCACCTGGACAAAATCTTCGACAATGGTAAAGTGTGGGAAATGCGCACAACCAAAACCAATATTACCGGCCGGATTGGACTAATCGAATCCGGTTCCGGTTTAATTGTTGGAGAGGCCATCTTAAAAGGATGTGTCGAATACGAAATTCCCAAAACTGACTTTTTTAGGAGATTTCACCAGGTTGATGACTTGTCGCTCCTGGACAAATGGAAGTATGCCTGGATACTTGAGGGAGCCAAACGATATGACAAACCAATACCATACAACCATCCCAAAGGCGCGGTTATATGGGTGAAATTAGAATAATAAGTTTAACTTTAAATTATGACACAATCAACAGCAAACAACAATCGTAACTTCCTCAATATTAACTCACATAGTTATTAACAACTTAATCTATTTATAAAATGTTATCAGATTTTTTTAGAATTAACTTACCGTATGGCCTATATAAAAATAAAAATGGTCAATGGATGGCTTTTAACAGGGAGTATTTACCTCTTGGATTTAATGATAGTCACACTAACCTAAGAGATAGTTTAGGAGTTCTAGACAGTCAACCATTTAATCAATTACCTATCCATACAGCCTATAAAGGACTTACAGAAAAAATTATTGAAAATATTGCTCAAGTTATTGATAGAAAAGAGAACGGTGAGATATGGCGATTTTTTCTTTATAATGATGAAACAAATCCAATGAACAATAAACCCTCAAAAAAAAGAGATAACTATTTTATTGAGTACTTTAAAAAGATTGAAAGACTATCAAAACTTAAAATAAAGAATCAAATCTAAAAACAACAACATGGGAACATTACAACAACAACCACCTAGAAACTACAGTAAAATTGATGAGAATCGACTCGAAACATTCATTGAAGAAATAAATGAAGTTGCGCAAAATACAGGTGTATCATTAGAAACGGCCTTAAAAGCACGTGAAATATTAGAAATAGAGCGAAGAAATGACTTGTTTGTGGCAAACGGTGATATACATGATGAGCAAATGGGTGGTTTTGGTGATTTACTTGAAAACCTTACCAATGCTATTAGTGAATTACAAAACAATGACGATTAGCCTAATCAACCTACAAGTTGATATATAAAAAGGAGCGGCCAGGTTTGGTTGCTCCTTTTATATATTTAAATCACCGCATAACACTTTTAAAAGGCACATTTTCGCGCGGAATACCAAAGCTATTATACACTTTGCGCACTTCTGCCGAATGCAATATCTTCCGGTAGCCAGTCTCCAACCCTTTACTTTTCATCCACGTAGTAAGTGTCTTTACTGAAACCCCGTATTCCAATGCTAATTGCTTCTTCGACTTGGCTTTTAAATCCAGGTTATCGCAGTTTATCCCATTGTTGTTCATTGCACTACATTTTTAGAAGTGCAACCAATCAATCACCGGCCTAAAGGTAGTAAAAAATTATATTCAATAAACCTTACCAGTAGAAAACCCCCTAAAACGGAAGAAAACCCCCTAAAAATGCGCAAAACGACCAAATAATGAAAAATGAGGAAGCAAACGGAAGCAAACCGAAAGTGACATTTTACGCGGCTGCACCTTTGTTTCATGCAAAAGTTATTCGTTACATCATTGGCGGTTGCAGGACTTGGTTACTTCGGTTACCAGGCATTTAAAGACAAGTTTAAGAATGCTACCAAAGCCTTTATCAAGGAGAATTTTTCAGTCCGACTATCGGGCCTAAAGATTCACAAGCTTGATTTTAAAGGTGTCGATGTTCGCATAACCCTTGATTTAATAAACCTATCATCAATCACGGCCAAGGCTGAGAACATTAGAGCCGAATTGTTTTACATGAAAAACGGTTCCCCCTCTCCCCTGGCAACCACGACTTTCCCGAGTACAGTATCAATAGCTCCAAAGGACACAACGCGCATTCCCGATATGCGCATTGTGGCTCCTTTAAAGAATCTGCTTTACAACTACGCCATGCTTAGCGACACCAGGGCGGAGTATAAAGTAGTGCTTACTGCCACTGTAAACGGTCAGACCTTTACTATCAATCAAAACTTTTCACGCTATGAACCCAATTAAGTACCTAAACGGCTTGGGTGTTGTGGCCAGTGGAAAACGCACCCTAAAGGATGGCAGCAGATACGACAAGTATTTTGCGCTTCCTAAGATGGATTATAAGTATCTGACTTATTCCGGAAGTACCAACGATACTATTGGCTTTATGGCTGATATTATCAAGAATACCCTGGCTGATACCAAAGCCATTGCCCCAGTATTGAAAGGACGTGATTTAGGCACGACACTATCAAACATCTTCTCCTTTGTATTTGACCACATCCAGTACAAACCTGATGATCCACAAAACGAGGAACTAAGGCGGCCCATAAGAGCATGGGCAGACCGTCAATCGGGTGTTGATTGCGATTGTTACTCTATTCTCATTGGTTCAATTCTGAGTAATCTGAACATTCCATTTGCATTGCGCATGGTGAAAATTGGAGGTAAGCCATACTTCCAACATGTGTATGTGGTAGTGCCTAAAAATGGTAAGAGAACCGGATTATCACGCGATTACTACACGGTAGATCCTGTACTGGACACATTCAACGAAGAGCATCCTTTCACTGGCAAATACGATTTATTTATGCAACCGATCAAATACCTCAATGGCGTGCCCTCTGCATCCTTGAATGGACTGCAAGGCAACGCTATTGACAACCTCTATTATTCAGAGGAAGCCGCAGAAACACCGGAAACAAACGTCATCTTCTTTGATGGTATCGACTATTACGACCGTGTGAATGTTCCTGGCATGAATGGCCTGAACGGTTTACAAGGTTTAGGCGACCTGGGATTCCTTAGAAAGATTTGGGGAGCCGTTAAAACAGTTGGTAAATCCATCAAGAAAATTGGTAAGAAAGCCGTTAAGCGCATCGTTCACAAAAAGGATGGTTCTAAGCGCGGTATCTTCAAACTGTTTTCAAAGAAAGATCGCAACCAGGAAGCCATGTCACCAATGGCCTCACAAGGTTTATCTCCGGTATCCGTTTCTGCACCAAAATCATTAACACCAATTGGCACTCCTGCCGGTTCCGATGCAAGTGTATCACCTAAAGACATGATTGACATTGCCAAGAACATGGATAACTCTATGGGCGTTGATTCAATCCTGAATTTAACCAGGTCATTGCTGCCGGATAACACAATGGTTGCACAGTTGATTGATGCCAAGGCACAAGCATCTGCCGCAGCTAACAAAGGAGTTAGCCCACTGGAAACGCGCTTAATGGCCACTGATGCTGCTAAAGCACAAACAGCCGAAGCAAAAGTAATGGCCGCAGAAAATAAAGCGGATATGCTTGAGACCATGTACAACATGAATCAAAAGCAGGCTGGATTCTCATTAAACAACCCAATGTCAATGCTCATGGTAGGAGGCTTACTCCTGGGCGGCATGATGTTGATTAAATCAAAATCTGCCTAGCCAATGACAACAACCATCTACTATGCTCCTGATGCCGTTGGAAGCCTGGCTTCCATCTTCACTGATGGCACATACTTGTATGAGCGTGTGCATCAAATCGGCAGCCTGGGCGCATTGGATGGATGGTTAAGACGCATTGGAAAGAAGTTTAAACGAGGCATTAAGAAGTTTGGTAAAGGCATTGCAAAAGTGGCTAAAAAGGTAGGCAAAGTAGCCGTTAAGGTGGTTAAAACAGCCCTGCCGATAGTCAATACCGCGCTGACTTTTATCCCAGGCGTTGGATGGGCGGCCAAAGCTGCACTCACCGTAGCAGAAGAAGGCATTAAGGCCATTGACAAAGCCAGTAAAAGGCGCAAACAGCGCAAACTTCAAAAGAAGCTGAACAGCATGAATACCAGGTTAGCCAAACGCGCTAACAAGGTTAAGCCAACTCAGCGAATTGACAAGGCTCCAATTTCTCAAATAAACCAGGTGAAGCTCACACCAGTCAAGCCGGCTCCACCGCGCTATTCTGCAATGGATTTCATGCGGATTAATGCAGCGGTACAGCGTGACAGAGTGAAAGTTGATGATGTTGTCAACCTCGTGCGAAGCCAGGTGAAACAAAACTATTAACGATTAAAAATTAACCGGCTAATGCCGACAAACAAGTAAATCAAATGAGTACAGAATTAAAAAAAATCGGAGCAGTAGCCGGTGGAGCATTTATCGGCGGAGCTGCCATGAAGATGACAAAGAAGTCCGATGGTACTTCTAATCCTATCGGTTCAATTGGAGCTGCCGGCGTGGGTATTTACCTGGCCATGAAAAGCAAATCACCAATCCTTAAAAACCTGGGCTATGGTTTAGCCGCAGTTGGTGTGGTGGGCGTTGTGGGCAATGTTGCTCAAAAGGTGCCAATGATGCAGAAATTCACGCCTACCATCAATGGTTTAGGTGAGTTGTACGAGGATGAAGAAGGCAACATCATCGAGTTAGGTGGTGTAAATGGGCCACAGCTTGTACAGGACAGCAATGGTAACACCTACATGGTTGATGGCCTGGCAGGTGATGACCTGAATGACCTGGTAGGTTTTGAAGACGAAGAGTTCGACGAGTACGAAGACCTTTCAGGGGTAGGCGAGTTGCAAGACTTAGTCTAAGCAACCTAAAGTAACCACCCACAAACAAAGCAAACAAGTGAAGAATACCACCGCCAGGTGCGGTGGGTTTTTAAGTAACTAAATAAAAAAGCAGTCAGATGTTAAAGACAGACTACACAAAAGGACAGCGCGTATTACTCGCAAAAAAAAGCTTGATGAACAAGCAAATGCAAGCGGATTTCCGTGATCAAAAAGTTCGCTTCATGGATTCAGATGTTAACCACATCGCAGATATCACAACTGCCGGTGGTGTGTACGACTTGTTGCGTACAACCAACGATAAGATTGTTGGTCAGAGTGATTTTGACAGTAACAAGCTTGAAGCAGGTGTAAACGTTGCTGTTGAGAAAATTAAAATTGGATATGGTAAGGCTGTTGCAGCTGATAACACACCAATTAAAGACATCGTATTCTCTTCATTGGCCGGTGCTATGCCTGAAGCCTTGAAGCGTGCGAAGTTGATCATTAAGCAAGACAACAAAACGTTGTTAAAGCTGCCTGTTGAGCGCTTCACACAAGGAGCCGTATCAACCAAAACCCAGGGCGAGGAAGATGCGCTTGAGTTAGGAACTCCACTGGTATTAATCGAGCAGAAGCCGATTGATATTCAAATTGAGTTTGGTCAGGGTGCCGATATTGTAGCCGGCCTTGACAAGCATTACTTACAAGTTCGCTTGATGGGTACTGAAACTGCCGCTAAGTAGGTTTTTTTCATAAAAGAGGGTTATTAATTTGAGAAAGGGTGGTGATTGTCACCACCCTTTTTTAATAAACACTAAAGCACAATGGAAAATAGAAAAGAATATTTCATCCAATCAGAAACAATCAGTTTTGCTACTGGCATAACCGCAGGAACCAGGCGTACTGAAGTGGTTCTAAATTCAGCCTACGAGCGTTGTATTGGTGTTGCAATCTTTGAGACTAAAGATGGTGGCGGGCCTTACCGTATTGGTCTTGATGACAAGGATAAGCAATACATCTCAGTAGTGCATAAAGACATGCTTATTTCATCACCGGCAGCCGGTATGAAGATTGAGGATCGCTTTTTAAAGCAAAACATCAAAGCCGGTGGCCATAAGGTGCAAATATCAACGGCCATTCCTGCCAACCTGGCAAGTGACCTGGAATATGATTTTGTATTCCTACTGGAACGTGAACCACAGAAATAGTAAAGCATGAATCTACTCAAAATGAAAGTGGTAGTTGATTCTGCCACTAAAAACAATGACACATTTGATGTTAACAATTGTGTGGGTTTTACGGTCATCAATAAAGGTGCATCGGACTGTACACTGCATTACGAGGGTGGTGCAGCATTAATGACAGTTGCCAAAGATACAGCACGTGAATTTCCTGGACACTCAGGTTACACCTACTTTGGAACCATGCAAATAAAGTTTGTCGGCTCCAACGAGGGTGATGTTGAAATCATCAAAAGCGTAGCATCCACCGAAGAATCGTAAAACATGAGTACGGGTAGAATCATACAAAATAATACAGGGCAAAAGGCCGAGGCTCCGATACAAGTTTATGTGTCGGATGGAACACACAAGTATCCATACGGCCACCCTGATTATTTCTCTTCGCTTAAACCCGATGGGATGGTGCTGTTAGACCTCAAAAAGAACGAGTACAGCGAGTTTCGTGTAGATACAGATCGTGACTTCACCATTTCACTATATCAACACATGGTTGGTTCCAGGTATAAGCTATTTGTGTACCGGAGTCAGGACACACCAATCAACATCCATTTTAATGGCGAAGCCCAGGTCTTTACCGTAAAAGGCACTCCTGATGGTCAGAGCTTCATTGTGCTTAATATTGAGGTAGCAGAACTTGCCGGCAAGCTCATTAACCGCATTGGTGCCACATCCGAGAAGTTGGAGGAATTAGTATCAAGCCTTAATAGTTCAGCCATTAAGTTGAGTGAGGATGTTACTTTCAACGGAGTTAGCCAGGGCAGTTATAATGATGGTGACACCATTCAAAAAGACACCATTCTAACGGAAATACTAAAGAAATTCGCACAGAAAACACTACCGGTTACTTACTCAGCTCCAAGTATGGGATTAACCCCATCGAGCCAAAGTGTAGAAGCCGGAACCAACGTTGCACCAAACATTGCGGCCACATTCACACAGCGAGATGCCGGTGCAATCAATCGCTATCTGCTTCAATTATCAACTGCCGGTGCTGCTAATGTTAACCTGGTAGATGCTGCCATACTACAAGCCTATGCCCAGGCAAACATCCAGGTGCAGGATGGTCAACACCTCAGTTACACGGCCACCATCTTTTATGACGAGGGCATTACCAAAGTCAATAATGTGGGCCAGGAAGATCCAACCGGTAAAATACTGGCCGGTAGCCTGGTAAAAAACCTTATTTACACAGGCGTTCGTCAAGCTTTTTATGGCATGGACACAACCAATGCCAATCCAACAACAAGTGCGCAGATTCGCGCCTTATCGGGTAAAAAATTAAATCCGGCCAACGGAACCACATTCGCACTAAACATACCGGCCGGAACCAAACGAGTTATCATTGCCTACCCTGACACATTGCGCGACCTATCAAGCGTGAAATATGTAGAGCTAGGTAATGCAGAGGTAGCGGACACCTTTACCAAACTGGCCATTAATGTAGAGGGGGCCAACGGCTACCAGGCTATTGGCTATAAAGTGTACGTGTACATTCCTGATGTGGCCTTTAACGCAAGTGCAACCTATAACGTGACTATTTAATGGCAGTACAAGCATTACCCATACCCAAACCATACAAGCGACTAGGCGCATTCCCAATAGATGAAGATTCAGTCTTTTATGACCTGGCTTCAATGGAGGCATACATAGCCGGTGGTTCAGCTTATCCTGGACACGTAGTTTCCCTGGTTAGCATCGTTCAAAATAAGGTTGATACCTTTAAGATTCTGCCGGATAAAAGTTACTTACCTACTGGTGGAACTGATGAGAAAAACAAAGGTTGGAAAGCCACAGAAGCACAACTAAACACCGACCTACCGGTTGGCGAAAGTGGTTGGTTTGCCCTGGTTGGCGAAACCGATACATTTTGGACATGGGATGCAGATACAAATGCCTGGGTAAATACCGACAGCAAACAAGCGCCAATATCGGTAGATGCCAATCCTATTGAGGGAAGCATGAATCCGGTTAGTTCCGGTGGTGTTTATGCTGCTCTTTCTGCCATAAAAACGCGCAGACAATTAAATCCAGGAACAAATATTTCATCGGATGCACAAACAATAAGCATCGACTGCAGCAAACAAGCAGTACACCGCTATTCCTTTTCCGATGGTGTAATAACTGGTATTATATCATTCAGCAATATATCGTCAATTGAAGAATACAAGAATAAACTAATCATTGATAATTCAGCCAACAATTCAGGGTTGACACTAACACTCAATGATAACAGCGGTGGAATAACATTAGACAATGCAACCAACGATTTTCCTGGCAATTATCCAAACATTAATATCCCCCCAAAAACCAAGTGGATTCTGAGAATTGAGAATGAAAGTGATTCTGTTATTTACATTAATTACATCGAAAGATAATGGCAGAGAACAGGGCTAATAATGCTTTAGCAGTTTTAGGTAAGGTAAATAATACACAGTTTGAAGATGTTATCCATACTGGAACTCCGCGCCCTGTACAAAGGGGTAGGTGCTACAATTTTACCGGACATGGAATTGAAGAGATACACATTCCTGCAACGAATGATGTGGTCACTTATGCAACTGCATTAGATATTAATGGAAATATTATTGATGATGTGGCGGCTCTTTTTTCCGTTGACAAATACATAGTCACCTATGGTAAGGCTATTTTCAATATCAAGCTATGGACAAAGGCAACCCCACCCACAAATGAGGAAATCTTTCAATTCTACCATAATGACTTTAGTGATTTATTTACCTGGTTAAAAGCAGATGAAGGTAGTGGAAGTATAGCATACAAGGCATGGTCCGGTGGTGTCAATGGAACTATCGTTGATGCAATTACAGTTCCATATGAACAGGACATGAATAGCATACATCAATATCAAGATATATTCAGTTGGCATAATGAAGTTGGTTATTCTCTCAAGAAATTCTATGACCTACGAGCCGAAAACTATTATGCTGATGACGCACCTCCTGTTTATTTGCACCAGGTATCTCAATTCGCATTGCAGAATGGTTTAGGTGTATTATACACTACAAGAATACGAAAACGAGTTCCGAGTTTAGGTGCTGGTGCTGAATGGGGAGTAGCATATATACCCCCAGTGGTTGGTGATAATAAAGCAATATTAACACCTTATCCTGAGGGGATCTATTTGTCTAATGATAGTTATGGAGCTTCCGGATTATCTATTGTTAAGGGAAGCACCGATCCAAACTTTCCAAATGCAAGATTTGAATTTGATGCTGAGTTTTTTGGTGGACAAATGAACTTAGTCGTTAGAAACTTAATAGACTTCTTAAAACCATTAAATGATAAGGTTACTGAAATAGTTAGTACAGCAGGATTAGCTAACAACTATTCAAATACGATTTACAACTGGTACACCACCACAGCTACCCAAGCCGAAAAGGACGCTTTAGATGCAACGATACCAAACGACATGGATGGTTCTAAAGTAAATTATGAGAGGTTTTATGATGACTTAGTTGGTGGTCACAAGGGCAATAAAATATCCAATATTGCAAACGAGGCAATCAAATACACCCATCCCACACCTATCACAGGTAAATTCACCTTATTACAGGGACAGATTCACAATAATAACACTTCGCACTTTGCTACACTATATAGTGGATTGGAGTTTTCAATAGCCTCAATAGCGATGGATTACAACAACCTGGGTGAAGAGAATAACTACATGCTACTGAAAGATGCTAGGCTCTTTACACTGGAAGATATTTTAATCCCCAGGGCAGAAGATATAAAACTACCACCCTTTAAAGATGTAACTGGTGGTCTATTAGATTACTTCGGAAAATGTCAGAATAATGCTGATTGTGTGAATAGTGCATGTTATACCGGTAACAACGCAGGCTTCTATCGTTTGACTGAAACCAATTTTACCAACTTAACAAATTTCGAGTTTAGTTTTTGGATTCAACCGCTAAGTGCGGATGGAGTAGAATTAAATTTAACAGTGGTTGCAAAATATAAATACAGCAGTTCTTCAAGTTTTCAAGTAACACGTACCGCAAGCTCTGGCCCGATTGGAATAAGTGTAACAGACGATACTGGTGCAACACATCGAATTGATATAATACCCAATGCTTCAATCATTAATAATATTGGGGCCGTTCTAAAAGGAACTGTAAAAATATATGGCACTACATTGAAAGGTTATTTCAATGATGTTTTGACCGACAGTACAACAATGAGTGGTAATATGCGTATTTGGGATGGTCCATTTACAATAGGAGCTACTAATGAAGGCGCAGGAGTCCTTAGAAATATTTACAATTTTCTACAATTTGAATTAAAGGAGCTAGATATTGCTGGTAATCAAGTTAAGACTTTATCATTTATAAATTTTGACCAACCTATAGTAGATCCAACTAACCACATCGCATTTTCAAAAACACAATCTAACCATGCAACTCTAATAAATGGCTCACTTGCTAACTATGGTCGTCAGAATGTCTTTCATGATTTAATGGTCAATGGATTTAGTGGAGGTAAAGCTGGTCAGTACGTTTTCAATATTACAAATATGAAAGAAGCCTTTGACAATGGACTATTCACTGTTGAGTTTGGGTCAGGTTCTGGGCATGCTTACAGATTTGAGTCAAATGGAGACTTAATTATGAGTGCTACTAGCTCTGGTTCATTTATAATAAAGTTCACTGAGAGGATGTACTACCTGTCATATACTGGAGATATGAATCTCACACCAAAAGTGTCTTATGTAAGGTGGCTTGGTAGTCAAACAGCAACCGACACATACCCTAAATCAGGGAAGCCTACCCAAAGCGATGGAAGACCTTCTATCAGCAATCCTGGCACTGGCTTTGGCAATATATTATTTATGGCATTTTTTAATAACGATACTGAATATACAATGAAATCTGTTTCGCTTAAATACGATGGAGAATGTATCCCTGCAAGTGTCGATGATCCAACCAAAGATGCTACAAATAACGTATTACAAGTTGTCCAGGACGGTAAATCATTTCTTGATTGTGGAACTGAGTTATTAGCACCTAGAACACCTGATTTTGTGCAGAGTGACATTAACGATAACATCCTGTTTGACATTAATGGCACACCCTTTCCCCAGTCATTTGCAAGTATCCAGGGTGTAAATGATAATAAATTCTTTGCCGATGTAAATCAAAAACCTAATGGCATTATTAGAAATATAAGATTCCATAAAGCACCATTATCAAGAAACCAATTAGACACTGAAAAACGCACTACAAACAATTAAGCCATGATTAAAATTACTATACCAAGCAAGTATATCAAGCGTTCAATCCTGAATGCTACCGATGAAACAATCCCTGCCCTGGTTGAATATGCGGCTCAAATGACCAATGTGTATGGGATATTACCAAAATCAAAAGGAGGCATAAGTACATCGGAACTAATTGATGATGCCGAAGTCGATTTTGACATTGACCATTTAAGGCTATTAAGCCAGGTTCCTGGTGCAATGGTTGTAGGCTTTAAGGCAAAGGCATATTTCAAGGTAGCAGACATGAATACGTTTGTTCCGGACTATTTACCCAACGCCATAAAAGCAGCGTTATTGGATGAAAACGGAGTTGAGATTGAACCTGCAAAATTGAAAACATGGAACGAATGGGTTCTACCAAACTATAAAATTGATGCCATTGAGGAAGATGTAAACGGTACAATAAAAACGTTCTATTGGTTTCTGAATTTTGCCGGAACTGGCTATTCCCTGCCATCTGATATTGTATTGCGACTATTTGATGAAAGTAGCATTGAATTGCTTAATGAGAAGCCTCTTTTAAATGTGTAGCAACTAATTGAGATAGCGAATTCTTATTACAATCCCCTTTAGAAAAACCCCCAAAAACCACCAAATCGGGAAGAAAACCCCCCGAAACTGCAAAAAACCGAAAGCGTGATTATGAAGACTAATATTTTAACATCGAAAATCAGACAAAAATGCGCGAGACGTTTAAAAATGCAGTTATTAACAACATCGGCAGAATCATTGCCGGTTTAATCGTTACTGCCGTTCTAGGAGTAATTTCAACCATTGTAGTTGAGCCAGTTAAAGAAGTGGTAAACATGCCAGGCGAAGTCAAAGAAGCTCTCCAGGACTTAGGCCAAAAGCAACAACAATTAGAATCCAGGCAAATACAACTTTTCAACACCCTGGACAAGCAATCAAAGGCCGATAGTGCTATTTATCAGCAGCTTGAGAAACTCAATAAATCCAATGGAATGCTACAAAAGGAAGTATCCGTTGTCAATACTAAGCTTGCTATTATACGCGATGAGCTACCGGCCCTGCACGAACGGTTCAATGATATCGAAAATACGGTAAAGAACATTAGAACATACAGCGATTACGCTTATCAACCATCATTTAATTCATATTTCAATGAACAACAAACCACTAATTAACCAGGTTAGTGAGGGCATTCAGTATGCCTTAGGAATGGAGCCAAAAACCAAAGGCACATTCGTTCCTAAACTAAAGAAGCTGCCCGAGGTGAAGATACCACCTACCAAAGAAGAGAAAAGAGCAGCTTACCTGAAAAGGCGCAAGAAAGCAGCCTTTAATAAGCGTTTTAACAACCTGGAAAAAGGTCAGAGAAGCACTACCAGGTTAAATCGCAGCTTGCATCATGGTGTCAAACAAGTTAACAGGGCCAAGCGTGAGCATGTGGCCATGAAGCGCACCATTGCATCTAATCGCAAAACCATTTCTCAATTGAAAAGAGAGATAAAGGCACAAAACCAACTTATTCGTCGCATGATGAAACGTTGGGAGCAAAAAAATGCGGCCACATTGCGTAGAATGGATGCGAAGTTTCGCAGTCAGCTAAAGCATAACCAGGAAATAGCCTTTCGCAAGTATGCTAAACAGTTAGCAAAAAAAAAGCGTCCATCATCCTTGGTGAACACAAGAAGAAAGGCCAAAGTTTCAACGCGGAGACCTTTAAAGCGTCGAAGTATTTCAAATCATCGTCGCAGGGTTATTTCTTCCCCTGGCAGAAGATCCTTTACGGCAAAGAAAAGGTCAAGTTCTAAACGCAGGGTTGTTCGTAAGCCGGTACGCAGAGTAATAAAACGCAGACCAACATTAAAACGCTCATACCGCAAACCAACCAGGCGTATTGTTCGCAGACCTACCAGACGTAAAATTGTTAGGAGGCCGAGCAGAGCACAAAGAAACCTAATCCGCAGACTTTCTAAAAGAAAAGGTTTCCGCAGGGTAATTAAGAAGCTTGCTAATCGTAAGAGGTTGATGAAGCGCTCATATCGCAAACCAACCAGGCGCATTGTTCGCAGACCAACCAGGCGTAAAGTTGTCAGCAGAAGCAAAAATTCAAAGGCTGAAATAGCCAGGCAACTGCGGGCACAAGCAGCCAGGGTAAGAGCCAAACACCTGGCTAAAATGCGCAAGCGCAGACGCTCACCGTTCAGACGATTATTCAGACGCAGATAAACTATTCATACATAAACCGCACTAATTATGGATATTAAACAGACAGCACAGCATTTACAGAGGTTGGGGCAACCGTTCGACGTTATCATTAGAGTTAATGGCGTCGAACGGCAACTTTACAAGAACCTTACACCAACGGACGTTGAATCTTTAATCAAAGAGGTTAAAGACAGTCATAATCCGGAAGCAATCATCATACAGGAGAAACGCAAAAACGGTTCGAGCAATGTAAGAGAGGGCGATCCCTACGCTGTTGCATTAAATGGACTTGAAAATACACCGGCTATGGCTCCATCTACACCACAGGCTTTAAACGTTCCGGCCGATTTTAAGGATTACATGATTCAGGACTTAAAAGAGAAATTGTCAAAAGCTGAAAAGCGCAATGACAAACTTGAGACTGAAAACGAAACCTTAAAAAAGGAAAACTTCGAGCTTGAAAAAGAAAACAAGTACAAGGATCAGGAGTTTGAATTGGAGCGCAAAGGCCAGGAGTACGAGAAAAGTAACGGACTTGCCGGAATAATGGAAACCGTAGCAACCAATCCGGCTTTAGCCACCGTTGTTGGAACACTGGCCGGTCGTATCATGGGTATTGAGGTTCCGCAGATGGGAGCCATTGAGCCAGGCCCCGAACAACAGGCAGGCCCAACAGCTGACACCATTCAAGCCAAAGTTTCTGAAAACATCTCTAACTGGTTAGACCAACAAAGCGATGAAGTAGCCGGTGCATTCTTCCAGTTGGTTCAGACCGTTGCAGCCGATGTATCAAGAATCCCTGATGTAATTAACTTCTTAAATGCAGAGTAATGAAGCCTATTAATATCCCAGTTCAGGCCAATGTAACTAATATGTCAGAAGAAATAGACCTGGTATCAAGCATTCAGGCCATAGTGCAGAATGTGAGTGTCGAGAATCTTAAAGTTTTGGCAGAAAAGAGCAAAAAGCCTGGCATAAACAAAAAGATTCAAACGTATAAAAAGTTTATGTAATGGTACCATTTTTAGCAGCCGCCGCTAGTGGCGACACCATGAAAAAAGTAGGCATCGTAGTTGGTGCCGGTGCATTATTAGGATTAGGCTATTGGGGATATAAATCATACCAAAAGAAAGCCAATCAGAAGCAAGCCGCCAGGAAGTATGGCGATGGTTCAAAAGAGGGCAAAGCCGTTGAATATGCCGGTCAGATTTATTCTGCTTTACATGCCGGTTGGTTCAACATGGTAGAGGATGAAAAGTCGCTTTACAAAACAGCTCTTGAAATGCACAAAAATGGTGTTAACATGCGCTTAGTTGGCGATGCTTATCGTGACCTATATTCCAAAGAGTTGATTATGGAGCTTAATCGCTTATTGAAGCCGGAAGAGCTGACCATTTTCAACAATGCTTTAAATGGCAAATATCAGCCGGTTTCACAAACGGCTAAATACCTGAAAGCAGCTTCATACACTAATCCATTATTAACTCCTTTAACCTGGTTTTCCTAATGAAGAATTTAATCGCATTTGCCGGCATTGCTGCATTGGGGTATTACTTATACAATAAGTACGAGAACAACAACAGCAATAAAGAACTGGCCAGTCAACCAGGAACCTGGCCGCTAAAACGCGGAGCCAATAACAACCTGGTTAAAGAGGTTCAAAAAGCATTGATTAATCGCGGTGGCGATACGGCTCACCTGGTACTATCTGCCGGTGGAGCAACAGGCGTATTCAACGAACAAACAGAAAAAGCACTGACAACATTAGGTTATCCGGCTCAATTGAACCAGGAACACTACAATATGTTGATTGCAGATTCTAAAGTATTACGCAATGTAGCCTATGTGATTGATGTGGATGGAGCAACCCTGTTTACAGGAGTTGGCAACAACCATAGCCAGGAGTATGGTTATGGACGTGATCCTTTCACACATTTACCGGTTCGCACTCACCTGGGAACATCAACCGGCAACTATAAAAATGGTCTGGTTGAATTAACCACAAACATTAACGTTAAGCGCGTTAAGTTTTGGGTACCTACCGATAAGGTGGCAATGGTAAGCCAGGCCGAATATGATATGATGAAAACATCAAAAATTCTTGAGAAGAGCGATGATGTAAAATCTAAACTACTAAAACTCTAAGCCATGTTTAAAGATATACTTCCCGAAATACTTAAACACGAGGGTTACTATTCCAATCATTCCAATGACAGGGGCGGTGAAACTTACCGAGGCATAGCGCGTAAGTTTCACCCATCCTGGCCAGGGTGGAAAATCATTGACAGTGAAAAGCAAGCACGCGGTTCGCTGCCGCGCAATTATCGCAGCAATCACACACAGATGGAAGCACTTGTAGAGCAGTTTTACAAGTCAAAGTTTTGGGATAGAATCCTGTTAGACCAGGTAAATGATAGCTCATTGCAGCGCATCATATTCGATGCTTACGTTAATTCAGGTGGTAATGGCATCAAGCTTTTACAGCGTGTTCTACGCGACCAATTTGGCAAAAACATCCAGGTTGATGGTGCGCAAGGTCGATTGACAGTAGCCGCTATCAATAGTGTTAATCCGCAGCAATTATTCGAAGCCTATAAAGCAGCCAGGGCCAGTTACTACAATGCCATTGCTAAAAATGGTAATGAAGTCTTCCTGAAAGGTTGGTTAAACCGGCTATCATCATTCAACTATCAAGCCGTTGGAATATCCCTTGGGGTTGCTGCATTGGTAGGTGTTGCAGGTTTTTTTTTATCAAATATGTAATGCAATCTGACAATGAAAAAACTGTTTCAGAAATTCACTAACGCAGGAACGGCAGAGACTTTAAAGGCCGGCACGAAACTTATTGATGAAATATTCACCACCAAGGAAGAAAAGCTTCAGGGCAAAATGGAGCTCTTTAAAATGGCCATTACAGATCGTAATGATGCCAGGAGCATGTATGAGCATGATAGTTGGTTGCAGAAAGTATTTGCAATCTTTTTCCTTATTGCCTGGTGTGTTCTAACAACCATCATTCTTAATTATTTCATCTTTAAAACGGTGAACCTTCAAGATTGGCAGATAGCCTTTGTTAGTGGTATAAACGGTGGAATTACATCAAAACTAAACACGATTATTGACTTCCTTTTTGGTGGCAGCGTTAGTCGTGTGAATGATATTGAAATAGGAAAAAAACGAGGTAAAGATTCCTGATTCATGAACGAAAAAATTAAAGAAGCGGTTTATGTGGCTCTTTGCGGAGCCGCCTTTTACCAGGCAGCCAAGTATCTGAAAACAGATGCACCGGTTGCCCTGGTGATAGGTACAGCCGTAGGACAAATATTAGCAACTCCTTTAACCCGAAGCAATGAAAAAGGCAATACTTATTAGCATGGTTGGCGCGTGTTTTATCACTGGTTTAGGTTTAACTAAACCATCAACCGGCATAGCTCCATTACCATTGCGCATTGAAGTGCCTAAACCTCACAGACAGCGGATGAATAAACGTTACATCAATTAAATTCAGTAGCATGATAACATCATTTATACTAGGTGACAAAACTAAAACATTGCTGATAGGCGGTGCTATTATCGGAGGCTTAATCCTATTGTCTTCTGCATCGTCCGGAGAAACAAACAAACCGGCTCTTAATGGCACTCCTAAGAAAAAGTGCGCTAAGAAGCCAACTAAAAAAACGGCTACCCGAAAGCCATCAAGCCCAGGCCGCAAAACAGCCAATATAAAGATTTGAGTTATTACCAGGAACAACTCTTAAAACAGGTCAGCATACAGGACGTTGAAGCCTGGCTGACTTGTAACCCTGTTCCTAAATCCTGGCAGGGCGATAAGTGGAGTTATGCTTTTTGGTATATGGAAAGACCGTTCAATGACTAAAGAAGACCAATTTTACAAACACCTGGTAAAAGAGATAAGTGCCGGAACCAGGTACAATAAGCGTTCACTCGAAAAAGAGGGTGAACGTTTTGGCATTGTAGATAAGACCTGGATTAAAGAGTTATCCGAATTAGCTATTGTCACCATAGCCAGGCATCGAATTGCCAACAACCAGGATAAAGGTATTAAAGCAACGTTCGACGCGCTTGTTGACCTTTACAACACACAACACAACCTATCATTGCGAACATCGCACAGCATGATGTTGCAGCAATATTCCACCCCTGCACCCCTGGCCTATCTTGCTAGTAGATATGTGGAGAATGGAAAAGCTACGGCAAAGTATTTTGAGCCAAGTGCAGGGAATGGGCTATTGACCATTGCATTGCCTTACACACAGACATACGTCAATGAGTTGGATGATATTCGTTTATCCAATTTAAAAAGACAACCTTTTAAAGTTGTGAGTAACCAGGATGCAACCAGGCCATTCCACAAGTATCATCAATACTTTGATGGCATCACTACCAATCCACCATTCGCAACATTGGACGAACCAATTAAGGCCGGTGGGTTCCTGATTAAACACCTGGATCATGCAATGGCCATTACTGCCTTGGACACCATGAAAGATACCGGCAGGGCCGCTATTATCATTGGAGGGCATTCAACCTATGATGCAAAAGGCCGATTAACCAAGGGTAAAAACCGCATCTTCCTTAACTACTTATACCATCATTATAATGTGGAGGATGTTATTTCAATCAATGGTAAGAAGCTTTACACCAAGCAAGGAACCGGCTTTGATGTGCGTTTAATCCTCATTAATGGCCGCAAAGCTAAACCGGAGGGTGTGGCTCCATTGAAAAACGAGCAGCTATGCCAGGTTATCAATTCATACGAGGAATTATTTGAGCGTGTTGGATTGGAAGATAAACCGGAACCACCACAACCGGACAAAAAGAAATTGCTGAAGCTTCGTGCTAAAGCCATTGCATTAAAACAAAAACAATCTGCAAAATGAAAGGACTTATCACAATAAAAAACGGTGTTCTTTACGTGGATTTAGGCAAGAAAGCACCTATCCATGTAAATGGCCGTTTACGCGAATTAGGGTTTTCATCCAGGAACAATAAGAGTTACTTCCTGACAAAACCGTTAACCGAAAGCAAATGGGATTACCTCAATGGCCTGGTGCAATACGAGGGATTAGGGATGCCATACATACCGGCAGCCGAACAGGGTTTTATCCTGAATACCGTTGTACCCGATTCAATGGGCTATGAAATGCACATTGCTATCCGAAAGGTAAAAGCAGCCATTGGAAAACCATTATTTGACTACGTAAAAGAGAAGCTTCACTACACATCCGAGCAGTTAATCAAATCATTGGCAGCCGAACAAGTTGATAGTGTTGCCCTGGCCATCTACAACATTGAAGAGAAAAACCAGGGAATTATCATAGGCGACCAAACAGGTATTGGTAAAGGCCGCCAGGCTGCCGCAATGATCCGCTATGGAATAAAGCAGGGCATGACACCTATCTTCCTTTCCGAGAAACCAAACCTCTTTAGTGATATTTACCGTGACCTGGTGGATATTCAATCGGATGAATACACGCCTTTTATTGTTAATGCCAGGGATTCAAAAACACACATCAAAGATATTAATGGTAACATCGTTCACCAGGCATTGCCAAAGGTGCAACAAGACAAGATACTAAAGGCCGGTAAATTGCCAGGCGAATATGACTTTGTATGTGCTACCTATTCACAGTTTAACCAACCGGATAAAAAGCCATTAAAACCAAGCTTTTTGCAGAGAGTAGCAACCGATAGCCTGATTGTTATGGATGAAGCTCACAACTCATCTGGCAGTAGTAATACAGGCTTATTTATGCAGAGCGTTTTAAGGTTGACCAAAGGCGTAGTGTTCCTTTCTGCTACATATGCCAAGCGACCTGATAACATGCCAATATACGCACAGAAAACAGCCATGAGCGAGGCCAACATGACAAGTGAAGACCTGGTTGATGCCATTGCCAATGGAGGTGTAGCCTTACAGGAGGTTTTATCTTCTCAATTGGTATTAGAAGGCCAGTTAATTAGGCGTGAACGAAGCTTTGAGGGCGTTGAAGTCAATTACTTTAACCTGGATAAATACGCGAAAGAACATGAGCGCGTTGCTGACATTGTAACGGATATTATTCGTGACATTATTTCTTTCCAGGAAGTACACATCGATCCGGTCGTAGATGAACTGGATGATATTGCAGCCGCAGAGGGTAAGGAAGTAACCGAGCGCATGGGAACCAAACGAGCCGGCGTTGACAATTCACCTTATTTCTCAAAGGTTTTTAATGTGATTAATCAATTGCTCTTTTCTATCAAAGCCGAAGCAGTCGCAGACCACACTATTGAGTTACTAAAGCAAGGCATGAAGCCGGTTGTTGCATTCGCATCTACAATGGGAGCCTTTGTTGAAGACCTGGGCGATGTTGATGACATTGTTAAATCAGATTTTTCGGGTGTCCTGGAAAAAGGATTAGACAGCGTGATGCAAATCAGTGTTCGTAATCCGGATGGAAGCACAGCGAAGCAGCGCATCGAACTGGCAACCTTACCACAGCCATCGCAAAATGAGTATTACCGTATCCTGGATAAAATAGATAGAGTAAGTGTAGGCATTAGCGTTAGCCCTATTGACATCATTATTCAGAAGATTGAGGCGGCCGGATTCAGTGTAGGTGAAGTAACAGGCCGAAAGTTAGCCTTAAAATACGGTGATTTTAAGCTGACACCCCAAAGGGATAAAAGGCTTAAACTATCTGATATTCCAAAGTCAGTTAAACTCATCATGCCTGAATTTCAACAAAAGGCTATTGTCGGTAGCGAAGAACATTGGGGTATCCTGGAAAACTTCGAGAATACCATCAAACAAATACCAAAGATTGGAAAAAGCACCAAAGCCTATGATGAAGCCAGGAAGAAAACAGCAAGCGTATTGCAATTAAATGACTTTGTTTTTCCGAAGCTCCATTATTTTTATGGTGGTTCTGATTGGTATATCACAGAATGGGATGGGAAAGATATGTTTTATGGTTACACTATTCTGAATGGTGATATGCAGAATGCTGAGTTTGGCTATATCTCACGCGAGGAATTGACAAGCTTATACATGGGCCCACTAAAAGGAGGCGTAGAGCTTGACTTCTTCTTTGATGGTTCAAAGCCATTGAGCTATTACCTGAAAAGTGGCTTAAATGGTGTATCAATCAATACCAATGTAGCGCAGATTCTACGCAGAAAAAAAGAAAGCACCAATGACCTATTCAGACAATTTAATAACAATGAAATTGATTGTTTGCTGATCAATCAGAGTGGTTCTACCGGAGCTTCAGCACACGCCATCGTAACCGATAAAGTACCGGAGCATGAAGTTAAAAAGCGTGTCATGGTCATTCTCCAGGCAGAGCTTAATATCAATACCGAAATCCAAAAACGTGGACGTATTAACCGTACCGGCCAGGTATTGAAACCAAGATATGACTACCTTATTTCCACCATACCGGCAGAAAAGCGGCTAATGATGATGCTGAAAAAGAAGCTAAAATCATTGGATGCTAACACCACATCAAGCCAAAAAAGCAGTGAAGACCAATTGAAAAGTGATGACTTCCTGAATAAGTATGGTTCAAAGGTGGTGATGGAGTACTTAATTGAAAATCCGGCATTAAACCGAAAGTTAGGCGATCCTTTAGGTTTGGGTGGTGATGATGAGAAAACCGGAGCTAAAGACGATGAAAAGCCGCTTGACCATGCAGCTCATAAAGTATCGGGTCGCGTAGCAATTCTACCTATCAAAGAACAGGAACAATTCTACAACGATATTCTATTGCGTTATCATGATTACGTTGATTATTTGAAGCAAAACGATGAATACGACCTGGAACTTGAAACCCTGAATTTACAGGCTGAAACAATCTCCAAGAAAGTGATTAAGGCCGGTAAGGGTGGCACATCCGCATTTAGCCAGGACACTTTCATGGAGAAATGTGAGTGTAATGTACTTAAAAAGCCATTCAAACAAGATGAATTGGCTAAAGAATTGGCTGATGTATTGGATGGGCGATCAGGTGTTGATATTCGCAATGAAATAGTAAGCGCACATAACGAGTTTGTGGCCGATTCACTTAAAAGTGAATTATTGGCCGTAGAAGATAAGTATCACAACTTAATTCAGAATATAACCAACGAGCCAAAGTTTAAAAAGGCTAAAGATGAAGATGCGTATATCCAGGTTCGCACTAAAGAGCTTGAGGATGCAAAGGGTAAAAGTATAGCGCAAAAGACGAAAGAAATCAACAACCGAAAAGACTACATGAATAGTCTATTAATGTTCTTTACACCAGGTAGAGGATTATTAGTACCGGCACTAGGTTTTGATATGGGAGGCGAAAGTGTCAAAGCTCTTTGCCTGGGTGTAATGGTTGATATGAATCGTAAAAATCCATTTGCTCCATCCGCAGTAAAAGTGCGCATTGCCGTTGCTGATTCACGCAGACAATTAGCCTATCCTTGTTCCGGAGACACCGGCAAGGAATTGGAGCGTATCCAGGCACGAACTTACCGAATGAGTAGTGCCGATGCACAAAACGTCCTGGACAAATGGAACGAGCATACTTCCTCATTCCAAAAAAGTAGGCGTATCCGCTACATCTTTACCGGCAACTTATTACAGGCATCCGGTGACAATGGAAAGCTAGTTTCATATACAACAATGGCCGGTGATGTAAAGAAAGGTGTTCTGATGCCAGAGTCCTGGTCTCCTGGTAATGACAAAAACGAGACAAATAGTGATGCCTACGTAGTTGTATCGGCCAAAGATGCAGCGCACTATATCAAGTCAATGAGCATGGGGCACGGAGCAACCAGTGAAAATAAAATTGGTATCTTCCGAAACCCAAAAGGTTTCAAGTTTATTATCCCCAAAGGAAGAAGCACACAGGCCATTTACAAAGATGCTGATATCATTAACCTGGTAGAAAATGAGCATGGCTTTGAAATGGTTTCCGGCTCAATGACCGGTGTGGTTAGTGATTCAAATATTGTAAAGATTCTCGAACTAATGGGTAACCGGCATGGTATTTCATTCAAGGTTGGTCGTCAGATTTACGAAGACCACATCGAACCGAACCGAACCGGATTCCAGGATAGTGATAAGCTCACTGATGATGCAAAGAAGTACCTGGCTAACGATAAAGAATCGTTTGAGCAAAAGGTAATGATGCAGAACTCAAAAAGGCTAAAAAGTGACCAGAAAAAGTCCAAAAAAGACGATAAAACAAGGAAACTTAGATTATTAAAGTTACGTGCAAAGGCCATAATCATTAAACAGAAACAAGCAGCATAATAAATGGGGCTTCGCTCTATTCCAACCGAAGCCCCATAATAATTAAAATATTTTCCCTATGGTAACAATCAATAACTACGCAGAGAAAACAGCAAACATCAACTTTGCTAAACAACCTGACTACATCCAGGATGCTCATAAGGACTTTGCTGATTACGTAGAGTTCTACAACGATGATGATGAAATCAAAGGTATGTTGGATGAACATTTACGCCTGGTGAATAACATCATCAAAAAGGAATATTCAAAACCGGCCAGTGATAAAAAAGAGACCAAAACCGGTCAAAAAAAGACCAAAAGCGTTAAAAAACCGACGGAAAACGTAAAGAAAGTTGCGCAAAACGCAAATAAATCCACCAATAAGGCAAAGAAGCCTGTTACAAAAAAAGCCACTCCTGCACAAAAGGATGAAAAATGTAACAAGGTTGAGCCTGTAAAAACAGAGCATTTTACCGAAGATGTGCGTTTATTACGTAGGTTTGCCGGTTGTGTAGGTAAAGAGCGTCAAAGGCGCACTATCCTTACCATATACCGCGATTTTGAGCGAAGAATAACAGAGCGCAAAGCAAGCCGAACCAGTAAACATGCTGACCTGGTTGCCCAATGTTCCAGGAAACTGGCCAAACTGCTTGATGCAATGACTAAGCAGCACCTTACTCATGTCACGATGGAAGTTGATAAACAGTTCCAGGATAAAATTAGCCTGGCAACAAAAGAAGTGGCTATTCGCACATCGGTTAATCTGCTTAAACGCTTCGTTGGTATTGAGGGTGAGATTAAACCGGAAAAAAGCAAGGTAGAGCGCATTTTTAAAGCTTTTAAAACAGCATACGAACAAAAGAAGATTACAGAGAATGACTTCTACCAACATGAGCTTAATGTGGCCTATGGTGCCATGCGCAAATTTATAGAGGGTAAAGTCAATCACATTACCATTGAACCTACTCAATTAAGTGGCCTGGATAACTCCTTTGGCCTGGGAAAGACTAAAGCCACTGCCAGGAAAGAAAACAAGAGCAATGGTAGTGGCAAAGCAACCAGGAAGAAAACAAAACCACAACCAAAGCAATTAAACGGAATAGAGCCGGAACCAACTCCGGCCCCTGCTCCACAATCCGAACCAGTGGTAGTAAATCGTTTTCAGGTTGACTTGACAGAACACCAGGAGCCAACAGTATTTGAACCGGAAGAAGTTAACCAGGATAATGCGCAAGATGACCGCTCATTGAATGGCCTGTTCACTCCAATGGCGGACGTAGGTAAGGATAATCACTTTGAAAAAATTAACTTACCTGGTGACTTAGGCCGATTCCTTGGCTATGTAGAGCGATATGAATATTCTATTGTATTGCGAGGTGAAAAGGGAGCCGGTAAAACGCGCTTGACTTACCAAATGATGAACACCTTTGCTAAAGCAGGTTTTACGGTTGGAAGTTTCACCCTGGAAATAGGAAAGGATTCTAACCTGGTAACTGATATGCGAAACGAATATTTGTGTCCAACCATTGTGGATAAGGTACAAATCGCAGAATCTTGCCCTGGTGGCATTGACGACGTGAAAGCTGCAGCTAAAGTTTTTGATGTGGTGTTCATTGATAGTTGGGGTAAAATACCCAATGTTGACCAGGACGATTTTGATAGACTAAGAAAGGAGCATCCCGACACCATGTTTGTTGTTATCTTCCAATCCACCACCAACGGAACCGTTCGCGGTGGCTCAAAGGCCGAATATGATGGAGGTATGGTTATACAGGTGCAAAAAGGTGGCCGCGCCATATGCGAAAAGAACCGGTACAATGGTGAGGACTTAACCTACCTGGTATTCCAACGCAAACTGGAAGAGCCGGAACCGACTGAATAAATCACAATCACCTATAAATCAAAAGCCACCCTTACGAGTGGCTTTTTCTTTTTTCCCGATTAGTAGAACGATTATTCTATCATTCTTTGCAATATTATGAAAAATAAAACAAAGTTTCTACTATATCATTAAATATATGTCATTAACACTATTATCACCTATTTTTTAGCTGTTTTTACTAAAATAATGAAACAGTTGACTGAAAGAAAAAACATTTAAAACAATTTTTGGAATCAATGCTACTGAGTATATTGAGAAAAACAACAAAATAAATGCCGTAAAATTATTCGCCATATTTATGCCATGTTGACTCAAATCAAACAAGTTAACACTCCCAAAACTCCTAATGAAAATATGCAATATAAAAGCAATCCCAAAGGTTGTAGCTTGTATCAAAACACTCATTGCAAATGTGCCTCCTATAGTTTGAAAAAGGCTAAAATTATTAGTTCCTTTTGCAGCACGGATTTTATCAAGAACAGACTTATCGCCGAATCCAATAACTAATGCGTAAGCACCTATATTAAATCCTAAAATACTTGGAAATGTACTCAACAATAACTCCTTAATACTTACAATCAGTTCGTAGCTTTCAAAACCAAAAACAAGTTGATTAAAGGACATTAATGCAATTGCAGAGATTAAGGCAAACCAAAAATACCCGCTTTCAATAAAGCCCATAAATCCACCATAAATTCTAAAAAGGGTGGATAAGCTTACATGGTGTTGCTTCCATTCTTTTTCTTGTTCAGGTGTAAGCCCTTTGGGTGGTTTCATATTATTCTTCTATAAGGTCATTACCTACATCGGATGATTCTTCCGGCCTAAAAATACTTAATATTTTCAAATAAATATCTTTAATGAAATTTGAATTAGTTGTTTGTATTTCATACACTTGAGGGCTTTCTTTTGTTGTAACAGTAGGTTTTGGAGTATGATTCTCCTGATCCCATGCTGAAATCTCACCATTATCTAAGGCTATACCGGCAAGGGGATTTAAAATATCATTCTCCATCAAATTAATACTATCTTTTTTGTCACTAATTGCAGTTATATCATACTGTTGTGTATGAGTCGCCTTCATATTCGCTTCAATAGCTTGCATGAGTGGAGAATTGAAAGAATCACTATTAGACACTGACATTCTAATTTTGACTTTTCTTAATGACTGACCTTGAAGAAAATCTGTCACAAAAGTTTCTGATGTTTTAACTGACAATTCAATCTTTTCATTATCAGAAAGTAAGCCATCAAAACTTTTTCTAACAAACTTTTTAAACCAATTAATATCAACTTTTTCAGTCTCAATAAATGCAAATCTATGAGCTTTGGGTACAAAAATGAATTTTGCCCACTGAGGATCATTATAATGTTGTTCTTCTGTAACAACTGGAACTAACACATCATCTTCATCTTTTTTATAACTCTCTTCAGCTTTCTTAGCTTTTACAACATTTCCAAAGTAAAAAACATCGTCAACTTGCTCTCTTTTGGCAAATGAGTCCATAATTCCAACATATTTACCCAGGTTAACCATTCTTCCTTTGGCAAACATACGCTCTATAAGCTCGGAATATACTTCTGCAGATGTCTCTCTAACAGATATAAGCTTTATATTTAATACCTTAAAGCTTAAGTTCACATTGTCTTCATAAGTCATTATTCGTAAATTTTAATCGGGTGGAAAAAAGATTATAAATAGAGATTGCTAAATAATTGTAGAGCAAATCCTATTATAAGTAATGCTAGGCCAATCTTTGACCAAATAACGTATTTTGAATTATAATTTTTAACATGTCTTCTTACAATATCCCTGCTCACAATATCACTTTCATCATCTCCAATCATGTCAACTTTTGAGCGCTGATATCTTTGATCAATGTACCTAGATGGTACACCTGAAAAGAAAAGAATAATGGCACCTATTATATCTAAAGACAACCCCACAGATGAAAGGCATGCTTTAGTATAGATAATTTCGTAATAAAAAGATAAAAGTTCATTCATTTTTTAAATATAATCATATATCTAAAAATATTATAAATGTAACTAATGATTTTATACGTTACCTCTGAACTATAGTATAAGCCTAACATCCTTAGCAATCTTCATATGCAATACCTTTGCATAATGTTTTTGTGTAACATGTATATCTGAATGTCCAAGTAATTTACTCACTGTTTCTATGGGTACATCCTTATTGAGCAGCAAGGTTCCATAAGTTTTGCGGCCCACATGAGTGGTTAAACGTTTCCGGATGCCAACTTCAACTGCTATTTTTTTCAATGCCTCATTGTACTTTTGATTGCTGAGAACTGGCAATTTAAACTCATATTTGCGCAAAATCTCTAATACTTTCTTCACTACCGGTATCACACATTCAGCAGTTTTAACTTTTGATCTGGTGATATTGATCCACATGGAGCCATTATCATCTCTTACTAGGTGAGTGGCACTGAGTTTTTTTAAATCAACGTATGCCAGGCCGGTATAACACTGCACAACAAACATATCAGCAGACCGCTGCAAAGTATCGCAGAATTCATGCTTTATTATCTTGTTTAGCTCCCATTCTTCCAGGTAAATTACTTGCGAATCTTCCTTATATGGTATCTTGTATTCCTGGGC
Organism: Carboxylicivirga sediminis; assembly: GCF_018156225.1. GTDB lineage: Bacteria > Bacteroidota > Bacteroidia > Bacteroidales > Marinilabiliaceae > Carboxylicivirga > Carboxylicivirga sediminis. Next base: position 184,615 of record NZ_JAGTAR010000002.1, read on the forward strand.
ATAGTTTCGGTCAATATAACGCCTGTTAAAAGCGTATTTCAGCGAAACTTTAATAAAGCCAAATAGTTTCCTGGTATAACCAACCGAATAACCTTTGCCATTAATGAAGTTATTCGCTAACCGGTCCAGAAAGTAAGTATCACAATTGGTTAATCGGATATTAAGCGCATCAATATCTTTTAAAGCTTTACTGATAGTATCAATAAAGCGTTCGTGTAGTCTTAACTTATCAGCTTTGGAATACATTTTATAGTATTCTTGCGCATAATCATTCAAAAGCTCAACCAGGAATACTATGCGTTTTTTTTTAGTGTTAAGAAGTGCCTTTAACTCTAACGCTGTTGGTGTAACATCATTGTTTAGCACCTGGTCATAGTACAGTTTGGTAAGCTTGTGGCTAAGCTGCTCAAGTTTTCTATTAGCTATACTGGCAAAATCACTAACGCCTTTAACCTTATATTTTTTCCCATCCCACTCCTCTTCTTTACATCTTACCCCAGTAGAAAACTCTGCTCTCTCACCATTAATCGTAATCCTGCAATATATCGGTATCTCGTTTTTTTTGTTTGCCTTGTTTTTGACTGCCCAAAAAATCAAGTTCATTGTAACACTCCAAAGATTAAAATTCTTAGAATTTAATCCCGTTCTCTTCCCCTTTTATATAACGAAAAAAGACCTTTATCCATCATGAATAAAGGTCTCTGAATTTGTCCGGATTTAACTCCTGGGAGGTTCCTGGCGGATTCGAACCGCCGTACACGGTTTTGCAGACCGTTGCCTAGCCACTCGGCCAAGGAACCGTCGTGTTTCGGGTTGCAAAATAAGTAATAAATTATTTTCTGAGCAAATTTTATTTCCTCTTTTGCCCATATAATTTCAGGCAATCGGGACATAAGCAACCTTTGTATTTCTCACCCAACACTTTAAGATTCTCGCCTGTCACAATATATTCGTTACACCAACAGGGCGAATCGGCTTCAGCGTGACAAAAAAACTCAGCACCACAGCGTGGGCATACCTTTGTAATGACTCCAATATCTTTCATTTTACCTGCTAAATGTTACACTCACACACTTCATCTGTCCACCCATTGGCGGATTCATCTTTGATACCTTTACCGTTGCTTTTAGTAGCTGAGGGAAGCGCTCATAGATTCCATCAATAATGCGCTTATTAAGATGTTCGAGCAGATGTGAATTCTGCATGATTTGCTCGCGCACAATCTCATATACACTGACATAGTTAAGTGCATCGTTGATATTATCGGTTTGGGCAGCTATGGTGCAATCGGTCTCCAATGTTACTTTCACCAGAAAACGGTTTCCCACCACCTGCTCTTCTTTAAAACAGCCATGATAGGCATAAAACTCCATTTCCTCCAGTTCAATCACACCAATCATTTGCGTCTCTTCCATGGTTTTGTATTTTTTTGGCGAAAATACTGTTTTATCATCGAATCATCAGATTTTTAAGTCGAAAAACAATTACTTTTGTGCCTGATGTTCACACATCTCAAAAAGCAAATACTATAATAGACAAAATACACGAGCAGATGGAATTGAACGAAACGCCGAAAACGAATTTCATTCATCAGGAGATTGACAAAGATTTAAGTGAAAACAAAAACGGAGGAGCTGTACTAACCCGTTTCCCTCCAGAGCCCAATGGCTATCTGCACATCGGGCACGCAAAATCTATCTGCCTGAACTTTGGCCTTGGCAAACACTACAAAGGTGGTACCAACCTGCGTTTTGATGATACGAACCCTACCAAGGAAGATACTGAATACGTAGAATCAATTAAGGAAGACGTAAACTGGCTGGGCTTTCAGTGGAAAGATGAGCCTAAGTTTACCTCCGACTATTTTGAGCAACTATACCAATGGGCTGTTTTATTTATTAAAAATGGCAAGGCCTATGTAGATGACCAGAGTGCCGAAGAGATTGCTGCACAAAAAGGAACACCTACCATGCCTGGTCAGGAAAGTCCATATCGCAACCGCAGCGTTGAAGAAAACCTGGATTTATTTGAGCGCATGCGTAAAGGGGAATTTAAGAACGGTGAGCGCGTACTGCGTGCCAAAATTGATATGGCTTCGCCAAACATGCACATGCGTGACCCCTTGATGTACCGCATCATACATGCTCATCACCATCGCACAGGCAATGACTGGTGCATTTACCCAATGTATGACTTTGCCCATGGGCAGGGCGACTTTGTGGAGGGCATCACCCACTCTATCTGCACATTGGAATTTGAAGTACACCGTCCATTATACAACTGGTTTCTGGAACAAATATTAGAGTTTCAACCTGAGTTAAAAGAGCAGGCGCGTCCTCGTCAGATTGAATTTGCCCGACTGAACCTCAACTACACCGTAATGAGTAAGCGCAAGCTGCTTCAACTGGTGAATGAGAAGTATGTGGCTGGTTGGGATGATCCACGCATGCCTACTATTTCGGGTTATCGTCGAAGAGGATACACCCCTGAGTCGATTCGCCGATTTGCAGAACAGATTGGTGTGGCTAAGCGCGAAAACGTGATTGATGTGGCCTTATTGGAACACTGCATCCGTGAAGATTTGAATAAAAAAGCACCTCGCGTTTATGCCGTATTAGATCCGGTTAAGGTAATCATCACCAATTATCCTGAAGGCCAGGTGGAATGGATGGATGCCATCAACAACCCTGAGGATGAAAGCATGGGTTCTCGCCAATTACCATTTAGCCGTGAGATATACATCGAACGCGAAGATTTTATGGAGAATGCACCCAAGAAATTCTTCCGCATGGATGTGGGCCGCGAGGTACGTTTGAAGAATGCATACATTGTAAAATGTGAGGGCATTAAAAAAGATGAGAACGGTGAGATTACAGAAATTTACTGTACCTACGATCCGGATACCAAGAGCGGTATGGAAGGAAGTAACCGGAAGGTGAAAGGCACATTGCACTGGGTAAGCATTGAGCACGCGAAAACTGTTCAGGTGAAACAATACGACCGCCTGTTTATGGATGAAGAACCGGATGGACATAAGGACAAGGACTTCCTTGAGTTTCTGAATCCAAACTCACTTTCGGTTATTAACACGGCCTATATAGAGCCTAATTTCAAAGATGCAGGTGCTAAGTTTGATGATGGCATTGAGCGCTACCAATTCCAGCGCCTGGGCTATTTCTGTATTGATAAAGATTCTACAGAGGAGAATGTTGTTTTCAACCGCACGGTGACATTAAAGGATTCGTGGGCTAAGAAGAAGTAGTTCAAGACTTAAGATTCCAGATATAAAACTAAAATCCCGCTTTCGAAAGGAGCGGGATTTTTATAGCTCTGTTTTATAATTCAGTTTTTCGAAGTCTTCTCTATAGGCCTTAAGGATGTTCTGCTTACTATCTTCGCAATAGTATTGCTTATAATACTCATGCTCGGTGGTGTTCAATCGAGGAAACTCAAACTCCAGCTGCAGGTGTTGTTTAATTACCTCCACATCCTCATGGATATTCTCCAGCCGGGCAATAAAATCTGTCAATAAACTATCTCGATTACTGATATACTTTAACTGCGGAAACAGGTAGCCTTCATAAGTATTAAAGCTGGAGCAATCCTTTTTGAAATCAATTTTGTTGATGTGATAAGTAAACTCCCTGAAGCTCATTTTTGGATGAATCCATTTGTTCTGCTTAAAATAAAAGAAAGAGGAAACAGTACGGTCATATGGGTTGCGAACAATGGCAAATCTAAACGCCGATTGATGAAATGATTCATTAACCAGATTCTTAGCCCGTAAATGGGAATAATTAAGCGGTCCAAACGACACCAGTCCTTTATTGGGGAAATAAAAGCGAACAGCAGCTTCATTGTCAAGGTACTGCATACCATGTGGCTTAAGCGCCTGATACATGCTGGTTCCGCCATTCTTCGGAATCCAGATAAATACTGCATCTTTAACGGTAGGATATTGCCGCCTGTACTGCCGCTTATAATAGCCTGTTCGCCGTTTTATCTTATTAACAATTTCAGGAACAGACCACCTTTTCACATCTCTCTCTGCCATATAAAAACCTGTTTGATATACAATATTACACAATTATTAAGAGCTAAAACAAAAGGCTTAAGACATAAGAGAGAAGACATGTGGCCACTTCCATCTAAAACGGAAAATCCCGCACCTCGTGAGATGCGGGATTCTGTATTGTTGTGGCTATAACCATTTGTTAGCGAATATTCTCAACAGCAGCTTTAAGGCGCTGAATCGTTTCTTCCTTACCAATCATCTCGGCAATTGTCATCAGGTCAGGACCAAAGCCACCACCCACTAAAGCCAGACGGAAGGCATTCATCACCAAACCAAAGCCCAGTTCTTTCGCTTCAATCTGCTCGGCTATGGTTGCTTTAATGGCATCGGCCTGCCAGTTATCCAGCTGCTCCAATACGGGTACTAGTTCTGTCATAAAAGCCGGCACATCACCCTTCCAGCGCTTCTTCACCACCTTACCATCGTATTCAACAGGTGCCTCAAAGAAAAATGAGCACTGCTCCCACAGCTCACTCACGAAGTTAACGCGCTCTTTAACCAGGCCAACCACTTCCGACACATATCCATTTTCACGTTCATGACCGCGTTCCTTCAGCTCGGCCTGGAACAGCTTTGCCAGCTCCTCATTGGATTTGCGCACCAGATGCTGCTGATTGAACCATCTTGCCTTATCCGGGTCGAAGCGGGCACCCGACTTATTAACCCGCTCGATGGAGAATAACTGAATCAGCTCATCCATTGAGAACAACTCCTGCTCAGTTCCGGGGTTCCATCCCAATAGAGCCAGCAGATTAACCACCGCTTCAGGGAAGTATCCGCTTTCGCGATAGCCGGCCGCAATGCCATCTTCCAACTGCCAGTTCAATGGGAATACCGGGAAACCACCTTTATCACCATCGCGCTTCGATAGTTTTCCTTTACCGGTAGGCTTCAGAATCAGTGGCAAATGTGCAAACTGTGGCATGGTATCTTCCCAGTTCAATGCACGGTACAGCATGACATGTAAAGGAGCTGATGGCAACCATTCTTCACCTCTAATTACATGAGTAATACCCATTCTATAATCATCTGTTACATTTGCTAAATGATATGTTGGCAGATTATCTGAACTTTTATAAATAACTTTATCATCCAAATTATAAGTTTGGAAATGCACTCGTCCCCTTACTAGATCATCAAAATAGATTTCTTCATTCTTTTCTGGCATTTTAAACCTTACAACATATGGTTCTCCATTATTAATTCTTTGATGAACAAACCTTTTATCCTCAATATTTAGTGAATTATCAAGTTGTCTTCTGGTTTTAACATCATAAGAAAACTTCTCTTTTCGCGATTCAGCTCTTTCACGCAATTTCTCAAGTGATTCAGGTGTATCAAAAGCATAATATGCATGTCCACTTTTTATCAACTTATCTACATATTGCTTGTATGACCTTTTTGATTGTCTGTAAGAACGTTGATGTCCTTTTTTATGCCTCACTCCAACTCCTTCATCTACCTTCATTCCTAACCACCTCATACTCTCATTGATATACTCTTCGGCCCCCTCAACAAAACGCGTTGAATCGGTATCTTCAATGCGAAGGATAAAATCGCCCCCGTGCTTTTTGGCGAACAGGTAGTTAAACAATGCGGTACGAACACCACCAATATGCAATGGTCCGGTTGGACTCGGTGCAAAGCGCACACGTACTTTACGAGTTGTCATATGTTGTTTTTTTTTGCAAAGATAGTTTTAAAATGTTGATTTGTTAATTGTATGATTTGGTTAGTTGTGGATAATATCAAGATCGCTTTTACATGAAGACCTTGCTGCAGGTTGCAGGAACCATTAACAGAAACCTAGGAGACGTCCTGCAGATTGCAGGAGCAGTTAACAGATACTAAGGATGAGTCATGCAGGTTGCAGGAACCATTAACAGATGCTGAGGATAAGTCCTGCAGGTTGCAGGGAGTCATTCTATGAACAAAAAATTGGACCTGACTGCCTGCGAGAACGATTTCATAAAAAAAGAGGTTGCCCCAAAGATGAACAACCTCTCGACTTAAACATGAACTAAACTATTTGACGTAAGGTGCTTCCATCAAAAATGAAAGACTGCGCTCAACACTCTCCAGTGGAGGGTAATTGTAGCGCTCCACCTCAACAATAATGTCTTTCATACCTGCTAAAGCGGCTTTTTTAAAGATGGGTTCAAAATTCATCTTTCCGCTCTGCCCCAGCTCCATCTCATCTTTCACGTGCCATAATTCAAAGCGTTTCGGATACTGTTCAAAATAAGCGGTGGCCTCTTTTCCGCCTTTCATAATCCAGTACAAATCGAGCTGAAACATCACTTTGTCCGGATCAGTATTTTGCAACATGTAATCGTATCGCACCATGCCATCCACCTCCTCAAACTCCTTGTCGTGGTTATGGTATCCAAAACGAATGCCTTTAGCATTGCATTTTTCTCCTACAGCATTAAAATAATCGCAGTAGCGCTTCAAATCGGCTAGCGAACCATAGCCCTTTTTATCCATCGATGCCTGAACGATGTATTTAACGCCTGCTCTAGCATGAGCGTCGATACACTTATCCCACCATTGCATGGTTGCTTCCCACTGCTCTTTATCGGGCAAGGGATGACCACAATGCGAAGCAGTAAAACTCAGTCCATTGCTGCTTAACAGCTTGTTAAATTTTTCTGGTGACATACCATAAAACTGACCATCTGAGTAACCGGCCGCCTCCACAAAGGCGTAGCCCATCTCGCCCAACTGCTTAATCGTGGCTGCGGCATCCTTTTTCATATCATCGCGCACCGACCACAACTGGATGCCGATGCTTTTTTCTGCTTTTTGAGCACATATATTCATAAGCGTCAAAGTAATTAAAACAATGCCCATAATGGCAAGGTGGCGTATCATAATTCTTTGATTTTTATATTACGGAACCACACATCATCGCCATGATCCTGAAGTCCAATGTAACCTTCACTAGCCACATCGGCCCAGGTTGGATTAAGCCCCGGAAACTTACTGCCGGCCACCAACTCATTCCACTCTGGAGTCCACAGATGGTATTCAACCACTGTTTCACCATTCTGCATATGCCATACCGAACCCTTGTATACTTTTATCTCCACCGAATTCCACTCGCCGGCAGGCTTGGCATTCTGAGGTACAGCAGGGTACAGATCGTAAAGTGAACCAGCCTGGCGGTTACCGGCAATACCAGCTGCGGCATCAGGATGCTTCTCATTATCCAGAATCTGCATCTCCGGAGCTGTTTTCCAGATGTAATCCAATGAGTCACTTTCCTGTCCCAGGTAAAAAATACCCGAATTACCACCCTCAGAAATTTTCCATTCCAGTTTCAGATGGAAGTTACCAAATTTTTTATCGCCATAAATAATATCACCTCTGTCTTTTCCACCTGCTTCTCCCCTACCAGAGCCAGGACAGTGGAGCGTACCGTCTTCAGTAATATCCCAACCGTCGGGGAAGGTGGTTTTACCATAGTTGCGCCAGCCATCAGTCGTTTTTCCATCGAACAACAACTGCCAGCCATCGGCTTTCTCTTCTTTTGTTAGTGTGTTAACTTCCTGCGTTTTATCACAACATGAGCTTAGTATCACTGCTACTAAACTGATTAAAAATAGATTCTTCATTTTTATTAGATTTTTTTGCGCTTCGGCCATTCTGGCGAACACGCTTTTCTTTAGTTTGATATTGATCTTATAATTCTTCGGTTCAACTACTCTACATATTAAACTGGCATGTCCGGCAGTGTCCAGCCGTTGCGGTAAGTGTGCTTAATAAGTTCATTGGCAAAGGCATTGGCATTAACCGGCTCGGTCCATTCTTTGTCAAAAGTAGGATGCCCATCGTGTATCTTAAAGCCATCACTTATCACTGTGCGGATGGTTTCGTCATCGCCAATATTTGTGAATCGCATATTTTCACCATCCCACTCCAGCTCTTTGTTGAGTGACTGCAAACGAACGGCCAGTACACCCATCACCACCATCTCATTAAAAGGTCCGGCCTCGCTAAATGGCGATAAGGTTTCAACTCTGGTTTCGGGTGATTCTTTACAAGCTCTTACCCAATCCATCTCATGACTGGTTGTAATACGCGGTAATGTTTTGGGCACATTTGGTGTTCTACCCGAAAGCAGCCAAGGATCGCGACCATAGCATCCACAAACCAGTGTATCTTTTGAGCCGTGAAAGAGCACACCACCTCCGTGGTGATTCATATCTTTTCCTGCTGGCCATCCGTCTGGTTTAAGGGGCTGTAAACCGCCATCGTACCAATGCACTTCTACTTCGGGCATGTTTACCTTCGGCAGGCTCTTGCGTTCAGGAAATACCAGTCGAACTTTTTGGGCCACAGGAGCCGCATCTGTCAGTAACAAGGTTGAGCTGCCCTGCGCTTTTATGGGATAGCCCAGATTGAGCCCTTTAAACACCGGATGCAGAATATGACAGGCCATATCTCCCAGCGCACCTGTACCAAAATCCCACCATCCACGGAAATTCCAGGGCGTATAAATCTCATTAAACGGACGCATCTTAGCTGGTCCAACAAACAAATCCCAATTCATGGTTTCGGGTATGGGCTGTACTTCTGTCGGGCGATTCAGCCCCTGTGGCCATATGGGGCGGTCAGTAAACGCTTCCACTTTACGCACCTCTCCGATCTCACCATTGCGAATCCATTCGGTAGTGGTTGCCACACCATCGCCCGATGCTCCCTGGTTACCCATCTGCGTTGCCACCTTGTATTTGGCTGCCAGTTTGGTTAGTAAACGTGATTCATATACGGTGTGAGTCAGCGGCTTCTCAACATACACATGCTTACCCATGGTAATGGCCGTAGCCGCAATGATGGCGTGCGTATGGTCGGCCGTGGCTACCACCACTGCATCAATATCATTGCCCATTTCGTCTAGCATCTTACGCCAATCCCAGTAGCGTTTAGCCTTTGGAAAGTACTCGAAACAGCCTTTGGCATATTTCCAGTCCACATCGCACAATGCTACAATATTTTCACTTTCGACAGCCTTCAACACACCAAAGCCTCTTCCGCCAACACCAACTCCGGCAATATTCAGTTTGTCATTTTTCGATTTCCGGCGACTGTTCATGGCCACAACAGAGGGCATCAAGGTCAGACCCGCAGCAGCCAGTCCTGCATTGGATATAAACCTGCGCCGGTTCATTTCATAGATTTTTTCCTTTTTGTTCATGTTTGATAATGTAAGGTGATTAATACTGAGTTTATAAAGGGTAATTATATCAGTTGTTCTTTATCGGCATCCCAATACACTTTGCGATTCTCACGATAGGCAATAGTAGCCATGTGTGCGGTAACAGCCTCTTCAAAGGCTTGATGAATATCGCAACTGGGCTGCTTGTTGCTTCGTATGCCATTGAGCCATTCTTTAATGTGCAGATGCGCCGTATTGACTCGCTTACCCTTCACATGGGTGTATAACAGACCTCTGCTGGCAAAATATTGCTCAGTTGCCGAGCTATAGCCATCCAGGCTGTTTTTACCTGGCTGATAGGTAATCATAGGCTTATCGGGTGAAATCAAGCCGGCATCAAGCTGCTTGCGGTACTGTGTCGAACGGTTATCGGGATACACCTCCAGTACATTTTCCATTTTCATGGTGGCATCGTGCCCCATCAATACTTTACCACGGTAATGATCATTTGCCAGAGAGGCACTGTACATGAAAGTCAGGTCACGCTCAGGGTATTCAAACACCGCCTGAAATACGTCAGGTACTTCACGGCCATCTTTATAAAAATAGATACCGCCCGATGCCACTGCCGAATGCGGTATCCCCAGCTGCATCACCTGGTTAATGGCATCGTACTCATGAGTCAGCAGGTCGCCGGCCAGCCCTGTACCATAGTCCCACCAGCAACGCCAGCGAAAGAAACGCTCGGCACTAAACGGATGATTATTGGTTGGCTCAATAAATTGTTGCCAGTCGATGGTTTGTTCATTAGCATCGGGATGAATAGGATATACCCAGGCACCATTGGGGTCATTTCGGTTGGTACATACCTCAATGAGGGATATTTTTCCAAGCACATTTTTATCAACTAACTGCTTTGCCTTTTTAAAACTGGCCGTTTGCCGCCCCTGGTGTCCTAACTGAAAAACAACGCCCGACTCTTTAACCGCTTTACGAAGCGCAAACGCTTCCTCGATGGTGCGGGTCAAACCTTTTTCGATATAGATGTGTTTACCTGCCTTGGCGGCATCAATGCCCATTTGAGCATGCCAGTGGTCGGGTGTGGCAATAATCACCGCATCTATATCTGCGGCTGCCAGCAAATCGCGATAATCAGTATAGCGTTTCACCTTCGAGGACACCTCGTTTAACTCCGTTGATTTTTCTTGGTTGCTGCACGACAACAGGGCTTCTTTGGCATTAACATCGAAAATGTCGCATACTCCACGTATCTCAATATTCAGGTCATCCTGCTCTATAAAATCTCCATAACGGGTATCAGATGAGTTAAGCTGAGCTTGCTCGTACCAATGCTTTAGCGTATTGGGATGCGCAAAACCTGCTGCTTCCAACAAGTACCTGCCACGGCCACCTGCACCAATAATACCCAGCCTGATAGTTTGCCCATTGGAAATTGAGGCCGGTTCGGGATCATCATATAACTTCAGCCCCAGCTCATCAGCCATGTTGAAGCTATGTTGTTTTTGATAGTCGGTTTTTTTAAGCAGAGCATATGCAAATGCCCCTAACACAGGTACTGTTGCCAGTGTTTTGACTATATCTCTGCGGGAGTAGCTTCGTTTATTATCGTCCATGGGTATTGCTTTTGTTGAATATCAGGCGGTCGAGACCAATCACCTGGCTGGTAGGAATGGCATAAAGTACTAAAAGCAGAAGGGTAAATATCAGATTCTTATCTACCCATAAAGCCTGCTCAGAACCAGGCATCAGCTGTGCTGCAATAGTGGGTGGGTGGGCCAGGTAATATAGAAATACCAGCAAGGCTCCTGCCAGAGAAGCAATGCGCGCCAGTGTGCCTGTGATCAGGCCTACTCCTATGGCAATTAATCCCCAAACATTAAGGAAATTAGTTACATCAAGACTAGTGGAATTTCCAGCCAGTGAATGAAAGAAGCCTGAAAAGACACCTTCTGTACTCATTAAAAAACCGAAGGCACTCCATCCGGGATGAATTAATTTGATTATACCTTCATAGAGGAAATACCATCCGGTAAGCACGCGCAAGCCAACCATGGCGTACAGTTGAAAGGTATTCAAAGAAAATGGGTTATTCATTTTATTGGTCAATTGTATGATTAGTTTAGAGGATGTAAAATAGAAACAATTACAACTTAAACAAATACTAATCAATCAAATAACCATATTATCTGAACATTTTGAACATACGTCAACCACTTAACAATAGCAACTAACATAAGCCAGGCTGCCAAACAAGGAAGTATGGCACATACTAATGAGGTAAAAGTAAGCCCGCCTGAATTTGAATCTGCGATTATTATTTTATTCTATTGTTTAATACTGTTCTAAAACAATTAACGGGCTTACTCTTTTACTTATTGACTAATACAATTTATCAGAAAGAAACATTCTCCACCTCCTTAAACGTCCGGTAACTGGGCGCATAAGTAATGTTTTTACAACGCTCAATCAGTTCATTCACTTGCTCATGAGTAATTTCATTGTTGGTGATGTAGGGAAACTTAATCATCGGATGTTCCATAAAGAATCCGGGAATATTAGCTTCATCCATGGTTTTGCCTTCCGGTACCCAGCCATTAATCCAGTTTGGCATGTATTCTTTCAGTAATTCGCGGGTTTCTGTATTATCCCATAGCTCTTTGGCAAAAGTATATTTATCCACCATCATTGGTACTTGCTGAGTGGATTCCAACTCAAACTGTGCTTTCAAACGAATATCGCGCGATGAGGCCGCTGCCATAACTTCAAAACTGCCACTCTCTGCAATCCACATATCCCGTTTGGCATCATAGTATGAGAAATCGCGACCGGACAGCTCGAAGCTCACTTCTTTCGTTTCGCCCGGTTGCAGTTCAACTTTAACAAAGTGCTTTAGCTCTTTTTCAGGGCGTTGCAGGGTACTTTCAAGGTCGCTGACATAAAGCTGTACTGTTTCTTTACCTGCTATTGCACCTGTATTCTTTACTTTTAAGCTGACTACCAACGCATCCTTATCGCTTATTTTTTTAGCGGACAATTGAATATCGGAATAATCAAATGTGGTGTAAGACAATCCATGACCAAAAGGAAACAGTGGTTCAATCTGCTTCTCATCGTAATAGCGATAGCCCACAAAGATACGCTCACCATAGAGCACATTGCCCTGCTCACCCGGGAAGTCAAAGGCAGCAGGCGTGTCAGCCAGTTTAACAGGGAATGTTTCTGCCAGCTTACCAGAAGGATTGACGGTTCCAAACAATACATCGGCCACAGCTCCTGCGCCTGCCTGTCCACCCAACCAGGTTTCTAATACTGCAGGTACTTGCTCAATCCAGGGCATAGCCACTGCACTGCCATTGGTTAAAACAGCCACTGTGTTATTCTGTATTTTTGCCACTTCAGCTATCAACTGATTATGTGCAGCCGGCATATCAATGTGTTTGCGATCAATGCCTTCCGACTCATAATGCAACGGTAATCCAGCAAAAACCAAAGCGACATCAGACTCTTTTGCCAATTGCACAGCTTCCTCAATCATGGTGAAATCATTATCATCCTTCAGGTTATAACCCTGGGCATAACTTATTTTCACTCCTTTACCATATTCCTTTTTGATGATATCCAACACATTATCCAATTGGGTCGGCTTCACCTCTGAACTGCCGTTACCCTGGTAGCGCGGATTAGCTGCAAACTCACCAATGATGGCAATCTTTTTGTATTTATCTTTACTCAAAGGCAGCACAATTTTATTGTTTTTAAGCAATGTAATGGCCTGCCCATGTACCTCGCGAGCAAATTGATGATGCTCCTCCTCCTTTTGATCAACATCTTCTTTATCAAGCGACTTGGCTTTTAATACCACCATCAGTATTTCTTTCACCAGATTATCAAGAACCGCTTCATCTAATTCGCCCTCCTGAACTGCTTTAAGCAGTATCTCATCATTAACACTGCTCACATGCGGCATTTCGATATGCATGCCTGCTTTAAGAGCCGCTACACGATCCACCACCGCAAACCAGTCAGATATGACAATCCCTTCAAAACCCCACTCTTCTTTCAATAAGTTGGTTAGCAGATACGGACTTTGCGTACCATACTCGCCCTGCACCCTATTGTAACAAGCCATTACCGTCCATGGCTGCGCCTTCTTAACGGCAATTTCAAATGGTGTCAGGTAAATTTCATGCAGCGTGCGTGTATCCACATCGGAGTTCATAAACATGCGCATGGTTTCAACATTATTAGCCACAAAATGCTTGAGCGAAGTACCCACGCCCTGACTTTGCACACCATTGATGTAAGCTGCTCCCAATTCACCCGACAGAATAGGATCTTCAGTGAAATATTCGAAGTTGCGGCCACCTAATACCGAACGCTTGATATTGACGCCTGGCCCCAGCAATACATTCACACCTAAAGCCTGACATTCCTCCCCCAAAGCTTGTCCCACTTTGTAAATCAAATCCGTATCCCAGGTGGCGGACAAAGCTGAGGCCGTTGGGAAACAAGTGGCCGGATGCTGATCGCCATAACCAGCTTTGTTGGTAGCAGGAGCCCGTCTTAGGCCATGAGGTCCGTCAGCCATCCATATCCATGGAATATCCAGTCGTTCGATGGGTTCGGTACTCCAATCGTCGCGACCAGAACAAAGCGAAACCTTTTCCTCGAGCGTCAGTTCAGACATCAACTTATTTACTTTATCTTCCAACTCTTTATCCTGAGCTGATAATGACAATGCGGCCATAAACACAAATGTTAGTATACCTACAAGTCTCATATCTTAGTTTATTTTGTTGATTTATTCAATACCTATCTGATTTCTTCGTTCCTCCAGGTCTGCCTGCATTTGCTTACTCGTTTTTTTATCGATGGTGTAAAAGAACAGTAATGCAGCACAGGACATGTACAAGATGCCTGGTATCACCGAAATCATTAACTTGATACCTGCAATAGTTTCTGCCGTCTGAACAGCATTAGCTTCGAACTTAAACAGTACCAGCAGCCACCCGGCTAAAGCACCACCAATACCCCATCCGGCTTTTTGTGCAAAGGTAGCAGCTGAAAATACCAATCCAGTTGCTCGCTGCCCTGTTTTCCACTCGGTGTAATCGGCTGTATCGGCCAGCATCGTCCATAATAGTACAACTGCAGGAGCATACGTGAATTTGGCAAGCACATTAAAAGTGTATATCAGTGTGTAATCTCCGGCTTCAGGAATATACAGCAAGGCAAAGAAAATACCTGATAGAATAGTACTCGCCATGAACACATTGCGGTTGCCAAATTTTCGTGCCAATGGTTTAGCTATTGGCAGGCCAATAATGAGGGCAACACTGCTTACCACATTAAACAGCTGCACATTTTCTTCGGTACCAATGTAGTACTTAAAATAGTAGGCAATCGATAAGTTCTGTAAGGCAAACATTATGAAGGACACAATCCCTACAAGGGCCAGCACGACCCAAGGCCTGTTCGACCCAAGATTTTTAATATCGGACCAGATGCTTTGATTCGGATTACGTGGTGGCGCTACCCTTTCTTTGGTTGAAAAGAAAGTGATGAGGAAAAATACCACACTCATAAAACCAAGAACGATAAGCGTATATTGATACCCTTTAGCTTTGTCCACCAGGTTATCATTTGCCCTAACATCAATGACTGACTCGCTTATTCTGGTATCGATATAATGCACATCCTCGCGGGCAAGCGGATAAGGTATAACACCCGCTTCTTTGACCTGTTCTTTTATGGCAGTTGAGTCAAAAGCTACTACTACACCGCCATAGTCAAGCGTGTCATTAGGTGAAGGTGACACAACAACATATACCACACCTTCTGTAATATTATTATCAGCATCCTCAATGGTATATATCAGGGTATCAATTCCTGCAAATCCGGCATTAAGCTGATATTTGAGGCTGTCATTGTTAATAACTTCCACATATCCGCCTTTGGTTTGTGGTTCATTGACTTGAGTGGTAAACTCGCCCTTACCAAAATAAATAGCCATTGAAAGCGCCAGACCAGTAACTATCAGCTGTCCCGAGAACGCACTAATGAAACGGTAAGTATTAATGCCGGCCCTTTCATTGGAGTCGGATGTCATGACTGCCATTAATGATGAATATGGCAGGTTGATGGCTGTATAGGCCGTCATCAGTAAGAAATAAGTAACGGCGGCCCAAATAATTTTACCAGTATAACTCAGGTCTGGCGTGGTAAAGGTTAACACAGCCAGTATAGCATAAGGCACAGCCGTATACAAGATATATGGTCGAAACTTTCCCCATCGTGTATTGGTGCGATCGGAGATAATACCCATCAGTGGATCGTTTATCATATCCCACACACGGGCAATGAGCATGATAGTACCCGCTGCCGCTGCCGAAATACCAAAAGTATCGGTATAAAAAATGAGGATCCAAAAACCCACCATGTCCCATACAAAATGGGAGGCTGTATCGCCCAGGCTATAGCCCAGCTTTTCTTTAAACGATAATTTAGACGCTGTTTTATTCATTTTGTATGGTTTAATTGGGTATCTATTTCTGGTAAATTCTTACATAATCCACTTCCATTGTTTGTGGGAAAACTATGGTATCGATGCCTTCAACACTTCCCCATGCGCCACCTACTGCCAGGTTCAACAACAAATAAAAAGGTTTCTCGTATGGCCATTTATCTTCACCCAATCCTTCATTGGCATAGACAAAGTACTGTTGGTCATCCACAAAAGCTTTTAAAGAATCAGCTGTCCACTCAAGTGCATAGGTGTAAAATAAGCTATCTACATGAGGAATCTTAACCGTTGCCGTTTGCTGTGTACCAGCCTGCCACTGATAGTCTTTGGAATGAGCAGACGCATGAATGGTTCCTAAATCATAGCCCACATGTTCCATGATATCTATCTCACCAATATTGGGCCAGTTTCCGTCGTTGAAGGTCCAGCCGCCAGGCATCATCCATATGGCCGACCAGGTACCAATCCCTTTGGGCAGCTTTGCTCTGACTTCTAAGCGACCATGCTGCCAGTCGGCTTTTGACATTAAGCGGGCTGATGTAAATTCCTTCCCTTCATAAGGTTCATTGACCGCTATGATGTGTAGTTTCCCATCCTCTACCCAGGCATTCTCTTTGCGAGCCTTGGTATAAAACTGTGCTTCATTATTACCCCATCCGTGAGGATTGCCTTCCTGATCATAAGCCCACTTGCTTGAATCGGGCAAACCCACGTAATCGAATTCATCCTGCCAAACCAGTTTGTACTCATTATATTCCTGACAGGCTGATAGCCAAACCAGAATAACGATGCTAACAGCTACAATATTGAATCGTGTCATGTTCTAAAATATTTAAATTATGCCTCTCCCTGGTGTTTCACTTTCCCTCTGCGTGCAATTAGCTTGTTTTTTATTTCATTCGCCTTTTCTTCAGTTATATCGTAATTCTTCATCACGACGATGGCAATAACTCCGAATAGGATGGGTATAACTATGTCGGCAATGCGGAGCCTTGTCATGGCCTCGGCCGACTGCACTTTTATGTCTTCATTAAATCCGATATAATGCAACACTACACCACTTACAAACATGGCAATTGATTGGCCAATCTTTGTCATCCACCAATACACGGCACCAAACATGGCCTCACGGCGTTCACCGGTATTTAGTTCATCTAAATCACACACATCGGCTGTCATCGACATCATTAGTGTAAATAAACTCCCAATACCAAAAGATAAGAACGGAATAGGCATAAACATCAGCCATGGCATTTCTGGATAATTAAATCCCCACCATTTTAATATATAGCCCACAAAGGATATTAATGTAGCAATAATGAAAGCGTTCTTTTTCCCGTATTTTTCGGCAATTTTAGTAATGATAGGTATTACAATAAACATGGTACCCAAGGCACTGACCGACCCAAAAAGGCCAACCCAGATATTGGCTGACTCCTGATTACCATTAAACCAGAAGTAGACAATTATATACATAGCGAATTGCGCAATAATCTGAAAACCATTAAATATAAGAAAGGTGGCTGCACATAATCTTAAAAAGGGCTTATTAACAATGGTGAGTTTAATCCCTCTGAAAAATTCCTTGATATTTTCCTTTAATTCTTCTTTGGATAAATTATGCTTACTTTCCTGTTCAGGGACGATTATTTCTTTATTGAAGAATGCCGGCAGGATTCCCAGAACCATACAAATTGCCCCTACCCATATGGCAATTGTTTTGGCTCCTTGAGGAGCACTTTCAAAAATTGTTGGCTCATATATAATCACCCAAAGCCATGGCGCAATGACCCAGGCTATTTGTCCCATAAACTGTGAAATTGCCATCAATCGGGTGCGCTCATTATAGTCAGGTGTCATTTCATAACCTAACCCAATTAAAGGTGTAGCGAAAATGGTGTAACCGATGTAAAAGAAGATGGAGACAATTAAAAAGTAGAAGAAATTGTAAAGCTCTGAATTTTCAGGATTTAATTGCCACATAATCATATATGAAACACCGGCAATCACACTTCCTATAAAAATATAGGGTTTTCTTCTGCCCCATTTCGACTTGGTATTATCCGAAATATATCCCATTAAAGGATCTGTAAGGGCATCAATAATTCTTGGCACGGCCAACAGGGTGCCCACCAATATTGGATTCATACCCAGCGACATGACCAATACAGCCATACACATTGTCAGAGCTGCCGGAAATAGTTGATTGGCCAAATGGCCCGAACCAAAGGTTATTTTCTGAATAGTAGGAACTTTGTCTTCCTTTGCTATTTTAATGGCGTTCATAGATTTTTTCTTTAGTTAGTTGATATGGATGTATGGGATTTTCCGATTAAGTGTCTGCTATTGCATCATGGCTTTTTTAGGTGTTCTATCTATATTAAACAGCCCCCAGTGTTTTTCAGCACCTAAGGGGTTATCAGGGTTTCCTTTCCAGTCTTCATCAAAAGCCTCAAAAAAGAAAGTGGTTATATTCATTTCTTTTGCCCAGTTCATTAGCTCGTTGTAATAGCGCAACTGCTTTTCTTCGCTGGCACGTTCACCAAATTCTGAGGCCACAGAAGCCCAGCCGGCCTCACTGATGACAATCCTACAATTTGGCAGTGCCTGTCGCACTTTTTCTACATTAGCAATCGAATAGGACAATGCTTCATCAATATCTTTTCCTTCCCATACCGGGTATAAATGAATGGAAATAAAATCAAGCTCACGAGCTAATTGTTGACCCTTTGCCGCCCACCATTCATAGTTTTCGGCTACTGTAACGGGTTGTTTTACGGCCGCTTTCACTTTTTGGCAATAGGCAATAATGGAATCTGTTTCCACCAGATGATCATTCCAGTCTACTAAAGCTTCGTTGCCCACATTAACGGCCGCCACAATGCTTGGATATTGGTTAGCCAGTTGGATGCCCCGCTCAATTTCCTGTTGGTTATCCAGCCTGTTTTTAGTCAACACCTCATCGGCAATAGGTTCTGTCAGCCATGAACAGCCCTCATGGTTGCTCAGTTCGGCTTTTAGCCATATGCCCAGCATGACTTTGACAGGTAGTGAATGCTCTTTAATTATTCGGAGCACAGTCGCAGAATTCTCCTGTGAATCATACACGCGAATCAGGTTAAAAAGAGAGTCCTTGCTGATTATCTGTAAATCCTCCAGTATCTGTTTATCGGTCGGCCAAACCGCACCATCACCTCTATCAGGATGCTGTCCTGTTCTGAAACCGGAATAGCAAACAGCCCTGTGGGTGCCTGCCAGCAAGTCACTTGGTTGTTGCAGAACCGCTGGTGTTTCTTTTACAGGCGACTCCTGCTCTTCTGCTATATCCCTTTGAATTTTACACCCTACAACACTGAACATCAGGGCACTGATTAAAACAACTGCTTTTATACGATTCATCATGTGTTTAAATTTTCTCAAACTCTAGATTTTTTCATTTCTATTAATTCGGGATATAGTTCCTGCATCACTTTCTTTGGCTTTCTATCGACAGTGAATAATCCCCAATGTTTCTCAGGCTCCATGGGTTCTGGCGAGCCTTTCCATGGCTCATCGAAAGCTTCAAAAACAAAGGTCATTACTTCCTCCTGCTCACTCCAGTTCACCAAATCATTATAATACACCTCTTGTAACTCTTCACTCACATTCCAGGGCTCAATACCTCTCCCATTTGAATTAGTAGCCCAGCCAGCCTCGGTTATCACAACAGGTTTGTGTGGATATTTTTCGGCCACGCCATTGTAATTCTGACGGGTATATTCCAGGGCCTCATGTATGTTTTTATACTCCCACACCGGATATGTGTGGATGGAAATAAAATCCACTTCTTCGGCCAGTGCCTTAAGTTTGCTATGCCATGGCAGATAATTCTCACAAAATGTTACAGGCTGGCGGGCTCCTTTCTTCACCATTCGCACATAATCAATCACTGAATCAACCGACACATAATGGTCGGTCCAATCCACCGTTGCCTCATTGCCAACCGAAAGCGAAAAGATGATATCAGGATACTGATTGGCCTGCGTGATGAGCTTCTCAATCTGTTTTACATTTCTTACCTTATTCTCTTTGAGTTGTTCCTCGGCATATATACCTCCCCAGGGACACCCATGGTTATTGACTTCTGCACCTATATAAGCTCCCAGCATCACCTGAAAGTCCAGTTTCTCTGTACGAATCACATCCAGCACCAAGTCTGTTTGTTTATCGCAATCGTACAAACGCAGGTACTTCCAGTTTTTAGAAAGAATCAGTAAATCCTCCTTTACCTGGTCATAATCTGGAAACACACCTGTATCCGGGCTTTGCCCATGACGAAAGCCCGAATAGCAAATGGCATTCCCCGATTTAATATTTATTAATTCACTTAATTTCATTTCGCTCTCTTCCAATCCCCCAAATGACTTACTTATATTTTAGTTGCTCATGCTTATCCCACAGTCCCCAGTAAGCTCCTACATCACCTTCGGTACCCGTTTTCCAGCTTTCATCAAATGAAGAGAAATAAAACATGTCGATATCGTCTTCGCGCGACCACTTTTGCGCATCGATGAAATACTTAAGCGCATTTTGCTCTGATGGCTGTGCCCCATGAAAAGGCATTCCTTTGCTTGGCCAGCCGGTTTCTGTGATTATCACTTTTTTGCCGTTGGCTGCCTTCACAGCCCTTCTGTACATATCTTTCATATAGAGCAAGGAATACTCCAGGCTACATCCTTCCCAGAATGGGTAACAATTGGCCAGAATCACATCGCATGCTGCTGTAATAGCCGGACAGTTCTCAAACTCATAATATGCATCAACATATCCAACCGGAATATCCTTCACACTGCCTTTTACCTGGTTAATGTGAAATAGCAGCTCCTCTTCTGTTAGATCTTTGCGATACAACACTTCGTTACCAACAGCAATCACATCGGCATAACCATTGTGTGCCAATTCAATTAATCCCTCTATTTCCTGTTGGTTAATTGCTTTGTCTTTGCCCAACCATGCACCAACCAGGGTTTTAATTCCCATTTCCTTGGCAATCACTGCAATCAGCTCATTGCCCTCGGTGCACGAAAAGGTTCTGACCCACTTAATGTAAGGACGAATGATGCTTAAGCGTCTTCTGACCTGCTCCTCATTCAGTTGGTCACCTGGCTTTTGCCCTTCTGCATATGGACTGATGCATAAACCATGCAGGCCACCTTTTAACACATTCTGAAAAAGATTAATTAACTCATCATAAGACATCGCAGAAATATTAACTCCTACTAATGACATGACATATTCGTTCCTTACTGACATAGATTTGATCTGACTAATTATTAAAATAGCCTGACTACCCGCAAGTAGCCAGGCGAACTCATTTATTTAAACTTTACCTGTATCGATTTAACCTGGGTGCTGCGGTTAAAAATCATTGCAGACATCTCAGCATTGATGGTATGACCATTGAATTGTTTATGTTCACCATCAACCATTGTAATCAGCACCTCATTAGCCTGGCCTTTTGAATAAACTACCGGTATTTTGCAAATGGTAAAACCAAGTTGACCAGCTTCCAGACTAATTTGCTCCTGACTGTGCTTTGTATCAAAATAGTTAAACACTTCAGGTGTTGGCAACAACTCTTCCATGTTAAACAAAGCTGTGTTAAAGGTGATTTGGCCATTTTCAACATGCACACCTAATTCTCCCATTCGGGTAATGACATCCTCTTTCACCTGGCCAGTCATACCTGGTTGCTTAACCCCGGCTCCTCCAGGTGTATGCGAATAAGCATCAGTTGGGAATGCACCATATAATTCAGGTGACTTATTCAGTCCTATACCTGCTTTAATCTCATAATAATGGTCCTTCATTCGTCCCAATAAAGCTTCATCGGCATTGGCTTCTACCGCGGCAAAGTAATTCTCCTGAACGGCCAGCAATAGTTTTGATACCATGTGCCAATAGATACTTCCCAATCCTTCGTAACCATAGAATGTGCCGGAGCGTCCGGTGAATGACTGGTGGTCAAACATCTCTTCAAAAGTTGCCAGAACATCATCCTTGCATGCTTCAATTAATTCGCCATACTTTGCAACATCAAGGCTGTTCAGCACTTTGTTTAATTCATCGGCATTGCGAATGGTACCATTGAAATGATAACCTCCAGTATTATCTTTTGATAAAACGCTGATATTCTTATCCGCCACCAGCTGTTGTAATAAGGCTGAATTTTCAACCCTGGCCACCGGTATGTTATTTTTCTCAACAAAAAGAGGCAGCTGTCGGTCTGGATACAGAATATAGCTATATTGGTCTTCGCGGAATAAAGCACTTGCTTTTAGGGCATCCATTACACTCAGGCTTTCTTCAGCATTTAAATAGCCGGCACTTAACACGGCTACCTGGCCTTCGAGCATTTCGTAGAGGTAACGCACCGACACACCACCTTCATCAAAAGCGATCAGGTTATAAGCATGGTACAAACCATCGGCACGTTTATTGGCCCGGATGGATTGATCCATATAAGCCAGGGCAACATCCATAAACTGCTTCAGGTCACTTATATTAATGGTTGCCCTGTTTTCGCTAAACGACTGCGAATAAATCCTGTTTCGATAGGTTTCTCCGGCTTTTCCTAGCACATCTGCAAACTGCTTTCTTTCGGTGTTGCTGAATCCTTTTTCGGTCAGGCTTACATTCTCAACAAACAAGGTATTAATAGCATCCAGCAATTCTTTTACTTCTTCTGAAACTGTCAGCTCTTTATGAGTTGATGCTGCTAATTTATCAGACCAGAACTGTAGGAAGCGACGCATGTAATACAGTGTGACCATAGACACCCCATTACCAACCAAAGCATTATTGGCATCGTTCCATTCCGGACGCTGTGTATTTAACCAGATACCCGCTTCAGGAATAAAGTTGCTTAATTTAGCCAGCAAGGTCACCAGTACTTTCTCTGTCAGGTTAACCTGGTAAAGACCTCCGGCCTTATTTTCCAGCATGCGGGCATCAGCTCCCAGACCTTTGACCTTAGCTTTTATTTTATCGTTTAACTCGGCGTCAAATAAAATGGTATCCTGAGGATTAGCCACGATATCGGCATACGGCTTGATGCGATAAGGCACATTGGCGTAAACAAAAATGTCTTTACTCAATAGCTCATCCAGTTTTCCCGGGTGGTATTTCTCAGATAACTCCAATAATTTCTGAAGGTAGATAATCTGGTGATCGCCCCAGTAGCCGATGTAGGCCCATGGATCGTGCGGATCAGGACATTCCCAATCAATGCCTTCGCGTGTTATGCGATAAGGGTTATAACCATCAGGTGTTGAGGCATTCACAAACTTAGCAATCATACCTTCGATAAACTCGGGGTAAGACAAGCCCAGCGCTTCCCAGTTCTGGAAGATATCACGCCAGTTACCCTGATAGTTTAATTTAGGACTGCCATCTTCATTCTTAGCATCAATAGAAAATTGATTCCATGGACGACTCGGATCGCCATGACGGCGGCTAAATGTTAATGGCAAATACTCGTATGCAAGGCGTATCAAATCAGCATTACCTGTTTGTTCTGCTGCATCAATCAATGCTTTGTATGTAAGCGTTTCAGGCAAGTTCGCCATCCATTCGCCTGCAGTAGTAGCCACAAATTTGTTGTTCTGTTCAACATATAGCTTAAAATCAGCCATGCTTATATTGTAGCCATCATTAAAGATACCACCACGCATCACATTAAACATGGTATTTGAAAAATGACGTGCACAACTTAACTCATCATTACCTAACTGCAGACCATCGGCACCAGCAACAATTTCGATTAATTTTTTAGTACCCTGCTCAATGTCTTTCTGAATAAGAGCTTCAATGTTGTCTTCTGATTTAATCAGGTCGTTGAGGTTTGCTACATCACCGGCATCTTTATTAATATCTGCAACGATGCTCCATTTCTGAGCTTCTTCGGGCTTTAATGACATTTCAGCTATAAGTAGATAAGAGCCTCGTGCAGCTCGTATATCACTTTCTGTACTAACAGCCTTACCTTGCTTAAACTGAGTAATCTGACGGCCTGAAAGCAACACCTTGTAATTATCTAATCCGTATGACCATACGGTTGTAGTCTTCAGTGACTCACTCGGCTCAGCTCTGTCCACCGGAATAGAACTTAGAGAAAACAATCCGAGCCCGGTTTCTTCAATCAATTCATTCTTTTTATAGGCATCCAGCAAGTTGCTGTATTCATTCTGAAAAGCATAATCCAGGCCATATGGCAGGATATTGCGGATACCATCCAGCACTTCCACTTTCAAAGTTGCAGCTCCTTCATTTTGAATGGCTGACGTACGAACAAAACCAAATTGTTCACTATTGTTCCATTGGTATTTAAAGCTTAATCCAAGATCAAGATTAATTTCCTCGAAAATGATTTTGTTGCCATAAATACTTTTGTAAATATTTCGGACCGTTTTGTATATATCTTTAGTGATACCTTCGAAAGGCTCCCATAAATACGTTTTGTTATCTTTCTCGACCAGAACAGCAGTGGCACTGCCTGTTATTCCCTTATAATCATGAATCTTATCATCCGTATAATATGGAAATAAAGCATTGTTACGATCTTTTCTTCCTGCAGACAATGAACCATTACTTGATAAGAACATCCAATGATCAGAATCGCTTACGATTGACATGAAAAAATCATCCATCTGATCATAGTTGCTAATCTTATAATACTTCTCATTTTCACAGACTACGAATTGTCCTTCTACTTTCTTTAAGCTTGCGTTTAAATTCGTATCCCCTAAATAGATCTCTCTCGTTTTCATTATAAAATAATTAGTCTATAGCGCTTTATATTTCTTTAATCTCGAAAACCCTTTGCCAACGCTCTGTTGCACCTGGCTGAAGGTTAATGTTTTTAAATAGCTCGGGACTAACCACATGTGCTCGTCCCCACAGATTGATTTTGCAGGGTTTAAAATCGGTTGATTCAGATATTGACAGGTTCAGTTGCTTATCGCTTATACACCAGTTCTGGCCACCATCTGATGGCTCGGCTATGTACTCGAAGAAAAAATCGGATTGAGGGGTTTGAGTAAATTGCAGGTACCCATTGGATGCGAGGATACCTCCGGGATTTAATCCGGCATTAAACTGATTCATATCCACCCCAGTTCCAACACTTAAATGAATATCGTCAGACAAAAGTTTTTGACCTGGAGACAGGAAATTATGCACATATTCAGTTGTTTCAAAAACTTTCTCGCCTATATTTTGAAGCTGGTAGTCAATAATAAAACCATCGTTTTTGATGGTAAATGTTTTGTTCAGGGTAAAAGGGAAAGGTACCTGCCTGTTAATACACTGAAAAGTGACCGAATCATGATTATATTCAAAGGACATTTGGAAAGGCATAACAGGATAATGGCCTGCAAAACTATAAGGTGTATCACTTTCCTTTTTAAGGTGTCCCACCCCAATTTTTGGGAATAATTCGCCAATGCCACATTCTGAATAGCCTATCGCCTCATCAATACCAAATTCGTTAAAAAAACCTTTTCCCTGTTGGTTGGCTGTACTATTTATCATTTCGGTGGTACACAAAGGCACTTCCTTCCACCACATTTGAACTAACTTGCCGGTCCAGTCAAAGCGCGTTCCAAGGTAGTTTTCCCCAGGCTCCTCAAACAGCATCCTTATATGTCCTTTGGCTAATTCAATCATTAATAAGTTGATTAAAACTGGTGGTATAAGGCTATACCACCAGTTTTCATTCATCCAGTTAATAAAGTCAGCAAAATTTTGTTTCCGACTGAGATTGCTCCCCTTGCTGCCTTACTATAATTGTCTCAAAAACTACACACTTATTCGCACACTTATTATCTATTGTACGCTAAAGCTGGCTGATAACTCAGCATTTGAATCACCTCCAACCCATAGCTGAAAATCACCTGGTTCAACCACTTTAGCCATGTCAATATTATGAAATGCTAAATCCAGAACTGCAATCTCAAGTGTAATGGTTGTTTTATCGCCAGACTCGATACTTACACGCTTAAATGCTTTCAATTCTTTCACTGGCCTTGATACACTTCCAACTAGGTCACGCACATATACCTGGGCTATTTCATCACCAGCAATTTCTCCCGTATTTGCCAGCTCAAACGACACCTTGATAGTTTCATCTTTGCCATACACTTCCTTATCCAATTGCAGATTAGCATATTCAAATGATGTGTAGGACAAACCATAACCAAACGGATAAAGCGGCGTGAATCCTGCATCGATGTAATGTGACTCATTGCCCAACGATGTTTGGGGCGCCTTTACAGGAATATCATACATCTGTGTCCATGAATGTGGATTGGCAGGACGACCGGTATTTTTATGATTGTAATGCATTGGTATTTGGCCAACTAATTTAGGGAAGGTAACCGGCAGCTTGCCCGATGGATTAGCCTTACCAAGCAATATATCGGCTAAAGCAGCGCCTCCCATTGTTCCGGGATGCCAGGCATAGATAACGGCATCAGCGTATTCGCTAATTTCACCAATCGTCAATGGACGACCTGCCATTACCACTAGCACCAAAGGCTTGCCAGTTTGCTTCAAGGCCTTGATTAGCTCATTTTGAACACCCGGCAGATTGATATCGGCACGCGAATGGGCTTCACCCGAAAGGATCGATTCTTCACCGCCACAGAATACAATCACATCCGCTTTCTTTGCTTGCTCAATGGCCTTCTTAAATCCTTTTGTGTGTTGAGTACGACTAATAGCCATGCCATCGGCAAATAGCACCTGCTCGTCACCCATCTCTTGCTGTAAGGCCATCAGAGGTGTTACCGACAAGGTACTGTCGCCATCAAAAATCCAGGTACCTAACTGTTCGTAGGCCTGATTAGCCATTGGGCCAACTAGCGCGATTTTTTGATTCTTCGCTATTGGTAATATTTTCTCCGTGTTCTTTAGTAAGACCATACTTTGTGTGGCCGCCTCTTTGGCTGCCTCCAGGTACTCAGGTTTGGCAAACTGATACTGATTATCCTCGGTTATATATGGGTTCTCAAACAAACCCATCTCAAACTTCACTCTTAATATTTCGCGCACAGCCTGGTTAATGGTGGCTTCACTCACCTGTCCTTCCTGTAGCAATTCGGCGATGTTATCAACATAAGTCGTTGAAGCCATTTCCATGTTGACACCAGCATTAATGGCACGCCTGGCTGCTTCCTTCTCATCAGCAGCAAAGCCGTGGTTAATCATCTCCCATGACGAAGCCCAGTCGCTCACTACAAAACCATCGAACTGCCATTTATCGCGCAACACATCACGCATCAGGTAGGCATTACCGGTAGCCGGCACGCCATCAATATCATTAAAGCCCGACATAAACGTTCTGACACCTGCGTCAACAGCTGCTTTAAAAGGAGGTAAGTAAATATCGTGCAGTTCGCGCGGTGGTATTAATGTAGAGTTATAATCACGACCACCTTCGGCAGCGCCATAACCGGCAAAATGCTTGGCACAAGCAGTGATGCTGTTTGGGTTGGTTAAATCGTCTCCCTGAAAGCCTTTGATCATAGCGCCGCCTAATACCGATGTCAGGTAAGGATCTTCACCCAAGCTTTCGGCAATGCGTCCCCAGCGGGCATCTCTGCTTATATCAATCATGGGGGCAAAGGTCCATCGAACACCAGACGAAGCAGCTTCAGCAGCAGCTATACGGCATCCTTCGCGAATAATTTCAGGATTCCACGAAGCAGCTTGTCCCAAAGGGATTGGAAACACTGTTTTAAAACCATGAATAACATCACGGGCGATAATCACCGGTATACCCAATCGACTCTCCTCAATAGAGATGCGCTGCATTTCATTGATGGCAGCTACATCTACCTCATTTAATATAGAACCAATGCGTCCTTCTTTCAGTGCTGTTTTAAGCTCTTCCGGAACAGTACCGCCGGCACCATTAATCTGGCACATTTGGCCAATCTTTTCTTCCAGCGTCATCTCATTAAGCAAGGCATCAACCCGGCTATCAATTGAAGATGATTTCGCTTGGTTATTATTTTGTTGACAGGCTCCCAGAATGAACACTGCAATTAACGTTAATATAATGTGTTGTAATACTTTCATTGCGCGAGTACTTTTTGGTTTAAAGCCTAATTATGAGGCTTGCTTTTTTGGTAAACTCTCACGTAGTCGATCTCCATGGTGCTTGGAAAAATAGACTCATCAATGCCATATTTCCCGCCCCAATGACCGCCTACAGCTACGTTTAAAATCAGGTAGAAAGGTTGGTCGAAAGGCCATTGGTCACTGCTGGCCTTTGCTTCTTTATGGAACACAAAACACTTGTGCCCATCAATAAAAAACTTGCAGCTTTTCTCTGTCCATTCGATGGCGTAAACATGAAATTCATGTTGAGCATCGGCCAGATGCCAGGCTGCTGATTTTTGTGTATTTTTTGTGTGATTGTAGGCACCTGTATGAACGGTACAATAAATTGAGTCGGGCTGATAGCCAACATACTCCATTATGTCAATTTCGCCACTGGCTGGCCAATTACCATATTCATTCCTAACAGGTAACATCCAGATAGCTGGCCAGGCGCCTTGCCCTCCTGCTACTTTTGCGCACACCTCAATTCTTCCATATTGCCATTCGCCTTTGCCTTTAGTAATGATGCGGGCTGATGTATATGGTTGAGCTGGATTGCCTGATTTTGTAGCTGTGATGTACAGCTTATCATCCTGCACCCAGGCATTTGTTTCATTATGACTGGTGTAGTGCTGTAACTCATTATTCCCCCACTGCCAACTATTCCCTTCGGTATCGTAGCTCCACTTTGTTGAGTCAGGTAACCCTATGTAATTAAATTCGTCGTGCCACACCAATTCATAGCCCTCATGCCTGAAGCAAGAGCTCACTATCAATATAAAAATGGACACAAGGATTACTCTCATACTACTTGAATTGAAAAAAGTTAATCTAATTCAGTTCGTAAACCCGCACATAGTCAACTTCCATACTCTGCGGAAAAATGGCATTGTCAATTCCCTGGGCTCCACCCCAATTGCCACCAACAGCTACATTCAGAATAAAGAAATGAGGTTTATTAAAAGGCCAGTTGGCATCATTTTTCTCAGCAGGGGCATAAACATGTACCACATTGTCGGGCGAGTCAACATAAAAAGTCATGGATGTTTCGGTCCATAACAAACCGTAAATATGAAACTCCTCTTCGCATGTTGGCAATGACTTACTGCTGCCGTTACCATCGCCTGCATATCCTGCCGGGGTATGCACAGTGGCATGCACTACATCCGGTTGATAACCGACGTACTCCATGATGTCAATCTCACCACAAGCAGGCCATCCTACCTGACCCAAATTGGCACCTAACATCCAGATAGCTGGCCAAACGCCAGTACCTGAAGGTAGTTTAGCACGTACCTCAATACGACCATAGGTAAATTCTTTTTTACCCCAGCTAATCATGCGTGTAGAGGTATAAGAACCTTGCACTTTGTCATCATTAACTTTCTTGGCAGTCAGAATCAACTTGCCGTCTACTACTTTTGCATTATCACCATTGGTGTAATATTGCAGCTCATTGTTTCCCCAGCCATTATCACCGGTTCCTACTTCAAACTTCCAATTAGCGGTATTAATAGTCGCACTGTTAAACTCATCAGACCAAATCAATCCTTCCGGATTCACATAATCCGGATCATCAGCATCAATAGATATAGTCTTTGTAACTGTTTTGGTATCCGATTCAGTATTCAGATTGCCCCAAAGCTTAAGCGTCACCTCATATTCTCCTTTCAAAGGAAAATAGATAGTATGAACTTTGCTTTTATCGGCACTTTTTCCAGTGGACTCATCATTGCCAAAATCCCATTCTACATACAGGTAATCGCCAGTTGATGCGTTAGTGAAAATGACCTGATTATCTTGAACATCATAGCTAAAATCGGCATAATAGGTTTCTTTATTATCTTCTTTACTGCAAGATAAACATGCAGGCAATATAATAGAGATGGCCAATACCTTGAGAATGAGTAGTAGCTTATTCATCTGTCTTAATTATGGTTTGTTGTGATAGGGAATAATAGGTGCACCATTTGGTGCACCTATATTTTAGCTACATTATTTTTTTGCAGACTTTAATCCTTCAACGTGAGGTCCGGCCAAATCGTCGAAATAGAATTCGTGAACTCCTTCGCCAACACCCGGGTTACACATAATGCGAACAACATTATAGAATCCTTCGTTGAATCTAGCATCAGTAGTTACATCGCTTGTAAACTGATCGCCAGTCCAATCCCAACCTGCGCCAACACCAGCGAAGTCAAATTCGGCAACTTCCCATGTATCATCCTGCTGAATTGTGTAAATCAAATCATATGTTCCAGTTTGCCAAGCATTTCCTCCTTTATCAGTATTTTCCAGCTTAAGAAGTATTTGCTGGCCTGCTTTACCGCGAACCATCATCTTAAATACTGATGTTTTAGTAAGGTCAAAACGATAACCAGCAGGCAATTTCATGAAGGCATTTGCCCATTGCTGATTCTCTTTTCTGTAATGGAATACTTTACTTCCTTTGTTAGGATAAATTCGCTCAGGACTATCAACAACCGTTACTGCACAGTCTTCACCCAATACAGGTGCCATCTCCACCTCACTGTTATCAACATACATTACCATGTAGTCTAACAAGAAGATTTCATACTCTGAGTGATAGTTTTCAACAGTGATTGATTGGTTATCAACTGCATTCTCATTTGATGCAAGAACAGTTACGGTTACTGGGTAAGTGCCCTTACGCATATAAACGTGTGAAAGAGTAGCATTGTAATCTTCAGTTGAATAAACATCAGTTCCATCACCAAAATCAACTGTGAATCCATTAACTGAAATTCCGTCAGGAATCACAACATTAGCTAGGTTAACTGACCATTCGTTTTCGTTTCCTGTAGCAGCAATCTGCGATTCGAATGTTACTACCGGTTTCTCATAGCCTTTAAGAATTAACTTATTGTACCAACGGTTACCATCACCACCAATAGTACTCATGCTGATATTTGTCTCAGTAATCTCATCAATGCGGTATTCGTATGTACCACCATAATCAAATCCAAAGAAAGATGGCTTAGCGGATGATAGTACTAAATAGTTTACTCCATCCTTTTCTATCATAGACCATGTTGCTGAAGCTTCAGGCGTATAAAGCACCCGACAGTCTGTACCGTCAACAGGAACAGGATTAGTATAATTAGGATCATCTTTGCGGTAATCCTTTACGTATGAATCACCATTATTTTTAAATTCGAAGATAAAATCAACCAGCTTAAAAGTAAATTCATCGTCATAAGCACCTGATTGCGTTTTCTGAAGTGATGTAGCAGCCCACCATTCTAATCCACTACCACTAGGGGGACCAATACCAAAGTGACCACTGGCCAAGCTATCAACCACCCAGGTTTTACCATCTACGGCATCAGCACCGCCAGTTAAAGCTGTTAAGATTGGACTAGCCAAAAATTCATAATCCGTTTCTGCCTGCTCAATCTCATCTACTTTAGAATTAGCTTCACCATTATTAGCTGTAATAGTTAATGTTACTTCATAAGTACCTGGCAACGGATAGTAAGCAACAACTTTATTACCTTGTAATGTTGAACCATTACCAGTACTCCATTTAATGGTATTCACACCATTTATGGGTGTATTGTTTTCCAATACAAAATGGAATTCATCCTCACCTGGCGTAATCGTAAAACTCATTTGCTCATCAGTAGGAGCTCCATTACTCCCCAGATCAGACTTGTCAAATTCTTTAGGCTCACAACCCAATAGCACAATAGCTGCCATTAAAAATGCGATACCTGATTTTATAATATTTTTCATAATTATCCAGTTTTGCTAATTAGTTATAACCTTCGTTTTGAACCAACTTGAATTCACCTTCAGTCTTATCAATTTCCGACTGAGGAATTGGCAGATACTTCTTATAATCGGCCCATGTACGATTTGATGAAAAATCAGGGATATTCTCAGTTAAAACATCAGCTTCACCCCAGCGTACAAGGTCCCAGAAGCGTATGCCTTCACCAACAAACTCACGACGACGCTCTAACTTAATGTTATCAACATTAGCTGCAATCGACTCTAAACCGGCTCTTTCGCGGATATCATCCAAAGCACTCTGAGCTGTTTTAGCTCCTGCTGCAACACCATGCACGACTTCCAGTTCAGCAATATTCAGCAGAGCTTCAGCATAACGGAAGATGCGCACATTGTTTTCGAAGTTTAAGTCTGGTGTATAAGGTGCATCGGCATAATCGGCACGAGCGGCATATTTAGCCATAAAGTAACCTGTATTCTGAAAACGTTCGGTGTAGGTGCCTTTAGCAAACTGATTGATAGAACCAGCCAGACGCTTATCACCTTCTTCAAAAATACTCACCAACTCAGTACGTACTGGACCAAATCCCCAACCGCCTTCATAGAAATCAGCTCCTGAAAGCAGGTCGTCACCTTTCAATTCGTTTGGAGAGACAAAACGTGGCAGGTTAGTACCGAAACCAGTCCAGGCAGCACCCCAGTCTTTACCTTCTGGTAAATGATTCGCTTCAAAAATAGAACCAGCACCAAATTCGCCATCGCGAGCCCAAATACTTGCATAATCTGGCAAACTGTAACCACCTTCGCTAACGATGGTCTGCATATCAGCCATTACCTCTGCATATTTAGAAGCATCTTTCTGGTACATTACCACGCGAGCTTTAAGCATCATAGCGGCTGCACGTGTTGCTCGTCCATCATTAGTTGATGTTGTATTCATAGGTAAAACATCTTCAGCTGTAGCAACAGCCAGGTCTGCCATTAACTCAGCATAGACTTCATCAGCGGTATACTGACGTGCCATGTATGGCTCTTCAAGATCTTCTTCAAAATATGGGATGTTACCCCAGAATTTCCATAACCAATGTACATAGTAAGCACGTAAATAGTGTGCTTCAGCGTTATATTGCGCTAGTCTGTCTTCATCAACATCAACTGCATTTTCGCAGGCAATAATAGCATTGTTTGCACGGCTTAGTCCACTGTAATAGATGTTCCATAAGCCGGTTGGTACATCGTTCGACTCAAGTGCTAACTGAGAAAGACGATATAAAGCAGCCTGGTCACCGGCATCACCACCACCTTTATAGATATCATCCGATCGCAGGTCTGACATCAAAGGCACACTGTTGAACTGAAAATCTGCATAACTATCAAATAGTAATATCTGATAGGTGGCACCAAGGTTAGCCAAAATAGCCCCTTCGGTCGCTGGTCCGCCTGCCTCTTGCGAAGAGGTTGGCTGAACAGTCAGAAAGTCTTCGCTACACGCGGTAAAACCAATTAGTGCAGCTAAGAATAATGATTTAATATATTTAGTCATAATAAAAATCTTTAATCAAATTAGAAAGTAATGTTAGCACCAATTGAGATAGTTCTCGATTGAGGATAGATACCACGGTCAATACCAATAGTAGTGTAACCTCCAGAAGCAATTTCAGGATCAAATCCATCATAATCGGTCAGCGTAAATAAGTTCTCACCCATTACATATATTCTGCATCGACTGATATAGTTATTAAGCACTGATTGAGGAATGGTATAACCAATTTGTAAAGTTTTTAGTCGTACATACGAACCATCTTTTACATACAAGTCTGATGATACCCAGTTATCGTTATGATTTTTAGATGTTACGCGTGGAATTGAGTTAGATGTTCCTTCACCAGTCCAACGATCTAAAATCCATGAAGGACGATTCATCATTGGGATATCACCACGTGTAGAGAAGTCGAAGATATCATTACCAAGGCTACCCTGGAAGAAAGCTGTTAAATCAAATCCTTTGTACTCAGCACCAAGGTTAAGACCAAATGTCCAATCTGGCATTCCTTTACCAATCTTAGTACGGTCATCTGTATCAATAACACCATCACCGTTTATATCAACAAATCTTACATCACCTGGTACAGAAGATTTACCATACATATCATTGTATGCAGTGGCTTCAGCCTCATTCTGCAGGATACCATTTGTTTTATAACCATAGAAATATGGGAATACTTCGCCATTCTGTCCTTTTACGAAGTCACCAACACCTGATGCACCGGCACTTTCGTAAACAATCTCACCAGACTCATTACCCAAATTAATCAACTCATTCTTTAGATATGATGCATTGGCACCAATGCTATATGTGAGGTCACCGATGTTATTCTTGTAAGAAACTTCAAATTCCAAACCACTGTTTTCCATGTCACCAGCATTGGCAATAGGAGCACCTTTACCGTTGTAGCTAGGTATTGGTTGATCCATTAACATGCCATTTGTTTTCTTTACATAGTAGTCAAATCCTAATGATAATGAACTATTAAAGAAGCGGGCATCAAATCCGATATCCAACTGCTCTGACTCTTCCCAGATAACATAGGGGTTGGCAATACGTGATGGGCTGCTACCATACTGCATGTACTGGTTATCGCCACTACCAAAGTAGTAGTTCTGATTACCATCCATCAAACTGGTATATGAGAAAGCACCGATATTTTCGTTACCGTTCACACCCCAACTAGCTCTTAACTTCAAATATGTGAACCATGTAGGACGTCCATCCATAAATCCTTCGTTGGTAACGTTCCATCCACCAGAAACAGAAGGGAATGTTGCCCATTTGTTTTCAGGACCGAAGTTTGATGAACCATCACGACGAACAGTCAACTGAATCATGTAACGCTCATCGTAGTTATAATCTAAACGACCAAAATATGAAGCTAATGTTTTGGCACTTACGCCATCTGTACCACCAGCAGTTCTTTCGTCATCTCTATCTGCAGTTGCATAATCAATAACTGCTTTGGCAGGATCCTCCTCCA
This sequence comes from Carboxylicivirga sediminis, assembly GCF_018156225.1. Classification (GTDB taxonomy): domain Bacteria; phylum Bacteroidota; class Bacteroidia; order Bacteroidales; family Marinilabiliaceae; genus Carboxylicivirga; species Carboxylicivirga sediminis. The sequence goes on from NZ_JAGTAR010000002.1 coordinate 219,324, forward strand.
ACAGGTCATAATCATCACCATATAAATGACGTGACGTATACTCCTGTGCTGATTGACCAACCAAAACGCCTAAATTATGTTTCTCAGCAATTGTTTTATTGTAGCTTAATGTGTTTTCAACCTGCCACGTGAAACCACGGTGCATATTTGACCATACGGTGCTACGGTCAAAATCCTTACCCTGAGAGGCTAAGAAATGTGGAAAACGGTATCCATCACCACCCCAGAAAGCTAAATCAACACCATAACTACTTTTGAATTTCAGCCCTTCGTATAATTCCAGTTCTCCCCAGAAGTTAGCAACAATCTTATCTGAATTATCCTGACTATTCTCAGGTGCATTCAACATTGCAACCGGGTTAGCAATTTCCTGGAAACCAGATGGTGGCAAAGAAAATACCCGGCCATTTTTATCTTTTACGGCAGTTGGATATTCGGCTAATACACCGTCTGGATCTTGCGCATAAACAGGAATTGCTGGGTTAAATGCCAAAGCACTTCCCAAGATAGAACCATACTCTGAGTTGGTTTCGATACCTGATGATACAACTCTTGAGTAACCAGCTGTAACTCCAACCTTCAAATTTGAAAGAAACTTACGATCGTAATCAAATGCCTCATAAGTATTGTTGGTACGAACACTATAACGTTCAAAGTTTGAACGGTCGTAATTACCACCTACAATACCTTCCTGGTTGAAGTACCCGAAAGATAAAAAGTATGACACATTATCACTTCCTCCGTGTAAACTCATCTGATGGTTTTGAACAGGTGCATCGTAATTAAATGTTTCATCCTGCCAATCGGTACCAACACCTGCACCTGCTACTTGTTCAGGAGAGTAAGGAGCGTCATTACCATCGTTTAAAGCAATCTCATTCATGATTACCATGTACTCTTCGGCGTTCAGCACAGAGCGCTTCTTCCATGGATTCTGCCATCCGTAAGAAAAATCATAATTGATGGTAGCTTTACCCTTCTTTCCTTTTTTGGTGGTTACTAATACAACACCATTGGCAGCACGTGCACCATAAATAGCAGCAGAAGCAGCATCTTTAAGCACCTCAACAGATTCAATATCTGCTGGGTTGAGGTAGTTGATGCCACCACCAACAGCCATTCCATCTACAATGTACAATGGATCACTGTTGTTAATAGTACCAATACCCCTGATGCGTACTTTTGATTCTGCACCTGGCTGACCAGAGCTTTGTGTAATCTGAACACCTGATACGCGTCCTTTTAATACATCTTCTACCCTTGTTGGTGTACTTGCTTCCAAATCTTCAGCAGATACACTACTAATGGCAGCGGTTACAACACTTTTCTTCTGAACCCCGTAACCAATCACCACTACTTCATCCAAATCAGTTAGCTCTTCTTCCATTACTATATTAATTGTAGAAGAAGCAACTGTGACTTCCTGTGATGTCATGCCAATAAATGAAAATACTATCACATCGCCCATGTTGGCTTGTAATGTATAATCCCCATCAATGGTAGTAATTGTTCCAGTGGTTGTACCTTTAAGTACGACACTTACCCCAGGAACAGGTGCTCCGTCAGTACCCGTTACCTTTCCCGAAACGGTTATGTCTTGTGCCTGACTTGTGAGCGTCAGTAAAAAGAGAATAATCCCCAATACGTGTTTCATAATAAATGGATTTTAATTATTCGATGAAGCAAACATATGCCTCATCTGTTAATTTTTCCTAATACAAAGACGCACTTAAAACTCTCAATATGCACTTGACAAACTCACATTAAACTCACTTACTATTTATCTATACGCTGATTTATTAGTATTTAAAGATTCTTAAATTCAAATTTACACCCACACCTTACCACTCACTTTTTGACATTTTACCAAAAAGCAATAATTAAACACTTTTTAACATTGGAAGTTTATAGAATTTGTGTGACTAGATACTATTTATATACCTGGAAAGGTTTTCTCCCGATTCAATCCCCAGGTTTTGTCGCAGTCGATAGCGATTATTTTCTACAGCCCGATAGGAGACGTTCATAATAACAGCTATTTCTTTTGAAGACATTCCCATCCGAATGTAGGCACAAAGTTTTTGCTCGCGAGAAGAAAGCTCAGGATGTTTTGACTTTAATCGCTTAAGAAAATCTTCATGTACTTGCTCGAGGTGTAACTCAAACACTTCCCAGTGACTTTCACTATCGAGATCTTTATTAATTTTCTTAATCAGCAAATCGAGCTTATGAGCAATTTCAGAGGAATCTTTTAGTGTTTTAATCCGCTTTAACTGTTCTTTGACCGACGCCAGAAATTCATTTTTCTGAATAATATTCATGGTGGAGTTAGCTAACTCTTTTTCCTTGAACAGCATCTCATTGCGCAACTTTTCATTACGCATTCTAATCATCTCCTTCTCAGCTCGCAACGCTTCGTTGGTCAGTTGTTCTTCTTTGGCTTTGTAATGCTGGCGCTGTTTCAATTTTTCCTTTTGTCGGCTAATTTCAATCCGGCGATTAAAAATAAAAGCCACGAAACCCGCAGTTATCAGAATTAGTATGAGATAGATTATTTTAGCATAAATATGACGATGCCAGGGCGGATGAATTTTAAATTTAAAAGTAAGAGGTAAGGCCTCCACTCCATATCGGTTGCGTGCACGTATTGTAAATGAATAATCACCCTCTTTTAATTTGGTGTATTGTACAAATGACTGAGTAGACCAACTTGTATGTTGCGCATCAGGCCCTACCAAGTCCGTAGCATACTCAACATCCTTATCCTGAAAAAAGGTAGCAGCATAGCTAATGGTGAAAGCATTCTTCTTAAAAGGATACTCCGGAATCACCAACTGCCTGGTATCTTTATTAGTAGATTGGTGAAGTACATATCCAATACTATCGCCGACTCCTTTAAATGAACGTAAATGCACTTTAAATGGCAAACGAAAATTAGTATTGTCCAGCACATAATAGTGTGCAAAACCATCTTCTATTCCAAAAAACACATTATTAGAATTACTAACGAAAATGGACTCAAACGATGAAACAAGTTTTTGTTTTAAGGGTACAAAAGGGAATTCAATTTTCTTATAAGTACCATCCTCCAACCGCCGTAAAACACCTGTATTATTATTCATGAAGAACCAGATATTGCCAAAACGATCTTCAATCAACTTTTCAGGATAATGACCTGCCTGAAAAAAAGCATCATAACTATCCTCTTTCCCCACTATTCCATCAGCATTAATCCGGTAATAGGCATCTTTACCGATAAAAACTAAACGCCCGTTAATTTTTGAAACCAAGCCCATTTTATTGCTCGGAAAGTTTGAGAATGCATATTCTTTGACCTTATCAACCGACTTATAATCATCGCTAAAGGTCAACTGAAATATTCCTCGGTCGCCATGAGATACCCAAAGGTTTCCATTTTCGTCCCATTCGGCAAATCGAGATGATTCAACAAAACCATCTACTTTACAAACAAATTTCCAATTGCCCTCAATGTTTTCCAGAAGAATAAAACCATCATAAGTACCAGCAAGCATTAACCCCGGATTATCTTCAATCTGAATAAATTTCCAGACTCCATTAACAGAAGAAGGGGTAATGGTTTCAGCCCGGCCATTCCTTACTCTGAGCACGCCTAAATTATGTCCACATAAAATTCCATTTTCGTCTTTATAGAGGCTCCATACCTGTCCGTCTGCTCCCGGCACCTTTTTAAAGTGAGACCTGCCTTTAAGCGGGTTGTAAAAATCCTTCTGTGAAATTCGGAATAGTCCCTGATTCGTACCAAAATAATAGCTACCCTCATAAAAATCCATCACGTAGCCAGTACCTAAATCATAATAACCATTAATAAAAGAAATGCCTGACTTCAGATTAATTCGCCCAATTCCATTGTCAAGCCCACACCAGATACTTCCTTCCTTGTCAACAAACAAACTCAGTACCGTATTATTTATTAAGCCCTTATCCTTATCCACTTGCAAAACCAGCTTACCTTGCTTATCGGCAATCAATACACCTTGCTGAATAGTTCCAAAAACCAGATAATCATCAGCATATGTTGTGCCACAAAAAATATTTGCTGCCTGTAGCTGCGGAGCTACTTCCACATTCCATGGCTGTATTGCTTGTAAATCCCATAAATAAAGCCCATTCTTCATGGTGCCTATCACAATCTTGTCGTCAGCAATAGCCATCACTGTTGATACATTCATGCCTGAGAAAATTTGTCCACCTGGCAGAGGATAAGCATTCTTGCCCCTTACTTCCAATAGACCCTGGGATATATCCTGAACCAGCAACATTCCGTTTACCAGAAAAACCGATATAAATCGCTCTTTAGCAGGTATTATTTCCTGCAATTCATCATTCTCATAAATACAAAGCATCAACTCAGATTGAAAAACAACTTTATTGTCCCATTGAGTAATAGTCCAGACATTTCCAATGCTTTTAAGTTGCGGTAGGCCCGATAAACTCATATAACTAAGGTGGTGAAGAGAATCATATCGAAAATAGCCAAACTCATTATAGCCTCCAACGTAGATTTTTTCATCAATACATCTAACGCTTCTGATAATAATATCGCCCATATCTTTATGCAGCCGCCAGTTAACGCCATCATACTCCAGCAAACCATCATTGTTGGCAAAGTACATCAGATCACTATTACTTTCATTTATTTTCCAGTTTTGTGTACCGGCCTCGTACTGACGCCGGTTAAAATACTCCAGATCGGGTATTCCCAATTTTTGTGAATCAACTAACTGACTTATGATTACAAAAAACAAAAGGAATATGTGCTTGATAATGGTGATTTGTTTCATGTGTATTCAAAATGGCTAAGATTGCTTGCTCTATGATTTCAAAGCAGACAGATAATTCTAAAGTACAAGTTAAGCGGTAAATCTACAAGTAAAGACTTAAATTCATCGATAACATCGAGTTTTAATAAGATTAAAAAGTAGAGTGTAAAATATTACCGTGCATCATTACTCTTCAAAAATTAGCTTATTCGTCACCTCTGCCTTGCACTTATGGTCTTTAATAATAGTTGTTACAATGCCGCTACCAACATTTCCTCAAATTGTTTTGAGCCTATTACATTTAATCACTGCATAAAAACACCCTAACCATCTACATATATGCCTATTAACAAATCCCTCATAAAGCAATGTATAGGTAAAATGAAGGTTTAAAAAGTTGATTATTTCATTACATGCAAGTAAAGCTGCAATACTATTACACTGAGAGCTGCAGCCATCTCATAATTTTAACCATCGTAGATTAAATCACATTAAACATGAAAAAATTCCTCACAAGTCTAATAGTATTTGGCTGCATCTACTTGCAAGGACAAGACCACAAAATGAATGATTTTATTGATTCACTGATGAATCGGATGACCCTTGAAGAAAAACTGGGGCAGCTCAACCTCTCATCGGGCGTTGGCAACCTACCTGTAATAACCGAAGGTGAAGGTAAAATTGAGTTTATCAAAAAGGGCCTGATTGGTGCATCTGGCGGCTATAATAGCCTGAAAGCTTCTGTTGAAGAGTCGAGACTTGGCATCCCTGTTATTACCGGACGCGATATTATTCACGGCTACAAAACCACTTTTCCCATACCATTAGCATTATCTTGCATGTGGGATCTTGAAAGAGTTGAAGAAATGGCACGCATCTCGGCGATTGAGGCCAGTAGTGATGGTGTTAACTGGACCTATTCCCCCATGGTGGATATCAGCCGCGATCCTCGCTGGGGACGTGTGGCTGAAGGGGCTGGCGAAGATGCATGGCTAGGTTCTCGAATTGCCCAGGCCTACGTGCGAGGCTATCAAGGCGATGATTTATCGGCCAATAACACCATCATGGCTTGCGTCAAGCATTTTGCCTTGTATGGTGCATCTGAGGCCGGGCGCGACTACAACACCGTTGACATGAGCAAGATAAGTATGTTTCAGGATTACCTGCCCACCTACAAAGCAGCGTTTGATGCGGGAGCCGGTTCAGCTATGAGTGCCTTTAATGTCATCGATATGGTACCGGCAACCGGCAATCGCTGGCTGATGACTGAGTTACTGCGCGAGCAGTGGGGCTTTGATGGCTTTGTAGTAACTGACTTCACAGCCATTAACGAGATGATGCATCACGGCCTGGGTGACCTTAGTGAAGTTGCGGCACAAGCACTAAAAGCAGGCATTGATATGGATATGGTTGGCCAGGCTTTTATTGGTACCCTCAGCCAGTCAATGGAAGAAGGTATGGTAACGGAAGATGAAATTGACACAGCCTGTCGCCGGGTATTGGAAGCCAAATATAAGCTTGGTTTGTTCCACAAGCCCTTTCAATACTACGATCAGAAAAGGGCTGATAAGGTATTACTTTGCAAAGCACACAAAGAAAAAGCACGAGAACTGGCGGCTCACTCCTGTGTATTACTAAAAAATGAAGATCAACTACTACCGTTGAGCCGAAAAGCCAATATTGCTGTTGTAGGGCCATTGGCCGACGCAAAAATTGATATGCTTGGCACATGGGCAGCTACACGAGACACAACAGATATTATCACTATCCTGCAAGGCATACGAAACGAAATCAGCAAAAAAGCACAAGTGAGCTATGCACAGGGATCGTATTTCACTGAAGACCATTACTTGTTAAACGTTAACCGCAATCACAAAAAGAAAGGCAGTCCGGAAATGACAATAACAGCAGAACAATCGGAAAACCTATTAAAGGAAGCCATTGAAGTAAGCCGTGATGCTGATGTAATCGTTGCTGTTTTGGGAGAACCACGTAGCTGGTCGGGTGAAGCGGCCAGTCGTTCTGATATTAGCATTCCTGACTGTCAGCAAAAGCTGCTAAACGCTATGTTGGAAACGGGTAAACCAGTTGTATTGGTTCTTTCTAACGGGCGACCACTTACCTTGAGCTGGGAAAATGAACATGTACCTGCTATACTGGAAACCTGGCATGCCGGTATTGAAGCAGGTAATGGCATTGCCGATGTGCTGTTTGGCAACTACAACCCTGCCGGTAAACTAACCATGACCTTTCCGCGCAATGTGGGTCAAATTCCGATTTATTACAACCACAGAAATACAGGTCGCCCAATCGATCCTAATCACAAGTTCACCACCAAGTACCTGGATGTTCCTAATACACCGCTCTATCCGTTCGGCTATGGACTGAGCTACACAACCTTTGAGTATGGTGAAATTACCCTTAGCAATAAAGAATTGAATGGTAATACGATACTCACTGCATCCATAGACATAAAAAACACAGGTAGCCGTAACGGAGAAGAGGTAGTGCAACTCTACCTCCAGGATCCTGTTGCCACAGTATCACGGGCAGTAAAAGAACTGAAAGGTTTTCAGAAGATTCACCTCAATGCAGGAGAAAGCAAAACGGTTACATTCCAAATCACACAAGACGACCTGAAGTTCTTCAATAGTGACTTATTTTATGATTGGGAAAGCGGTGCTTTCAATGTATTTATCGGAACTAATTCACAGGATGCCAAACAATCGTCATTCACTTGGACAAAATAGCACTTATGAAAAAATCTAACATACTCCTGTTTGCGCTGGCTACATTGGTTTTATTTGGAAGCTGCAGTACAAATATAGAACGAAAAAAGCCTAATGTTATCGTTATTTTAGCTGATGACTTAGGTTATGCCGGACTAAGTTGCTTTGGTGGTGAAGGCATTGCAACTCCCCACCTGGATAAGCTGGCACAAAATGGTGTTAAATGCACCAACTTCTATGCCAACAGTACGGTCTGCTCTCCTACCCGCGTAGCACTGTTTTCTGGTCGCTACCAGCAGCGCGTGGGGCTCGACCACATCTATTTTCACTGTGTTGACTCCGTTGGTCTCGACCCAAAAACAAATCCTTCATTACCATTAATAATGAAAGATGCCGGCTACAAAACTGGTGTATTTGGTAAGTGGCACCTTGGCTCGGGCGAAGCCTTTCAACCTAAACAACATGGATTTGATGAGTTTACCGGCTTTTTGGATGGTAACATCGACTTTGTAACAAAGCACAATACAGAGAGCGAAGTAGATTGGTTTGTGCATCATCAACCCAGCACCCAGGAAGGCTATGTAACCAACCTGTTGAATCAGGCTGTCGTCGATTTCATTGACAAAGAACATGAGCATCCGTTTTTTATCTACCTCCCGGAAGCTGCTGTGCATGTACCCATGCAAGGTCCCAACGATGCCCCTTTACGCACCGATGATTTCTACGTCTATGCGGTACAACATAAATTCCCGAAGAATGAATACATGCGTCGCTATTCCGAAATGGTTAAAAGCATGGATGATGGCGTGGGTATGATAATGCAAGCCCTTAGAAAGTACAACATCGAAGATAATACGCTCATCATCTTTACATCAGACAATGGTGGTGAAGGCGTAGGTGTTAAACACGGCAAGGTCAATGGCGAGCACAGAGGTCATAAAGTACAACTTTACGAAGGTGGTATAAAAGTACCTGCCTTGTTTTACTGGAAAGGTCAATTAACACCTTCAACCAATGAGAACAAGATGCTCACCATGGATTTACTGCCCACTATTATGGATATCTGCGACATTGAATACACGTTACCATATCAGCTGGATGGTATCAGTGTTAAAGAGAGCGTTTTTGAGAACAAACCTATAGCAGAACGCGACCTTTTCTGGATGCATACCGACCGTATTGCTATGCAACGCGGTAACCTCAAGTTCCTCTGGCTTACCAACGGTATAGAGCTATACGATCTGAAGGCCGATCCACTCGAACAGATCAATCTTGCCGAAAGTCAAGCTTATCAATCAGAACTTAAGCAAATGCAGGAAGCTTGTTTAGCATGGAAAGAACAAACCGCAACCGGCTTCCCCGGTCAACGGCAGTTTGGTGATGGTGTTAGAACACCATGGCCATGTACAAGAGACTTAGATACATATAATGCAGGTAAAAAATACTATTGGGAAAATGATGGCCCGCTCATCAGGTGATAATTTATTATTTCAGAAGAGTTCCCAATTAATAAATACCACTACTGGAAACAGACCAGGTAAATATTAGAGATTCTATTTTGAAACCACTACAAAAGCTGTTCTTGATGAGCAGCTTTTTTTGTATAGTATGTACAAATTGGCGGATGGGCGAAGTACATTATCAGCTCCTATCTGATCAAAATATTCATATTCAATAGCATAAACACACTTTTATACACATCTATATAACTGCAAGTTACCAGCACCAGGCTCTTTTGTGTTTGGTTGATATAACAAAAGATTTTTTGCGCATGAAAGTGCTTTTGTGGCACTTAATTGTTAACGGATGTTAAGGCTCTCTAATTTTAAATTCTGAATATAAAACATTCAGAGAACCTAAATTCAAATTGTATGACTAGAAGATTATTTCTATTGATGTTTGTGTGTTTGCAATTCTTCATTGCCGGCGCTCAAAACATCCGTATCCAAGGAAAAGTTTTGGATGAGAATGGAGAGCCTCTGATCGGAGCAACCGTGATGCTTAAAAATGCAAGCGATTTAAGCACAGCCGGTACTATCACAGACATCAATGGTTCATTTAACCTGAACCTGCCTGCAGATGGGACACTGGTTGTTACCTTTATTGGTTATCGTAAGCAGGAGATTCCGATCAACGGACAAACATCATTCACTATTAACATGCAAGCCGATGTAAGTGAGCTGGACGACATTGTTGTTGTTGGTTTTGGCGTGCAGAAGAAAGAAACTGTCGTGGGCTCCATTACCCAGGCTAAAGGAGAGGAATTATTAAAAACAGGTGGAGTAACCAGTGTTAGTGAAGCTCTTACTGGCCTCTTACCAGGTGTGGTTACGTTACAAAACTCATCGCAACCGGGTGATGCATCAACCGATATTCTTATACGTGGAAAATCATCGTGGAATGGCAATGCGCCCCTGGTATTGGTCGATGGTATTGAACGGCCTTACGATCAGGTTGATCCCAACGAGATTCAATCATTATCAGTTCTAAAAGATGCCTCTGCTACTGCTGTTTTTGGGGTACGAGGTGCCAACGGCGTTATACTCATCACCACCAAGCGAGGTACTGAATCTAAACCCAAAATTAGTTTCAATGCAAATGTTACAGCTAAACAGATGACGTCTGATTATACCATACCGACGCATGCTCAGTCGATGCAAATGTATAACGAAGCATTGATAAACGGCAACAGTTATAGCGGCATGTATTCAGAGCAGGAAATAGCCATGTGGCAAAACCAGGTTGATCCTTACTTTTACCCCGAAATTGATTGGGAGAAAGAACTATTGAAGGATTTGGGATGGAGCCAGACAGCCAACCTGAATGTATCCGGAGGTAACAAATTCATGAAGTATTTCACTTCGGTAGGTTACACTCACGAAGGAGACATCTTCAAAACAGAAAAGCAAGCTGAATACGATCCCCGGTTTAACTTTAATAAATACAACTTAAGGAGTAATTTTGACTTTAGTGTTACCAATACTACAAAATTATCTGTTAACCTGGGTGGTATCATCAGTAAACAAACACGCCCGGGTGGTGTAGGTGCCAGTGCTAACGATTACTCAAAAAATGAGTTTTTCCGCCGTATTTACTCTACCCCAAATCACCTATATCCGTTGTATTACGAGAATGGTCAGTTTGGCGAAGATCCTTCCTTCCAGAATGCCAAAAACATGTATATCCGACTAAATAAGGAGGGTTCAAACATCATTAATCAAGCCAATGTATTCGTTGATTTTAAGCTCGACCAAAAGCTCGATTTCATCACCAAAGGCTTATCTTTTAAAGGAAGTGTATCCTACACAAATAAAGCTCAAAGCAGCCGCAAAATCAATAAAACGATAGATCGCTACTTTTATGCATCCAGTGAGGACTATGAAAATAATGTCTTTCTTCGCTGGCCTACGATGGATACCTATGAAGAGCCCATATCCTATGCCAACGAAGAAATGGGCACATACAACCGTCAGCTATACTATGATGCCAGCTTAAATTACAATCGTGATTTTGGTAAACACAGCGTTAGTGCATTACTATTAACACTGCGCGAAGAAACCAAAAGCAAAGTACAATTTCCGGATCGTTATATGAGCCACGTAGCTCGCGCTACCTATGCCTATAACGCGCGCTACCTGTTAGAGTTTAATGGCTCTATTTCGGGCATCAACTGGTTCCATCCTGATTATAACACCGAAGATTTTTATTCAGGAGCCATTGGTTGGATCATTTCCGAAGAAAATTTCATTAAAGACAACCTGCCCTTTATCGACAAAATGAAGGTTCGCTACTCATGGGGTGAAAGTGGTAGTTACGATGGATTCCGAAGCCTAAAGTTTAACTGGGATATCCAACCTGAAACATTTAATGTAAACGGCAACCGCATTCTTTACTTTGGTGATCCGGTAAATCCTGTCAACCAGTTTTATGTCACCAGTGGTGCCAGCAACAAGTTTGCCTTCTGGGAAATCGCTATTAAGCAAAACATAGGCGTCGAGTTGGATATGTTCCGTAAACTATCTTTGACATTTGATTTTTACAAAGAACAACGTGAAGGAATACTGAGTGAACAGCTGATGCCAACCTGGGCTGGTATTGATGGTAAGATTATTAGCAACCTGGGTGAGTCAAAAACGCAAGGCTTTGAGTTGGAAGCCACCTGGCGTAACAAAACCAGATCTGGACTTAACTACTGGATAACCGGCATATTTGCCTACACTGAAAACCGTGTTGTAAAACGTGGCGACCCCGATGGCATGCCTGAGTACCAGAAATATGCCGGTAAACCCATTGGTACTGTTAATGCCTTGCTAACCGATGGCTTTTACGGTTCTTGGGACGACCTGTACAATCGACCACAATCTGAATGGAGTGGCAACCGTATACCAGGCGACCTGGCTTATCTGGACTATAATGCTGATGGCGTTATCAACGACCGCGACAGGGTACCGATGAAATATCAGTCGACTCCTAACCTGACGAGTAGTTTGCAATTAGGTATCGAATACAAAGGGTTCCATTTAACAGCCATGTTAACGGCTACCAATGGCATGTATCGTAATATGCCGGGCACCATGCTGTGGGAGTTCCAGAATGGTAATACCATGACATTCAATCATAGCCTCAACCGTTGGACGCCTGAAACAGCCGAAACAGCGGAGCATCCGGCGCTTCACTTGCAGGGTGATAACAAACACAATATGCAAACGAGCCAGTTTACTTATCGCGATGCCAGTTATATACGTTTGCGCAACGCCGAATTTGGTTACACGCTACCAAAAAAGACAGCTCAGAAACTGCTGGGCATGACAAAATGCGAGCTCTATTTAAGTGGAAACAACCTATTAACATTTACCGACTTTGATAACCGCATCGATCCTGAACAAGGTACAACCAATCTATATCCGATTGTTCGCAGATTCAATGCCGGAGTAAGAATAGGATTCTAAAAACACACAGATATGAAACGAATAATATATATAATCATATTGATACCAGTCTTTTTCTTGAGCTCGTGCTACGATTATCTGGATAAAGCACCTGAACAAGAAGTTGACATTAACGTGGTACTGAGCGATTATGCATCATTTCGCTCCTACACCGACTATTTGTATTTCCTACGAAAAGATTATTTTGAATGGTTCCACCGTGGTTTACCTTGTGCAAACTCCGATGAGGCAGCTACAACCAATACCTCGTGGATGGACTCGTTCAAATATAAGAAAGGCGACAACTGGCAGGCACCGGACTACAAAACTACCTACGAACTGGGTTATGCAAAAAAAGCTGACAACAAGGAGTATGGTAAGGAATCTCCCATTATTGCCAATGCTATGCAAGGATTGCGTGTGGCTAACACAGCCCTTGAATACTTTCATGTATTAACCGATGCCACTGAGGAACAAAAGCACCAGATTAAAGGCGAGATACATTATTTCAGGGCTTGGTATTACATGCAGATAATTCTTCGATATGGTGGCATGCCCATTATCGATCAAACCTATGGACCAAGCGACGACATTAATCTTGAACGCCTATCCTATCAGGAATCGAATGAATGGCTGCTCGAAGAGTTTGACCGCGCCATTGAACTATTGCCCGAAACCTGGCCACAAAATGAGTTGGGACGCGCTAACAAAGGCATGGCTTATGCCGGCAAAAACCTGGCACTGCTCTATGCTGCAAGTCCTCTGATGAATCCTGAATTGGGACATGAGTATAATATTGAGCATTGCAAAGCTCTGTGCGATAATGCCATTAATCTTTTTGAAATGGAACAGAAAGGCATCTATCGTCTTTACACGCTGGATGAATACGATGATATATGGTACAGCAAAACCAAACCGGTATCCGACGAAGCCATTGTATACGTGAACTTTAAAACCCGCGAAAAAGGTGATATGAAGGTAGGCGGTGTTTGCCACCGACTGGGAGGTTTCCAATTTTTCGACTCACCCACTCAGAATGCTGTGGACCGCTATGAAACCTTGAATGGTCTGCCCATTAGCGAGGACCCAACGTATGATCCCCAGAATCCATATGTCAATCGCGATCCTCGCCTGAACAAAAACGTTTATGTGAATGGCGATGTTATTGCCCGACAAGGTACTACTGAATTTAAGTTTGAACCTTTTGTAGGTGGATTAGATGACCCCACTAAAGAAAAAGCCGGTAAATTCAGAAGTGCTCGTGGCGGATACCTAATGCGCAAACACTGGCCCTTTGGCGTTAATAACAAGGCCAACGATTGGGACGGCTGGTTCAAGCCATGGATCAACTATCGTCTGGCACAGGCATACCTCGATTTTGCAGAGGCTGCCAATGAAGCTTACGGGCCAACAGGTGCAGTACCAGGCACGAGCATTACCGCACTGGAAGCAGTGAATATTATTCGCAGACGCGCACAGATGCCGGAAGTAAATAGTCAATACACTGGTTCGAAAGACTTATTCAGAGAACGTATTCGCAACGAAAGAGCTGTTGAGTTGATGTTTGAGAACCAACGCAGCCACGATTTACGTCGATGGATGATTGCCACCGAAGTAATGAAGGATCTGAAAAGAGCGCATATTACAAATAATAATGACGGCACATTTACCTATGGAGCTGTTCTGCTCGACGATATTTACCAGCCCATTTTTAAGGAACGTAACTATTGGTATCCGGTACCAAACAACGACGATTTTCTGTCAACATCGTTTGAGCAAAACCCAGGCTGGTTATAATCCTATTTATTGAAAGAAAAACGAAACAAATGAAGATAATATATCATAACATAAGAGTCATGGCAATGCCTCTGTTACTGTTAGTATCGATGTTGTTTTTAATACCTCAATACGGTATGTCGCAAAAAAACAATATCACCATCAGCTCAACCGTAACAGATGCCAATGGCATCCCGGTTGCCAACGCCATGGTACGCGTATTTAACAAGGGAAAGGTCATCCATACCAATAACGATGGCCTCTTCAAACTAGAGGTGAATAGCGATGCTGCTATTTACATTTCGGCCAATGGCTTTGAAACGCAAATGTATGAACTAAGCCAGGGCTTACCAGAGAAAACAATTACGCTTGCTGCCCTTACCCCATTCTTGTTCCCCGAAGACCAGATCAATATACCTTTCGAGACTATTGAAAAGAACAGGCTGACGGGAGCTGTATCTGTAGTTGATGGAGACGAGCTATTAAGCTATCCTGATCTGTCGATGCTGAATTCATTGGCGGGTCGTGTGGCAGGTCTTTATTCAACTCAAAACAGTAGCACACCCGGATGGAACTCTCCAACTTTAACAATCAGAGGATTGGGGGGCTTAGGCAATAATCGCCCGCTTATCCTGGTGGATGGTTTTGAGCGTGAGGCTAATGCTCTGCTACCCGAAGAAATTGAGTCGGTTGAGGTATTGAAGGATGTAACAGCCAAAATGCTTTATGGAAGTAAGGCTGCCGATGGCGTTATTGTTATCACAACCAAAAGAGGTAAAAACAACTCGCGTGATGCCAACATCAGCATGGAATATGGTATAATGGCACCAACCAGCGACCCTCAATGGCTGAATGCAGCTGACTATGCTACCCTGTACAATCAGGCGCGGGCCAACGATGGTTTGGCACCCATATATTCCAACGATGCCATAGCCGCCTACCGCAACGGTTCGTCACCAATATTGCATCCCAACAACGACTTTAATGGCATGTACCTGAATAACCATATGCCAATGAAACGCGTTACTACTGAATTCAGGGGTGGAGGCAAAAGCTCAGCCTACTATGTCAATATGGGTTATACCGGCACCGGTGGTTTAGAAGATATTAAAGAACCCACCGAATACAATAAATTCAATTTGCGTGGGAACCTGGATATTGATGTTACCAGCGTTACTTCAGTTAAAATGGATATCGCAGGTCGTATGGAGTATCGCCGTTCTGCTAATATAACAACACAAGATTTCTTTGGAGCCTTGTCATCGCATCGCCCGAATGAATATCCGGTATTTATTCCCACCGATTCGTTGGCACTACTTGGAGGTAGCTATCTGCACTCTGACAATATTTATGGATTAGGCAATGAAACAGGCTATAAAAAACAGGAAAACAGAAATATACAATTCAACCTGGGCTTACACTTCAACCTGAATAAATACATTGAAGGTTTGTCGGCTGGTGTAGCCTTATCATACGATAACGAAAACTATTACCGCTATGCCAATGCCATAAATTTTGCATCGTACCAGTTGGTACCAACTTACACCGATGAGGAGTATAACCTGGTTAAGTTACGTCAGGAAAACCATGGTTCGCCCGATAAGCTATCGGAAAAAGATAAATCATATAACCACCGCGTAGGTAGCACCTGGAATATTGATTACAGTCGAACATTCAACGGTTCTCATGAATTAAATACCAACCTGGTGTTGCAACAATACCAGACACAGCGTTACAATCAGATTCAGTATGACAAGTTTGCCAACTACGGACTGCGCATTAATTATGCCTACAAAAACAAATACGTAGCCGAGTTAAACACCTCTTTAATGGGTAGCTCTCATTTTACTGGCAGCAATCAGTTTGGTTTATTTCCAGCACTGGGGCTTGCGTGGATCATTAGTAACGAAGACTTTTTAGCCGACAACGCCAGTATTAACTATCTTAAGTTGAAAGCTTCGGGTGGTGTTATGGGCAGCGATAAAGGCCTCAGCTACTTCCTTTATGAGGATCAGTACTCACAAAACGGATCGGTAAGCTTCGGCCCTACCAACAAGAATAATCGCCGCGTTTACCAACTTGACAAATACGGCAATGCGGACTTAACCTGGGAGAAACGTCGCGAAATCAACGTGGGTATCGAGTCGCTACTTTTCAACAATACCTTAAGTGTAGAGCTGAATTACTTTAATATTTTTGATTACGACATCATCACATCACCATGGGCCAATCATCCAAGCTACATTGGGACTAATCTATACAGTGTTAATCATGGCGAGGTAGTAAACAATGGTTTCGAAGGTGATATCATCTATTTCAAAAATATGGGTGATTTCAAGCTATCGGCCGGTGTCAACTTTGTGTATTCAAAGTCAGAGGTCCAAAAAAGCATCGAGTTGCCTTATCCAGCCGAACTGCAATACTTGTCAGGTGTAGGCCAGTCAGTGGATGTAATGCGCGGCTACGCGCACAATGGTTTCGTAACAGATGCTGATATAGCTGCAGGTTACACGTCAACGCTGGGTGCCGTTAAAGCTGGTGACATTATGTATGCCGATATAAACAATGACGGTGTCATTGATCCAAAAGATCTGCAGGTGATTGGCAACTCATTTCCTCGCCTGAATATGGGTATGCACATCAACCTGCAGTATAAAGGTTTTGGATTATATGCTTTAGGCGTATTTCAGAATGGTTTCGATGTGATGAAGAACAACCGCTATTTCTGGAACTATGGCGAACGCAAATATTCTGCTGAGGCCATGAGCAACGATTATGTGCCATTAACTACAACCAATGGTACCAATAACTTTACGGGGTCCAATTACTGGCTGGAAGATGCCGGTTACTTCAAGCTGAAAAATGTGGAATTAAGCTATCTATTCCCCGAAAAGCTACTGCCAAAGCTATATATGAAAAAGGCAAAGGTATTCGTTAGAGGCACAAACCTGCTAACCATCAGTCAATTTGACAACTTGGATGCCGAAAATATTGATGCTGGCATTAATGATTTCCCATTGATGAAAGCCATTACCGGTGGTATTTCTGTAACCTTTTAATGTTAAAAGATGAAGACACAAAAATATAATATTACTAGTCTGTTCCTGATTCTACTCATGGTTTTAGCAAGCGGATGCAGCGATTACTTTGAACCCGAAATAGATAAGAACAGAACTGAAGAGCAAATATGGAGTATACCCGATTATGCCGAAGGCATTTTGATGGCTGCCTATAAGGAGATTCCAGACATGTACAATACTTACGGAGGCGATTTTCTGGACTGTGCCACAGACAATGCCACCTCAAACAGGTATGGAGCTTCTGTTGATAAACTGCGCGCAGGAGGCTGGTCATCTAATTACAATCCTTTGGATGTATGGGGTGCCGCCTTCAACCAGATTCGTAACATTAACCTGTTTATCGAAAATGGCCTGGACATCACCTATGTTGATTACAACAAAGAGATTGATTCAGCTAAAAAGGCACGTTTAAAAGGAGAAGCCTATTTTCTGAGGGCCTGGTACCAGTGGCAACTGTTGCAAAACCATGCCGGACCCAATGAGCAGGGCACTGTGCTAGGTTATCCCATTTTAACACGGGTATATACGCAGGACGAAGAAGTAAAGTTGGCACGCAACACCTATGCCGAATGCGTGCAGCAAATACTGAACGACTGCGATACCGCTGCAGCCTACCTCCCGCTGGAATACCTCAAAGGAGATGAAATTCCGGAAGAGATCAATGACAACCAGATTGGCCGCGCAACTGCCACGGCAGCCCTGGCTCTTAAATCGCGGGCCGCTTTGTATGCCGCCAGTCCGTTGTTTGCTAACAATGAAACTGACAAATGGGCAACTGCTGCTCAACTGGCTAAAGCGACCATTGATGTTATTGGAGCACTGCCTTCTATCGATGAAAAGTTTTATAACGACGAAAATTCGCCAGAGCTGATCATGCGCAAATATGCGCTAAACCGTGCACTGGAAAGCTCTAACTTCCCTGTAGTACTATTTGGGCAAGGACGCACCAACCCAAGTCAGAACCTGGTGGATGCATTCCCTATGGCTAATGGCTATCCCATTAGCGATGACTTAAACAGCGGGTACGATGAATCAATGCCATACGAAGGTCGGGATCCTCGTTTCTACCGCACTATTCTATTTCATGGTGCATTATTTAAGGACTCAACCATTGATATGTCAACAACAGGCTTAAATTCCGAACTGGCCAGTCCTGAGCGTGCCTCACGTACCGGGTATTTCCTGCGCAAATGGATGAGTCCGGATGTTAACCTGGAAGTTGGTAACGCCAAATCAGATAATCACTATTTTGCCTTATTCAGAAAAGTAGAGCTGTACCTGAATTATGCTGAGGCTGCTAACGAAGCATGGGGTCCTGAGGCCGATCCTTTAGGACTGGGCTTAACTGCTAAAGATGCCATTAACGCCGTTCGAAGCCGTGCTGGAATTGGCTCAACAGCTTATGCTGATAATGTGGCGAGCGATGGAGCAGATGCTTTCCGAAGCCTGGTACACAACGAGCGTCGTATAGAGCTGTGCTTCGAGAGCCATCGGTTTTATGACCTAAGGCGTTGGAATAGTTCCCTTGAACAACTGAACACTACCATCAAGGGCGTTAAAGTAGAACGCATTGTCAGCGATGTTGATACCACGTTCCAATTAACACCTATCGATGTGGAAAACTATCAGTATGGCCAGCACATGTTCTATGGGCCTATACCTTTCAGCGAGGTGATTAAATCTGGTGAAATTGTGCAAAATAAAGGTTGGTAACAAATGATTAAGAATATCAACCCCAAACAATTAAAACATAACATAATGAGACAGATATTATTACTACTTTCAGCGGTGTTGTTGACACTCACCAGCTGTGAGAAATACGAGGACTACCAGTACGACTACGAGTACACCGCTACTTACTTTGCCTTACAGAAACCTGTACGCACCATTACACAGGCCAACAACATGGCGCTTCAGGTAGGTGTTACCATTGGCGGAGTACGTGAAAATAACCAGGAGCATATTGTCAATTTTGAAATTGACGAAACCCTGTTGGAAGCGACACCTTTTGCACTATTGCCAGAGGCCTATTATAGCTTAAGTGATGCCAACAAAATGGTTATTCCCAAAGGAGAATTTCTTGGTTTAGTTGATGTTGATTTGAACGAAGAGGCTTTTATGGCCGATGAACAAGCGCACCTCAACCATTATGCATTGCCCTTGCGCATTACTGAAACAACAGCTGATTCAACACTTGGTAATGCTGAAAACCCAATGGCTGGTAAAGACTATACCATACTGGTTGTAAAATACATTAACAACATGCATGGGTATTATTACCAGAAAGGGAACGAATACATTACTGATGCAACAGGTGCTGCCATCGATACGATTGAATATAGCCATGAAGAACTGGTCAGAAACGAAACCAGAATGGTTGCAACCGGCGGCAAAGATAGTGTTGTAATTAACGGCGTTGGCAGCCATTTGGATGGTACTGTGATAGATAAAGTAACTTATACCTATAAGATGGCCTTGCAAAGAGATGCCAACGGAAGCATTAGCATTATAAATGTTGCAGAATCAGACATTAATAATGTGGAAGATTTAGGTAGTAGTTTTGATTTGAGTAAACGCCTGTTTACGCTCCATTATAAATGGATTGATGCCGACGGACTGACGCATACCGTTGAAGAAGAATTACTATTTCGTAATGACGGCATCTTGTTTGAAGAGTGGTCATTAGAATAACAGCATCATTATCAGTGCAAACAGTTAAAGCCCTGCAATAGAGCTATTGCAGGGCTTATTGGCTAAAAACATCAGCAACCTATACACTAAATTTATCTCATCTCAGTTTTACTCTAAAAACAAAATCCTATGAAAGAGCTAACAATCCTACTTTTTATGGTGCTTATAGCCTTGCCGGCACAGTCCAGGGGCCCAAAGTTCCAGAAGAAAGTTACGATGAACTACATTGTACCTAAAAATGCCCTGCAGATGGGTATTGAAAAGGTGGCCGACTCCACCTATCACTACTGGTTTAGGCGCATGATAAACGATGATTATACCGAAACCTTTCAGTTTATGACCACACAAAAAACCATTATGGCTGAAAGGTTTAACCTGGACTGCAAGGAGGGAACCATCATCCGCGATGGGCTCTATCAAAAAAGCTACAAAGGCGAGGTTATATCCGAAGGCAATTATCGCAACAACCACCGCGATGGCTATTTTTGGGTAAAAAACAAAAAAGGCAAGCTCATCCAAAATGAAGCTTATAAGTGGGACGGACAGCATGAGCAAGGCCTCATCGCCTATTTGAACAGCGATGAAACCATTGCGCGTAAAACGTACCTGCGTGATAAAAAAAAGCACGGCAAGGACTTATTCTACTACAAAAACGGCCAGATGATGATGAGCTGCGAGTATGCAAACAATCAGAAGCATGGCGAGCTGACTGCTTATTACCCCGATGGCCAGCTTCGACGGGTAGAGATGTATGAGAACGACTCACTGGTTTCGGGTGAAATGCTTGATCTGAATGGTAGTAAAATACCTTGGGAACCGGCACAACAATCGTCAATTGATGCTGACCAGCTGGCACGTATCAAAGCCGACATTCACGCTATTATAGAAAGAAAACAGCCTGATAAGGCTCGTACCAAGCATTTGTCATTTGGCTTCACCCTCAATTCTGAGGGGAAGATACCCCCAAAATCGTGTCGATACAAAACAACGCTCAACAAAGAGGTTACAGCTGCCATTACCAGATATCTAAGTCAACTTAAACTTGAACCTTGCCGCCATGAAAACCAATCGGTTAATGCATACTATAGAATAAAACTGAATTTTGCTGAAGACATCAGTTATGATATTTCAATGGAGCGATTAAACCAGTATGAAGGCAATACCACACTCTTCTATGGTGCCAAACCCATCGATGATTCCGAACCACTTTATTTTATTGTTGAACAGATGCCAGTTTTTCCTGGAGGTGAACAAGGTCTGAGGAAATACATTTCGCAAAGTGTAAAGTATCCGGTAGAAGCCCAGAAAATGCGTGCACAGGGGCGTGTATACATCTCATTTGTGGTGGATAAAAACGGAAATTTAAAAGATATTAAAGTAGCCCGAAGTGTGGATTATAACCTTGATAAGGAAGCTCTGCGCGTAATCAGTAATATGCCTAAATGGATCCCAGGTTATCTTAATGGCGAGCCTGTAGATGTGTCTTATACAATTCCTATAAATTTTATCCTTCAATGCAATGCGGATAGAATGCTCAATGTTGATAACTTTTAACACCTATCAATAAAACCGTGTAAAAAACCTGACATGATGTAGAGTCCTGTCAGGTTTTTTTATGCCTTATCACATCCTCATCTTTTCCAAGCATACACTCCTTTTTACTAAATAACTGTACAATCATCTGCTGCACACTGCAGCAAGGTTTCCAAATGTTTGGAAGTGTTCACGCTGACGGCAGCAAGGTTTCCAAATGTTTGGAAGTGTTCACGCTGACGGCAGGAAGGTTTCCAAATGTTTGGAAGTGCTCCCGCTGACGGCAGCAAGGTTTCCAAATGATTGGAAGTGCTCCCGCTGACGGCAGGAAAATTTCGAAATGGTAAAAAAGTCATACGGTTCGCATCCTTATAGGCATCTTGATGATAAGGATGCGGCCCATTATGAATTCTATAGCGTTTAATCCTCCAGCTGCATGGCAGGACGCGGCCAGTCGGCATCCACAAAACCGGGCTCTTTCTTCGGCTTGTTCACCACCACCTCTTCGGCCCCTTCGGTATGCAAGTCCCAGTTATCGGTTCTGAAGGGCGATGCCGGAAAGCTCTCGGCATTATACAGCAGGTTCTGTTGCGAGGGATTCATGGCCCATGCATAGCGCACCGCCAAAGGTTTAGCCACCTTGGGTGAGCTCACCACAACAGTATTTCCTTTTATCTCGGCTTGGGCCCAATACCACTTTTTGTCGGCACCGGCAATGGCAAAGCTGTTCAAGGGCGCCTCTGTGGCTTTGGTCAGGCCCTTACCCACCCCATCGAACGACAATACTATACTATTACCTTGGCTTGTATGACTGGTATAATACGGCCCGTGCCCCACCACATCTTTATGGTACACATCGCGCAGCACCGTGCAGGCATGGCGTACACCGATGGGCTTCTTATTTTTAGGGTGCAAGGCTATGGGGCTACCCGTATCGATGGATACCACCATGCCCACATTCTCCATCTCCTGTGCCAGCTCCAGCATCATCTGCCTTGATACAGCCCAGGGAGCTTCCACCCCTTCCACCGCCTGCTTCTGCTCAATGCCCCAACCGGGCAATTGCGTCATCGAAAAATAGAAGTCGCTCTGCGTGTGGCCCTCCGAATGCGTGTACCACAGCTCGCGATAAGTGTTAATCAGGCGCTCAAGCTGCCCTTTAAAGGCCAGGGCCTGTTGCACCGTTTTGGAGTTGCGCTCGCCCTGGTACCAGATGATGCCCCTGATGCCATAACCCAGTAACGGATGCACCATGACATTATAAATATGCTGCGGATACTGATTGCCCAGGTTGGCCGGTTTGGTAATGATGGGCGCCATTAATGTTTTGTTCCTACTCTTCATGGTATCGCCATTGGCCATAGCCTGATGGTAGGTCTTCAAATCGGCGAAATACTGATTCAACATACTATCAGGATCAATACCCAGCTTGCTGGTCTGCCGAAGCGTTACCTCATCCAGTCCCTGCTTATGGTAGCGGCTGCGGGCTATATCGTCCTGTTTCTGCCATGGTATCCAGCCCTCCACGGGCGTGCCGGCATAGGCCTGCACAATGATGCCCACCGGCACATTGAGCTGCCGCTGAAGCGTTGAACCAAAATACCACGACACCGCTGAGGTGGCAGCAGCCGATTCTGCATCTGATTCCTTCCATTGGCCAGTGGGACAATCGTTTTTAGGTTCGTGCCAGTGCTGACGGTCCGATTTATAGATCCGTAGATTCTCCTGTTTAGCGTGCTTAAGGTCCTCTTCAGCCGTAAAGGTGTTGCGCAGGGCCCAGCCCATATTCGATTGCCCCAGACAAAGCCATACCTCGCCAATGGCCACATTCTTTATGGCGATTTGTTCTGATGATGTTTCAATTGTAAGTGATTCGCCTGTGCGGTAAGATGGCGTAGGCAATAGCACTTTCCAGCGGCCAGTCTCATTGGCCAGAGCTGCAACCTCTTCACCCCATGAGGCGGTTACACTCACATTATCGCCAGGCTTTGCCCAGCCCCAAATAGCGTTGGAGGTATTTTGCTGCAACACCATGTTACTGTCAAAAAATGTGGGCAGCTTCAGTTGTGCTGTTCCCGCTACTGGAAGGATACATGCCAACAGCATCAAGCCTAGGTATTTCAAAGAGGTGATACTTCCCAACAAAGACTTAACGATAGATTTCATCATATTTTGGATTGATTTTGTAAACATACTATTATCGTTTTAGGAATTTCCGAACCAGATAGCCCTCGTCCATTTTCAGACGCAGCACATACATGCCTTTAGGTAACATGGCCACATCAATCCCCCTGGTAATAGCCTCATCACTGGCCGAGCAACACACCTTGCCGTTTACATCAATCACTTCAGCACACGAGCCATCGTAGCCCTCTATGTATATTTTTTCGCGAGCCGGATTCGGATATAAACTTACCGACTGCGCCATACGCTCTGTAATAGCTGTGCTCACCGGCTCGCGAGAATTGGGATCGTTATTAAAAAGGATGTCATCCACATAGATATCCACCGGACCAACCTCGCTGGTGTAATCCACCTGTATCCACACTTTGCCGCAAGCACTGTATTCGGCCCCCATGTCAAACACCAGGTCCTGCCAGGTATTCAGCTGAGTAGCATCATAGGCCAGCATACTTTCGGTGATTACCTTGCCCGAGTTGTCGCTTTTCGATAGTTGAAAACGCGTACCCGACGCCCTGCTTTTCAGCACTTTCATGTGCACATAGCGGGGAGCATCAAACTCTTTCACCACGGCCGAGGTACCAATGTAGTTGCGTGTATTATCGGCCCCGCGTGTCACCTTCAGCACCGTATTACTGGTATTAATGCCTGCTTTCAAAGGATTAGCCACAATATCAACCTGCACAGCTCCCAGCACTCCATACTTATAGGATGTGTTTTCAAAATCTTCGGAATAGATAGTACCATCGGGCGGATAAATCGTCCATTTATCTTCAACCACCACCAGATTAGGCGCATGTCCTACCCAGTTAGCATCAGCAATCACCTTCACAAATTCGGCATATGTTTGCGCCACATCGCCGGTTGACTGGTAGGTATTAAACACGGACAGAATGGGATCGCTGCTCTGCTGCATCTCCTCCAGCAGGTATTGCCGATAGGCTTCAATCTCATCGGCATAGCCCGGATCATCAATCAGGTTGTTGAGGCAATCGGGGTCATTGGCCACATCATAAAACTCTTCTGGAATACGTGTCAGGATGAAATCGCAACGCTCCTGCCAGTAGCTGTCGGTTTGCCCCAGGTTAAGCATGGTTTCGAAAAAACTGGCACCCAACGATGAACTGTTGTAGGTGGTGCGCCCATCGTGCCATGGGTTGAAGATATAGGCGTATTGTGTGTTATGCACCTTACGGAAGGCGTAAATATTTTTACCGATGGTGGTATTATAAGTTGTAAAAAGGCGCTTCCGGCCGTTCTGTTGTTCGCCTCGCACGTGCGGTAACAGCGATTGCCCGTCTAATCCTTCTGGAATACTGATGCCGGTGGCCTCGCAGATGGTAGGAAAAATATCCAGAACGGACACCAGCTCGTTGATATCGGTACCGGGCGTTACCAGCTCACTGCCGTTCCAGCGCATTATCAGTGGTGTTTTAGTACTGTGATAGTATATATTTGATTTGATACTTGGTGCTGCCATGCCATGGTCCGACAGGAAGAACACCAAGGTGTTATCAGCAATATTCTGTTCGTCGAGCACCTGCAGTACTTTGCCCACCACATCATCGCAGCGGCGCGACGAACAAAGGTACTCGGCCATTTCGGTGCGCACCGTCTCGTCTTCGGGCAGCCAGGCTGGCATAATGACATCCTCAGGATAAAATATTTTTGAAGGGTGGGATAGCTTTTCGCTCAGCGTAGAGCCCACACTGCTCAATTTATAATAAGGCCGGTGTGGGTCGTGCGAATTCACAATCAGGTAAAAGGGCTTGCCCACATCGTTTAAGGCCGAATCGATAACAGTGGATACCCTGTCGTAAAATACATCGGTGTTACGCTCCATCTCTTCGTCGATGGCCCAGGGGGTCACACCTTCGTAAGGGGTGCTGTGCGCTACCTTACCCAATATACCAACAAAATAGCCATTGGCATTAAATACATTGGGGATGGTAGGTATGTTTTTAATACGTAAATCATGGAAGCCCTCTCCTCCACTACGGTGCGGCAAACGCCCCGTATTAATGGCATTACGCGATGGCATGCAGGCTGTTGAAGCCACGTGGGCATTGCTAAAGATAATGCCGTCGGCCGCCAGCTGATCAATATTGGGGGTGACACCTTCAGCCTGTTGCTCTCCATTGAAGCAGCCAACGGTGTTCCAGTTCATGTCATCGGCTGTTATAATCAGGATATTGGGGCGCTGGCCAGACAAGCCAACACAAAAACTTAGCAGCAGTGCAACTATTGCATATTTCATTTGATTCATCGATTTGGAATTATTTTATGTTAGCACAGCTTAACACAAGACAAGAAAAGGTTCTCATCTGATTTCATATGGCTATAACCCGCCTTCGCTTCATACCTTTTTAATTATTTTGATTTCGCCATCTATCTGGTTAATCACCAAAAAACAAAATCCAGATAACTTGGGCAGGGTATTCTGAGCCCGATACAAATCTTCGTTTACAATAGGGTAGCAAGTTCCATCGGAAAAATGAACCGATGCGAATAAAATGTTAGCCAGCTGACCATTTTGTATAGTCTCTTTCATCTCAATCACGTTTAAGTACTCATCACAACACACTATACTTTCATTAAATAATGAAGTAACAAGAGCTATATACAAACTCCTATCTCCCGTACTTACGAGTGGTTATATTCAGCCACGTGTTTCCGGCACCAACTTCTTTTTGCGTTTTTTAGTCAATCAGTAGGAGAAGGACTAAAAGCTCTTTGGCTGTTACTTCATTACAATTATCTACACTTACTTATTCTTTTGCGCTTTTTTATGCTTCTGCCATTTGGCCATTTGCTCCTTGGTACACACCTTTTTCATGTCAGCCATGTATGCTTGCATATTGGCCTTTCTAACATCCTTAAGTTCTTGTGAACCTTTGGCATGCTCCTTTGATGCCTTTGCATTCTTCAATCGCAACTGGGTCTTCAGTTCAATCATCTGGTTTTGCTGATCCTGACTCAAATCCATCACTTGTGCCATCTCAGTCACTTCCTGCTTTACGGCATCCTGTGCTTTCTTGCTCAACTTCTGTGCATTTACGTTAGTCATCAGTGCCAATGCACAAATCATCATCGTCAATTTTAAAATCTGCTTTTTCATAACTCTTTCCTTTTAATTTAGTTGATTATTTTATCCTATTAAATGGCACCTTGAATAAGCCACGATCGGGCATTTGCGAATCCATACGATGGAAAGCATCCAATAGCTCATTAAACTTCTCGGGGTAGGCTTCCGACAGGTCGTGGCGTTCCCAGGGATCGTTTTTGATATTAAACAATTTAGGTTTGATGCTGTGCTTATCCATGACCATATCCTTGGTCATGTGCAACACCTTCTCCTGGTCGTTCCAGGTAATCTTCCAGTCGCCTTCGCGATAAGCATAATCATCCTGATAACGCCAATACAGGTAGTCATGCGGGCTTTCCTTCTTTTCATGGTTCAGGTAGGGCAACAAATTCACTCCATCGTAGCCGGTTGAAGGCATATCAATCCCCAGAAAACCGGTGATGGTTGGTGCAACATCAATAGCTATCACCGGTTCGTTGTAGCGTTTGCCGGCAGGCACCTCGCCAGGCCACTTCACACAAAACGGCACACGGATGCCCCCTTCGTAGGTATCCCCTTTATAGCCGCGCAGGCCGTTGGTTTTACTCATCACAAAGTCGCCGGTGTTAATTTTGGTTGGCCCCGCAATAGTAGCGGGTGAGCCATTATCCGACAAAAAGAAAATAGCCGTATTCTCGCTGATACCGCACTTTTCCAGGATCTCCATCAAGGCGCCCACACCGTCGTCAATGGCCAGTGTCATAGCAGCCAGTATGCGTCGGTATTTATGGTCGTATTCATACAGCTCATCCACACGGGCCAGGTCCTCCTCAGTTGCCGACCACGGATAATGCACCGCGTTGTAGGCGACGTATAAGAAGAAAGGCTCATTGTGATTGGCCTCAATAAAACCGACTGCTTCTTCATTAATTTTAGTCGTCAGGTAATCGCCTTTTTTGTAGTTCACAATCTCGTTGTTGCGATGAATGGGCCAGTTATCTTTACGGGCCTTGTAGGTTGTATCGGCCCAAAAGTAATCGTGTCCGCCAGCCAGAAAACCATAGAAATAGTCGAAGTTGCGGTTCCACGGCAGAAACTCGTCCTGCGCCTTACCGAAGTGCCATTTACCAAGGGCACCGGTTGTGTAGCCGGCTTTTTTCAGCATGTCCTGCAGCATGGGCTGGTCCGTTGGAAAGCCCCCTTTGGAATTAGGCCCGAAATTACCATTGATACCAAATTTATTCTGGTAGCGTCCTGACATCAATCCGGCGCGTGATGGGCCACACACCGAGCAAGTAACGTATCCCTGGGTAAAGTAAGTTCCTTCGGCCGCCAGCTTATCAATATTGGGCGTTATCATATCCAGTGCACCATGGTAGCCCACATCCCCATAGCCCATATCGTCCACCAGGATAATGATAAAGTTAGTTGGCTTTGGTTTGTTGGAAGCTATGACACCACCACTAAACATCCATAAAAGGCCTAGTAATAAAGGTATTTGTCTCATCTTGATTTCTATTTACATTTATGAATTTCGGATAGTTCTGATACACCCACCTCATTAAAGGCTTCAATGGCAAAGTAATACTCTTGCTTGCTATTCAGTGCCCTTACCTCACGTTCACACCCTTCATCGGCCCACACCTGGTAGCACGAGTACAGCTTATCGGGTGCGATGCCCCACAGGATGTTATAGCCAACAGCTCCATCAACCACTTGCCAACTGATAAAGGCATTACGGTCATCTGTATCGCGCTTAGCTATCACTGCCTGAGGCTGAGCTGGTAATTGGCCTCGCCCTTTCCCGAATATCCTGATGTCTGACAGAGCCAGGTTTTGAGTTGGTGTATGAATGTTTTCAAATTTGATGTAACGTGCCTCAATACTTTCAGGCAGCTCAATGTATGGGTTAGAGCGATTAACCATTTCGGCACTTTTATCTGCAATCAGACTCCACTTTTTGCCATTTAACGATGTATACACCTTATAGCGATTATACACCTTCTTCAGATGACTCTCCAAATCGCCTCTCACGGGATAAGGTGCATATAAGGAAGTATCGTGCTGCAGATAATCGCTGTAGTTCAACTGAATGGCATTGACCTGGCAAGCATCACCTAAATCGATGATGGCATACTCACCAGCCTTATTATCCTTTGCCACCCAATAGGTCCTGGGGTTTTCATCCGTCAGGTGCTGTCCGCCTAATGCATCATCCTTCTGCGATGAAACCTTTACATCTTTTTTATAGGATAGTAGCATCCAGCCTGCAAACAAGTCGTTGCTATCGGTCCATTTCTCATTGGCCTTCAACTGGGGGAAATCGGCAAAACGGCTGTTGGCATACATCAGGCCATCCTGATCAAAACAGGCCGGCAGCATGCTAATGCGGCGCTCAAATACCCAATTGACACCAATCCAGCTGGTTCCCGTATTCCAGTAGTTGCCATGCTTATCCTGAAATAAGTTACCATGCCCGGCGCCATTGAGAAAACCTCCCGGCTTATAGGCCACCGGGTTATTAGGCGCATACTCCCATGGTCCGAGAGGAGAATCGGCAGTGTATACCCCATTGCCATACATATTTTCACTGGTACCTGGTCCGGCATAAGTCAGGTAATACTTCCCGTTGTACTTATCCACCTCTGGTCCTTCGATATAAGGGTGCATATTGGAACGATGGTCGCGACCAAAGCGCTCCCAGCCATGTAGCTCAGGATACAGGTAGATCATTGCTTTCTTACGACTATCCAAATCAAAATGTGAAGATGTTTTTGTACTAATAAGCTTTGTGCCATATAAGGGATACAAGTTGGATGAACCCCAGTAAATGTACCATTGCGACTGTTCATCGTCGTAAAACAGGCCCGGATCCCAGATGTTGCCATCAGCAGAGGTTGGAAAGGTCAGACTTTCTTCATAAACAGCCCATTCGCCTGCGGCTGGATTTACACTGTAAAACACCGGTACTTTTCCTTTACGGCTTGAGGCCATCAGAAACAAGGTATCGTTATGCGAAATGGCTGCCGGTGCAATCATATCTTTGAAATACAATTCCTGCCCATTCCAGTTTTCAACACTGCAGGTTGAGCTCTGTTCTTTAAAATAGCTGACCGGCCAATCGCCTTTGGGAATGATGCGTGTCCAGCTGACCAAATCATCAGAACGCCAGTAACCACGTGCCGAAGTAGAAAACAAGTAATACCCTTCATGCTTACCATTGATATGGTGATTGATAAACACCGGGTCGGCACTTCCCCGGGCGATAATAGGTGGGTGATCTTTAAAATTAGAGCGATTATGAGGTATGAACTCACCATACTGGTAATCCACATCAACGGGGTTACACCAGGTCGTCTGTCCCTCTGCCACGGTTTGAACCAGGCTAATGGCACATATGAATAATAGTAGGATTCGAAACATAGTAAGGATAGAAAAGGCAGCCCGCACTTAACAATACAGGCCACCTGATTAAACAATTATTTCATATGTCTCAATCGCTTTAGCGACTTTTGAAGGTACTCATCAGTTAATTCATCAGAATCCTGATATTTCACTCTTAGTTCTTCCAAACGTTTATGCAGGTCCGTCTGTAAATCAGCATACTCAGGCTGCCCATAGATATTATTCATCTCATTGGGATCTTCCTGCAGGTCATACATCTCCCACTCATCCACATCGTGATAGAAATGAATTAGCTTATAGCGCTCGGTGGCAATACCATAATGACGCTTCACCAAGTGCCAGCTTGGGTATTCATAGTAGTGATAGTAGTGCTCCTTACGCCAGTCGGCAGGTGTTTCACCTTTTAACAATGGCACAAAACTGCGGCCTTGCATATCTGTTGTATTCTCTACTCCGGCAATTTCCATGAATGTTTGTGCAAAATCGAGGTTAGAAACTATATCACCGTTAACACTACCCGGCTTAACAACATGTGGCCATTTAACTAACAGAGGGGTGCGCAAAGACTCTTCGTACATAAAGCGTTTGTCAAACCAACCGTGCTCGCCCAGATAAAAACCTTGATCGGAAGAGTAAACAACAATTGTGTTGTCTTCTAATCCGGCTTCCTTCAAATAATCCAGCACACGTCCAACGTTTTTGTCTACTCCGGCAATACAAGCCAGATAATCCTGCATGTAACGCTGGTACTTGAAACGCACTAAATCTTTCCCTTCAAGCTTGGCATTATTATAATATTCGATGATTGGGTCATACACTTCATCCCAGGCTTTTTCCTGTTCTTCATTCAAGCGGGCAGTGGTACCCAGTTTTTCTGCATTGAACATTTTTAAGTCGCGATCCATGCGCATAGTCACCTCAATGGACATATCCTGCTCTTTAGCTGCTCGCCCTCGGTTTTCGTAGGTATCAAACAAGGTAGGTGGCTCAGGGAACGTTACGTCCTTATAAAGTGATAACTCATTAGGTCCGGGCTCCCACTCACGATGAGGCGCCTTGTGTTGCAGCATCAGCAAGAATGGCTTGTCTTCGCTCTGTGCCTGCTTCATGTAATTAATGGCTTTATCGGTAATGATTTCAGTCACATAACCGGTTTCAGTGTGCTTACCTTCGGCTGTTTGAAATTCAGGATTGTAATAAAACCCTTGCCCCGGTAATACCTCCCAGTAATCGAAACCGGTTGGTTCAGAGCCCAAATGCCATTTACCTACAATCCCTGTTTTATAACCAACCTGTTGCAGCAGCTTTGGGAAAGTGACTTGTGAACCGTCAAACCTGGTTCCGCCTTCGTTGGAAACAAAACCATTGAGATGACCATACTTCCCACTCAAAATTGCGGCACGCGATGGACCACAAATAGAGTTGGTGACCAGGCAGCGGTTGAATAGCATACCATCAGCTGCAATGCGATCGATATTTGGTGTTGGTGCATATTCTTTAAGCATCCCACCGTAGGCGCTGATAGCTTGGTAAGCATGGTCATCGCTAAAAATAAACACAATATTGGGCCTGGTAGCTTTTGTTTCTTTCTTTTTGGCTGGCTGACAGGCAACCAACAGAACGATTGCAATCAGTAGCATCAATAGACTTTTTCTCTTCATAACAAGTTAATTATTTACGTATACGGTTTTTAGGAGCACCCCACCACTTTGAGTCAGGTAGCTGGCTGTCCCACTCATCAAAAATTCGTTGCATTTCTTTGGCCAGTTCAGGAAACTGAGCTGCCAGATTATGTTGTTCGTTAGGATCATCGGCCAGATTAAACAGCTCAGCAGCATCGGTATCTTTTCTGCCCCTGTCGTTCCAGCATAGCTTCCAGTCGCCCTTTCGTATGGCATAATCATCGTCCCTTCGCCAGTATAAAATATCGTGTGGCGTGCCATCATCTTTACACATAAGAAAAGGTAACAGGTTAACACCATCGAAATCATTATCCTTATCAAGCTCAAGATAAGCCGCTAAGGTTGGTAATATATCCAGGTTAATAACCGGCTTATTGTAAGTACACGGCTGTAATATGCCGGGCCATTTTATCAGGAAGGGCACCCTTATACCTCCTTCGTAGGTATCACCTTTCCAACCACGCAGACCTCCGGTTGATGACATGTAATCATCGGGTGTACTGCCTTTTGCCTGCCCCTTAGGCGAACCATTATCGCTAATGAATACAACAACAGTATTTTCAGCAATCCCCTGCTCTTCGAGTGCTTTCATTACTTCACCAACACCATCGTCAAGAGCCAGCACCATGGCAGCAAACTTACGTCGGTTGGGCAACTCAATGTGTTGCAGGCGCTCAATATATTTATCAGGCACTTCCCATGGATGATGTACCGCATTGTATGCCAGGTAAAGAAAGAAAGGCTCCTCTCCGGCTTTTTCAATAAAATGAACCGCCTTATCGGTGAAAACTTCTGTGAGGTAACCGTCAAATGTTACGGGTGTATTATTATCAAACAAAGGCCATATACCTTTTTTGTCTCCCATTTCAAGACCCGATTTGTAGTAGGAATGTGAGCCGTTAAGAAATCCATAATAGTAGTCAAAGCCTTTTTGGCTGGGGCGCTTCGACTCAGCCACGCCCAAATGCCATTTGCCTACCATGGCTGTTGTGTAGCCTTTTTCTTTTAGTAATTCAGAGGCCAGCAGCTGGTCGTCAGGAATACCCGAACCCTGCGAAATTGGTGAGTGCGGCCAGCCTGAAGCACTGCAGTTCTCACCCAAACCAAAGCGTTGTTGATATTGGCCAGTCAGCAGTCCGGCACGCGAAGGGGCACAAACGGATGCAGAAACATACCCCTGATTAAATATGACCGATTGCCTGGCTAACTTGTCAATATTAGGCGTTGAAATATTTTCAGAACCATTGTAGCCCACATCACCAAAGCCCATATCGTCGGCATAGATAATTATAACATTAGGCTTTTCAGAAGCTTTCTCTGAAGGTGCTGCATACAGCATTAAAAAACCTTGATTTACTAGTAGAAGCAGAATAAGCTGCAGTAATCTTAATTGTTTTGACATGTTGTTTCAATTTATCAACCATAACGAAAATATCAACAACTACATGCAGCTTCAATTAATTGACCTTAACATCAATTTCAACACCAAAAAAAATAGTTTATTTTACCCATACGGATGCATACTCTTTTAAACATCAAACACCATAAGCTCCTAATAGAATGCTCAATAAACCATTTACATATTTTAAAATGAAATCATAAACTCAGTCAGGTTCTCATTTGGGCCCAGATGTAATTTCCGTCGGATTTTATACCGATGTACTTCCACACTCCGCGGCGAAACATTCATTAAAGGCGCAATCTCCTTAGTTGAGAGGTTCATTTTCAGGTAGGCACATAAGCGCAGATCTTTTGGAGTTAAATCATCGTAGGAACTTTTGAGTCGTTTAAAAAAGTCCTCGTGCGCCTTATCAAAGTGCATGCGAAACACATTCCAGTCATCTTCATCCTCAATGCTGTGGTCAATCATGCGCAAAATTCGGTTCATGTACTTCTCGGGATAACTAACTTTTAAGTGCTCACTTTGCTTCAGTATTTCCTGCTTTACCTCATTCAATACTTCCTTGCGTTTGATGGTAGCAATGGTGCGGTTAGCCAGCTCGGTACTCTGGTGCTGTATTTCTTTCTGCAGCAACTCATTCTTCAGGCGAATCATTTTTTCTTCGTTGCGCAACTGTTCTTCTTTGTGCTGCTCATTCCATGCTTGCTTCTCGTCCTCAATCAACTTATTATGATAGCGCTTTAAAATCCTATTAATAAGCCATGAGATGCCAACCAATATTATAAGAGCCAGAATAGACACACAGATAATAAACCAGGTTTTGGCAAAGTAGGGCTCTTCAATCTCAAATGAATATTGGACAGGGTACAATTGTTGTCCGAATTCCCCTTCTCCTTTTACCAGCAGTGTATATCTGCCCCATGGCAGCTTCGTGAAATTGATTTTATTTTGAGGATTCCCTTTTATCCAATTCTTATGATAGCCGTCTAATTTATACCAATAGCTTGATTTGTGATTGACCGAGCCAACCGACATATATTCAAATATCAGGCGACTATTGGCATATGGTACTAGTGCAACAGTGTCATGCCTATCCAGGGGTAATTTGTACATGTTATCGTCCAGGCGATAGGCTGCATTTTTAATATAAATGGTATCAGCCAGGGTTTGTTCCTGCTCAAAAGCTGAGTTATAAACAAGTGCCAGTCCGTTTTCTAGTCCAAAAGCCGTGGTAGTATCATTTAAAGCTACTATTACCGGGTATTTCTCATCAAGCGAGTTATGTGGATCGTTGAAGGCAAACTCAAATTCCT
Organism: Carboxylicivirga sediminis; assembly: GCF_018156225.1. Taxonomy (GTDB): domain Bacteria; phylum Bacteroidota; class Bacteroidia; order Bacteroidales; family Marinilabiliaceae; genus Carboxylicivirga; species Carboxylicivirga sediminis. The sequence goes on from NZ_JAGTAR010000002.1 coordinate 253,910, forward strand.
TTTTTACTATGCCGCTATTAATATTGAAAAGTGCCACTTTGGGAGGTAATGCAAACCAGTAGGACTGAAACCCTCCTTGCCTGACTGCGTTGGCAAAAGCATACTCACCGAGCTGCTCTTCTATGCGCTTATAGCGTACAACGGTATCGCGCAGCTCATCAAAAGTGAACAAACCATCCCGGGTTGTAAAAATGATTCGGCCATCCAGCTTTGACACTTTGCTTCCGGCATTCTGTGGCAAACCCTTTTCGAGTCCATAGCGCTCTTTTTTTAGTGGTTCATCAATATTAGAGATACTAACTTTAAAGACCTCGTTGCGCCTGGTGTGCGAAACCCAAATATTATTGTGATGATCAATTGACATACTGCGCGATGGTTCAAAAAATCCTTTTAGAATACTCTTCAAGGTAAATCCATCCCTTTGTTGGCCAAATAAAGCCAGTGAAGTATAAGAATTCTGCAGAAGATAATCTTTGCCTTCAAGGCTAATTGATACAAAGTTTTGGCCGCCACCGATATCAGCAATTTGTTTCACTGCATCACCTTTGATTTGAAAAGTGCCCAGGTTATGACCGCACAACAACACGTTCCCCTGATTATGTAGTGACCACACCTGCCCCTTCAACTCTTCAATGGCTATAAAATCAGCTGAATTTAACTCACTCAATGAAACCCCATTAATGGGATGATAATAAACACCCTGATTAGTGCCAACAAAGAGTTTATTTTGATAGATGGCAGCTGCATGCACCACGCCCCAATTGGCTGCATTATTAGTAATATAATGAACAGGACGATTAAACTCTACACATGCAATACCCTTATTTAGTGCGACCCACAAACGCTTTTGCCTATCACACTTTAGAGCATGGATTGTATTACTTTCAAGTCCATTGCTCACATTAAGATGTTCAACTACCTGTCCTTGTTTATTAATTTTAAATATACCCTTATCCAGGGTGCCGATGTAATAAAAGTTCCCATCAAACGCGCCAGCATTGATATTATAATCCTTCATTTGTTGCTGCGCTTCACATTCCCATTCCCTTATCTGGCTTTTACCATCCCAAATGTAAAGTCCTTTTTTAGCCGATCCTAACAAGAACTGTTCACTTCCAAACGGAAGAAACACTCTTGTGTAAGCACGGTTTAGGACCTTGCTTCCCGCAACTTCGGCAAACTCGCTGTTGCTAAATTCGATGATATTTCCACGTGTTTTTTGAGTAATAATCCTATTGCGAACATTGCTCAAAAAGATGATACCGCTTCCTATCTCATGAACCGTAACGGTATCGTTTTTATAGATATACAGCGTATTGAATGCCTGAAAAATAACCTCATCATTTTGTGTATGAACAATCTTCCAAATCATATCATTATGCAGAACGTCCCGAGCCAGTGTATCCGATAAAGAGGTATATTTCAGATTACCCCAGGCATTAGCCTCCCAGTAACCAAACTCCTCAAAAGAGCCCGTGTAAATACGCTCACCACTAATTAAAACTGAACGAACACTGCCCTGACCAGGTGTTTTGTACAATTGCCAGGTATTGCCATCGAATTGCAGCAGTCCGGCTTCATTACCGACATAAACAATTCCTCTTTCATCAAAATCAACAGACCAGTTTTTACTAAACCCGCCATATGTATCTTTCAGAATATTATTAACCTTATTGGCTGCTTGAAGTGCACTAAAGTTAATACTAAGAAGACTGACTATAATCGCGACTGACCGAAAGAACTGTTTACAAATCATCATATTATTCCCGCAAAAAAAGCAATATACAAAAACAAGTACTGGAAATATCTCATACTATCTAAAAGCTAATCATAAACTCTGCCAAATTACTTTCTGCCGGTAAATTCAGTTTCTTTCTTAGTCGATAACGATGTACTTCAACACTCCTTTCAGAGATATCCAGGAACGGAGCAATTTCTTTGCTCGATAAGTTCATCTTCAGGTATGCACATAAGCGCAAATCTCGCGGAGTTAATTCAGGATATAACTGTTTCAGTCGGGTAATAAAGTTATTATTGGCTTTATCAAAATGCTGTTCAAACATAGCCCAGTCGTCTTCATTATGCATATTTGATTCAATCAAATCAACCAGCTTCTTATAATACTTATCCGGATATCGTATCCCAAGCTTCTCTTTCTGTGCTGTTAGTTCCTTTTTAATAGTGGCAAGCACTTCTTTGTTACGAATAGCATTTAATGCGCCGGTAGCTATGTAGGTATTCTGTTGTATAACTTCATCTTCGAGCTGAGTTTTTAATTGCTTTAACTCATACACTTCAGTTGCATCAACTGCATTTATTTCCTGTCTGGCAGGGTTCAGATATTTGTTAAGATTCCGTTTAAAGCGCAGCAAAAGGAGTAAAAGCAGACTTAAAGCAAGCAGACACCATATAATAATAACGCCTGTTTTTAGATACCAGGGTTTTAGCACAATGATGCTGATAAGCCTTTCTTCTGTTGCTTTACCCCATTGATCATAGGCGAGTATACGAATATGGCTCATGTTTTGGGGCAAGCGGCCTAAATTAAACTCTGGCTCACTGCCCTGGTAAGAAATACTATCTGCGTCAGTAATTACGTCCAGTTGATATTCCATCTGCCTTCCGGGTGAAGCAAGTGTAGCCACACTCACCTTAACGTCCTGATTCACATAAGGAAGAGTAATGATATTACTCGAAGGGTTCACTACCGACATTTCCTTTTTTCCTGCTTCATACGACAATTGTACTTTTACACCATACACGTTTTGCTCACTTTTCTGCAAAAGGTCATCATGATAGTAGATACCCAATCCATTTTCCATGCAAATAAATGATGCCAGGGAGTCAATAGTTATGATATTCTCAAAATTCTCAACCATCCCCAAGTGTGGCTCAACAAATTTATACTGCAATACTTTGGATATACTACCATCTATTGTGCGGAACAATGCCAGGCTATTATTATTAATCAACCAGTAGGCGTCCTGCTTTTGTTTAACAATTTTGTGCGCACTCTTGAATTTACCTAAGCGCTGGTTCAATTCCTGGTAATAAACAATTGAGTCTTTTAGCCCATCATAGGTGTATACACCCTCAGAACTGGTGATAATGATTCGCTTATTAAACTCATACACCTCACTTTGCATGTCCTTTGGCAACCCATGCTTGGCCGTGTATACATTATAGCTATAGGCATCTCTTAGGTTATGTTGCAAACGTATATTGTAAAGCTCACTCTTTCGATCGTGTTGCAGCCATATTTGGTTTTTATGATCGACCGCCAGCGACATAGTCGGTTCTGAAAAACCTTCAACCGTACTTTTGAATTGCCATCGCCCATCAGAGCCTTTCTCAAGCACCACAAGGTCAGAATAGGTATTCTGCAGCAGGTATTCTTTACCTTTAACCTTAATCGTCTGAAAACTTCTTCCCCCTGCATGAGTCGTAATCTTCTGCACCTTATTGTCATCAATAAGAAAAGTACCTTTATTATGACTACAAAGCAGTTGTCCATCCATCACCTGAATAACCCAGGCTAATCCCTGCAGTTCTGATAATTGCTTAAATCCATCAAAAGACAAGAGTTGTTCACCTGGCGTATATGGTTTATACCAAACACCTTTATTTGTAGCCAAATACAATTTTCTCTGATGATAGGCTACGGAATGAACAGCCCCTATACGCTTTTCAGAATCAATCAGCAGTTTAAGCGGCGCATTTAATTCGAGGTAACCAATTCCCACACTCATGGTAAACCATAACCTGTTGTGAGCATCAAACTTCAGAGATAGAATGGTATTATCCTGCAGATAGTTGTGGGTATTTACTTTGTATACTATTTCCCCCTCGGAATTTATTATCAAAAGTCCCGAGTGAATGGTGCCAACATAATAATATCCATCATGGAAAACGGCACAATTAATATCTTCGTTTATGAGCTGCTCATTTGCAGGCACCTGCCAGCTTTGCAGCACATCGTCATTCCACACAAAAACACCTTCACTTTTGGTTAGTAACAAAGCAGCTCCATCTTTATAGGGAACAACAGCTTTTAAACGTCTCTGTTTGAGCAAATCTGACTGTAACACCTTTTGATAGCCGTAGGGTGTAAGCTCAAGTAATTCGCCTCTTCTGGTATTACCCCACAGTCGTTTATCGTACTTCTCAAGCAAGGTTGGTGGATTATTCACCTCGATTTTTTGCACCTGTTCGCCGTCAAACTTAAGCGTCATACTGAAGCCCTGGAAGACAATGTTGTGCTCTACATCTTCGTAAATGCGCCAGATTTCCTGGTTATGAAAAGTGACATTCAGTAGTTTATTATTGATGGAGGTGTAATACAACTGACCTTGAGCATTACGTTGCCAAAATCCAATTTCTTCGGAAGAACCGGTGTATATTAAACCATCGGAAGCTACACATATGGACCGAACTCTTGAATGAGCAGGTAATTCATTGAGTGTCCACTGTACGCCGTCGAAACTTAACAAGCCCTGATCATTTCCTATGTAAACATATCCATCATTGCCATGATCGATACACCAGTTGCGATTACTGGCCTGGTATTGGTGCTTATGGAATGTGGTGACCTGTGGCAAAGAAAAATCAATGGCACATAAGGCACTTGTAAAACAGTTTAATACCAATAAACATGTTACTAAAATTGCCTTATGTACCATTGTAATTCCCTTTTTTTGTTACGAATAAAATTAACAATTCATATGAAGAATCATATACACATTAGCTTATTTCTTATGGACGGCACTAAAGCTAATGTCATCCAGATAAACGGGCTGTCTAAGCATTCCACTGGTTGATTGAAAGATAAAAGCTATTTGTCCAACAGCTCCTTTAAACGCCTGACAATCGAATTCCAGCTTTTGCCAGCCTTCATCTGCTTTTGCTTTATTTACTGGCTTAAACCTCACTGCTTCGCCTTTATTACCTTTTATCTCAACAAGCACTTCACATGGTTCTTTCATTTTTACATTTAAATTCAGGTAACGCTGTCGGCGCTGAAAAGCAGATGTTTTCATGATGACAGCCATTTGCTGATTGCCCGCCTTTGCTTCAGGCTGAAGCATAAGACAGTTATCTGAACCATTCAGTGCATCCTTTCGTGGATTGCTTTTAAAAATAGGCTGTCCCATATTTTTCCATGGCAAAAATTGCTCAGCATTGATGCTTTCAAAATCTTCATGCGGATGACGAACATATTTACCGACTGCAGGGCTCCAGCCCCATTGTTTTGGTCCAGCTGCATCTGACCATTTAGTATACTGCTCCTGAAGCTCTTTTACCACTTCTGGATGCTTTTCATATAAGTCAGTGGATTCTGTATTATCTTTGGCTATATTGAATAACATCGGGCGGCCTTTTACCTCGTTTTTAACCAGCTTCCACTCGCTGTTCCTAATGGCCCATCGATGGTTGATACGCCAGTACATCACATCGTGCACACTTCCTTCTTTTTCAGTGTTGATGTAAGGCAATAAATCATGCCCAGCAATAGCCTTGTCCTTCTTCACCGACACGGCATTCAGGATAGTTGGTAAAATATCAAGCGTACTGACTGCCTCATCAAACACCTTATTTTCTTCTATTTGAGCAGGCCATGACAGGCAAAATGGCAAACGAATGCCTCCTTCAAACAGGGTACCTTTTTCTCCCCGATATGGCATGTTATAGGAGTAATTACCCTTTATTTTACCACCATTATCACTCACAAAAAAGATGAGCGTGTTTTCACGCTTACCAGATTTTTCCAGTGCATCCAGTACTTTTCCCACATTGGCATCCATAGCATACTGCATGGCGCATAGAGTGCGTCGTTTTGGATGATTGATGTTTTTAAATGGTTCCTGATAATGTGCCGGGGGCTCCTGGAGTGGTCCGTGAACCGCATTAAAAGCCAGGTATAGAAAAAATGGTTCCTGACTCTCCTGTTTAACAAACTGAGCAGCCTCTTGTCCGAAAGCATCTGTAATATAACGCTTTTCTGAACTCACCGGTTGCGTATTCCTGAATAAAGTTCTACTCTCATTATCACCGGGGTAATAACTTGCGGCACCGCCCAAGAAACCATAAAAATAATCGAACCCGCGGTTGGTAGGAAAGTAGGCATCGGCCTCATGACCAACATGCCATTTACCAATACAAGCTGTCCGGTAGCCTTCCGGTTTCAGGTATTCGGGAATAATCTTCATCTCGGGCGGAATACCCGCCAACACATCTGGCCGTGCTCTGAACGGGCCAGGGTTATCATCAAAACCAAAGGTTTGCTGATAGCGTCCTGTGAGCAGTCCGGCCCTGGATGGTCCACAAACAGGTGCTGTCACATAGCCACTTGTGAAGTAAACCCCACTTTTGGCCAAAGCATCGATGGCAGGTGTTGGTATCTCGTTACTCTGCTGATGATAGCCAACATCGGCATTGCCTAAATCATCAGCTACTATGATGATAATATTAGGTTGCTGGGCCCAAAGCACCGGGCTCAGCAACAATAAAGCAAATACTAATAAGTTTCGCATTACAAATGGCATTATCGTTTTTAAATCGTTTCCTTGTATTGTTCCTGCAACTCATCCAGGCGTTTCTTCAGGTTGCGGGTAATCTCCTCATAACCTGGCTGCCCATACAAATTATTCATTTCTGATGGATCTCGCTGCAGATCATACAATTCCCATTCATCCATTTTATGGTAGAAATGAATGAGTTTATAGCGTTCGGTGCGCACACCATAATGTCGGCTCACTGAATGAAATCCGGGAAATTCATAAAAATGATAATACAAGGCATCGCGCCATTTATCCACTTTCTTATTTAGCAATAAGGGTTTGAACGAGAGCCCCTGCATATCATCAGGTTGTTCCAATCCACAGAAATCAAGAATGGTTTGTGCAAAATCCAGATTTTGAACCATCTGATCGATTTGCGTGCCGGGCTTGACAGCTCCGGGATATTGAATCAGAAGTGGCGTGCGGAAAGACTCCTCGTACATAAAACGCTTATCGAAAAAGCCATGCTCACCCAGATAAAAACCCTGATCGGAGGTGTAAATAACGATGGTATTTTCATCCAGGCCACTCTTTTCCAGATAGTCTAACAGACGTCCTACATTCTCATCAACCGCAGCAATGGTGCCCATGTAATCCTGCAGATAACGCTGATACTTCCAAAGAGCCAGTTCTTTGTCGTTGAGATTCATTTGATGAAAAGCATCGTTGACAGGACGATAGGCTTCCCAGAATTTCTCCTTCTGCTCATCGGTTGCACGATTAAACAGGTGAGGCCATGGGTCGTAGCGGAAACTATCAACACCGGCTGCCACGGTCATTTTCAGATCGTGACCTTCGTACATATCACGATAGATATTCATCTTTTGCTTATCTGCAGCCACACGACCGTCATAGTTGTCAAAATAAGTATCGGGTACCGGAAAACTCACCGAATCATACCTATTGTAGTGACGCTCGGCAGGCCACCAGTTACGGTGTGGCGCTTTGTTTTGCACCATCAGCATAAAGGGCTTGTCCTTATCACGCCCTTTCTGAAGCCAATCCAATGACTTGTCCATAATGAGGTCGGTTGCATAGCCATGGTTCATAACTGTATCTTTCCCGCTAATGAAATCGGGGTTGTAGTATTCGCCCTGGTCATTGAGCACCTCCCAGTAATCAAAGCCCTGGGTTGGCACGCCTTTCAGGTGCCACTTACCAACTATCGCCGTTTCGTAGCCAGCGACCTGCAGGTACTTTGGCAGCGTTGGCTGGTTTTGATCAAACTTATCGCGATTGCGGGTAAAACCGTTGATATGGCTGAATTTCCCTGTCAGAATGGTGGCACGACTTGGCCCACACAATGAGTTGGTACAATAGGCCTTATTAAAAATTGCCCCATTTTCAGCAATGCGGTCGATATTAGGAGTTGGTGCTACTTTTGAAATACCATGTCCATAGGCACTGATGGCCTGTATGGCATGATCATCCGATGTAATCAGAATAATATTCGGATGTATTTTGGTGGGTTTGGTTGCCGAGCACGACAATGAAACCGCCACAAAAACAGCCAGTACAATTTGGGTTATTCGCATATTAATTTTCATCTCTTCTGGTTCTTGGTCTGTTACTTACTTCAGGGTAAAATCGATTTGATTATCTGTATCTGAATTGGTTCCCACATAAACGGTGAAGTCACCAGGCTCTGTGCCAAAGCTCATATCCTGTCTGTAAAAAGCCAGCATATCTTCCGTAATGGTGAATGTTAATGTTTTTGTCTCGCCTTTCTTGATGAACACTTTCTCAAAAGCTTTCAACTCTTTCATCGGGCGGGTTACCGATGCCACCTTATCGCGGATGTATAACTGTACCACCTCGGCACCATCAAGATCGCCGGTATTGCTCACTTCTACCGTTAAAGTGATATCGTCACCCGAAGACATGCTGGACTTATCCAGCTTTAGATTTGCATACTCAAATGTGGTATAGCTCAAGCCATAGCCAAATGGAAACAGCGGTGTGTTTGGCACATCCAGATAGCGCGATTTATAGGTATCTTTGGGCTTCTCAGGGTTAAACGGACGACCAGTGTTTTTATAATTATAATAGATAGGAATCTGCCCGACATTACGCGGCATGGTCATCGTTAGTTTACCTGATGGCACTTGTTTTCCGTAAAGCAAATCGGCCACTGCACGGCCACCTTCCGTTCCCGGATACCAGATGTTCATCACCGCATCTGCCAGCTTAACTTCTTTCTCGATGGTCATTGAGCGCCCGGTCATGTAAACCAATACAAGCGGTTTGCCCAACTTAGCAATCTGCTGAATCAACTCTTTCTGAACACCCGGAAAATCAAGTTTGGTGCGACAAGCTGCCTCGCCCGACATGCTCCATTTTTCCCCCATCACCATCACTACTTTATCAGCATTTTTGGCTTGCTGAATGGCCTTGGCAAAACCTGAGCGATTATCGGAGTTTACATCACAGCCTTTCGAAAATGTAACATTTCCGTTTCCTCCATTGGCTATTATGGCATCTAATATGGTAGCCTGAATGGCCTGCGGCTTGCCGGCTGCTTTCCAGGAACCAAGCAAGTCTCTTTTTGAGTTGGCTAGCGGCCCGATTACGGCAATTTGTTCGCTTTGCTTCAAAGGCAGGGCAGCCTGCTCATTCTTTAATAAAACACACGATGCTGCGGCCATTTCATAAGCCAGTTGACGGTTTTTATCTGAGAGTATTTCAGCCTGCTCAAATGCCTCATTGCAATATTTGTATGGATCATCCATGATGCCCAGCTCAAACTTCAGACGCAGCACATTTCGAACAGCATTATCCAGCTCCTCCATCGTTACATCGCCACTCTCAACAGCTTGCTTCAGGTGATCCATGTACACACCACCTTCCATGTCCATATCAACACCAGCTTTCATGGCCAATACGCCAGCCTGGTACTCGTCCTTTGCCACGCCATGAGGAATCAGTTCATTGATGGCTGTATAGTCGGTCACCACCATGCCATCAAAGCCCCACTCATCTCGCAAAATATCTGTCAACAAATATTTATTGGCCGATGCCGGTACTCCATCTAAATCATTAAATGAAGTCATCACCGTGCGGGCACCTGCGTCAACCGCTGCTTTGTATGGAGGCAGATAGGTTTCTCGAAGCACCCTGTCCGACATATCCACACTGTGGTAGTCGCGCCCGGCTTGAGCAGCTCCATAAGCTGCCATGTGCTTCACGCAAGCAAGCACCGTTTCATTGCTGCTGATATCATCGCCCTGAAAGCCCTTCACCCGTGCTTCTGCAATTCGTTGACCCAAATAAGGATCTTCGCCGGCGCCCTCAGACACGCGCCCCCAACGCGGATCGCGACCGATGTCACACATAGGCGCAAAAGTCCAGTGCAAACCTGATGCCGCCGCCTCACGTGCTGCCATACGGGCACTTTGCTCAATGAGTTCTAAATCCCAACTAGCCGATTCGCCCAAAGAAATTGGCGTGAGTGTTTGATGCCCGTGAATAACATCGTAGCCAAACAAAAGCGGGATACCAAGACGAGTCTCATTGACAGCCATCTCCTGCAACTTGCGTGTATAAGCTACAGTATGGGCATTAAATATATTACCACAGCGGCCTTCCTTAATGGCCTCTTCTTCACCTTCCCTTAAAACCGGGCCTGTTACATCCCATCGACTGGTAAATAAAACTGTCTGACCAATTTTTTCATTGATCGTCATTAAGTTCAACAGACTATCAACACGCTGTGATAGGTTATCATTTTTAGAATGGTATTGGCGCCCTGACTGCTTGCAGCCGACGATCAACACCAATAAACTCAATCCAATTAAGATGCTTCTTACTGTATTCATCTTATCATTTCTTTTTTATAATTCTCTTTCCTTATTCCGTTTCCAATCGCTTTGTTTATAGTGTATCTACCTACTCCATATCAATTAGCAAGAGCCGGTACAATATACTCATGCAAGTAACTGAATGGCTGTTTGGTCCCATAGCTTGTAAACACGGCTACAGTCTTGAGTTCGGGCAGAACGAATATAAATTGTCCTAATGCCCCACGAGCTGATATCACTTCGTAGGATTTCCCCTGATAATCGACCTGATGCTGCCACCAGAAATAGCCATATTGGTTTTTACCATTGTTGACCTTAGCCGTTGTGGCTTTAATAATCCAATCTTTGGGCACCACCTGCTGCTGCATCCAACGACCCTGATTAAGTGTAAGAACACCCAATTTGAGCATATCGCGCGAACGTAATTTGAGACCAGCCGCCGCTTTTGTTAAACCGCATGGGTTTGTTTCAAAATCATAATCTTCAATCCCTAAAGGCACAAAAAGATGGTCGTGAACATAGTCCTCAAGTTTGCTGCCGGTTGTATTATAAATGATGTGATTAATAATCTCCGGATCGATGCCCTGGTATTTATAGTGTTGACCCGGTGCAAGCAAAGAACAATTGGATAGAATTGATGGTATACATTGGTTTACCCCTAGTTCCTTACTCATTGTATGGTCTTCATTCAACCTTATTCCAGATTGCATGGAAAGGGCATCGGCTAATGAGATATCTTTTGCAAAATCTGACAAATCACTGGTGCTTAGCTCGGGCAAGTACTTCAATATCTTATCCTCCTCACTATCCACTTTACCTTGAGCAATAGCAATTCCCAAGGCATAAGCTGTTACACTCTTCGTGATTGACATCTGAAAATGAGGCTTATCCCATGCTGCATCAGCAAAGTACTCTTCCACCACCAGTTTGCCATCTTTAAAAAGTAAAAAGCTATCGACACTGCCCTTTTTGCTTGATCTGATACGCTCAGGATCGTTATACCAATCCAGGTTATCTTTTTCAATAAGACGAATAAGCTGCATCAATTTTTCCGTTTCAATAATCACATTATCAACAGCCGCCACTGCCAGCCCATCGCCTCTGTCAAACGGCACCTGATATGCCTGATTGTTACGCTGATTAAAATCCGCCAGATGCACCCTTCTTGCTTCAGAAGGGCGAGTTACCTGCGCCTTTTCACCAGCTACACCGTCAGCTTTTTGATGCTGCGCCATCACCATTAAATGAAGGCTTATCAGGAGTAGCGATATGGTGATGATTCTTTTCATTATTACTTGCCGATAATTGTATTAGTTTTTAACTAACTTTTTGGTGATAAAAGCCCGGTCGCTACTCAGACACACCAAATAGTTGCCATTGGCCAGATCACCAACTGAAAAATCAACACGTGACGTATGCGCTGTTAACACATTGACCTCTTTCACCAGTGTGCCGCTGATATTATAAACCCTTAAAGAATCATAGCCTTGTCCGGCACGGATGCCATCTAAGCTTACTTGATTAGAAGATGGATTAGGGCTTAACACCACCTCATCCTCCATCTCACGGTCGCGAATAGCACTTGGCTTTTCTGAGAAAAAATCGTTGTACTTGTTAAAAAAATCGGTTCCCAGAAATTGTGGCAATGCTGCCAGGCCAAAGAACATGCACGAGTAATCAACCCCTTCCACCTTGTTGGGTTTCCAATCCAAATCGCTGTAGCTATATTTCCACAGAATAGTGGTGCCCGGTAGCACATCTACCTGACCAATCTTGCGCGGATCTTTCAGCATCGACAACAGGTCTTCTCGCACTCTATCGGGTGCTGCAGGCGAAAATCCAGCGAGGATATGAGGTGATACATTCAGGTTCTTATTCTGGTCGGCTGAAGTACCCATGTTTTTAGGTAAACAAATGCGATCAACCTGATACTTGCTATCGGGCGCTCCAACGCCGGCTCCTGTACCATATTCATAAGGCTGCCAACCAAGCGCTTTCAAATCCACGTCGCCCGCATCACTGCGGTCGGCCCACCAGGCCGAGTCCGCTTTCATGGCCATCCGCATTTCGTCAATATAGGCCTTATTGGACGAGAAGTGATTGACAAAATTATGGTTGAACATGAATGTAAACATAGACGTGAAGCGGGCCAGAGATGGCGAGGCCACTTCAAAATCACCATTTTTACCATTGTAAACAGCATGTTTCAGGTTAGATGGATTCTCATAATGCTTCATCCAAAGCTTATGTGCTGGCGAATTCTCGTCATCAGCCTGATTTTTAGCGAACCAGGCAACAATCATGTATTCATTAAACGGCACGGTCCAATTTCCATTAGGTGTGCCGTCCTCGTACATACCGAGGGCGATTTGTCCTTTATCCACATCGCCCACAAATACAGAGTGATCGGTTGTGTTATACAAGTTGGTTGCCAACTCATATATTTCGGTGTTATCCTTAAAGTAGTTACGGGCAAACAACGCGCCACCCAACATCAGATCGGTATCGATGGGGCTCCAGTTTGAGCCACGTGCTGCACCGGTATTAATGTCATAAAAGTGGATAAAACAGCCTTTAGCAGTGCGAGGCAGTTTAAACCCCGGAACTTGTCCAGATACCGCTTTCAGAGTTTGTATCACCTTCTCTTCAGCACTTGGTTCCCAACCCATGGCATGCCCTACACATAGCGACATAAGCCCCATTCCGATATTGGCTACCGAGCCCCGGTCGGTTGTGCCTTCCATCTTTACCATATCGTAATAGGCTCCGTTGGTATGGCGCAGGGCCTGGTAAAACTTATAAGTATTGTGGAATAATTCTTCCAGTAACTGATCGTCGGTTTTTTGTGCCTTTACGTTAACCGCAAGGGCTAAGGTAAAAACCAGTAATATCTTTAATAGATTCATCTTGTACAGTTTAAAAGTTAATGCTTAGCCTTTTTCCCCTTCTTATCAGCAGCCTTGTTTTTCTTCTTCAGTTCTGCTTTTCGCTTGATTTCTTCCAACTGCTCATCTGGCATCAGGCTTCTTTTTGTCGGGAATTCATTCTGCATATAATCATTCACCAACTTCTTATCCTGACGATTATCAAATAGAGTGAGCGCCGGGTCTTTCTTTTCCACCATCCAGTTGCGTAATGCCTGCTGCAACTCAGCCAGCTCCTTCTGATAATTGGGATCATCAATCAGGTTATTGGTGGCATCAGGATCATTCACCACATCGTATAGCTCCTCCGGTAGGCGGTAGCGATACATTTTAGCCCACTCGAGGTACTCGGCGAATTCAGGATCCTTCTCGATGGTTTTTAATATCTCGCCTTCGTTGGAGTTGGAATAGCGATAGCCCGTCATGTGCCATGGGTTGAAGATGTATCTGAATCGCTTGTTATCAACTGAACGCATGGGTGTGGCTTTTCCGCCAATTTTATAATCAATCTCACCAAAATGATAGTCGCGGTCTTTTTGATTTTTGCCTTCAATCAGTGGCATTAAAGACTTGCCATCGGTTTGCTCATTAATTGTGATGCCTGTCGCATCCAAAAAAGTAGCGAACAAATCCACTTCAGCCACCATATGTTTGTCATCCACATGCCCTGCTTTCATGCCGGGATGGTGAATGTAAAATGGTGTTTTGGTGCTGGCCACATAGGTATTGGCCTTGGCAAACGGAAAAGCAGACCCATTATCCGAAAGAAATACAATCATGGTATTATCATATAAGCCAGCATCTTTAAGCGCATCAATCACTGCATTAAAGGTATCATCCAAACGACGAACTGAGTTATAGTAACACGCTAGTTCGTAACGCACCTGTGGTATATCCGGCAGATAACCCGGCACCTCCACCTCATCTGGCGAATAAAGTTTTGACGGCCGCTCCTCGCCTTTTTTCATTGGTTTCTCCGGATCGTAAAACGGGCGGTGCGGGTCGTGCGAGTTCACCATAAAATAGAAGGGTTTACCTTCGTCTTTGCAACGCTCAAAAAACTCGGTGCTGAATGCAGCATATTTCGATGGACTGCGACCAGCTCCCAATTCGGCATAGTCGTGCACATAGTCCCATTTAAACTGCATATCGGGTGTTGAGTGATTTACTTTACCTAATATACCTGTGAGATAGCCGTTATCCTGAAAAGTTTGCATAGTAGTGGGCACTTTCTTTTTCATGTGCATAAAGCCCATCATACCACTTGACACGCCATACAAACCGGTAGCCATAATACTGCGGCTAGGCATACAAATAGGCGTATTGGTGTGTGCCTGGTCAAAACGCACACCCCCATCGGCAAACTTATCCAGATTGGGTGTCAGGTCAGGAATATTACGTCCAAACGTGCCGCTGGCCTCGTAACCCAAATCATCAGCTGTGAATAACAATATATTGAGAGGCTTATCCTGGGCCCGGGTTACACCCAGGCTCAGAACAAAAGCTAAAACTATAATTATTCGATTCATCATATCGTGTAAATAATCGCTGTTACCAGCCGTTAAGTTTACTCACTGTCTAAAAATGTACCTTCGATATTAAAGGTCTGTGGTGCCAGATAACCCGGATTCGGACCATCCTTATCAGCCACCATATGGAACATGAAACGCAGTTGGTTAGAGGCGCTTACCGGCAATGAAGCCTTATCAATGGTAGCGGCCATTTCGAAATAGCCATAACCTGTTACATCATCAACTCCGGCTGTTGGGGTAGTCCCCAATGAGGTAGCCACCTGTTGCCAGCTGTTTACGGCTGCTTTCTTCTCATCCTGAGTGGCCATAGCCAGAATGGCCTGGTATTCTTCTTCTGTACACACTCTAATATCGCAACGTAACAAGCCTGAGGTTAACTCAGCTGCCTTATTGGCTAAGAATGAAGCATCAACTCTTACTTCCAGCACATCGCGAACATCAACCACCTCATTAAGAATAACGATGGATTGCGATTTGTTGGCTGTTTCGGTATCGAAGCCAATATCTCCGTTAAATGGCAACCAACGCAGTATTGGTGTGGCATCAAACTCATCAAGCGGATGGTTTATATCGGCCTGAACATTCCAAAATGCTTTACCGCTCTTGAGTGCTCCATAAATCAGGTGGGTTTGTAAACCACCAACCAGGGTTTCAGGCTGATCGTTTCGCGGACCGAGATCATCACCCGACAAATCCATGGCAAAAATAGCCTGATCGTATGGCAGGTTGAGTTTTTTCACATTCACAAGCAGTTGAGCCACTTCAGGCTGACTCACGGTGCCTGTAAACGTTAAAGTATAGGTACCAACTTCAAATGGTCCCACCATTTTTACCACGCCAATATCAGTGGCACCCTCTTCGACATAATCTGATTCTCGTCCGAATGTAAACACATCGGCTGGTGTCATTAATACCTCTTCAATGCCCATGTTGGCAAACAGGATGCTTACGCCGGGTAATAAACCTTCAAGCACATTCCCCACTTCGTCCACCGGCTCGCCTGCCGGATTAACCAACAATTCTATCTCGCTAGTGCCGGTTGGCGTTTGAATACTGATAGCCGGTAACAGGTCCTCCACCACTTCCAGTTTAATGGCTTCGTTATTTTGCAAGGTTCCATAGTCATTGCTCACTTCAACAGCAATAGTATAACTACCCAGTTCAAGTATATTATCGAGTGGCAAGGCAATCAATCCGCTGGCATCCATTGTAAACGGGTGCGCTTCAATCACCACCGCCTCTTCAGCTTCCAAGGCCAGGTAGCTAACGCTCAATAAGCTGTAAGTCATTTTACCTTCGCCCCGTACCAGAGGTAAACCCGATGTCCACTCGGCACCTTGATTCACTGTGGCTGCATAATTCTGATAATCGACCACCGAAGGAGCCGCATTTAGTTCCAGAACATCTTTGTCTTCGGTACAGGCCCAAAGACCTAAAATCAGTAATATGAATATAATATATCGTGTCATAATTGTAGTGTTTTAATTACTTCCAAAGAGGATGTTGCTGCACATTTTTATTAAGCGTAATCTCATCATTTGGAATAGGGAATACATTGTGACGTTCTTCCACCGCGTTACCCGGATAGGTCAGAAACTCATCTTTAGCCGGATCGTAATCAGGGTGATTAATTATTAAAGAATTCTGCTCTTTCATGGCCTCTACCAAAGTGCCCCAGCGTACCAGGTCAAAGCGGCGCAAACCCTCGAAACACAGCTCGCGGCTGCGCTCATCTTTAATCACTTCCAACAGTTCTTCCTGTGTTAAGGCCAAGCCCTCTGAATCCAGCAACTCCTGAACGGTTGCTGCACCAGCACGCAGGCGAACGGCATTAACATTATCAATGGCATCGAGTGTTGGACCATAAAGCTGGTTAACAGCCTCGGCTTTCATCAGCAACACATCGGCATAGCGCAATAAGGGGTAGTTGATAGATGTACGCCACTTATTAATCGCACCATTTTCGAGCACACGGGCCGTATATACGTCATCGCCCGAAGCATTGGTGCCAGACACCACTCTTTGTACACGGCGCCATTTACCACCATACCAACGCAACTTGTTGCTGATATCTCCAGGAAATGAATAAGCACCATCCTTAAAGTTGATGTTGTATGGAATGCTGTTCCAGCCATGGCGCTCATCGGGATTTGAACCAGGCGTTTCTTCAAATTCGGCTCCGTAGAGCTGATTTAAGGTTGCAGTGATATAGACTAATGGATTACCTTCAGGATCATCATTTACTTCGCCGCCAACTTTAGGACCGTTGTAGTTACCGATGAAACCACCTAAATCGCGTTCGGTAGTGTATTTAAATACCACTTCCCACATAATTTCGCGGTTATCCTGAATTTCCTGAATCTGATTCAGGAACACTTCACTGTAATCGTCGAGCAAGGAGTGACGGCCTGATTCAATAATAGCATTACAATGTTTCACCACCTGGCTGTAGCATTCCTCAACACCCACATCACCACCATTAACACGTGTTCCGGCCAGGTGCAGATAGGCACGTGCCAGTAAGCCGTGAGCTACCGATTTGGATACCCGGCCAAAAGCGTAAGGTTCATCGGGTAACATACCGGTGGCAGCACTCAGGTCCGCAATAATCTGGTTATATACCACTTGCGGCTCCTGACTTTTGAGGTGTAAATCGCCATTATCTTCAGCTATATCAACAAATGGCAAGGTACGTACCGGCACATATTCAAACATGCGTACCAGGTTCAGGTAAGAGAAGGCACGCAAGGTTAAGGCTTCCCCAATCATGGCCTGACGCTGTTCAAACGTCATATAGGCTATTGTATCGCGGCCCTCAAGGTTATAAATCAAATCATTTGTTCTTGAGATAAGCGTATAGGACATGGTCCATATTCGTTTGATATCGGTATTAAAGGCATTGTAGTTGAATTTCGATATCTCACTTCCGCGTGTACTGCTAGCCAGCTTATTGTGCAAAAACTCATCTGTACCGGCACTCAGCCAAATGGACATGTGCTCCTTATACAACTCGGCTAGTTGGCTATACACGCCGGCCAGAGCCATCTCGGCCTGATTCCTGTCTTTATAGTAATCATCACGTTCAAATTCATTGGTTGGGTCCAATTCGAGAAATTCACAAGACGTAAGACCAGCCACTACAATGACAAACAGTGATATGTAATATTTCAATTGCTTCTTCATGATTTCATCTTTTTAATTAGAATGTCATATTTAGGCCAAACGTAAATGAACGTCCTTTTGGATAGGCCGAATAATCAATACCACGGTTTAAGGCTTCGTTTCGTACCGACACCTCAGGGTCGTATCCTGAATACTTGGTGAACACAAACAGGTTGTCAACGGTGGCTGACAATCTGATTCTTTCAATATTCAGCTTATTGGTTAGTGTCTTAGGCAGTGTATAGCCCAATGCCACATTCTTAATTCTGATGTATGAACCATCTTCCACCCAGAAGTCGCTCATCATTTTACCACTGTAAACAGGTATGTAAGTCTGATCGCCTGCCGGAGCAGCCCACACACCATATTCTATCGGGTTATCGGGTGTCCAGCGGTTGGCCACTTCGCCCATATAGTTACGGTTGCGCTGGGCTCCCGGCACGCCAAACACGGCACGGTTACCGTTAAAAATATCGTTACCATATGACCAGGTCACCAACACACCTAAGTCAAATCCTTTATATTCGAAGGAGTTATGCAACCCACCATGATGAATGGGATTAGGATCACCTATGATTTCACGATCGTTCTCGTCCACAATGCCATTGCCATCCAAATCGGCATACTTTGGCATACCAGGCCCCAGCTTACCGGCCGTGTAATCCAGTCCGGTCACGCCATCCTTCAGAATGTATTCGCCCGTGGCCGAATCGTGAATAAAATCATCCACCTGATAGATGCCTTCCATGCGGTAGCCATACATGACACCAACAGGCTGCCCAACAAACAGACCATAGATATTTTCTTCGGAGAAGATACCTCCTACGCCCGGATTGTAAAGGCGCTCATCCTCGCCAACACTAAGGTTCTTCACCTTATTGCGATTGAAGGAGATGTTAAAGTTGGTGGTCCACCTAAAGTTTTTCGTATCAACGTTGACTGTTTGCAGTGTTATTTCCACACCGTAGTTGCTGATACTTCCACGGTTTTCTTTTACGCCTGTAAAACCAGCTGAAGGCGGAACCAGCGCATCCAACAACAAATCATTAGTCAGCTTGTAGTAGCCTTCTGTTTCCAGCACTATACGGTTTTTAAGGAAACCCATTTCAAGTCCGGCATTGTACTGCTGCGTGGTCTCCCACTTAAGGTTGGTATTGGCCAATTTCTTTTGGTAGATAGCCGGTATGTATGAGTTACCGAAGTAATAGCCATTACCACTACCTAATGTCACCAATGAATCAAAGTTACCAATACGATTGTTACCCGTAGTACCATATCCACCTTTCACTTTCAGGTTCGAAAACACATTCAGATTTTGAATAAATGGCTCTTCGATGGCCCGCCATGCCAGCGCAAATGATGGGAAATACCCAAACTTATTATCTGTTGGAAATTTAGAAGATCCATCTGCACGCATTGATGCAGTTAACAGATACTTATCAAGATAGGTGTAGTTAACACGGGCTAAACCTGACATCAGGCGGGTATTTGACAAACCGGATGTTGACACCTGCGGGTTGACACCTAGCACAAAATTATTCCATCCGAAATCATCAAACGGAAAATTATTACTCTTCATGTAGGTATCGTAAATTTTGGTATCCTGCAGTGTAAAACCGCCCAACACATTCAGGTGATGGTCATCCTTCTTCAGGTTATACGTTAATGTATTCTCATTGATCCACGAACGACGTTGAACATTACTCACACTACCATTGATACCTTCAGTTCCTCTGTCAGCCTGGTTGGTACCTGTGTTAAAGAAAGTTTTGACTTGTTTATGATCAAATGTATAACCAAAAGTAGTTCTGAACTTTAGGTTTTTAACCACTTTATAATCGAGGTAAGAATTGACCTGTACCACATCCCGGGGTTCTGAACGGTCGGTATTCTCCAATGTTTGGTCAGGCGGGAAATAGCCTGCATTATAATCATCCTGCTCATCGTCTGATTCAATATCATCTAATGGCAAAATAGGACGGAACATAATGGCACTTTTAATGGCACTTACAGTCGAAGTTGATATCTTCATGCCGGTATACTCAGTATTAGTATACGACGCATTTATACCCACTTCCAGCTTATTATTGATTTTATGATCGACCTTTAAGCGACCAGTGAATCGTTCAAAGCCTGTATTAATCATGGTACCATCTTCATTAACATAACCAAAGGAAGCGAACAGTTTGGTTAAATCATTCCCTGCCTGCATAGATGCATTGATACGACTGAAGTTCCCAGGTTTAAAAATCTCATCCTGCCAGTTGGTGCCTTTTACGTTTCTGTATTGTTCCGGATCGCCATAGCTCAGGTTGTTCTGTTCCTGCTGCAACCTGGCAAACTCATATGGTGACAGCACGTCTAAACGGCGCTCCTGTGGAATGACGCTCACACCCTGTTGAACATTTACATTCACACGTGTTTTGGCCT
Source organism: Carboxylicivirga sediminis (assembly GCF_018156225.1). Classification (GTDB taxonomy): domain Bacteria; phylum Bacteroidota; class Bacteroidia; order Bacteroidales; family Marinilabiliaceae; genus Carboxylicivirga; species Carboxylicivirga sediminis. Next base: position 274,312 of record NZ_JAGTAR010000002.1, read on the forward strand.
CATCGATACCGCCTTTGGTAGTGATTATTACCACACCATTTGAACCACGCGAACCATATATGGCCGTTGCCGATGCATCCTTCAGAATGTCGATACGCTCAATATCTTCAGGTGCGATGGTGGTGATGTAGGTCGGATCATCAATGGGGAATCCATCTACAATGTACAATGGGTCGGAGTTTCCTGTAATGGAGTTGCTACCACGGATTTCGAACACCATGGCCTGTCCTGGTGCCCCATCGGCCTTATTGAGGCGCACACCCGCCAAACGACCTTGCAGCATTTCGTCAACCGACGGCGCCGCATTATCCTCAATCTGGCTGAGTTTAATGGATTTGATGGACCCCGTAACATCTTTGGCTTTGGTAGTTCCATAACCTGTTACCACAATCTCCTCCAATTGCTCCGAATCACTTACTAAAGCGACCCTCAACTGCGTTTTACCACCAACAGGTATTTCCTGCGTTTCCATACCAATAAATGAGAAGATTAGCACATCGCTCTCTTTTACGCGAATGTTAAACTTGCCTTCATAATCGGTAATTGTTCCTTCGGTGCGCCCTTTGATACGAACCGTAACACCGGGCATAGGATCGCCGGTTTGTTCTTCAACCACCAGGCCTGTTACCTTCTTAAACTGTGCCTGTGCCAACACATCTGCACTAATAAATAGCAAACTAATTACTACCGTGAGATATATTGCCTTACTCAAATATGTTTTTAATATCATCATCTTCACTTTGATTGGGTTAATACTTTGCTCTTACCTGCCACTTATAAACAAATGCTTCGCGACCCAGATTTCCCAGTTCAGGATTCAGGTGAACGGCTTTTAAAGCCATGCGCACCTTTTTACCAACATACTCTACCGGTATATCAAAGGCCTGCGTACCTTCGCCTGCAGCCAATAGGCTGGATTCCTTTATAGGATTAGAGTAAGGCAGCATGCCAGGCGCAATGTTCGCTTCTATTTCAAACCATGGCGATGCAAAGGGTTCTTCTTCATTATAAGCCTCATCATCGCAAACTAAGAGTGCAAAGCGCTGATTGAAATCATTGTCGATGTAACGTTTGTAGGCGGCTATCTCGGCATAGGCACTTATAGCACCTTCCAGCTGAATTGCGTCGCTCACCACTATAGACACACACTCGGTTGTACTGGAGGCGGTTTTAAAGCTGAGGAAAAATGTATTAACCTTTTCTCCTCCGCCCGTTTGATCCATCACAACAGGTGCTGTAGCTACGTGCCATGAGTTGGTGAATCGATTGCCCTTAAAGATGGGGCCGTTAGTTGATTCGCTCAGCTCGGTGGTATAATCTTCCTCGTTAACAACATCGGTGTAACTACCTGCCAAAGTAGATGCAGAGCTGTTGATTAAACCAAGGCTCACCTCATTGGGTGTTTTGTACTCGGCATTATAGGTCAGTTTACCCACATTGGCACCGATAATCTCAATGGTGATTGCCTTGGGTGCGTTGTAACTACCCAACTCGTTGACTACGCCTACATCGTAAGTTTTAATCAGCTTACTATCATCGGCCACATCCACCTCGGCGATTTTTTCAATTTCTCCGGTTAGCTCATTTATTGCAAAATAGTTGAAGGGGTCATCCAACGAAAAGGTATATGGTCCACCTCCATTAACGTTAGCCGGTGAAGTGAGATCGCCCGTTGAAGTACCGTAAAACGAATACAGTGACGGCACATAACTCAGTTTGCTTGGTTGCACCTGCACCGCGGTAAACGCAAAAGCATCTTCAAACACCTCTGAACCTGACGGGTTGCTCACCTTAACAGCCAACGAATACTCCCCAGGAAGTAAACGACAATACTCTTTAATGTTGATGTTTCCTTTATTACTATCAATAGAAAACGAGGATGCTTTCACCTCATCCGATGCCGGACCATCGATAGATTCGATGGTAAATATAGCTCCTTCACCCCCCATTACTGTTGGCGTCACCGATACGTAATCATCACCAATGTGGTAAGTATCGATAGACATGTAACGTAATGAATGAGGTACGCCTGCATACTTCTCATCATCGAGGAAGGTGTCACAGGCCGTCACAAAAAACAATAAGGTAACAGGAAGCAACAACTGTTTCCAATTAAACCTCTTTTTTCCATTTTCCATAAAACTGGTTTTTCAATTACTTACTGATTCATCTAAAAATCCCGAAAAACATTTTTTCTTTTTTTCAGATTCTTTAACAGCAAATATATTTTGGGCTCAAGCGCCTTCTAAAAAAACAACTGCAATAGAACTTTCATTTAATATGTTTTAGCCGTTCAATCGCCGATATATTACCCCAACAATACAACTTCAACTAATCCATATATCCCTAACTTTATGAATATTACATTAATTTATTTTTTAATCTTTTCATTACATCTTTGTTTGAAAAATAAATGCACATATAGCTCATATATTAACTCTACTTTAGTTATAAATATACAAAAAAGGATGCCCGACATGGACATCCTTCCTTTTTGACAGTGCAATTATGTTATTCGTTTAAATCTTAGTTACCTTTCCGATCTTTGAAATGCCAGTTTCAGTAATAGCCCTAAGTAAATAGGTGCCATTATTGAGGTTATTGAGTGACAACTGACTGACATTGACACCACGCTCAACAGCCACCAAGGCACCATTCAATGCATATACTTCAATAATTGCCACTTGCTCTAACCCTTTGATGCTTACATCACCATTGGTTGGATTGGGGTAAAAATACCCCTGTTCAGTTCCGATATTTTTAATGTCAGTTGACAGATTATCAACGAAGGTCAGCTCATCAAACCATATTGTACCATCAGCATTGGGCGTGGTTGCACCCATGATAATGCTCAACTGGTTATAGGTATTTTGCAAGCTGGCATAAGGCATATCTGAAAAGTCAAACCTAATTTCGCTCCATCCGGCATTACTTGTCACCGTACCTTTTTTTACCAAAGCATCACTTCCATCTTTTGACAGCTCAATTTGCATGTCTGTACTAATATCGGATCGTACCTTTAACGACAGGTATCTGTTTACCATCAGATCCCAAAACTGATCGCCCAGATTAACTGACAGAGTGGTTGCCGTTGTGGCTCCATTGCGTACTATTCTGCCTGTATTTAGTGAAGCATTGGCGTCACTATTATCCGGATTATTAACCACCCGATAGGCTGAACCTGCACTGTTTTGCAACTGCCAGTTGAGCTTGGTCTGATTATTCTTAAAGAGACCTCCCTCAAAATCCTCGGCAATCACTTCGGCGCCTGGCACTTCATACTGCTGCTTCAAACTGGCCAGTTTGAGCTTTAGCGCCTTAACCATATCAGCATAGGCTTCATTCTTATACACATTATTGACTTCGTGAGGATCATTAACTAAATCGTAAAGCTCCCATGCGTCATCGGTATAAAAATTAATGAGCTTATACTGACTGGTTCGCACGCCTTCATGACGCGGAATTCCATGCTTATTATGATCGTAGTAATGGTAATAGACAGCATCGCGCCAATCAGCTGGCACATTGCCTTCTACCACATTCTTAAACGATTCACCCTGCATATCCCCAGGTATCTTTATATCCAAATAATCGAGCAAGGTTGGTGCAAAATCGATGTTTTGAACAAATTCCTGCACTTTGGTATCAGGCATGATGTGATTAGGGTATCTCATCAGTAAAGGCATCTTCATGCCATCTTCGTATATAAAGCGCTTTTCGTAATAGCCATGCTGACCAGTGAAGTAACTTTGGTCGCCACAATAAATCACAATGGTATTATCTGTTAACCCATTATTATCCAGATAATCGAGTATCCGTTTAACATTTTGATCAACACCAGCTACCACCTTGAGGTAATCTTTAATAAAACGCTGGTAAGCGTAGGCTTTACCACTCTTCTCACCTGGTACCACCTGTCCGGATGCCACCAATGCATCGTATTCAGCATTGGCTTTATCATAATAGGCATGATAGGCCTGACGCTGCTCTTCGGTCATTCGATCCAGCAACTTATAATCTGCCAAATTATATTCGCCATACCTAGGGAAATAATTGTATGCCGTTGATTCAATGTCGAAACGCAGGCGGTTAATTGCACTCGATGCATACTTTTCGCGCGTACTGTAATCGTCATACAGTGTAGCCGGCTCAGGTATAGTTTCGTCTTCGTATAACTCCAGGTTACGAGCCATGGGCATACGCGTAACATGAGGTGCCTTATAGTGCACCATCAAACAGAAAGGCCCATCTTTGTTGTCATCCAGCCATGTTAATGACTGATCAGTTATCACATCGGTGGAATAGCCTTCCACTTGAGTGGTTGTGCCCGTTTGCGCTTTGAAAGTCGGGTTATAGTAATATCCCTGGCCACCGCCTTCGGTTAGTATATTCCAGTAATCAAAGGCATCACCCGGGTCTTCGCCTTTAAGGTGCCACTTACCTATAACTGCAGTGGTATAACCATTGTTTTGAAGGATGCGAGGCAACTGCTGTTGCGTATTATCATAGGGTGAACCATTACCATATACCCCGTTTTTATGACTGTGCTTACCCGTTAATATAGCCGCCCGGCTGGGCTGACAGATGGAGTTGGCGCAATAACTATTGAAAAAAATGGCCCCCTCATTGGCTATCCTGTCGATATTGGGTGTCTGGTTAATACCATCGCCATACGCACTAATGGTGCGGTTTGCATGATCATCAGCCATAATCAACAATATATTTGGCTTCTGCGCGTAGGATGCCATCACCATCAATAGGCCAAACACTATTAAAATACTTTGCCTCATGTCTCTCCTTTTTACTATTTAAAACAAAAGGGCATACCAAAGGCAGCCCTTATACATAACACTAATAGATTTTAGCGCTTTAATACCTTCTCAGTATAAACTTTACCTTCTGCTTTAGCTTTAACTATGTATAAGCCCCCTGGTAAATTCGCAATATTTATCTGGTTAATTTCATCACCTTGTAACTGTGAAACCACACGACCTGTCATATCAAACACAACCACTTCGCTAACTACTGTTTCACTGTTAATTTTTATAAGATTATTGTCGTTGATGATTTGGGGTGCTTTAACAAGCTCATCGCCAATGGAAGTTGGAACATTATCAGGTATTTCTGTTACTAATTCAAAGTCGTCAAAATAAATTTCTAAATCCTCAGCCCGCTCATCATTCCAATCCAATTGAATATGGAAAGCATCATAATTATCAGTTTGAGTTTTAGTTGAGATATCGAAATAACATTGCATCCACCCACTCTGATTTGGTGCTAAACCATCCTCGCCATCAACACGGTTTTTAACAACGCCTATCCATATTCCAGGAGCAGGAGAACTTACATTGTCAGCATTCCAAATACCAGCTTTACCACGTGGTTTTAGCACCGTGGCCGGAGTTCCACCTGTCACATAAATATTAACTTTTACAGCAGCAAAGTCATTAGCTTGAAACGTTGTAGCTTCGGGTAATTGAAACATTACTGCATCAATCTTATTTCCTCCATTATTGTCAATTGAATACGCATTAGCTTTTAACACTGTTTGTGAAGAATTTACAGCATCTGGAGCTGGATTAGCAACTAAACTAGTTGTTTGCAACCCGCTCCCCCCAATTATTACAGGTCCGTATTGCAATGACGTTTCAAAATCACAAATGACTTGTGCCGACAGTGTACCAACAGATACTGCCACGATAAAAGAAAGTAATAGTTTTTTCATAACATATAGATTTAATTCAACAATAAGAACAAAACTAAGGGTCATTATACGCGAATAGAATAATTTCACCTATCTACCACTTTCATTGCCACAAACAAATGACACTATAACACCTATACAAACCCACAAATACCTAAACTATAAATCTTATTAGCAAGCGATTGCACAAACATCAATTATAATCTCGTGATATAATAAAATACCAATAATGACCTAAAAACGATTAAGGAGGATAACAAGGATTCGTAATGAATCTGATAAACCAAGGTACAGTTATGGCACCTCACACGATGACAGAGTACCTGTCAATTGGTTAAATCTGCAGTTTTAAGACTATCAAACTGCTTCCGTTTGCGAAGCGCCCACCCATAAAATCCAACAGGTGCAAAAACAAAGGTTGGCAAGGTACTGATGAAAGGCTCAGGCGTACCTTTTAGCGAATGCATGCCAAAGGTGAGCAAGGAAGTGAGTAATGTCGGAATCAGCACGGCCATCAACAATGCTTTTCGTCGCTGTCCGATTCTAATGGCTATATTCTCAGTCATTTTAGTCATAACTCCTCCAATAATAAAGGTGTACAACCCTTGCTTGGATGCGGCCACCAGCGCCAGCTGCCAACCATGCGCATAGTTGACTGCAAACACAATCGCTCCTAGAAAGAAGGCTCCTGCTGTTCCCATCTTGATATCAAAAAATGAATTACCAGTGGCTGCTGTATTGATGCTCATACCATTCTATTAGATTTCGATGCCGATAAAAGCAAAAATGATACCAAGACATATTATACTATAAACAAAGGCTTTGGATTACATCGAGGCCAAGTTGAGGTTTAAATAATACTTAATTACAGCTTTCGTATAGTTGTTATCATTCATAAGAGGTATTGAATAGGCATAATACAACAAGGCAATATTTCCACTTGATGACAGGTTACCTACTAATCTGAATAAGGAGTGTTCAAATAGTGATCGCTAATTAAGTAATGGTTCATGACATTTTAAATAAGCGAAACAATTGACGCATATCAAAAAAAATCCCCCTGACAATCAGGAGGATTTGTGACCCCGGCGGGAATCGAACCCACATCATAGGAACCGGAATCCTACATTCTATCCGTTGAACTACGGGGCCAATCGGACGCCAAAGTTAGAAAATTATTTGGATGCATCAATCTGAATATCTCAAAACGTTAGTGGGTACTAGAGATAGCGACACAAACGATTCCCCCTTTATATCTTCTAACCTCGAGCCTGTTTTCATTGTATTAGGCAAACACAAAACTCATTCACGTCCTTGAATTTCATTTTAATACTTTGGATATTAGCAAAAACTATAAACCTAACTACTATGAGAAGATTAATAGTCCTAACATTCCTATCACTTTTATTTTTGAGTACTTATGCACAACAAGACAGCTTAACGCTAACTAACAATGACTCGATGATAGGTGAAATAAAAGGCATGAGTCAAGGCGTGCTAAAAATTGAAACTGATTATAGCGATGCTGATTTTGCAATTGAATGGGATGGCATCAAGTCCATATCAACAGAAACTTACTTTCTTATTACATTATCAGATGGCCGACGATTTAATGGCAAAATCAGTTCAACAAGTGATGAGCAAATTGAAATAATCACTTTAAACGAAGGCTCAACATTGGCTTCTCCTGAATCTATTGTATTTATGGAATCGGTTGATCGGGATTTCTGGAGTAAAATGAATGCCTCTATTGATTTTGGTTGGGATTTAACCAAAGCTAATAATCTGCGCCAGGCATCATTGCGAAGTAATTTAGGCTATCGCGCCGAGATGTGGTCCATCAACACGTATTACAATGCTTTTACATCTAATCAGGATAGCGTCAGCAAAGTTAGCAGAAACGATGCTGGTGTTGGATTCAGATACTATTTCCAGAGAAACTGGTTTAGCGGATTATCAACCAGCTTCTTATCAAATACCGAACAAAAAATACTCTTACGTACCAATGGCAAGCTAGGTGCAGGTACCTATATTATTCAAACCAATGCTGCTTACTGGAATATCTCCATTGGCGCCTCATTCAACAGCGAACGCTACGAAAATTCGGCTGATGATCGCCAAAGCCTGGAAGGATTTCTGGATACTGAGGTGAATTTATTTGACGCAGGCGATCTTAGCCTTCGCTCTAAAATAGCACTTTACCCGGGCATAACAGAATCTGGTCGCTGGCGCTCCGATTTTAATTTTGATATCAAATATGACTTACCAAAAGATTTCTATATCAAACTGGGTATCACCCTTAACTACGATAACCGTCCGGTTGAAGGTGCATCCGAATCTGATTATGTCTTTGCAACAGGATTTGGCTGGGAATTATAAGCATCCGAAACACAAAAAAGCCGAAAGAAATACTTCTTCCGGCTTCTTAGTAGCGGGGGCCCGACTCGAACGGACGTCCGCCTTAGGCGGATATGAGCCCTCCTATTTTTTATTAACCATATCCCAGATAAATTCACGCCCTTGCCCTCCTTTTAACTGCTTTTCTCTTCGCAGAGTCTCTGCTTTATCCTCAAATGATTCTGTATAAAGTAAGTTCCAAGGGCGATATTTGACAGTATAGCCTTTGTTTGATCGTTCATTGTGTGATAAAAGCCGCTTCTTTAAATCACTTGTATAACCTATGTAAATCTTATTGTATCTTTTTGAATACAAGACGTAAACGTGATACATTTTTAATTTGAAGGTAAATAAAAAAGCCGAAAGAAATACTTCTTTCGGCTTCTTAGTAGCGGGGGCCCGACTCGAACGGACGACCTTTGGGTTATGAGCCCAACGAGCTACCAACTGCTCCACCCCGCAATATAT
>NZ_JAGTAR010000030.1 GCF_018156225.1 Carboxylicivirga sediminis
TACTAAACATCAAGCATCTAACCAAATAATCAAGGCAATAATCTATTGATTATGAATACAAAAGAGGGCATCCGTTTTTTGGACACCCTCTTTATCCAAACCAAAACTTTACTCAAGCTATTATCATTGTAATTAGTGTGCAGGTTCGCGTCGCGGACAAGCAGGTAGCTTTACTTCATTATCCTGTCCTTCGTAGCATGACTCCATGCAGTCGCTCGGATCGCAGCAGGTATGACAAACTCTTTTGAAAGCAGCGTAGCTTAGCAGTTCCACACCTGGAGCAAGGAAGTCATCTTTAACTGGCTCATCCTTCATTAAATCTGTACTCAGGTACTTCTTATTATCGTCGGCAAAAACCGTAACTACCACGGCATCCGGTCCAAGTTCTTCTTGTATCTTAAGGGCTCCCAGGAAGTTGGCCCCGCTGGAGATGCCAACGCCTAAGCCTAACTGAGCACTCAGCTTTTGAGCCATTATTATAGCATCGCCATCATCAACGCTAACTATCTCATCCAGTTCATCAAGTTTTACTATTGAAGGGATGAATTCATCTGAAATTCCCTGAATGCGGTGCTTGCCTACTTTATAGCCAGTTGACATCGTAGGGGAATTCGATGGTTCAAGTGGATGGATTTTTATACCAGCAACCTTTTCTCGCAAGTATTTACCCACGCCCATTACGGTACCTCCTGTGCCTACACCAGCTACAAATGCAGCAGGCTCCAATGAACGAAATTTTAACTGCCAATATAGTTCAGGACCAGTGGTGGTGTAGTGTGCTTCGCAATTGTCGTAGTTAGAAAACTGACGTGGAAGAAATGTGTTGTCATTATCAGCAGCCAGTTGATTGGCCATTTCAATACTTCCCAGGAAACCGCCTTCTTCAGGTGTTACTAACCGGATGCTGGCGCCAAAGCTTTTTATTAGATTTTTTCGTTCCTGACTCATCCAGTTAGGCATAAATATAGTTACTGGATGTCCCATGGCTCTTCCCACACCAGAAAACGCAATACCAGTATTACCACTTGTGGCTTCTATGATTCGGTCTCCCGAATTTAATTCGCCATTTTCATAGGCTTTGGTCAGAATATGATAGGCCATACGATCTTTAATGCTACCGGTTAAGTTAAGAAACTCAGCTTTAGCATAAATCTTTCGTATTGTGCCTTTGTATTCAAACTCTATGGCCAGCAATGGCGTATTGCCAACTAAAGTTGATATGCCTTGTATTCGTTTAAATTGCTTTTCATTCATGGTGTAAGAATTAAATATATCGATTGCTTATAGTTTGTTATATGCTCTAAAGACACTTATACTTAGCTTTAGGGTGACAATGATACATGAAAAATGTATACTATACTTATGATTTTTTGCACTCAGTATAATTGAATTTCTTAAAGATGAATTACTAAGATAGCAGGTTAGCATAGCAAAGCGCCCAATTAATATGATGATCAATTGGGCGCTTTATAAGCTGAGTAGTTATGCTAATTGAAATTGAGGTGACGGCCTCTGTTCATATGGTGCCTGTCAAACCATATTCTTTCTTCATCACTCATCTGGCTTCTAATGGCCTGCATTTTAGAGGAACGCAGTTTGGCAATATCAAGCCTTAATGCAGCTTGCTTGTCAATTAGTTGATCAACTTTCTTAAGATCAACCGATTTACCTGAGGTCATGGTTTTAAGTTGCGCATCGAGCTCGTTTAGCTGATTAGTAAGTGGTTGCTGTTGTTTTAATAAGTCAATATGAGCTTGTTTGATAGTCTGTTGCATTTCATCACTTAACATTGCTGGGGAATTTGCTGAACCATAACCACGTCCATAGCCATTGCCGTTTCCTTTTCCTTGGCCATTGCCTCTTCCATAACCAGGCTGGTTGTTTTTACCTTGCCCTCGTCCGCCTCTTAAAGCCTGATTATCGCATTGTCCCTTATTAAAGTTCCGACCTTGGTTGGGTCCCATGCCATTTTTGGGACCTCGTTTACCATTAAAGCTATCAAATGTTACTATCTGGTCATCAGTTAAAAACGATTTGACAGTTTGCTGGTGTCTGATACGTTGTTTTTGGATGGAGGTCTTCACTTTATTCATCTCTGCCATAATGTTGTCAAGGGCTTGCTGGTCAATCGGCTCAGTGGTTTCTATAGTGCGTCTTTTCGCCTGTAGCTCACCCAAACGGTTTCTGTCGGCCTGCACATCTTTCTGAAACTTCACTCTTTCAGCATTCATTTTGTCTTGTTGCTCATCTGTCAAATCATCTATAATGCAATACTGATTTGGAGCGTTAACCGGACAGTTTGACTGCCTGAATCCTTTGTTACGTTGCGCTGTTGCATTGCCAATAGTTATGGCTATTAATGCTAAAGCTAAAAAATATCTGTTTTTCATCGGTTTATTATTAAAATGTTCAACAAAAGGGTATAGTTATCACATCTCAGCAAGCGCGCATTTGCTAAGTGTTAGATATTTAAAGTGTTATGAATTAGTGGTTTTTTCTACGACCTCTGAAGCGTTTTCGGTGACCGTCTTTCATTATTCTCGAACGCAATAGCTTATCCAGCATCTCACGTTGCTCATCTGTTTCGCATACATTTCTTAGTTTTCGGAAATGTTGGTAGTTAATCTCTTCAATTTGTTGCTGCCCGAAGGCTAGCTGGTTCATCAAATTACGGATTTTTATCGTGTCAGTATTATTACTGAATGTTTCATTCATCAATAACTGGCGCAGACTATCTAATTCTATGTGGCTTTTATACATCTGTTTTGAGTGGTCTTGCCAAAGCTGATACATTTCCTCAAATTGTTCTTCGTTTATGGAAGTGTTCTGCAGGAGCATGCCTCGCATTTGATCGCGGTATTCTTCTTTATTAAAGCGTCGCACATCCTCATTTTGCTCTGGCTCCTTTTCATACCACCATATACCCAGTAATACGAGGTTGCCCAGTAAAAAGAGGCTCAGTATAATCCAGCAAAGCTTACACGAATATCTCATATTACTTCAGTGTTTGATTGTTAGCAATAAAAGTGTTTTCACTATTATATTCATACCAGTTGGTTGTGGTTTCCAACTGATACACAGTTGCCCAGTCGCTCTCGTTTGATTCAATGTTTTTAGTGGCAGTTGTTAAAATAAAAAGATTGCTTGTAAATACAATAATTGCAGCCGCTGCAGCAACTTGTAATAGCATTTTAATATACTTCGATGCCGGACGTTCCATCTGTACCTTAACCATCACTTTGTCGATAAAACCGTCAGATGGTTCGTAATTGGTAACCAGCATCTGATTCAGCAGCTGGTCAATTTCGTCTATATGTTTTTTATTCTCTTTCATAATAACACTCACTTTATATGACGATAAGCCTTTCAGTTTCCTGCGCTTATATGAATTCTTCTTTATGGCGAATCAATGTTTCTTTTAATTTTCGTTTGGCTCTTACCAGTAACGACTCAACAGAGGCAATTGTTGTTTCCATTATTTCGGCCACCTCCTGCTGTTTCAGCTCTTTAATTTGGGAGAGGATGATGGCTTTCTTTTGTCGCTCTGGTAGCTGTTCTATGGCCATGTACAGTAATTTCTTTTTATCATCCTCCTCCATACTGTCGCTAGGCATTTGCCAGTTGCTAATACTTAGCCGTTCCAGATCTGTTTTCTCCATCAGCCCAACTTTTCCACTTCCTCTTTTTTGGCGTTTCGATTGGCGGATGAAGTCAAGCGATTTGTTAACCGATAACCGGTAAAGCCAGGTTGAAACAGATGCATCCTTTCTAAAGTTCTTCAATGAACGAAACATCTCTATAAATACCTCTTGTGCTATATCTTCGGCATCGTGCGGGTCGTTTACAAATGACAAACAGATATGAATAACCTTTCTGTGATGCAGCTCCAACAGTTGCCTGAATGCAGCTGTATCACCCTGGTTGATTTGTTCAATTAGTTGTATCTCGTTTATCATTAATTTCTCTCTACAAATCTATAGACGCTAAATGAAAAATAATCCTGTGCTTATCTCAAAAAAAATGAAAGCTCTCTAAAGTTTAGTGATTTGGAGGTGGTAGACGTTTAATGTTGAGTAAGACTGGTAGGTGGTCGCTAACGCCGCCATTGTACCGCGGACCAACATAGGTTCTGTATGGTTTTACCCCACTGAAGGTTAAGTCATCTTCAAGTAGAAATGGTAATGATACGATTCGGTGACTGATGTTATAATTTCGGTTTTCTAGCCAGTTTTTGGATAGAAATATGTGATCAATCAACGACCATTGCCCTTGATATTTATAGGAGCCGCCAATGCGATGATTACTGATATCATTAGGTTTTAATTGAGACTCAATATCGTTTTTTGTAATAAAAGACTGCAGCACATCGGATGTATATTCTGCGTTAAAGTCTCCTATGATCATTAGTTTGGGATTTGTCTCAATCTGTTTTATAGAATCAATGTGTGCTGTTATTCCTTGGGCTACTCTTGTTCTTTTGTGTGTTGACTGCAGGCTGCCTCCGCGCTTGGATGGCCAATGGTTTATAACAAGGTGTATGGTATCTGTTGCAATCACCCCTTTAACGTATAAGGCATCTCTTGTGAAAAACTCACTGCCAGGTTCTGATAGTTTGATTGGCGCTGAAAGAAGTGGAGTAAATACCTCGCGTTTGAATAATAATGCAACGTCAATGCCCCGATGATCATCACACTCAAAATGAATGTAATTGTACTTCAGTGAGGAAAGTCCGGTATTGTAGATTAGTTGTTTGATTACCCATTCATTTTCAATCTCACAAAGACCTATAAGAGCTGGAGCATTCCATCCATTGCTTGCTAATATGGTTTTACTTACATCTGTTAATTTTTTGTACATCCGATTGTGCGACCACCTTTTATCGCCATTATACAAAAACTCTTCATCATTTTTAAGCGAGTCATTTTTGCAATCGAAAAGGTTTTCGACATTGTAGAAAAGAACACTATAACTATTGTCATTATTGCTTTGGGAAAGCAAAGGGCAGGTGGAGAGTAACAGAATAAGGGTAATCGTCTGGCACATTACTTTTTCTCATAGCGTTCATAAGCTCCTAAGTCAGGTCCATCATCCTGCAGTCTGTTAACGCCGTGTATGTCGATGGGGTAGGGCTCTGCAAGTCCGTATGAACCAATATCTTTGGCTGCTGATAGTGTATCGAGTTGGTAATTGTAATCAGGGATGTTAATGAAAGATGGATCGACGTTCAATTGTACATTGATAAACTTCGAATTATCCGAAATATCAAAATCACCCTGTGCTTTAATGATGGCATGGTTGAATTGATATGATGCGTCTATTTCTGGAAATTCAGCATTGTTGTATTTTAAATCAAAACCAATTTCAGATACGCTGTTACCGTATATAATGCAGTTGTTGAATGTGGCTTCTTTTAATGGAATGATCTGTTCTTTATCATTTTGATCGATGTAGTAATTATTAAGGAATACAGCAGGATTACTACGGTAGGTCCAATCGAAATAGTTGGCAAATGTACAATGTGTAAACTGGTAATTACCACCAACTGTCAGGGCAGCCGAGCTGTTACCACAATCTCCAAAAACACTATTTGACACATTGAGGTTTGAGGTTTGAGCCAGCAGACCAAATGTACTTATGTGTTCAATTTTAGTGTTGTTAATCGTAATAGGAGTGTCGTTAAGGCCTACAGAATCAGCTAAGATACCCATCATGCCATTTTTGATGATGCAATTATTGATAGTTGACTGGCCGGAACCAGGTAGCAAGTGGATGTAGCCCCATTGGCCGGGCTTATCGGCATACCAATCTTCTTGTCTGTGCCCGGCAAACACTACCGGTTCTTCAATGCTGCCATTCACATGTAGTGTACCAAGTACCAGCATGCTGGCATCTTTGTAGAAGTATAGGCGGGCTCCCGGGTCAATATTAACCGTTTGCGCCGAATCTACTACAATGTAATCGTAAATCAGATATGGTTTTTCATTTGTTAGTGTCTGGCTATTCAGCCACTCTTTTCGCATCAGTATTACATCTTGCCCATAGGCAACAAGTTGAACGGTTTGCACCTTGTTTTTAGTTCGAAAATAAATTGAGTCAGTAACAACATAAGGGGTGTTGCTGCCAACGGGATCTATGGTGACTTCCACAAAAATGTATAGACTATCTCTGGATCTTATTCGAACATCTTCGGCGTAATTGTCTGAAGAACCATCAATATTAAGACGAAAATCAGAGTCATCACCACCAGCCAGTTCAATTGACTCAATAGCCATATCTTCACTGTAAGGATTATACACTCTGAAGTTTTTGGTAGTTGAGCCAATAGAAGTAAAAATGGTATCGAACATGAGTGTATCGGCCGAAAAGGTAAGTCCCTCTTCACCGCCTCTGAACACAAACTCCCGCTCGCAAGCTGCAAACGCTATTGTGCAGAACACTACTAATATGGTCCGTTCAATCCAATTCATCTCCCTCGTACTCAATCAAATTTTATAGCCCAAATTGCTAAAGGTCCGGAAAGGTTTATTACTGTATGCAAAGTAATAAAACATTGCCCAAAAAACAATACATATTTTTACAATTTGACCAAAAATATTTACAAATTTTAACTAATTAATGATAAAAATGTTTATTCAATAAATATGAACGTACCTTAAGTGCAATTATTTTATTTTGTTTAGAAATTGTTCTCTATTTTGCTACATTCGACACAAATTTATTGACTATGGAAAATAATCAACCCCGCCCTTATACATTCGACCGTGTTGTCAGAATGCTACTTTCTGCATTGGCTTTAGGAGCAGCTTTATACGTTATTAACCTCTTGAAGAATGTACTGGGTCCTTTTATTATAGCTCTGTTTATTGCCTATTTACTGGATCCTTTAGTCAATTTTGTACAGAATAAAATGAGGGTCAGGCATCGGGGCGCATCTGTTTTGTTAACTGTGCTAAGTGTAGGGGTTGTGGTGGTTGTAATTCTTTTATACCTCGTTCCTGCTTTTATTGATGAAATGAATAAGATGGTATACTTGATAAAGGTTTACCTGCAGGCTGTAGATGTGCGAGAGGTGCTGCCATTTGAGATGGAGAAAAGTTTAAGGGAGTTGATCAAGGAAATGGAGTTGGTCAATTACCTCAGTTTTGAGAACCTGACAGAGTTCTTTAAAAAAGTACTGCCTGGTTTCTGGAATTTATTTTCTGGCTCTATGAGAGTTATTGCCGGTATTGTTGGATTACTGGTTGTTATATTATACACCATCTTTATTCTAATGGATTTTCAAAAAATTGGGCAATTTGGTTTAGGTTTGATACCTGCCCGATATCGGGAGGTAACTTCTGAAATATTTGATGATCTGGGGCATTCAATGCATTTGTATTTTCGCTCGCAGGGTTTAATTGCTTTAATTGTTGGTATACTATTGGCGGTAGGATTTAAAATAATAGGCTTGCCAATGGCCATTATTATTGGCTTATTTATCGGTGCCTTAAATATCGTTCCGTATTTGCAGCTGGTTGGCCTGATTCCGGCATTATTGCTAGCTTTACTAAAAGCTATGGAATCGCAGCAGAGCTTCTGGCATGTCGCCTTTTTAGTATTATTGGTCTTAGGTATTGTTCAGCTGATACAAGAAACTGTTCTGGTGCCACGGATTATGGGTAAAACATATGGTATGAATCCTGCGATTGTGCTATTGGCATTATCAATATGGGGCAGTTTAATGGGTTTAATGGGCTTATTATTGGCTTTACCACTAACCTCTGTAATTGTTTCTTATTATAAGCGTTTTGTTTTGCATGAGGAGGCTGGAGAGATTTCAAATATGCTTAATGATGAATAGCTTTAGTGAAGCATGGAGCTAATATCAACAGGCATATTCGAAAGGAAAGGAAAGTTAATCTAATTAAAAACAACAAAACGTAGGATTTTCAAAAGTAAAAGTTAAATTTGTTGCCATATTAATACTTGATGTTATGGCAAATAATATAGAAGCAATAGTTAATCAATTTAAGATTGAAGGCACTTTTGAAGAGGCCAAGATATTTGGTGACGGATTAATCAATACGACTTATAAGGTCAAGACTAAAGAAGCTGATCAGCCAAACTATCTGTTGCAGATAGTGAATCACCATATTTTTAAAAATGTACCTGAGTTAACCAAAAATATAAAGCGGGTAACCGATCATCTTCGTTCGAAACTAGAGCAAATTCCGGGTAGTGATATAAAGCGACAGGTGCTAACGCCTATTGATACGTTTGATGACACTGGTTTTGTGACGGATGAAGACGGTAATTACTGGCGTGTATTTTTATTCATTGAAAATGCCCGCTCGTACAATCAACTTTCCAATGCTAATCAAGCATACGTAGGGGGTAAAGCATTTGGGCAATTTCAAAGCCGTTTGGCCGACTTGCCAGGTGATCCTCTTTATCCTGTTCTGCCAGATTTCCATAATACAGAAATGCGCATCCTCAATTTTATCGAGCGTGTAAAGCAGGATCCGGTAGGACGATTAAAAGAAGTTCAGACTGAAGTGGACTTTTTGATGGAACGTTCAGAAGAGTATAAGAAAATTGTACAAATGGGGCGTGAAGGATTGTTGCCAGAAAGAATTGTTCACCAGGATACAAAGTTTAATAATGTATTGCTCGATGAGAAGGATGATATTTTGTGTGTTATTGATTTGGATACAGTGATGCCAGGTTATGTGTGTTATGATATTGGTGATGCTATCAGAAATGGCGCTAATACTGGCTTGGAAGATGATCCTAATCTGGATAATGTGAGCATGAATATCGAATTATTCGAAGGGTTTATAAAAGGCTTTCTCGAAGAAACAAAAGCAGTTTTGACACCAGCTGAAATTGATACACTGGCTTTTGGTGCCAAACTATTGACTTATGAGCAAGCTGTTCGCTTTTTAGATGATTATATTGATGGAGATAATTACTACAAAGTTAATTCGCCTAATCACAATATCGTAAGAACCAGGGCTCAAATTAAACTTCTACAAAGCATGGAAGATCAATTTGAGCAGATGGAAGCAATTGTGAAGAAGTATGCATCGTAATTAAAAGACCTAACTTAAATTACAGGATAAGGTTTTGAAAATAAAAAAGGGGCCATGAGCCCCTTTTCTTATTGTATGTTTGTCTTTATTAGCGAGAATAGTTTGGTGCTTCACGAGTAATGGTTACATCGTGTGGGTGGCTCTCGTTCATACCTGCATTCGAAATCTTTGTAAATTTCGCGTTGTGCAGATCTTCAATTGTAGCTGCTCCACAATAGCCCATTCCGGCACGCAATCCACCAATCAACTGATAAATTACTTCATACAAAGTTCCTTTGTATGGCACACGAGCTGAAATACCTTCTGGCACCAACTTCTTAATATCATCTTCCACATCCTGGAAGTAACGGTCTTTAGAACCTTGCTGCATCGCTTCAACAGAACCCATGCCACGGTAGGCTTTAAACTTACGACCATTATAAATAATGGTATCACCTGGCGA
The DNA here is from genome assembly GCF_018156225.1 of Carboxylicivirga sediminis. GTDB lineage: Bacteria > Bacteroidota > Bacteroidia > Bacteroidales > Marinilabiliaceae > Carboxylicivirga > Carboxylicivirga sediminis. Next base: position 9,514 of record NZ_JAGTAR010000030.1, read on the forward strand.
CTCATCAACACCGGCAAATAATCCGCCAAGCATTACTGCATGACCACCAGCAGCCAGGGCTTTTACAATATCACCTGAGTAACGAATACCACCATCAGCAATTACTGGTACGCCAGTTCCTTCAAGGGCTTTTGATACATCATAAATGGCAGATAACTGAGGTACACCAACACCTGCAATTACACGAGTTGTACAAATCGAACCCGGACCGATACCTACTTTAACGCCATCGGCACCAGCCTTCACCAAATCAAGTGCAGCCTGAGCTGTAGCAATGTTACCAACTACCACTTCAAGGTCTGGATACTTTTCCTTGGCCTTTTTCAAAGTTTCCAGAACTCCAACACTGTGTCCGTGTGCAGTGTCAATTACAATGGCATCCACATTTGCTTCTACCAATGCATCGATACGCTCAAATGTATCAGCGGTAATACCAACACCAGCTGCTACGCGCAAACGACCTTTTTCATCTTTACAGGCAAATGGCTTATCTTTTGCCTTGGTAATATCTTTGTAAGTTACCAGTCCAACCAACTTATTGTTAGCATCCACAACGGGCAACTTCTCAATCTTGTACTGCTGAAGAATAGCTGCTGCTTTCTCCAAATTAGTAGTTTGATTAGTGGTCACAAGGTTTTCAGTAGTCATTACCTCATCAATCGAACGATTCATGTCTGGCTCGAAACGCAAGTCACGGTTGGTAACAATTCCTACCAGATAGCCATATTGATCAACTACAGGAATACCTCCAATCTTATACTCTTTCATTAAATCAAGCGCCTGACCAACAGTGCTTCCCTGAAGAATTGTAACAGGGTGATAGATCATTCCGTTTTCAGCACGTTTAACCATCTCTACCTGCTTAGCCTGATCTTTAATTGGCATGTTTTTATGAATTACACCAATTCCTCCTTCGCGAGCAATCGCTATTGCCAAACGCGCTTCAGTTACTGTATCCATTGCAGCTGATACAATTGGTGTTTTCAATTCAATATTCTTTGAAAAACGACCGTTTAACTTGACATCGCGTGGTAACACCTGCGAAAAGGCAGGAATGAGTAAAACATCATCGAATGTTAAACCTTCAGAAACGATTTTATCCTCATTAAATGACATGGAACCTTGTTTTTGGGATTTAAAAATTTTGGCAAAAGTAGTAAAAAAAAACACTCACTAGCGTTAATTGTGAAATATTACAAAGTTAATTTCTGATAGTCAACAGTAATCTATTAATTGTCGGCTGCTTACAAGTTTAAATGCATATTTTTTCGGAGGACCTGATGCACCTCAAGAGTCATAATATTACCTTTGCTTTTGCATGAACATCTTTCATCATATACTTAAACAATACTGGGGCTATGATTCCTTCCGCCCCTTGCAAGAAGATATTATTCAGTCGGTAGCCGATGGTAAAGACACCATTGGCCTGATGCCAACGGGTGGCGGAAAGTCGCTGACATTTCAGGTGCCCGCTCTAGCCACTGAGGGTATCTGCATTGTTATTACACCACTAATTGCTTTGATGAAAGATCAGGTGAACAACCTCAAAAGCAAAGGTATTAAAGCAGCCGCCATTCACTCCGGACTATCCAGAGATGAAATAAACACCCTACTTGACAATTGTATTTTTGGAGGTGTTAAGTTTCTGTATATTTCTCCTGAGCGACTAGGAACAGAGATTTTCCAGGAGAAGATACAGCAAATGCCAGTTAATTTGCTGGCTGTGGATGAGGCACACTGCATCTCGCAATGGGGTTATGATTTCAGGCCATCTTACCTTAAGATTGCCATCATAAGAGAATTACTTCCCGATACACCTGTGCTAGCATTAACAGCCACAGCCACTCCTGAGGTGGTTGATGACATACAGGAACGGCTTTTGTTTAAGGAGAAGAACCTGTTTCAAAAAAGCTTTAAGCGCGACAACCTCGTATATGTAGTCAGACAGGCAGAAGATAAAGAGCAGCAATTACTCAACATCATTAATAAGGTGCCCGGCAGTGCTGTTGTGTATGTTCGCAATCGCAAGAAAACACAGGAATACGCCGAGCTACTGATTAAAAATGGCATTTCTGCCAGCTCGTTTCATGCCGGTATGCCTCAGGAAGCCAAGGACCTGAGGCAAAAACGCTGGACCGACGGCGAGATACGGGTTATTGTTTCCACTAATGCATTTGGAATGGGTATTGACAAACCCGATGTACGACTGGTTGTGCACATGGATGCGCCCGACTCACTGGAAGCCTATTTTCAGGAAGCCGGACGTGCCGGACGTGACGGGAAGAAAGCCTTCGCAGTGCTGTTGTGGTCCAACAACGATAAGGTACGATTGAAGCGATCAATATCCGTAAGCTTCCCTGAAAAGGAGAAGATACTGGCTGTTTATGAAGCTCTGGGTAATTTTCTGCAGGTGGCTGTTGGTAGTGGGTTTGGTATGGTGTATGATTTTAACCTGACTCTTTTCTGCAAAAACTATCGTATGAACCTTATGACGGTTTTTAACAGTCTGAAGTTATTACAACGTGCTGGCTATATCGAGTTCACCGAAGAGCTGCAACTGTCAGCAAAAGTTCACTTTATCATACGGCGTGACGACCTGTATAAGTTTCAGGTGGCCAACGAAGATTTTGACAGCTTTATAAAGCTATTACTCCGTTCATATACCGGGCTATTTACTGAATATGTAGCCATTAATGAGGAATTGCTGGCTAAACGTATGGGCGTAGAGCGCAACACCATTTATCAATTTCTTGTTAAACTCAGTCAGTTGCGTGTTATCAAATACATCCCCCAGAAAAAAACACCGCTTATCACCTATACCACGTCGCGGGAAGACAGCAAGTATATTGAGCTGCGCAAGGAAGTATATAAAGACCGGAAAGCAAAGTATGAGCAACGCATACAAAGTGTTATTGAGTATGGTACTATCAATCATATCTGCAGAAGCAAGCAGTTGCTCAGATATTTTGGTCAGCAAGGTGGCGAAAACTGCGGCATGTGCGATGTATGTCAGAGCATGAAGAAAACAGACCTGTCGGTTCAAACATTTGATGCCTTGCAGGAGCAGATCATTAAAGAGCTTTCATCTCAACCTTTAGCTTTTGATCAATTACTGATTAAACTCAACGCCAAACAGGAAGACTTTTCAAAAGTGCTGAGATGGTTGGAAGAATATGAGGTGGTTAGTGAGAACCAAGCCGGCTTGTTGGAAATTATACGCATACCATAAGTCACCAGAAATCGAATTATTTGTCTTAGCTTTGAGCAAAATTACTTAACATGGTATACTCTAATTCTCCATACAACCTCATCGTCGTGCTGGGGCCAACCGCCTCTGGCAAAACGACCTTTGCAGCTCATTTAGCTAAATATCTGGATGGAGAAATAATCAGTGCCGACTCGCGACAATTATACCGCGGCATGGATTTGGGAACCGGCAAAGATATTGAGGATTACACCATTGATGGCTACACCATTCCGCATCACCTTATCGACATTGTAGATGCAGGCTATAAGTACAATGTATTCGAATATCAGGCCGACTTTTTTAAAGCCTTTGAGCAGGTGCAAGCCAATAAGCATTGGCCAATTATGTGTGGTGGTACTGGTATGTATATCGAATCTGTACTCAAGAAATACAAACTGATTAATGTGCCGGTTAATCAGGAGTTACGAGACAGCCTGCAAGGTAAAAATTTACAGGAACTGAGCGGCATACTATCCACATACAAATCATTACATAACCAAACGGATACAGATACTGTGAAGCGAGCCATTCGCGCCATTGAAATAGAAGAGTACTATAAGGAGAATCCGGAGATAGAGGTTGAGTTACCGGATGTTAATCCGCTTATAATAGGCGTTAACATTGACCGCGAAGCAAGACGCCGGAAAATAACCTCACGCTTAAAGAAACGCCTCGATGAAGGCATGATTGATGAAGTAAAGCAACTGCTGGACAGCGGTGTTGAACCCGAAGACCTTATTTATTATGGTTTAGAATATAAATACCTGACTATGCATGTAATGGGGCAGCTTAGCTACAAACAGATGTTTGATAAGCTGAATGTGGCCATTCATCAGTTTGCCAAACGTCAGATGACCTGGTTCAGAGGCATGGAACGAAAAGGCGCCAATATACACTGGATTGACGCCTTTGATTCAATGAATGATCGCATAGCCAACGTAACTGACCTGCTTAAAGGTTAACGGGCTTTGTAGGATACTACCTGATTAGCAAAAAAGGTAGGAACCAGTATTTCATTGGTATGCGGATTAAAACCAATATCTGCACACTGTACATTTTGCTCAGTAGTATTTAGTAGCTGAACCGGTTCTTTTCCGGGAACATAACGATACAATTCACCTTTCCAGAAGGAATAATAGTAGCCGCCTTGTCCGTCAGCTTCAATGCCATCCGCCTGACCGCCTGTTTCCAGAAATATTTCAGTCTGTTTTGTAGCAACATCAATCTTGACAATATTGTTATTGGTGCCCAATAGCACATGCTTCTTTTCTGCATAAAGACCGTTGATTCGACCCCAATCAGTATTTTTCAACCATACCGTAAGTTCATCTCCATCCAATTTATAGATAACAGATGTGCTGGAATCAGATATGAGAATATCACCAGAATGCGTAATGGTTACATCATTTAAAAATTTTGCCTGAGGCTGATGTATTTTTCTGACTATCGCTGCCTTTTTAATGTCAATAATCACCAAATAATCAATATCAGACACATAAAGCAGCCCTTCTTTTATAGCCATCCCCTTTGGAGCATTTAATTCATCTACCCACTTTAATTCAATTACTTTTCCATCAGCCGATAGTTTGGAAATAAAGCCGTTTCCATCTATTTCGGAAGGCTTTCCGGAAACATTAGAAACGAAAATGCAGTTTTCCTTGTCATAATATTTTACTGACTCTGGTACTTCAAGGTCTACACTGGTTTCCCACACCTTGCTAACTTGGCCGATTGCGAGATTAGGAATGAGGATTAATGCGATTAAAAGTTTATTCATAATCATTTTTTATTCGTTTATGGAATTTTTTAGTCTGATGATAAATATAAATAACATTTTTCGAGGTTTCAACGTACTGTGTATAGACGATTTACGAATGAGTGTGTTCAATAGCGTGCTGTAAAGGGTTTTTATCCCGATGGTAATGCATTATTTTAGTACGCGATCTAAATACCCAAACAATGGAAAGCATTGAAGACTATATCTTGAGAATTACGAAGTTGGCCAATAGAAATAAGGAGTTGAACGATCAATTGCAAGGACTCGTTGGGCGGTATGAAATCATTCAGAAGCAAAATGAAAAGTACCTCAATTTACTTTCGGAATATTCCTATGAGGAGATTGAAGAGCGTTTGAAGGTACCTTCCAAAAAACGGGTAAAACGTTTCAGGATGGTTTCGGTGCTTCATGCCACCATTAAAGGATTTGATCGGATAAATGGTAATGCCCATTCACAAAAACTGATTGATGCATTGGATGAGCTATACCTGCAGTTTGATGATATTGCAAAGAAATACGGGGTATTAAAGGTTAAAACAATAGGCGACACATTTTTATTTGCAGGTGGCGTACTTGAAGAAAACAGAACCAACCCCATTGACGTGGTCAATACTGCATTGGAAATGCAAGCTGCAGCTGACGCATGCCTTATTAATGGTGACACAGAGCCTTTCTGGAAAGTCAGCATTGGCATCCATACAGGGCCGGTACTTGGTGAACCAACCGGCAAAAAGAGCTCACCCTATACTTTAACCGGCGAGAGTGTAAATATTGCATCGCGCATGGGTATGGCCTGTAAAGAAGGTGAAATCAACATATCGGTAATGACCTATGAGCTTATCAAAGAATTCTTCAGCCTGACAGATAATGGCAAGATGCCTGCCAAGTACAAAGGTTTTCTTGATATGTTTAAAGTTAAAGGTATATTACCTGACCTTTCGAAAGAAAGCGAGGGGAGGGTTCCCAATCGCCGATTTAATACCAAATATAGTCTGATTCAGTTTATGGACATCCAGGAAGATTTATTAGACATCCTGGAGCAAAAACTGCCTGAAAATCTATACTATCATAACATTAAGCACACCATTGATGTCATAACCGAGGTGGAGTTAATTGGCTGGGCCGAAGGGCTTAATGAGGAAGAAATATTATTGCTAAAACTGGCGGCTCTCTTCCACGATAGCGGACATACGATAGGTTACCAGGAGCACGAAATGCACGGTGCTAAAATTGCGCGTGATATTTTGAGCAATTACCATTATCCCGAGGATCAGATAGAAACTGTTTGTCGACTGATATTATCTACTAAATTTCCACCGGAACCCAAAGACATATTAGAACAGGTTATTTGTGATTCGGACCTTGACTACCTGGGAAGAAGTGATTTTATTCCCGTATCAAATACACTTTTCCAGGAGCTGAAAGAACGTAATATGATTGGCACCATTGATGAGTGGAACCAGATGCAGCTTGATTTTATCCGGAAGCATCAATACCATACCGAAACAGCGCGTAACTTGCGAGAGGTGAATAAACAAAGTCAGATTGAACGCTTAGAGAGCCTTCTGCAGCTGAGCGAGAAAGCATAAAACAAAGGGCTGAGATCAACTCTCAGCCCTTATTTTTTTTACTTCTTTAATCCACAACGTTTTAATAATGGATCAATGGATGGCTCGTGGCCTCTGAAGTTCTTGTAAAGCAACATAGGATGAGCTGTGCCTCCTTTTTCAAGTATTTCCCTACGAAAAGCCTGTGCCGTATCTTTATCAAAAATGCCATTTTCTTTAAACGCTTCAAAAGCGTCGGCATCCAACACTTCGGCCCATTTATAGCCATAATAGCCGGCAGCATAACCACCATCAAAGATGTGCGCAAAACCGGTTGAAAAAGCCGTCCCCTCCACAGTTGGAAACAGCTCGGTAGGCGCCATTGCTTGCTTTTCAAACTCAATCACATCACCCTCAAAAGGCTCCTCTAGCGAATGCCAGGCCATATCATTCATTCCAAAACTCAATTGACGCACTGTTGCATAACCACTCTGATAGTTCTCGCTATCTATAATTTTTTGAATCAGTTCGTCCGGGATAACTTCGTCTGTTTGGTAATGCACGCCTACATCTTTCAGCCATTCTTTTTGCGTTGCCCAGTTTTCCATAATCTGTGAAGGCAACTCCACGAAATCGCGGTAAACATTTGTGCCAGCCAGACTCTCGTAGGTGACTTTACTAAACATCCCGTGCAAGGCGTGTCCAAATTCATGCAGAAATGTTTGTACCTCATTAAAGGTTAATAAGGAAGGCTTCTTATCGGTTGGTCGTGTGAAGTTACATACAATGGAAATATGCGGACGCACATCGCCTGAACCATCGTGATGCTGATCCCTGAAGCTGGTCATCCAGGCACCTCCCTGTTTGGTTGTTCTTGGAAAATAATCGACATAGAAAACACTTAAAAAAGTACCGTCAGTATCAAATACTTCGTAGGTTTTCACTTCATTGTGATACACTGAAATAGCCTTACTTTCTTTAAATGTAATACCATACAACCTGGTTGCTAGGCCCAGAACGCCTTGCTCTACTTTTTCCAACTGGAAGTAAGGTCTTGTTGCTTCGTCATCCAAGCCATACTTTACGGCCTTTAACTTCTCACTGTAGAATGCATAATCCCATCGTTGAAGCGTTCCTTCGAAACCATGCTGGAGTGCATAATTCTCTACATCTTTTACATCTTGTTTAGCCACATCCAAAGAGGCATCAAGCAATTCCTTTAGAAAGCTATTCACCTTATCGGGATGCAAGGCCATATGCTCTTCCAATACGAAATGTGCGTGACTCTTATAACCGAGTAACTGGGCCTTTTCTACCCTCAGGTTGACTATCTGTCTGATTAAATCTTTATTGTCATGCTGATTTTCATTATTGCCTCGTTTGGAATACGCCATGTACATCTGCTTGCGCAAAGCCCTGTTTTCAGCATATTTCATAAACGGCATGTAGCTGGGAAACTGTAAGGTAAAAATCCAGCCGTCTTTACCTTGTGCTTTGGCAAGAGCTGAAGCGGCTTCCATAACACCATCCGGCAAACCAGCTAACTCATCAGCATTGGTAATATGCAACTGAAAAGCATTGGTCTCGGCCAGCAGGTTTTCGCCAAACTGCAAGGTTAATTTGGACAGTTGTGTAGTGATTTCACGGTAGCGTTCGCGAGCGGTCCTCTCGAGTAAAGCACCTTTTCTTACAAACCCCTTGTAAGTTTCATCCAGCAACTGATTTTGTTCATGGCTCAGCTCATCCCTGTTTTGGCTATCGTGCACCTGCTTCACTTTTCTGAATAAGCTGGCATTTAGCCATATATCATTGGAATACTCGGTTAATAATGGAGAAACTTCCCTGGCAATACCCTGAATACGTTCATTCGTCTCGGCATGATTGAGATTAAAGAAGATATGGCTGACAATGCCCAATTGGCTACCTGATTTTTCAAGTGACACAATGGTATTGTAAAAATCAGGGATAGACGTGTCGTTAACAATCCGGTCAATTTCCTTTTTTGCTTCTTCAATTAATGCTTTGAAAGAAGGCAGGTAGCTTTCTTCACTAATTTGCTCAAAGGGAGGTGTTTGATGAAGTGTGTCAAATCGGTGTTGTAAAATATTTTGTGCCATTATGTCTTTTTAGTTTTTTAATTATCAATCAATGGGCTGTCTAAGGTCATTTCTTTAACACAGCCAGTCAGCAAAAGTAAACATCAATTGCATTAAATTTCATTAAGTAACAACAAACCTTTTTGAATAACGTTCGTTAAAAATCCTTAACAGGCAGATGTTAGTTTATTATCAACATCAAAAGCTTTATAAAATAAATTCATTTACAATTAATTAAGATGAACAAACCAGTTTTTATTGCCATTTGCACATTGGTATATATATTTTCCTCTTCGGTAAAGGCCGACAATAATGAACTGAAAAAGATACTTAGCAGTAAAGAAATCAAGCGCATCGAATCGGCAGAAAAGCTAATTGCCAAAGGCGATGCGTTGCTTAAGGAAACCCAGGAGATTGAAGACGAAATTAATACGCTTAAAGATGCTGAGGGTCGCATTAAAACTGGCAAGATAAATAAGCGTAACAAGAAGGTGGCAGAGATAAAGGTCAAAGCTTCATTGTATTACCAGGATGGATACAAGCGCTATATTGATGTCTTAGACGATCACATCAGGGACTATGACAAATCGGGCAACTCACAAGCCAGCCAGGCACGCGACGATGTTAGAGCATTAGAAAAGAAAGCCCGCAAACTTTACAATAAAGCTGAAAACAAGCCTTCGGCTGAAAAAATGATTGAGTTTATTGAGTTGGCGCAGGACAACCAAAAAAAAGCCATTGATATTCATAGCAAATGCATCATTAATTTAAGTGAAGTAGCAGTTGATGCAGAAGAATTAGTGGTAGTTGAAGAGGTGGCTATGCAGGATACAGTTGCTACAGCAGAAATGCCAGTAGACGAGTTAGTAATAGCAACAATTGACACTCTTGAGACGCAAACCGTTGCTCAGTCTGTAATCAGTGATCTGCCTGAAGGTGAGGGGCCGCCAGCTCCGTTGACGGTTCCTGTGGTTATTTCAACAGCAGGGGTCTCCACAGATGCTCTTGCGGCCGATTCGGCCTTGGTTGCCGAAATGGTTGTGGCTGAGCAAATTGAAGCAGAAGTGCCAGAAGAAACACCAGCGTTGTACCCAGATGTATTTTTTACCATACAGATAATGGCCGATAAAAAACCAGCCAGCAATGAGCAGTTAAAAGCTATTTACAGTGGTCAAAAGGAGGTGATTGAGATGAATATCAATGATTGGTACAAATATTCTGTGGGTCGATACCAAAACCTGGATAATGCGAAAGCTGACATGCAAGTCGAAAACATTAAAGGATTTATTGTGGCCTACAACAAAAACGAGCGTATTTCGGTTAAAGAAGCAGAAACATTACTCAACGGAAACTAATAGAAAACAACCTATACAAATTGCATCATGAAGAAGATTCGGTTTATTTTATTTATTGCGTTTATTGCAAGCGCACATGCACTGTTTGGTCAGGGACAGATAATTGATTTTTTGAAGGCAGGACAAGCGGATGCCAATACACTATCGCAGGCCTACTTGCTGCCATATGGCGAAATGCTGGGCGTTAACCTGAATAGTGGTTGGTACAATTCAGCTAAAGTGCATAAGGTTGGTGGATTTGATTTTACAATAACCGCCAGCTATACCACGGCTCCAAACAGTAAAAAAAGTTTTGATCCGCAAAAGCTTCCATTAACAGTTCTGGAGCAAAATACACCAGGTATGGCACCAACTATGGCTGGTAGTGATAAGGAAAGCATGGGTTTTCATTTTAAGGATGACCCGTTTAAAGAGACTGTATTAAATGTTGAAGGTGCCAATGCAGACTTTTTTGTTAGTCCGATGATACAGGCAGCAGTTGGTTTACCTTTTCATACCGAAATCATGGGGCGCTTTATGCCAAAAACTACTTATGGCGATTTTGGGAAAGCAGGTTTATGGGGGCTTGGTGTAAAGCATGAAATTAAAGAGTATATACCATTTGTCAAGCGCGTTCCATTCCTCGAAGCATCAGTATTGGCTGCCTATACAGACTTTACCGCTGACCTGAGTGTTGATGAACCTGGTGTTGGTGCAGGTAAACTTGAGACTTCAGCCGGAGCATTTACATCGCGCCTATTGCTTGGTGTTAATGTACCTGTTGTATCCTTTTATACAGGACTTGGTTACGGTACTACTACCAGTAACTTCGATTTGAAAGGAACTTTTAATGCAGGTGATGAAGGTGAATTAACAGACCCTGTTGCGTTGGAATACAAAACTGACGGTTTTGATTTTAATGCTGGTATGCGCATTCGATTGGGTATTTTCTCAATACATGGTGACTACAGCATTGGAGAGTATGCAGTGATTACCGGAGGTGTTGGTATTAATTTCAGATAAAAACAATAGCTCAAATACAGAGCCCTGATGAATAGTCATCAGGGCTTTTTTTACATCCTTATTTCATAAGAGGTTTACCATACACCTCGTCAAAAGCAACTTCCGAAAATGGTTTCCGTTTCTTTTGGGGAGCTTTACTTTCCTGTGGGTAACCTATGGGTAGTAGTGCAATTGGTTCAATATGTTCAGGCAATTGCATTACTTTTCGCACCTTCTCCGGGTCAAAATGGCAAATCCAACAGGTCCCTAAACCCAGCTCTGTGGCGCGTAAAGTCATATGGTCGATGGCTATTGAAGCATCCACATCCGTGTGATCTTTTTGATCGAAAGAGCGTTTCCAGGCCATTTCATGATTGCCACAAATAACAATCACCTGTGGAGCAGCCTTAAACCATTCCCTGTCGTAGCATTCTTTAATTTTCTCCAGATTCGCATCGTCTGATACCAAAATAAAGCTCCAGGGTTGACGGTTGGCTGCTGAAGGAGCCATTCGGCCAGCTTCAAGTACTTCAATTAGCAGTGCTTTGGACACCTTGAGCGGTTTATATTCTCTCACCGAATAACGCTCTCGAAGAAGTTGGTTAAAATGCATAAAACAGGATTTTGCTCAGTTGCTAACTTTGTATTTCTTTACAACAAAATTAAAAGGACTGGTGTAACTTCCAAATTTTAACAGAAACAAATGTTTTTCTTACTATCTAAAATCTTAACTTTCCTATTAGTTCCATTTAATTGGTGCCTAATATTAGTTTTGGCAGGCATTATTTTTAAGCGTAAAAAACGAAGAACCTACTTCTTTGCCGGTGCTTGTATTATCTTTCTCATATTCTCAAATACATTGCTATTTCAGGCAATTATATCATCCTGGGAATATCCGGTAGAGAACGTTGAAGTTACTGTAACGAATAACCGACCGGTTGCTGTTTTAGGAGGTTTATCGAGTTACGACGACAAAACAGATCGCATCTATTTTAATGAGGCTACTGATCGCCTGATGCAAGTTTTACTTATACATAAAAAAGACACAAGCCAGAAAATTGTGATCAGCGGTGGTTCAGCCGAAATATACTTTAAAGAAAAGCCAGAGGCCGAATACCTGAAGGACTATCTGCTGGCAATAGGTATTGAATCTGACAAGATGCTTTTTGAAACAAAATCGCGAAATACGCATGAAAACGCCTTTTATACGGCAGCATTATTTGATAGCCTGCATATGGATAAAGACATCACCCTGATAACATCGGCTTTTCATGTCAAACGAGCAACCAGCTGTTTTAAGCAACAAGGTTTTAGGGTTTATCCGATAGCAACTAACGCGTACAGCAAGCATCAGCCATTAAAGCCTGCCGATTATTTTATGCCATCCCTTGAAACATTGCAATCATGGCCAATACTGTTGAAAGAATGGATGGGTATAATGGTTTACAAACTCAAGGGCTATATTTAAAGCTACTTTCTGGTGACTAATCAGGTAACTTGTCTGGCCATTAAATACCTACACCAAAGCCTATGCTGAAAATGGGCTCCCAGGCTTTATAAGGCGAGTACTTATGTTGTAATACATCGAAAAGTACCTGAACAGAGACAAAACTGCGTTCTGAAATCATTTGACGATAGCCGCCACCAAAATAGATGAACGGCACAAAGTTTCGTTCTTTTTTAGACAAGGTCGTGTATCGTTCCATACTATAGCCTGCCAACTCACCATGGGCAAACAGATTGGGTACAATATTATATTGGGCAAAAATGCGTCCACCAAACTGATTATAGGTTAAAGCTGGATTATACCGCTTATCCTTCGTATACTGATACTCGATGCCCAGGCCTGCATATACTTTAGGATTTAAACGGGCACCAACAACCGGGCTAATCATCACATTGGTGTAATCGCCAAACGTTAAACCCACACTACCGCCCGTAAACAGTTTATCTTTCAAAGGAACTTTTTTTGATTCCGCAGAATCCTGGGCCATTGCCAGCATGCTAATACTGATAAAAATAACCAGTGCAAAAACAGTTTTAATTCTATTCATAGGATCAGGTATTAAATGCAGCCACACACAAATCCATCGGCCAAACCCTCCAGTAACTCTTTCTCTTTATCAACCTCAGCTGCAGAGCCAGAACAGGTATTACATACAGGTAGGTTTACTCTGTTATTGTACTCTATATCAATAACCTGAAGTGATTTTTCACAAACAAAGCACTTTAGTGGTTTGGTATTGTAATTCTTGTGTGGCATACTATTTGTTTGCAAATAAACTAATTACAAAAATATAACAATTAGCGTTATTGTACGAAATTTATTAATATTATAATGAAGCAGAAAATTAATTGCTTCAAACAGGTTTGTAATTTTGAACAACAATTAATCCTAGGAATTATGAAAGCAATAGTTAGTATTTTCCTTCTATCATCTATGCTGCTGGTGACAACAACAGAAGCTTCGTCACAAAAAAAGACAAAAAAAGAGCGCAGGGCAGAGCAGTTCGTAGAGACTCAAAAGTTAGTCGATAGCAAACAATTTATTTTTGTACCCGATAGAGCTTTCCCGCAAGGTGGCCGTTCCATTGATTTGACCACCAACTATGGGTTTATTAAAATAATGGGGGAAGAAACGGAAGGTGATATGCCCTTTTTTGGCAGAGGTTTCACTGTGCCTTATGGCGGAGGCGGTGGAATTAAATTTGATAAAACCACCATTGAAAATGAGCAAGTGCAAATAAATGAAAAAAAGCTACGAATAACTTATAGCTTTGAAGCTAAAGGTAAAGATGACCATTACAGGGTAAGTATGGATATTGGATACAGTGGCAATGCGTCGGTGAACGTTACATGCAACAATCGAAGCCCGATAAGCTACAATGGCGAAATATCAGAAATTGAAGAAGACAAGAAAAACTAATTGTAGATAAATTAAAAATGGACTTACTAGAGAAACAGTAAGTCCATTTTTAATTATAGTTGGTAACTAGTAACCTAGCAGCACAATATCAAATGGGGTATCAATTTCCACGCTATTGTTTTTTACAATTGCCGCGTTGCCTGAATAATAGTCCATTAGTTGATCGCCATTACTAAAAACTCCGCTTACATCCACTTTTTTATGTCCTGCAGCTAAATCAAGTCCAACCACCACTTTATCCGTGTAGCTTTCATTGGCAAATTCCCTTTTAAAATAATATGGTTCGGCGCTAAGCTGTTGATGTAAACCGGCTCCAACAGCAGGGTGTGCCGCACGAAACTGCCCCAGCTTCTGCCAATGTAGCAGAATATCTTTAGTGGCAACACCATTGATGGATTGATTACTTTCGAGTTCATCCCAATTCATAAATGAACGCAGGGTAGCATCACCTACGGCGCCTTCAATTTGAAGATTACGTCCTGTTTCATCGCCATAATAAACCTGCGAAGAGCCCGGGCATAACAGCAATTTGGTACCTGTTTCAATCACCCTTTTTCGCTCCTTGTCAAACGGTCCGCCATCGTCATGAGAGGTTGCATAATTCATTACACTTAATCCTTTTAGTGGCCCATTTAATGCTTGGCTATACTTCGAAAAGAGCTCTTCGTAGCTATTATTGGCATCGTATTTAAACTCAAAGTTGATAAGGCTCTGCATCCCATTGGCAAAATAGTCGACCTTGCGATCGCCAAAATCAAACCAGCGACCACCCGACACACCATAGTTATATACTTCACCCACCATAAAAAAGTCATTATCATCCATCACTAAATCAGGGTTGGCAGCTTTCCATTCGGCAAATGCTTTAGTGGCTTCCTGCCATAAATCGGCCCAAACATCCTCTTCAGTATGCTTTACGGTATCCAAGCGAAACGCATCAATGCCATATTTTCGAATATAATCAGTTAGCCATTTGATGATGTAATAGCGTGGTGTACGCGGATAGCCTGTGGTGCTAAAGAAATCATTCAACTCATTCATCTCTTTTTCCAGACGTCCTTCATCGGCCCATTTATCCATCAAAGCTTTGGGCAACTCCACTTCCTGTGTGCTTTCAGTCCTGATATCGGGTAGGTTTTCCACCAAGGTACATGTCACTGTTGATTCGTAATCCTGGTAGCGACATTGCGGTGAAGTACGCACCCACTCATCTCCCCATAGCGGGTCCTTTGCGGTCACCGGCCCCGTGTGATTAATCACCACATCAAGCACAATGCGAATGCCATGCTTGTGGGCTGTTTGTACCAACTCAGCTAATTCCGCTTCAGTCCCAAAATTAGGTTCTAAAGCTGTCCAGTCCTTCGCCCAATACCCATGAAACCCATAAGTTTCACCGGTTCCTTCATCCACCGAACCATGAATTTGTTCAACCACAGGGCTGAACCAAATAGCATTGATACCCAATTTGGTGAAATATCCGTCATTAATTTTTTTGGTGATGCCTTTTATATCGCCGCCCATAAAACCTCGTAGCACACCGGTTTCTTTAGTCCGGTTAAAGTTGACATCATTATTGGTATCGCCATTGTTGAAACGATCGGTCAATAGGAAATACACGTTGGCGTTCTCCCACATAAACGGGACATCGGCTTTGGTTTCTTTGGTGCTTGTTTCTTTTGTAACACACGACACCATACCCAAAGTCAGTAGTAATGCAAAGAAGAAAATGCTTTTCATATGCTTTGAATTTAGTTTGTATGTAAAATTAAGAAAGCCTCCTGATACATGCTTGATTATGGCTTAAGCTTTATTGGATAGATGGTTCTATTTTGCACAAGGCGTGAGTGTTACGGTTGTTTTGCTTCTTTGTTTTTTCTCCACAGAGATTTCCGAAAAGGTTTGCAAAAGCAGAATGTCCTATGTCAACAGCCCCCATTTTTAGTTAAATTACTTACTTTTGGCAAGCTCATAACCTTACAATAATGAACGAAACGCTTCAACTTAGAACCAGGTACAGAGTAACATCTGCCGATACAGATATGCATGCCAGACTAAAGCTAAGTGCTTTGGTTAATTATTTGATACAGTCGGCGATTGATTCTGCAGAGTTGCTTGGATTTGGTTTCTCCGAACTAAAGAAAGAACATTTATTCTGGGTGCTTAATCGTTTAACGGTGGAGATTTATCGCCCGATAAAATGGAATGAAACGATAGAGGTAGAAACGTGGCCAAAAGACATCGAACGTATTTTCTATATACGCGATTTTATTGTGCGTGACGCTCAAAAGCAGGTCATTGCCAAAGCCAGTTCGGCCTGGTTGGCCATCGATCTTGTCTCTAAACGTCCGGGCAACTTCAATAAAGAGAAAATGGAGCTTTTTACACGATTAAAGGATGTACATAGTCTGGAATACTCACCTGAAAAGCTTGGTTCGACCATCAATAAGGGCTATGAAAGAGAAGTTGTGCCCAGCTATTTTGATATTGACCTCAATAAGCATGTTACCTCAACGCGCTATGTCGACTGGATGATGGACTGCTTTTTCAGTTCTTTTCATACGGTCAATTATCCGTCATTTCTTTCAATTAACTATATGAAAGAAACCATGCAAGGTGAACAATTAGGGGTGATGCACGATGCCCAGGACCCCACTCATCATTTTGAAGGGTTTAATATGGAACAGGACAAAGTTGCCTTCAGAGGGAAAATCATATTCTGAGATTTATAGTATTATTAAGCCTGCCTCACGAAGCTGCAAAAAGGTATAGCTATTGATAAACTTGTTGAAATCACCCAATGAGGCTGTCTCGTATTTATTCTGGAAATCGCTAAAAGTAATACGCTTTTCGGCTGTTACTGCCATTTCGCTCAGGCATTGACATAGCCATTGCCCAAGCTTAGCCTTAACATTGATCGTAATATGCGTTTTAGCGCTTAGCAATGTTAATTCTGACATTTCAACCGTTTTCTTACCTTTTGTTTTCACAATGTTTTTGCTAATTGGTTCATGAGCTATCCAGAGCAATTGACTGTTTGGCTTCAGTACTACATCATCATTTATCATTGTGGCAACATAGTTAGGTGGTAATTGTGTTTTTGGTACCTTAAAGTTGAACCATTCGCCCAGTTGAAAATCAAAACCAAGGCCATGCATATAATTAAACAACGCCTTTTTAAGTCCATCACCAAATGTTTCGTGAATAGCACCTTGCTTATCAATAAATTCAAGATCATTATTGGCAAATGAGCCTTGTAAACCGCCCGTTATTTCAATATCATAAGCTGCCGGCTGAAGTCCTACCGGGCTATGTGCGGTTAGGGCAAACTGATGCCAGAAACCAGATTCAATAATGCCCATTTCAAACAGTTGGCGCACCACCTCCAGAGCATCAATTGTTTCCTGTGCTGTTTGACTGGGGAAACCATACATCAGGTAGGCATGCACCATTATGCCTGCATGGGTTAAATTGGCAGCCACATTACTGACCTGCTCAAGGGTGACTCCTTTGTTTATCAATTTGAGTACCCTGGGTGAGGCAACCTCGAGCCCGCCTGCCACTGCAATACAACCACTTTGTTTTAGCAATAAACATAAATCGGCGGTAAAACTCTTTTCAAACCGGATGTTCGTCCACCAAACAACCTTTAACTGACGCTTTAGTATTTCTAATGCCAGCTCTTTAAGCAATACTGGCGGTGCTGCCTCATCAACAAAATGAAAGCCCCGGATACCTGTTTGTGCCATTAAGGCTTCCATCCGATCTACCACCATACCAACAGGACTGGGCTCATAGCGTTTTATATAATCGAGCGAACCATCACAGAATGTGCACTTACCCCAGTAGCAACCGTGTGCAAGTGTGAGTTTTAGCCAGTGCCCATCCGACCACAGACGAAACATAGGATTGGCTACTTCAACAACCGGAAAATATTTATCCCATTCAACATCTGAATAATCGGGTATGCCAAGGTGTTTCTGTAAAACATCACCTTCAGCAGCACCATTTAAGTAGCGTACGGCATTATCCTGACAGATATAAGTGCGTTTTAATTGATCGAGTTTTCGCACCCCTTGCAGGTATTCGAGGATGCATTGCACGGGCTTCTCCCCATCATCAAGGGTTATAAAGTCGCAAAATTCAAACAGCCTAATGTCCTTTAGTGCACGCAATTCGGTATTCACATAGCCACCTCCCAAAGAAATATTAATATCGGGATGGTACTGTTTGAACCATTGACCAATTCTTAATGCTCCGAATAAATTGCCTGGGAAGGGAACTGTTATCAACACCAGCTGTGGCTGGTACTGTTCCATGACAACAGCCAACTCTTCGGTTAAAATGTTTTCGATAAAGGAGCGTGGCTGCTGCAGCTGATCGTATAATTCATTAAACGATGATGCTGATCGTCCCAGGCGCTCAGCATAACGGCTAAAACCAAACCTGCTATCAACGGCTTCAACTATAAAATCTGATAAATCTTCAAGAAACAAGGTGCAATAATGCTTGGCCTTATCAACAAGTCCCATTGTGCCAAAAGCGGTATGTTCATCTTCTAACTGGTTAAATCTTGATGCTTCGGGTAATAAGGTGCCCTGACAAATGTTTTGCGCCTCAATGAATGTAGGGTGTTTAAGAAATGCCATTACCCTGGTAATAGCATACACATATTCATGTCGTAACTGAAATATTCTGACGGCATTTTCTGTTTGCATATGATTGTCGTCAACGCAGGCAAACAGCTCGCTCAGTCCTTTTTCAGAGAAAATTCGATTAATCACCCTAATTCCCAGATCAACTTGAGCAGAAGGAACATCTAGAGTATTTAGGTATCCTTTTAGATAGGCAGTAGCAGGATATGGTGTATTTAACTGAGTAAAAGGAGGTGTAATTAATAGAACCATTGTTTGCTGAATTATCTTATTGCTTTAGCTGATGAGAGTTGAAGTATGTTGTGGATTTTCAGTTTGTTAATCCCTCTTACAAACAGCAATTTTCTTCTTGTAATCGACTCAAAATAGCCCGCTATTCTTTCGTCAATATACACTTGAAACTCGCTATTTGTAAGCGTTCTGAGTTCAAAATTTTACGTCGAACTCAGGTTAATAGTATTTTTCTTTGATTGTATAAGCTCGTTGTGTCATATCTATGTTTTGTAATATTTTAAGTTTTAAGTGTTCAGGATAGTTAGGGTGGTTGTTTAAAAAACGATGAGCAACATTGTAGGCTTCTTCAGATGAGTGCTTACCGAAACTACTGCCTAGCCAGCCGATGGGGAAGAAGATATCACCGGTTTGTTGTATCTCTTCCAGCAGTTGCAAAGTGGTTGGCAGGTAATGAACCGAATGGTTGGTGCGCAACGGATGATGCAGGTTGGCCAATGCACTTTGCACCCAGGCCTCTTTACTTCTGTTTTCAATTTTCGAAAGAGAAAGAAAAAATGCATCCCGATCGGCAGCATTAGGCGATAGTGAAGGCAACATAAAACTCAGTTTTTCTTTGTTGTGTTGGCTATTCAACAGTTCCACCGTTTCAGCTTGAAGTTCTTTGGAATCCTGGTATTCCTTGATGCTTAGTTGCGAGATAATGCGAATTTTATCATTATCACTCAATGTAATACCTTCTATATTGTATTTGCCAGTAAGTATCTGTGCCAATTGTTCGTTTGCGTCTTCACTCATTGAAATGTTACTCCACAGCCTGAAAAGCGTTTTTTTGTTAGCAATGGTCTGTTGAGTTTCCACCAAGACCCATAATTCATTCTCAATTTTTGCTGATAAAGTATCCCACGATGTTTCTGGGATAAATTGCCAGAATACAGTTTGCAGCTGATTGGCATATTGACTTAGCATCAGCGGATTTATTTCCTTTTTGATGGACTCCAATAGGTAATTTAGGAATTTATCAGGGTGAATGCTGCCATCCAGAAAGTTCTCATAGAGGTTGATGACTATTCGACCTCTCAGTAATTCATCTTCTACCATATGCGAGTTATTGAGCCAATAGTTGATTTGAGGCGCTGTTAAGCGAACGAGTCCATAGCCTTTCTCGTCTGCCAGAAACAAGGTGTTGAGCTCTTCCGGATCTGTGTCGAGATTTATGCTGGCATCAAACATTTCGTACTCAAGCCTGATGGAGTCCTTCTGGATAATATTAATGGCTTGTGGCCAATATGTTTTTGGGGATGCCAACTCAGGATGTTCGGCTACCTGGTTTAGTTGCCAGATGGTTTTTTCCTCTGCAGATGGTTCAAAATGAATAATGGGTCTTCCGGCTTCGAATACCCAGGCATTGCTCCATACTTTTAGGTCGGTTTCAGTGTATTTGTCTATGCAGGCTATTAAATTATTCCACGATGCATTGCTAAAGGCATTGGTTTTAACATATTCGCGAATGCCTTGCTGCAGTTGAGCTTCACCAGCCATTTTTTCCAGCTGTTTCATGACGATGGGCGATTTATGGTAGATGATGCCACCATAAAGTGTTCCTGCGTTTTGCAGGTTTTTCAGCTGTTGACCGATGGGGTTGGTACCTGCTGTTCTGTCAACCGCATAGGCAGCAGGGAAATGAGCCAGTAAAAAGCGAAGCTGATGATTCATCTCCGGAAACCATGGTTCTGTGATTTTATCAGCCATGTAATTGGCAAATACCTCTTTAAGCCAAACTTCATCGAACCAGGGCATGGTTACCAAGTCACCAAACCACATGTGGGCTGTTTCGTGGGCAATGAGGTTGGCACGGGCAAGTTCTTCGTTGCGTGTAGGATTTTCGTCCAGAAACAGTTTTTCTGAACGGTAGTAGGTGGCTCCCGGGTGTTCCATGCCGCCAAACTGAAAGGATGGAATGGCCACCAGGTTATATGTGTCAAACGGGTAGTTGAAGTCGGTATAGTCTTCCAGCCAGTCAAGTGAAGCCAGGGTTTGCCTGAATACCTCTTCAATGTTTCTGTTGTACTTTGTGCTGTCATCCACCATGTGAAACAGGCCAATAGTCTTGTCCTTCCAATTAACCGAATCGAACTGGTATTGGCCGGCAGTGAATGCCCAAAGGTATGTGCTTATAGGTTGTGAAGTGGCAAACTCAAGCTGAATACGTCCCTCAGTAGCTTGTTTGGTGGTTGCTTGTCCGTTGGCAACACCAGTCCAGCCTTCGGGCAGGTCCATTTTAACTTCAAATGTGCCTTTAATGTCAGGCTGGTCAAAGCATGGTATAGCTGTGCGCGCACGGTCAGGTACAAAAAGTGCATAAAAATAGTCGGTGTTGCGATTCAGTGCTCCATCACCCAGTATGTATTTCACTTGTACTGTGTTGGCACCTTTTATTAACGATGACTTATGGAGTTGGATATGCTCGTTCTCAATTACTGGCGAAGGAATGGTATCCTCATTTATAATTAATTGCAAGAGTTGTTGGTCGTCTGCTTTAAAATCCAGATAGGTAGTCGTTCTTGAATTGAGGTTGAAACGGATGATTGAATGTCCGTCAATTGGCTCATCCTTATCTTCGGGTACAATTATTGAGAGTGTATAATTCAAATCGGATATATGCGCTTTGCGCTGTTTGGCTAAGCGCTGACTAACACCAGCTTCGGGTGCAGGTTTTTGGTAGATGTTACAATTGGTTAATACTAAACTCAAACTTAATAGTAGGATGGCGTGTTTCATGTTGTAACGAATTATTGCATCTAAAAATAAACAATCGCTACGGAATTAACTGAGGGTTTGACAAAACTCAGTTAAAAAAGCCAAAATAATGGCCCGGAGTTTGAAGAAAATATACCTAAGACAACTGAATAATTTATTATAATTACATTTGGATAAGTATGATTGAAATTAATAAAACTAAGCCTATGAAATATTGGTTAAGCATTGCTCTTGTGGCCTTGTTGGTTAGTGGATGTTCCGGTATAAAAACCACACACGATTACGATACATCTGTTGATTTTAAGCAGTTTTCAAGCTATTCTTTTTATGGATGGGATAAAAATACCACAGAGGATTTAAACTCGCTGGATCGGAAGCGTATCGAAGCGGCCTTTGCCGATGAATTCGCCAAGCGCGGACTGCAGGAGATTGAAAAAGGACAGGGAGCCGATTTAATTGTTAGTTTGTATCTGGTCAACGAAGAGCGAAAGCAACGCACAACAACCAACACAGTTAATCCTAATGTGAGTGTGTATGTAGGGTTTGGAGGCTATTATGGCTACGGCCCAGGATGGGGCTATGGTCCGGGTTGGGGAGGCTACTCTACCACCTATGTCACTGAAACTGATTATCAGGTAGGCACCCTAATTTGCTCGATCTACGATGCAGAGAAGAAACAATTGATATGGGAGAGTGCTGCTAGCAAAACGATTGATGAAAATCCGCAGTTACGCAAAAAAAGTATTCCATACGTAGTAAGGGCAATTATGCGTAAGTATCCCAAGTAAGTATTGTTTTTAAGTGATATAATTAATAAGAAGGAGCATTTTTTTAATGCTCCTTTTTTATTGTGTTATATTCTTGTATATGAGTAATATGGTGGTTTTAAACTTATTTTTAAATAATAAAACGTAAAAATAAGTTGATAAACTTAAATATAAGTTGTAGGTTTGAAATGCTGATTAACTAACTTGGTATATCGATGATTACTTTAACAAAAGCAGAAGAGAAAATAATGAAGCTTCTTTGGGAGCTGGAGAAAGGTTTTATTAAAGATATTATTGCCCAAATGCCTGAACCTAAACCGCCTTATAATAGTGTTTCGACCATTGTAAGGGTTTTGGTAAAAAAAGAAGTGGTTGGATTCAACAAGTACGGTGGCACATACGAGTATTATCCTTTAATTTCGAAAGAAGAATATCGTAAAAGCCAGTTGGGGAGTCTGGTGAAAGGCTACTTTAATAACTCATTGTCGCAGGTGGTGAATTTCTTTTCTGAAAATAAAAATCTGAAAATCGAAGAAGTTAATGAAGCAATAAAAATGCTTGAAGAGCTTAAAAAGAAGCAACAATGACACGTTTTCTGATATATCTGTTCGAGAGTGGTTTGTGCCTTACTTTGTTTTATTCAGGCTACATTCTTTTCTTCCGAAAGGAAACCTACTTTACCTTCAACCGCATTTATTTAATGCTGTCAATGATTTTAGCCTTATTGCTGCCATTAACGCCGGTGCAGTTTTCGGTTGATAATTCGGATTTCTTTGGGATAACACTTAATAGAATAAGTGAATTCAGAAACTATTATGAAGAACTTATTTTAATGACAGAACCTGCCTTTAGAGTTGCAGAACCTGAAGTTTTAAATAATACCATTGCCCCAGCTACTCCGATGCCAGTTGGAACTGCCGGAGTTGTTGAGTCTTCTTTTAGTTGGTCAAGCCTGATATTTTACACTTACATTATCGGTTTGCTCTTCTTTGCGATACGTCTTTTGATGTTACTAATTAACCTTTACCTGATTATACGCAGAAACAAAGTGGTTCAATACGAAGGTTTTTCCATTGTGTTGATTAATGAAGAAAGCCCATCCTTTTCGTTTCTCAGATGGATTTTTGTGAATAAAGAGGTACTGAAGGAAGAAGAATTTGAGCAAGTTATAGCACATGAAAAAGTTCATGTGAAGCATAAACATACCGTGGACTTACTATTGGCGCATATCATCACGATATTTCAATGGTTTAATCCACTCACATGGCGCATACAGAAATCGATTAAGACATGTCACGAGTACATTGCCGACCGGCAAGTAATTGACCAGGGGCATGAGTTATTCGATTATCAGTCTCTATTACTGAGTCAGTTAATCAGCATTCGCTCAGTAGAGCTGGTCAATAACTTTAATTTATTATCAATTAAAAAACGAATTGCCATGATGAATAAAATAAAATCCGGACTAAGGGCACAATTAAAAGCACTGTTAGTATTTCCATTGCTTATTGTTGCATTTTTCTTTTTTGCCAATATGACGCACAGGCAGGAGAAAATACCTGTTATTACTGAATCATCTGATTCAGAGTTTGCACTTGAGCGTCAGGGAATTGATATTCCGGTTGCCAAATCAGTAAAAGTTTATGACTATTCATTTGTTCGTTTTAATATACAATTGTCTGATAAGGGGTGTTTTGTAAAAGGTCAAAAAACGAATATTGATAAACTCGGAACGAAACTAGCTCATATGCAGGCTCCGGCATCCAAAGATGTAAACAAGATGTCTATTCTGCTAGAGATTGATAAGTCAGCAAAGATGAAAGAAGTGGACAAGCTTAAAACCGCTCTTCGTGAAAATGATTTATTAAAGATTGGCTATTTGGCTAAAGCCGATGAGTCAACCGGAATAGAAGGCAGTGAAACAGCCTTGTTTAACTTGTTGCCGCCTAAAGAGGCAAAGATGTTTGAGTCGGAAGATTTGGATAGGCAAGGAATTAAGCTGTTTAAGATAAAATATTCGTCGAGTGCCAGTTTGAAAGAAACGGCCAAGCAGTTGCATAAGCATGTAATGACAAATAAGAAGTACGTAATGCTATACGAATACAGTAATGCAACCACCTACAATGAATACATTCAGACGCTGGACATGGTTTATTCCACCATTTGGAATATACGCAAAGAGCACGCTTTTTTTGAAGGCCTGAATTATGATTCGTTAACCAAGGAGCAAGAAATAATGCTGCGCAAGAAATTCCCTTTAACTTTGACCATGAAGAACGTGGATGAAGAATAATCATAATGATTTGTAAGAAATGTTGGCCCGGTGTAATGCCGGGCTTTTTATTTATTAGAATTAGAGCTTATTTCTTCCTTAGGCAGTGCGATTTTATTACATTTGAGATGACTTGACTAAAAAAACTATTCGGAGCGAATAATTAATTAATACATCATAATTTATGGCATCTAACCAATTTGATCTCAACTCCTCCAGTGGACTGCTTGAGAAACTACTAAAAAACATCCGGTCGGTGGGGCTTATCCTTCTTGTAGCCTTTGTCGCCTGGACAGCTTTCTTCACGGTCGACCCGGAGGAAGTCGGCGTAATTGTGCGTTTTGGTAAATATGTAAGAACTGTTGAGCCGGGCCTGAATTACAAAATTCCTTTGGCAGAGTCGGTTTATAAAGTGGCTGTGGAGCGTCAGCAGAAGATGGAGTTTGGATTCCGCACAGCCAGGGCAGGAGTTAAAACATCTTACTCCAGTAAAGGCAGTATTGAAGAATCATTAATGCTAACTGGAGACCTGAATCTGGCAGATGTGGAATGGGTGGTACAATATCGGATTGATAATCCGTACAATTACCTGTTTAAGGTAAGAAATCCCGAGGTGACTCTAAGAGATATTTCAGAATCAGCTATGAGGCAGATTGTTGGTGACCGAACTGTAAATGAGGTTTTAACTGTTGGTCGTGCCGAAATTAGCGCCAGGTTGCAGGAATTAATGCAGCGCATCTGTCGCGAGTATTCAATTGGCGTAAAAATAGAGCAGGTGGTGTTGCAGGATGTTAATCCGCCAGAGCCCGTTAAAGCAGCATTTAATGCGGTGAATGAAGCGCAACAGGAAAAGGAAACCTTAATCAATCAGGCAAAGGCTGAATATAATAAGGTGATTCCAAAGGCTGCGGGTCAGGCAAAGGAAACGATACAGATGGCTGAAGGCTACGCTACTGAGCGTGTGAATAATGCAAAAGGTGATGTGGCGCGTTTCAATGCTTTGTACGAAGAATATGTAAAAGCGCCGGAAGTAACACGTCGTCGCATATATTTGGAGACAATGGAAGACGTTATTCCGCGTTTAGGTCAAAAAATTATTACTGATCAGAATGGTAGCAATGTATTACCACTTTTGCAAATGCAGCTTTCACAACAAAAATCAGCTAACAATGGACAATAAGAAAACCATCATATTTATAATTCTCGGTGCTATAGCTTTGTTTTTCTTTTCACAAGGAGCATACATAGTTAATGAAACCGAGCAGGTTGTAGTCACTCAGTTTGGTAAACCGGTGGGTGATGCCATTACCACGCCCGGCATGAAATTTAAAATACCGTTTATCCAAACAACACATTTCTTTGATAAGCGTTACCTGGAGTGGGATGGCGACCCTAATCAGGTGCCTACCAAGGACAAGAAGTTTATATTTGTGGATACATATGCACGCTGGCAGATAACTGATCCATTGCAGTTTTATAAGCGTATGACTAATGAGCGCAGTGCCTACTCTCGCCTTGATGATATATTGGATGGCGAAACACGTAATTTCATAGCCAAGCATAATATTGAAGAGGCAGTTCGCTCAAGTAATCGTACGCCTGTTTCATCAGGTGTTGTTGGCGAAATGATTGGTGATAGCTTAATGACTATTTCTATTGGTCGTGATAAGATCCAGGAAATGATTCAAAAGGCCTCTAACGAACAAGCCAAGGAGTTGGGTATTGCTATACTGGATTTCCGCATTAAACGTATCAACTATGTGGAAGAGGTACAAACACAGGTGTATGAGCGCATGAAAAGTGAGCGCTACCGAATTGCCGATAAATTTAAGTCAGAAGGGCAGGGAGAAGCATCCCGCATCAACGGAGAAAAAGACAGGGAGCTGAAAACCATTGTTTCCGAGGCTTATAAAACAGCAGAGGAAATTAAAGGTAAGGCCGATGCTCAGGCTGCTGCCATCTATTCAGCCGCCTACGATAAGTCCGCTCAATCGCGCCAGTTGTATAGCTTCATTAAGTCAATGGAAGCCTACGAAAAGACCTTTGATAATCAAACGCACATTATACTTTCAACAGATAGTGAATTTTATAAATATCTGCGAGAAATGAAATAGCGTTAAGTATTTAATAACTGATAGAAGCCTGCTTTGATTAATCTCTGGCAGGCTTTTTTATTAAGATAGATATAAGTACCGTTGCGCCCATCAGGTAGGGGTAGAACAAATAGCCCATAATATCGAAAGGACTTAGTGCGCCTGCTGCAAGGCCGACAGCTGCTAATATTTGGGCGCCATAGGGTAAACTTCCCTGCACAAAGCATGAGGCAGTATCCATCAAGCTCGCTGAGCGTTTGCCTTTAATATTGAATTTGTCAGCAATTTTTTTGACCAATGGACCAGCCATTAAAATGGCGATGGTATTGTTGGCTGTAAAAATATTCACCACCCCAGTAAGCAGTGTGATGCTAAATTCGGCGCCTTTTGTACTTTTCGTGCGTTTGCCAATGTGACTGATAATATAGTCGATGCCTCCATTGGTTCGCACAACTTCAACAATACCCCCTACCAGCAAAGACACTAATACAATTTCGGCCATACCCAGCATGCCATCACTGGCCGAAGAAAAGAAAGACCATGCGTTGTAATCACCAATAGCCATGCCAATACCTCCTGCCAGCAAAATACCAATGGACAGTACTAAAAACACATTCATTCCCATAATAGCAGCTATAAGAACAGCTAAGTAAGGAGTCACTTTTAAATAATCTATCCATGTGATAGTGGCGGTGTGTTGAGCGTCTGAAGAAGGTATTAAAATATAAGCCGTTATGGATATTAAGGCTGCCGGCAATACCAGTTTGATATTGGCCTTAAACTTGTCTTTCATACTACAGTTCTGTGTTCGCGCAGCTGCTATGGTGGTGTCTGATATCATTGACAGGTTATCACCAAACATAGCACCGCCTATGGCTGCTCCAACGGCTATGGCAGCGTTTACTTCAATAGCTTCGGCTAAACCTATAGCTACAGGAGTGAGTGCAACTACAGTGCCAACAGAAGTACCAACAGCTAATGAAATAAAACAGCCGATTATGAACAGGCCGGCCAGCAGAATTTCTTGCGGTAAGAAATGTAATCCGATGTCCACCGTTGCATCCACTGCGCCAATTTCTTTAGCCACATTGGCAAAAGCACCGGCCAGGATAAAGATACCGCACATCAGCATTATGCCTGACTGCCCCATGCCTTTGGTAAATACATCAATTTTTTGAACTGTTTTTTGTCCGGGAGCCATTACAATAGCGATGACGGAAGCTATAATAAATGGAATTAGTATAGGTAGCTTATAAAAATCCCCACTAATCCAACCTGGTATTAGGTAAACAAATAAAAAGACGATAATGGGCAATAGTGCCAGTGATTGCTTGGTTTTCATGTATATGGTTTTTGTTTTGCGGTGCAAAACTATAAAAATGCCCAATAACCATTGTTGTTAATTATAAAACTTATTGGTCTGTTAACATGTTTTAAGTGGCATATAGCTAACAACATATAAAAAATATGCCAGAAATAAACGCTGATAATTGGGTGGAAGACCATGGCGACTATCTGTATAACTATGCTTTGGTGCGCGTTAGTAGACCGGAAGTGGCAGAAGATTTGGTGCAGGAAACGTTTTTAGCCGGTATAAGGTCTCTTGCCTCTTTTGAGCATAAGAGCAGTGTACAAACATGGCTGGTAGCCATCTTAAAAAGAAAGATAATTGACTACTATCGCAAACGTTCGGTAATCAGTGAGGAGTTTTACGTTGAAGAACGATTTGGGCCGAATGGAAACATGCAGGATCATTGGCTTGAAAAGCATGCGCCTGATCGATGGCAGGTTAACAGTGATGAATTACTTGAGAATGATGAGTTGAAAAAAATCCTGCAGGCATGCATCAGACATTTGCCCGAAAAATGGGCATCCTGCTTTATACTGCGTGTTATGGAAGAAATGAAAGGTGAGGTGGTTTGTAAAGAATTAAATATTTCGCCGTCTAATATGTGGGTGATGTTGCACCGCGCAAGACTTCAATTGCGTGATTGCCTCGAAAAAGGTTGGTTTAATCAGTAAGACTATGGTATGGAAACACAAGGAAAAATGATGATTACCTGTAAGGAAGCCACCTTTCTGATTTCGAAAGAGCAACAAGATAAGTTAAGGTTGAGTGAACGATTTCAATTGAAGCTGCATTTGCTGATGTGTAAATATTGTCGGCGATTCTCAGCCCAAGTTAGTTTTATGACCAAGGCCATTGGACGAATGAAAAAACGTATAGAACAGCAAGGGGTAGAAGTTAAGCTAACCGATGAACAAAAACAGCGAATGAATAAGCGTTTAAACGATCTGAAAAATAATTGAGGCTATTTGTAAGGATATAATTGGTAGTGCGTCTAACTTGACAAATAATAAAAGAAATGTATATCATTTACTATTAATTATATCATTATGAAAACGAAGAAAAACAATTCGAATGGTTTGCTCAAAACCGTAATTATTGGTGGAATGATTGCTGGCGCATCAAGCTTAAGTGCTAATGCCGAAAACTTGTTGAATTACGGTGATTTAGGCTCAGGAGCCGAGCTGAGAACGAACTTACTGGAGCAATACGGTTCACCGGTGCACACAGCTAATTTGCCAGATACCTATAAATCGGGTGAAGCTAAATGCGGCGAAGGAAAATGTGGCGAAGGCAAGTGCGGTGAAGAAAAGAAAGCTGAAGGTACCAAAGAAGCCAAAAAAGCTGAGACCAAAACTACAGAGGCAAAGTGTGGAGAAGGTAAGTGTGGCGAAAAGAAAGGTGAAAAAGCCAAAACAACCACTAAAGAGGCTAAAAAGTCAGAAACAAAAACAACAGAAGGAAAGTGTGGTGAGGGGAAATGTGGAAGTTAATGCGAAAATGATGCTGAGTAGTCTTTAAACAGGAAGCTTACTCAGCTTGGTTATTAATTAGAAAGATTAGCAATGAGATATCAGGTTGGAATGGGTTTTAGACGCGATTTTGCCGATGAATTCATCGATAATGAAGCTTTTAAGCCAGATTTTATAGAGTTGGCTCCCGAGAACTGGATAGGCATGGGTGGCTACTGGAAGAAAAAACTGGATGCTGTGGCCGGTCGCTATCCTGTAACTTGTCATGGTTTGTCATTGTCTATTGGTAGTCCGGATGACCTTGATTGGACATTCCTGAAGCAGCTTAAGGAGTTCCTTAAGCGATACAATGTTTCTATCTACTCGGAGCACCTTTCATTTGCCAAAGCCGATAATGCCCATTTGTATGATTTATTGCCGATTCCTTTCAGAGACGATGCTATCAAGCACATTGTAAAGCGTATTAAGATGGTGCAAGATTACCTGGAGCGTCCGCTCGTGTTGGAGAATGTATCATACTATACTTCTGTGGCTGCACAAATGACCGAACAAGAATTTGTAAGTAGAGTAGTTGAAGAATCAGGATGTCAGCTGCTGCTGGATGTAAATAATGTGTATGTCAATGCCTTCAATCATGGCTACAACGCAGAGGAGTTCATCTCACAATTACCCCTCGATAAGGTGGCTTACATCCATATGGCTGGTCATGACAAGGTGAGTGATGATTTGATTATTGACACACATGGTCAGGCAATTATAGATCCTGTATATACACTTTTTGAGTATACAGTGAAGCTACTAAATAAGCCTGTGCCGGTATTGTTAGAGCGTGATTTTAACATTCCTGAAACTCAGGAACTAATAGGAGAGATGGAGCGGCTAAAGGGTATCGTTAAAAAAATATGGGAGGTTGAGCATGTTATTGAAAGCTGATACACGGAAAATACAGGAGCAATTTGGTGCTGTGTGTCGTAAGCAGAATATTGTAAAACTCCAACTCAGTCGCCCGGAGGCTTTAGTGCACTATCAGCGCTTAATTCGGAATATCTTTAATAATACGCTTATAACAGCCTTCCCGATTACCAATGAATGGTTAACTGTTGATGATTGGCAGTACCTGGTGAGCGAGTTTATGGCGAAACATGCTGCGCAAACACCTGCGGTATGGCAGATGCCCCGTGAGTTTGTTGAATTTGTGACTGAAAATATCTATGCTGCAACACTCAATAAACCCGCCCTTAATGATTTATTATGGCTTGAGTGGTACGAGATTGAGGTACATACTATGCGCGATGTGGAGGAACCTCCTATCATGAAAACTATTTATCAGCTCAATGATTCTCTAATAATGAATCCTTACCATCGGATAATCAACCTGACATATCCGGTGCATAAAATGCATGCTGATGAAGCTGCTGCTGAGCCTGGGGATTATTATGTTCTGACTTATAGGGTGATGGATTCGGGAGATGTGCGATTTATAGAAATATCTCCTGTTCATGTATTTATCTTGCAAAATATCATTGAAGGTCCGCAAAGCCTTCCTGAAATAGTGCCGGGTGTTCTTTCGCAATTTAATTTTGATAATGAAGAAGCCATTCAAAAATATCTTGCATTTTTTTGCTCGGATTTAGTTGACAAAAAAATATTAATTATAACTTAGGCAGTGAATTAATCGCCAAACTCGCCCCTCCTTTATCGTTTATTAACTAAATCCAATTAAATGAAAGATGTAATTAAATTTATTAACAATGCAGCTGAACGAACGGGTGACTGGGCCTTACTGGCTATGCGCCTGACACTTGCTTTTGGTTTGTTTGAGCCGGCTGTTAAAAAGTTTGAAAACATACGAGGTACAGCTGAGTGGTTTGCTTCGCTGCATTTTCCGCTGCCTACAGTTAGTGTATTGCTGGCAGCAACTGTTGAGTTTGCTGGTTTTTTTCTGTTAATGTTAGGATTATTAACGAGATACATTACAATACCTTTAATGTTTGTGATGCTCATGGCTATTCTGATGGTGCATTTGGGTAACGGTTTCTCTTCGGCTGATAATGGCATTGAAATTCCGTTTTATTACCTGGTAATGTTATTCCTGATATTTAGTAAAGGGCCTGGGCGCTTTAGTATTGATGAAGCAGTTGTAAACAAAATCTCAAAATAAAAAAAAGAGGGTAGTCATTAATGATTACCCTCTTTTTTTTTGAGCCAATGACGAGAATTGAACTCGTGACCTCTTCCTTACCAAGGAAGCGCTCTACCCCTGAGCTACATCGGCAAACTAAAATTGAATCGACCGCAGAATCACATCCAATTTTAATTACTATTAAACCCTGAGCGAAAAACGGGACTCGAACCCGCGACCCCGACCTTGGCAAGGTCGTGCTCTACCAACTGAGCTATTTTCGCGTTGCCTGTTCGTTTAACAGGTGGCTGTTTTTCTCAACAGCGCTGCAAAAGTAAAACTTTTTCTAAAGTTCACAAATCTCAAAAGGCATTTTTTTACACTTGACTGCACTTTTCTTTAGTTGCGATATTGCCCACCCATCAAGGGGTGTGTCGATTTGTGATGTTATTTGCCGAAATATCAGCTAAAAGAGTAAATGAAGGAACATTTAGTTACCCTTTCAGAACAAATGAACGAAGCACCTAAGAAAGCGCCATTGTAATTTTGTAGCATAACTTATTTAGATAATAATGAGCAAAACGTTATTTACACTCTCACTAATTCTTTTATTAATTGGCTGTCAAAATAGCACCATAGTTGATAAGTATGCGATTATTCCACAGCCTAACTCAATAAGCTATAACGATGATTTTTTATCAATCAATCATGGTATTGCCATTGAAAGCAATTATCCGGATGGAATGGAATTGATAGAATTGCTGAAAAAACAATCCAATAAACCAGGATTGACCTTCGATAGCCAGGGAGCCACT
Source organism: Carboxylicivirga sediminis (assembly GCF_018156225.1). Lineage (GTDB taxonomy): Bacteria > Bacteroidota > Bacteroidia > Bacteroidales > Marinilabiliaceae > Carboxylicivirga > Carboxylicivirga sediminis. The sequence goes on from NZ_JAGTAR010000030.1 coordinate 41,975, forward strand.
CCTTTTTTGTTAGTATATAATCCCGATTTGGATGAAGAAGCGTATCAATTGCAAATCAAAACAGATAGAATAGTAATATATAGTTCATCAAAAGCCGGGTGGATAAATGGCTATCAATCTTTTTTGCAAATGTGGCCTGTTGGTGAATACGATAATATTCAGATTAGATGCGGCGAAATTAATGATATGCCAAGATTTGCCTATCGTGGATTGCACCTTGATGTATCGCGCCACTTTTTTACCCTGGATGAAGTAAAGGCATTAGTTGATCAGATGGTATACTACAAACTCAATAAGCTACACCTGCACTTAACAGATGATCAGGGCTGGCGTATTGAAATAGAAAAATACCCTTTACTGACAGAAAATGGAGCCTGGCGCGAGCATAATAATCAGGATAGTCTTTGTCTGGAGCGCTCAATTGACGATGCAACCTTTGCTATACCCGATCATTACTATGCCATCAAAGAGGGGAAAAAACTATATGGCGGTTTTTATACAAAGGCCGATTTGAAACACTTGATTGATTATTGCGCTCAACGAAATATTGAAATAATTCCTGAGATTGATGTGCCTGGGCATTTTAAGGCGGCTATTGAAAATTACCCTCACCTGTCATGTACAGGCAAAGCCGGATGGGGTGCGCATTTTTCTTACCCTGCTTGTCTGGGCAAAGCATCAACTTACACCTTTATTGAGGATGTTTTAACTGAGGTGGCCGAATTATTTCCATCAGAATACATCCACATTGGAGGTGATGAGGTGAATAAGGATGAGTGGAAAAAGTGTCCAAGTTGTCAGGCTGCTATCAAAAAATTAAAATTAAAGGATGAACACGAATTGCAATCGCATTTTAATCATGAGATAGAAGACTTTTTAGCTTCGAAAGGTAAAAAACTATTAGGCTGGGACGAAATTGTGGAAGGTGGTTTGAGCGATAACGCAACCGTTATGTGGTGGCGCAACTGGGCACCTAACACCATTCGTGATGCCGCTAAAGGTGGTAATGATATCATTGTAACCCCTGATTTTGAGTACTATTTCGATTTTCCATACTCAGCAACGCCTACCAGCAAGGTTTATAATTTTGAGCCGGTGCCCGATGATTTTACGGTTGATATGGCAAACAGGATTATTGGTGTGCAGGGTAACGTGTGGACGGAGCGTATTCCAAATACCAAGCGATTGGCCTACCAGGTGCTGCCACGTATGTTGGCGATGGCCGAGTCCGGGTGGACCAATCAGGAGTTGAAAAATTTTGAGGCGTTTGAGGAGAGGTTAAAAAGCCATTATACTTATTTCGAATCGCAAGGGCTGTTTTATCACTTGCCTGAAATTACCGGTTTTGAGGATAAGACTGTGTTTACCAATGTTTCATCATTTCAGCTAACTATACCTGATAGCGAAATAGAGGTGTATTATACATTAGATGGAACAGCACCCGACCGCCAAAGTATTAAGTATACAGGTGCTATTGAAATTGACAAGTCGTGCACCATCAGGTTTAGAGCCTATAAAGGGAAGGTGTTTAGTAAAATTTACAGTGCTGATTACATTAAGCAAAGCCCGGCACAACCGGTTGTTGTTGATGCGAAATCAGGTCTTAAAAGAAGGTTTTATAAGGGGCGTTATTGGAAAAGTAAAGATGTGCCAGTTGGCAAGAGTGCTGATGCCGAAGTTGTGGTTGCTGATTTTGGTTTAGGTCAGTACGATGGGCAGGAGAACTATGCCTTGGTATTTGACGGCTATTTTAAGGCTTCCTTCGATGGGGTTTATACTTTTTATACCAAGTCCGACGACGGCGATCAGCTTTTTATACATGAGCAATTGGTTGTTGATAATGATCCCAGTCATGGGCCGCGCGGACGAAAAGGAGCTATTGCTTTAAAAGCAGGATTGCATCCTTTACGTCTGATATATTGTCAGATTGGAGGAGGAGCTTTGCAAGAGGTGTATGTTCAGGTGCCTGGTCAGAAGAAAAGGAAAGTAACCTCAGATGAGCTTTTTAATTAACACGAAAGAACAAATAGGATAAATATAAATTTCTCTTGACTGTTATCGGGTGAACAAGAGAAAAAAATAAGAGGATGAAGAGATTAATACCAATATTGTTGATTGTGATTGTGGCGGCCTGCCAATCAGCGCCACCTAAGGATGTTGGACAGCTGAATTTGCCGGCCTTTGCACCCAGACATTATATTTGCTATCGTGCATCAGAGCCACTGAATATAGATGGTGAGTTGAATGAAGCGGCCTGGCAAAATGCGCCCTGGACAGATTTATTTGTAGATATAGAAGGGGATAAAAAGTCGGCACCCGCCTTGTCGACAAGGGCCAAAATGCTCTGGGATGATGAGTATCTTTACATTGGCGCTTACCTTGAAGAACCACATTTATGTGCCAGCTTAACAGAACGTGATGCTGTGATTTTTTATGATAATGATTTTGAGGTGTTTATCGATCCTAATGGAGATACGCATGGTTACTATGAGTTTGAAATGAATGCATTTAACACTGTTTGGGATCTGCTTTTAGTGAAACCATATCGCGATGGTGGACCGCCAATCAATAACTGGGACATTAACGGCCTTAAGTCTGCTGTTAGCTTGAAAGGTACCATTAATCAGCCCGATGATATCGATGAAGGCTGGTTTGTTGAATTGGCATTCCCACTGGATGTATTACGTGAGTATTGTGGAGGTGTGGATGCTAAAGCAGGTAATCAGTGGCGTATTAATTTCAGCCGAGTACAATGGCAATATGATGTGATTGAAGGTCAGTATAAAAAGAAAATAAATCCTGAAACAGGAAAACACTACCATGAAGATAACTGGGTGTGGTCGCCGCAAGGAGTTATTGATATGCATCGTCCTGAAACATGGGGATTCTTACAATTTTCTGATGTTGTTGCCGGTGAAGGTGAAGAAGCTTTTGTATTCAACCAGGATGAGTTGGTTAAGTGGGAACTTTATACCATCTATCACGCTCAACGCTTGTTTAAAAACCATACAGGGGCATACGCCAAATCAGTCCATGAGTTATCGGCCGTGCACTTGCCAGAGCTCCAATATGTCAATAAAATAGCTACAACAGGTTCTTTGTTTGAGGCGGAAGCATCTCGCGCAGAAAGTGAATTTAACTGGCACATTAATAATGAGGGGCGTACCTGGAAAATGAAAAAGTAGAACAAGATTATTGCACCTTGCCTGTTAGGTCATATAAATGGTTTACGGGTATTGTGGCAATCGACTAATAAGCTGAAAGTATAAATTTAAGTATATGAAAAAACACGTAGTATTTATTCTGACCTGCCTGATGGCTACATCGCTTATGGCGCAGCCAGATGTTACCGAAACAGAAAAAGGAAAGGAAAAGCGCATGCAGTGGTTTAAAGATGCCAAGCTGGGCATTTTTATCCATTATGGTATTTATGCGGTGAACGGTATTGATGAATCCTGGTCGTTTTTTAATGGGTACATTAATTATGACGATTACATGAAACAGCTTGATGGCTTTACTGCCGCCAAATATGATGCAGGCGAATGGGCCAAAATCATAAAGGCCAGTGGTGCTAAATATGCCGTGTTAACCACTAAACATCACGATGGCGTGGCACTTTGGGACACCAAAACAGAGCACTTTAATACGGTTGATAATACGCCTGCTAAGCGCGATATAGTTGAGCCATTTGTGAAAGCACTTCGTAAAGAAAAACTTAAGGTAGGCTTGTATTACTCCTTAATCGATTGGTCATACCCAGATTATCCGGCGCACTTACGTAACGAGAATCGCTACCAGAATGATGATGAGCGCTGGAATAAGTTCACTGACTTTTACTTCGCTCAAATGAATGAGCTATCGGGGCGTTTCAATCCCGATTTATATTGGTTTGACGGTGATTGGGAGCACTCGGCCGAAGAGTGGAAATCGAAGGAACTGCGTGAACTGATGCTTAAATACAATAAGAACATCATATTGAACAGCCGCCTGCAAGGGTATGGCGATTATGATACGCCGGAGCAGGGAGTACCCATCAAGAAACCCAATAATCCTTACTGGGAGTTGTGCATGACCATGAATGACTCATGGGGTTATCAGCATAACGATCATAACTACAAAACTCCCTATCAGTTGATTCGTATTTTTGTGGATTGTATCAGTATGGGAGGCAACCTGTTATTGGATATTGGCCCACATGCCGACGGAAGTATTCCACAAGAACAATTGGATATTCTTAAAGAGTTTGGCCGTTGGACTTCAAAGCATGAGGAAGCCATTTACGGAACTCTGGCTGGTATAGATAAGAAACACTTTAACGGACCAACGGCATTATCTAAGGATGGTAACACGCTTTATTTGTATGTAGATAATCAACCAAATCACCCCATATTAGTAAATGGTTTAGATGCAGATGTTGAGAAAGTACGTGTTGTTGGTCAGGGAAAGGAATTGTCGTTCGATTATGGCGATAAGGTATTGTCTATTAATATGGATAATGCAATGGCTGATCCAATCATGACTGTATTGGCTGTTGAGTTGAAGAGAAGCATTAAACTGGTGACGCCTGCTGTTCGATTGGAAGAACTTGCCTTGGGCAAGGTTAAAGAGGATGAGGCCTGGGGCAAGAAGCACCAGATTGCATTGGATGATATGACCGAACCAATTCCCGGTGGTCATTACAATGGGGCAACAGCACTGTCGAAAGATAAAAACATACTTTACCTGATGGTAGATGGTAAAAACAACGGACCTTTGATTGTACGCGGTCTGAAGAATAAAATTAACCGCATTTGGGTAGTTGGTAATGGTACAAAACTAAGTCATAAGGTAATAGGTAAGCAATATTGGAGCGATGTGCCAGGCATTACCTATATTGATTTGCCAGAAAAAGTGCTGGATAAGGAGATGACAGTTATAGCCGTATTATTGGATGGCGAATTAGATCTCTACAGAGGAAAGGGGCATGTTATAGAAAGTAATTAGTTTGATTTTGCATTTATATTGTAATGGGAGCCGCCTTTGTCCGTTGGATAAAGGCGGCTCTTTAATTTCCGCCAATTGAGAACCATTATTCAGAGGGATACGATCATCAAAAGTTGTTAAAGAAGGCTTCTTTGGTGGAAAAGTAACACATATTTGAAGTCGTTTCCTTATAGATTGTTATTTTTGCAAATCTTTTAACTGCAAATTAATATCATGAATAAGAGCAAAGAAATTATATTGCTGAATATATCCGGTGAGGATAAGCCAGGGTTAACCGCCATATTAACAGGTATCTTGTCGCATTACGGCGTTAATATTCTGGATATTGGTCAGGCAGTTATACACGAGGACTTAGGATTGGGTATTTTATTTGAAGTACCTGAAGCAGCGGAGTCAGCACCAGTGCTAAAAGAACTGTTGTTTAAATCATATGAATTAGGGCTTAACCTTAAATTTACACCTGTAACAGAGGAGAAGTACAAAGAGTGGGTGGGGCAGCAAGGTAAGGAGCGTTTTATTGTCACACTATTGTCACGCAAGTTAAGTGCTGAGCAGCTGTCGCAGGTGACCAGTATTATTTCAAATCAGGGCTTAAACATTGACTATATATCCCGTCTTAGCGGCCGTGTTTTATTGGATGATCATGAAGGGAATGATAAGTCGGTTGTTGAATTTTCGGTGCGTGGTACACCCAAAAGTGCCGAAGGAATGAAACAGGAGTTTATCGATATTGCCAAAAAAGCGGAGGTAGATATTGCCTTCCAGGCCGATAATATTTTCCGCAGAAACCGCCGTTTAGTATGTTTCGACATGGACTCGACCCTTATTCAAACCGAGGTAATTGACGAATTAGCCATTAAAGCTGGTATTGGCGAAGAGGTGAAGGCCATTACAGAGGCTGCCATGCGCGGCGAAATTGATTTTAACGAGAGTTTTATACAGCGTGTGGCATTGTTAAAAGGATTGGATGAAAGCGTTATGAAGGATATCGCAGAAAACCTCCCAATTACCGAAGGGGCAGAGCGTCTGTTTAAAACACTGAAAAAATATGGCTACAAAACTGCTATCTTGTCAGGAGGATTTACCTATTTTGGTAATTACCTGAAGAGTAAGCTTGATATCGATTATGTGTTTGCCAATGAATTGGAGATTGAAGACGGAAAACTGACGGGTAAGCACAAAGGTGAGATTGTGAATGGAGAGAAGAAAGCAGAACTGCTTAAATTACTTGCCTTTAAAGAAGATATTCATCTTGAGCAGGTCATTGCTGTAGGTGATGGTTCCAATGATTTACCCATGTTAAAGCTGGCAGGTTTAGGTATCGCTTTTCATGCCAAGCCTAAGGTAAAAGCATCGGCCAAGCATCACATTTCTACCATTGGTCTGGATGCCATACTCTATTTATTGGGTTTCAGGGATAGAGAGATAAACCTATAAGCTTCTGATTTGTAGTGGAGTAATTTATGTTTTTTTAGCGTTTATTTCGCACTTCTGAAAAGTAGAAATTTATTATTTTTGCCGCCCAATGATTTGAGTTAAGTATGGGGAAAGGAATTTTTCATCGCTCGGAGCTGTTAATGGGCAAGGAAGTGATGCAGGCATTGGCCGGGAAAAATGCGATATTATTTGGTATTGGAGGTGTAGGCAGTTGGTGTGCCGAGAGTCTGATTCGCACAGGTATCACGAAATTGACCATTGTGGATAGCGACCGCGTGTGTGTCACTAATGTCAATCGCCAATTGATGGCTACCTCAAAAACGGTGGGACAGGTCAAAACAGAGGCGCTTAAGGAACGTTTGCTGGAGATTAATCCAAAGGCTGAAATTACAGCATTGCAGAAAATCTATAGTAAAGAAACATCAGATGACTTTAAGCTCGATGATTATGATGTGATTATTGATGCTATAGACAGTCTGGGCAGTAAAGTACACCTGATTCGCCGTGCTACCGAAACAAATGCCTTATTTGTTTCATCAATGGGAGCAGCTCTTAAGGTTGATCCAACGCGGGTAAGAGTTGATTCATTCTGGAATGTTAAAGGATGCCCCCTGGCTCGAAAAATTCGTAAAATGGTGCGAAAGGTGGGTGAACCTTCGCGTGATTTTCTTTGCGTATATAGTGATGAGTTACTTGAAAATGCAGGTGCTGATGCTACTTGCGGCACTGAAAAATGCTTATGCCCAAAGGCAGAGAACGGACCGGGCGATCCTGATTTGGTTAACCATGAGTGGTGCAGCTTAAAAGCGGCTATTAATGGAAGCTTAGCACATATAACTGGTATATTCGGGATGACACTGGCCGGACTGGTGATACAACAAATACGAGATGAAGTAATAAATGAAGCATAAAAAATCCCGGCCTGCAGGCCGGGATTTCTTTTATCCTTTGGTTTTTAATAACCAAAAATATCTTCTAAAGCCAATTCGTTCACCTTACCAAGTTGCGATAAAGCTTTCTTGTCTAAATCAGATTTGCGGCCTAGCACCATGTAAGTATAGTTTTTGCCTTTAATGTGCTCGTTAAAAAAGGACTCGAAGTCATCTAAAGAAATAACTTTTGCCTTTTCATAAACATCCTTGCGCACATCATAGTCAATGCCACGATCGTTATTGCTCAGGTACTCCCAAAACATATCTTTATTGGTAATGCGTTCGGTGTTAATCTGCTTAACAATACCTTCGCAGGCCTGTTTAAATTGCATTTCAGCTCTTGGCATCTCATTCATCAACTCTGTTAAGGTGGATGTGGCAATACTTAACTTATCAGCTTGTGTACCAAGGCGGCCGTATATAAAGTTATCTTTATCCGCTTTTCGGGCAGTAACATAACCTGCACCTGCCGAATAGGCTAAAGCCTTGGATTCTCTGATTTCCTGGAATACGACTGATGATAAACCAGAACCAAAGTAGTTATTAAATACCTCAGCATAAGGTATTATTTCTGCATCGAAAGGTGTGTCTTTAACCAACAGTAAAATGTTGGCCTGGTTAATGTCATAATCAACCACATACACCTGTGAGCTTTCGTTTTCGCGCATTTTGTAATCTATGGCCTCTGGTATAGCTGCCAGCTGCTCAGGTGTTTTATGATGCTGATTCAGCAATGCAGTAACTGTTTCAGCTGATGAAGGCCCATAATAGTATACCTTGTGTTCATAATAGGTCATTTCATTCAGCTGGCGGGTTAAGTCTTCCGGATTTATGGCTGTCAGTTCATCGGTGCTAAGTAGGTATTTTCCAGGTGATTTTTTGCCATAAATACCGTAATCAACCATGGCACCAAAGATACGCCCCTGACTTTTCTTGGCATCACTGCGCTTTTTGACGATACCTTTAACAAATTCATCGTACGACTCTTGCTCGGCTTTAGCATTATGGATAATGTGCTCAAGCAATTCAATACCTTTCTCCAGTTTTTCATCCAGTCCTGCAATGGTCACATAGCAACGATCGTTACCAGCATTAACCGATAGGCTCAATCCATAGCGGAAAAGCTCCTTGCGCAGGTCTTCAGGTGAGTACTGGTCAGTTCCTAAAAGAGGCAGGTAATCAACCGCCAGTGGAAACTGCAGGTTGTTATTTTTACCTAGATCAATCACGTAGTTAAGGCGGAATAAGCCATTGTTTTCGTTAGTTGAGTGGAAGAATTCCAAACCAGGTTTAAGCTCTTCTTTGTGAAGTTTACTGTTGAAATCAACAAATACCGGGTTGATATCACTGATTTCCTCGGCAAGAAATGACTGGGCAAAGTCCGATTGTAAATCCCTGTTCACAGGCACAGCTGTAATTTCTGGCTTATCCACTTTAACAAGTGCGCTGTTGTCGCCGGTTCGTTTATAAACAATTACATAGTTGTCGCCATATTTCTCTTTGGCATATGCCATTACCTGTTCTTTGGTAATTTGCTTCATCTTATCCAGGCTCGCCAACACATCGGCGTGTGACTGACCCGAAGTAAACTCATTCATCAGCGAATAGGCCGAATAGAACGGATACTCAAGGGCATTCATAAAGTCCAAACGTGCTTTGTTCACGATGGCCTCAATGATCCAATCTTCAAATTCGCCGTTTTTCACTTTATCCAACTCGGCTAACAGCAGGTCTCTCACTTCCTCAAGCGTTTGTCCTTCTCTTGGTTTACCATTAAAGATGTGAATACCATAGTCGCGCATGAACCATGAGCCAGATGAGGCGCTTAATACCTTTTGCTTTTGTACAAGATCCAAATCGATTAATCCGGCTTGACCATTTGATAGGATAGAGCTGATAAGGTCCACCATAATTTCGTCATCGCTGCCAATACCATTAAAACGGAATGCCATTTGCATGCTTTCGGCATCAGGTCCAACAACTTCTTTTACCACAGGGGCAGTGATTGGTTCTTCTTTTGGTAATTGTGGTTCAGCAAATTCTTTTTTCTCCATCTTACCAAAATACTGGTCAATCAATTGAATGGTAGGTTCGAAATCCAGGTCGCCAGCCAGTGCAATTGCCATGTTGTTGGGAATGTAGAACTTATCCTTGAACTTGTATATTTCTTCCATTGAAGGATTCTTCAGATGCTCAGGGAAGCCAATTACATCGCGTCCATATGGGTGGTTGGTAAATAAACCTTCCATCATGGTTTGGAAAGCACGCTGACCGTCCATATCCTGATACATGTTAAATTCTTCATAAACGGTTTCAAGCTCGGTATGAAATAAGCGAAGCACCAATCCGGTAAAACGCTCGTGTTCGAGCTTGGCCCAGCGTTCCAATTCATTTTTTGGAACTTCACACATGTATACAGTCGATTCGTAGGAGGTACCGGCATTTACACGAGATGAACCCATTGCTGTATTAAGCTTGTCGAATTCATTGGTAGCAACATAAGTGGCAGCAATTTGCGACAGGCTATCGATTTGAGCATAGATGGCTTTTTTAGCTTCAACATCTTCGGTTGCGCGATGCTTTTCAAATAGGTCAGATATTTGCTCCAACAGGGCACTTTCCTTTTCCCAGTCAACTGTTCCTACTTTGCTGGTGCCTTTAAACATCATGTGTTCCATGTAGTGCGCCAGACCGGTAGCATTGGGATCTTCGAAGGTAGAACCGGCTTTAACACCAATGAGAGCAGCCACGCGCGGTTCGTCAAGGTTACGCGTTAAATAGACCTTTAAGCCATTGTCAAGGGTGTAAATACGGGCATTGTAGGGGTCGTTGGTAACTGATTCGTAACTGTAGCCATTACTATCAGTATGTTGTTGAGTTTGGTAGGTAGGTTGTTGACACGAAAAAAGTGCCAGAAAGCCTGTAAGCAGCAGGCATGATAGTTGTTTCATAAGTTTAGTTTTTGATGTTAAGAATATTTGAAGATAGTTATTTATAATTAATATATAGACACTTGTTAAATAATTCTACTAAAGTTTTAGTTGGTAGGTTGAATTGTTAATTAGCAATGATTGAGGTGAAACAGAGGTGTATCAGGCATTTCAATAAAGTTTATACCGAATTAGCTGGCAGAATTTATGGTTAAATATGTTTTTGTGAGCAAGGAGCTGCATCTGTGCTATTCACCTCTATAGAATGATTGTTGTAACCTAATATAACAGGTGCCCAAAGGGAGCTTGATATGCGCGTTTTATGCAGTAAAGGCATAACATTTATACGAATGTTGTGTTTCAGTTGCTGCTACCAATTTCAACTGTCTAAACGCCATAAAAAAGCCGCACAGATATTGGCTGTGCGGCTTCATCATATGCTTTGAGGTATTTATTCAAACAGCTCATTTAACAGGCCGCTGCTTTCTTTACCGCTGTTTTTTCCCATGGGAGAAATAGCCCTTATCAGCTTATTGATTGGCATTGATTGCAACCACACCTTACCTGTCCCGCGTAGAGTGGCCAGGAACAGCCCTTCGCCACCAAACACCATGGATTTAAGGCCTCCTGCTCGTTCAATGCTAAAGTCGATACCATCTGTGAAACCAACCACACAACCCGTATCAACGCGGAGCGTTTCGCCGTTCAACTCTTTTTCAACCAATGTACCACCGGCGTGAATAAAGGCCTTGCCATCACCTTGCAGTTTTTGAAGGATAAAACCTTCGCCACCAAAAAAGCCGGCGCCTATACGTTTGTTGAAATGCATGGATAATTTAGTGCCTAATGCAGCACATAAGAAGGCATCTTTCTGCACAATAACACGACCGCCTATTTGGCTCAGGTCAATTGGTACGATGGTTCCCGGGTATGGGGCCGAAAAAGCCACCCGTTTTTTGCCATAACCACGATGGGTAAAATGCGTAATAAAAAGTGACTCACCGGTAATTAGTCGTGATGCACCAGCTGCCAGCTTGCCCAGAAAGCCCTGCGAAGGATTAGAGCCATCACCCATTTTAGTTTCAAAGTCAATGCCTTCTTCCATGTATAGCATGGCACCTGCCTCTGCAATAACCGTTTCATGCGGATCCAGTTCAATCTCTACAAACTGAACATCATGGCCTTTAATTTCATAATCTATCTCGTGAGAGTTCATAGTTGTTAAGTTTAAGTGTTATTTAATTAGTTATGTTGGGTAATATTTCGTTTTCTATCTTCTTTTTGGCTGAGTTATAGCCGTGTTCAATAATTTCATCAAACTTATTAAAATCCCACATTGAATATTTGGTCAGTTTTTTAGTTTCGATAAAAAAATCACAATGCAGGCGGCTGATGCGTTCGTTCTGCAGTATGGATAAATTAAACACGCGTTCGGCTACATCCTTGGTGTTCTTAATCTTGTCCATCTTTTTATCGGCTACCACGCTGGAACCAATCACGGTATCGCAATCAAACATCAGTGGTTCGGCTGGCAGGTTCATAAACAAACCGCCATCAACATAGGTATAACCATCAATAACGGTTGGTGTAAATGCTACCGGCACGCTGGCGCTGGCAATTACCCAGTCAAATAATTGCTGACCTTCACTCACCACTTTTACTTTACCTGTGTTAAGGTTACTGGCTGTTACGCAGAATGGCTTTTTCAATTGCGAGAAATCTTCGTGCCCCAGATGTTCCAGTAGTGCCTCTTTAACACCATTCAGATTGACCAAGCCACCTTTCAGAATATCAATGTTAAACCAATTCCATACCTTTTCTTCCTTCAGTTTACTGATAATTGTATCAGCATTAAAGCCGGCGCTGTAGAGTACACCAATGATGGCTCCCATACTGGTTCCGGCAACACTGTGAATGGGGATGGAAAACTCTTCAAGGGCTTTTATAACACCGATATGGGCAAAACCTTTGGCTCCGCCACCGCCAAGTGCCAGTCCTGTTTTTCCTAGCTGTTTCATGTCAGATAACTTCGGTTAGGATGGTTTTAATGCCTTCTATATTGTCAATCGTATATTCTTCTTCTATTTTTTTCCAATCCACCTTCAGGCGCATGGTATTGTTAATTAATAGCTGAGCGATGTCTTCCTTGCTTAATAAGATGCTGGCTTTATAATAGGACACATTCCACTTATCGATAAACTTTTCTTCGATATTGTGCGTGAAGGTATTGGTAAGTTCTGCACCATTGGAAAGGATTAAATGCACAGTGCGTTCCTCAGCAGTATAGCCAAAGTATCGGTTGGCATCACCTAAAGGCATCATAAATTCAAAGTTAATGAAAACCTCACCATTATTATTGGTGGCAGATGCTGAACAGCGTATTCTGCCTTTTTCTTCACCAAAGAAGCGAGCCAGTTTTTTGCTCACGGCATTCATTATCTCAACCTTTTCTGAGGTGGTATTTTTAGTGTCGTCAACGGAAATAACCTTAGGAGTAGTTGCAACAGGTGCCACAGTAACAGGCGTATCCACCTGACTTTGCGAGGCTTTGTTTTCAAGATCTTTCTCGTATTTCCAGGTGCCATTCTCATACAAAACAACCGTTTCTCCGTATTGAGTAATGGCTTTTATTGTTTGGGCTGAGGCTGCACATGTGGCAGTCAACAGGATAAGTAGAATAAAGAGATGCTTCATTGTGCTTAAGTTTTATTGCTTAAAGATAGAAATCCTGCGGGATATAGGCTTATCTGTCGGATGATTGTTTTGCAAACGTTTGCTAATCATGTGCGAAATTATTTTGACAGTAAAAGTTAGTGCTCAGGAGCCTGTTGATGATTGTTGCAAAGTGTTGTGGTTTAGTTGACTGTATGCCTCTTATTAGTCGCTTAAATGTGTTTTATGTCGCACAGCATGTAGGGCGCTGAAAATGAATTCCCTCTAATCTGATTATTTTTGGCACAAGTTAATAGGTTATTAATGAGCTTATTCAAAGCTAAGTGCGTATTAAAATATACAAGTATATGAAGAAGTTATTCGTTTTGCAGCTTATGGTATGGATGGGGCTGATGATGTTTGGTGAAGAGTTAAAATCACCCAACGGCGCCTTTAAAATGGTTTTTGAACTGAAGGATGGTGTTCCTGCCTACAAGCTGGCTTTGCATGATAAAGCAGTCATCAAAGAAAGTCAATTGGGATTGGAGTTAAAAGATGCCGAATCGTTGTTGAGCGGCTTTGAAGTATCAGGTGTTGAGCATACATCCTTCGATGCTACCTGGCAGCCAGTTTGGGGTGAGTGGAAAGATATTCGCAATCATTACAACGAAATGGCAGTGACTTTAACACAAACTGAGAGTCAACGAAAGATGTTGATTCGTTTTCGACTGTTTGATGATGGCTTAGGTTTTCGCTACGAATTTCCTGAGCAAGAGCTTCTGACCTATTTTGTGATTAAAGAAGAGCGCACGCAATTTGCTATGGCAGGCGATCATAAGGCATTTTGGATTCCCGGCGATTACGATACACAGGAGTATGATTATACTGAGTCAAAACTAAGCGAGATACGCGGATTGATGGAGAAAGCCGTTACGCCCAATGCTTCACAAACACCCTTTTCAGACACTGGTGTGCAAACAGCGCTGATGATGAAAAGTGATGATGGTTTATATATCAACCTCCACGAAGCTGCTTTGGTGGATTATGCATGCATGCATCTGAATTTGGATGACAGAAACCTGGTGTTTGAATCACACCTGACACCTGATGCACGTGGCGATAAAGGCTATATGCAGGTACCCTGCACCACGCCATGGCGTACGGTTATTGCCAGTGATGATGCAGCTGATATATTGATGTCGAACATTACCTTAAATCTGAATGAACCATGTGCCTACGACGATGTATCGTGGATTAAACCGGTTAAATACATTGGCGTTTGGTGGGAGATGATTACCGGTAAAGGAAGCTGGTCGTACACCGATTTGCCAAGTGTAAAGCTGGGCGAGACTGACTACTCAAAAACAATACCTAACGACACACATTCGGCTAATAACGATAAAGTGAAACGCTACATTGATTTTGCGGCAGAGCATGGCTTTGATGCAGTATTGGTTGAGGGCTGGAACGAAGGCTGGGAAGACTGGTTTGGCAAATCAAAAGACTATGTGTTCGATTTTGTAACGCCTTATCCGGATTTTGATGTGGAGATGCTGCGCGACTATGCCAACGCTAAAGGCGTAAGAATAATGATGCACCACGAAACATCAGGCTCAGTGCGTAACTACGAACGTCATATGGATAAAGCCTATCAGTTTATGGCTGATAACAACTATAATTCAGTTAAGAGTGGCTATGTGGGTGATATTATTCCACGCGGCGAATACCACTATGGCCAATGGATGGTGAACCATTACCAGTATGCCGTTGAAAAAGCAGCCGAGTACAAGGTGATGGTTAACGCCCATGAGGCAGTGCGTCCAACGGGTTTGAGCCGTACCTATCCTAACCTGATTGGTAATGAAAGTGCCCGGGGAACCGAATACGAGGCCTTTGGAGGTAACAATGTGAACCACACCACCATTTTGCCATTTACGCGCCTGATTGGCGGACCAATGGATTATACCCCGGGTATATTTGAGCCGGATGTAAGCCAGTATAATCCTGATAATGGCTCACACGTGCGCACCACCATTGCGCGTCAGCTGGCCTTGTATGTAACCATGTACAGCCCACTGCAGATGGCGGCCGACCTGCCTGAAACATACGCTAAACACATGGATGCTTTCCAGTTTATTAAAGATGTGGCCATCGATTGGGAGGATACTCAAGTATTGGAAGCTGAACCAGGTGACTACATCACCTATGCCCGAAAAGAGAAAGATGGCCATCGTTGGTTTGTGGGCCGTACGAATGATGAACAAGGTCGTACCTCACACATTCAATTTGACTTTTTGGAGCCCGGTAAAAAATATGTTGCCACCGTGTATGCCGATGCTAAGGATGCACATTGGGAGACAAATCCGAAAGCTTATCAAATTGAGAAGTATGTGGTAACCAGTAAGTCAAAACTGTCGCAGTACTGTGCGCCAGGCGGTGGTTATGCCATTAGTATTGTAGAAGTAAAAGAAAAGAGTGATATTAGAGGCGTTAAGCGCCTGTAAAAGGGGTTTAATTTTGGTTAAACGCGGCCACCTTTGCTTTTGCAGAGGTGGCTTTTTTTGTTGCTGTTACACACCGTTAATGTAAATAATATTGGTATTGGTAAAAATATTTGGGAATACACTTTGTGTAATGAAGGCTATAGATTATGTTTAAAGGGTAAATGAAAAAAATCTTTAAACTTAATTCGTAAAACAATGATTGTATTTTTAGGAGTATTGGTTGTTTTTGCCGGTATTGTAGCGTTTATAATATCTAAACTGGAAAAGCAAAATAGTAAACTGCCTGCTATTTTTAAGGGCATCACTAAGTTGCATGGTATAATTCTGGTAATTGCCGGATTAACCTTAATGTTACTTAATTCTATGTTCTTTTTTGCTGACAGAGGATTTAATTATCTGTTGGTTTCTCCAACAGGTCATATGAGTGCTGTTATGGAGCAGGGTATTAAAATAATGGTACCAGGAACCAAATTAGATAAATGGCAGAAATACATTGATGTGAAGGTGGTGAGTAAGCAAACCGAATCAGACCTGGATGAATTGGAAGGGGTGATGAACCCAATACCGGTGCGTTTTATCGACCAGGTAACAGCACAGGGACATGTTTCTTTGCGCTTCCAATTGCCCGAAGATAGTCCTTCGTTTATTAAGCTGGCCGTTAAGTATCGTACCATGAGCAACCTGGTGAATAACACCATTATTCCTACCGTGCGTGAACAACTCATCAACACTGGCTATATGTTTGCAGCGCAAAACTATATCTCTGGTGAAGCACAGTCTTTCCGTCAGACTTTTGAAGAGCAGTTAAAGGAGGGAACCTATGCGGTAAATAAGCTGGAGGTGAAAGATACGATTTACGATGCGATTGATATGACTACCAAGCAGCGTACCATAAAGGAGATACAGACCAGCTATAAGGTTGAAAAAATCCTTGAGAATGGTATACCCAAGCGTATCCCGCATGAACTGTCGGAGAATAATATCATTGTTTCGCAGGTAATTGTAGATAAGATTGACCTGGAAGCCACCTTTAAACAGCGATTGGAAGCTCAGCGCGATGAATCGGCTAAGCGACAGTTAGAGCAGCAGATGATTGAAACAGCTAAGGCTGAGCAGCAGCGTATTGTTGCGCAGGGTGAACGTGATAAAGCCGAAGAGCGCGTTAACCAGGAGAAAGAACAGGTGAAGGCCCTGATTGCCATTGAAACAAAGCTGAAGCAGGAAGAAACCAATAAGAAGCTGGCGGCTATCGCTCTGGAAACTGAAAAGCTGAATGCCATGAAGAAAAAGGTAACAGCTGATGCCGAGGCCTACGAAATTGCCAAGAAGGTAAACGCAGGTATCACACCTGAGGTGAAACTGGCAATGGAACTGGATCGTGATGTGAAGGTGGCGGCTGAGATTGCCAAAATCAAATTCCCTGAAACCATGATTATGGGTGGCGATTCTAAAGGAGGTACCCCTCTGGAAAGCCTGATAGGAGCGGCCATGGCCAAGCAACTACAAACCAGTAAAGGCAACTAAAAACAGCATCCGTAAATATTACAAGCCACTTCTAACGGGAGTGGCTTTTTTATTTCCCCCACCGCCACTTCCCCAGGGGAAGATTGATTGGCAGCTTTATTTTACGTCATGTTAATCCGTGCTCCCCACGGGGAGCTGTCCGCAGGACTGTGGGGGATTTATACAAGATACATTTGCAAAATTACTTCTGCTTTCTACCCAAAAACTAATAAACTATTCCTATCTTAAAAACAAACTTAAAACGATATGCTATGACAGACGATAACACAAAACTAGTGACTGTATTTAATGGTACACCCATGGAGGTGGAAATGCTTTGCCAGGTGCTGAAAGACAATGGCATTGAAGCCAGTATGAAGAATCAGATAATAGGCATGGTAGCGCCACACCACACGCTCGAAGGAGCCGATGTGCTGGTGATGGAAAAGGATAAAGAAGCCGCGCTCAAATGGGTGGAAGAATTTAAAAAGGCAGAATAAGCATACTATGTTTAGAGGTAATAAACCCCGCTTGTTCAATGTATCAGGCGGGGTTTTGTGTGCGAACCTATTCGTGGTTAATGTTAGTTATATTATCCTCTTTATTACAAAGCTAGGTATTCTCAGCTACCGTGAATGTCCTCGCATGGGGTGTAATTGATAAAGTAGAACCACGCGATAAGATTCAAGCGGGAGCATCCTGAGTTGTAACTACTAAAATATCATCGTTTAATGCTATCTTGTAGCTCATTGAAAAAAACAAACTCAACACCTATGCTACGTTACTTACTATTTTTCGGGCTGTTGCTATTTGCCACAAGCCTTGGCGCACAAACAACAACGCAGGAAGACCTTAACCTTGAATCGGTATTTGAAGGTACTACAGGTACTTTTGTGCTTTACAATGTAGGGGGCGATAACTATAAGGTTTATAATGCTGATAGGGCCAGCCAGGCTTTTTCGGTGCATTCAACTTCTAAAATAGTGTGGTCCATAATTGGTTTGGAAGAGGGGCTGATAGCCAATGATGCAGCGGTGATGAAGTGGGATAAGGATAAATATCTGCCTGAAAAGTTTTGGCCGGAAGGTTGGAGTCAGGACCAGACAGTTGTATCGGCCCTTAAGTATTCGGTTAACTGGTATTACTTTGAGCTGATGCCATTAATGACGCCCGAAATGGTGGAGCAATACCTCAATCGTCTGGATTATCAGCCGGGCTTTCAGGTGGAAAAGCTGCATTACTTTGGTTTGACCTACCAGATAGAAAAATCGGCTATGGAGCAGATTGCGTTTCTTCGGCAGCTATATACTAATGCCTTCAATCTGTCACCATCAACCGTTAGCTCCATTAAAAAAGGGATGCTGCAGGAGCAGAATGATGACTACACCTTATACTATAAAACCGGTGCCGGCGAAATTAGGCATGGTAACTGCATAGGCTGGGTTATTGGCTTTGTTGAAAAAGGCGATGAGCTCTATTATTTTGCCATGAACATTGAAGACAAGGATTTCAAGAGTATTCTGGGAAAACGCATTGTTATAACCAAAGAAGTGCTTAAGGAGCTCGGTGTTAGTGAGTAGTTTTGAGTAAGCTAAAATGTGAATAAATGGCGGAATTTTAATACCCTCAGTTATTACCCTAGCTACCGCGTTTGTCCTCACAGGTGGTGTAACGATATAACCTTAAAAGTTAAGACGGCCGTATTTCCCCATCGCCTTCGGCACTTGCCAATTTGTGTTAAACTTCAAAGGCATTAGCGAAACTTTGTTTTCCCCAGGGGAAGATTGATTGGCAGCTTTAATAATGCAATTTCAATGTTATGGGCATCAATTCTCGCCATGGAGATATAACCTTATTTATTCAGTAGTTTAATCAGCTGGTCTAAATCGCTCTTTAATCGTTTCAGGGTCTCAATGTTCATGTTGTCGCCAGCTATTTTTTTCACAAGCGACTCGGGTATCACAGCTGCTTGCTCTTGCAGTTCGTCACCTTTGGTGGTCAGCTTAATAATCACCTTGCGCGAATCTTCTGTCGACTTTGTGCGCGTGATAAACCCTTGCTTTTCCATCCGCTTCAGCAGCGGCGTAACCGTGTTAGTATTCAGGATGAGTTTTTGTGTAATTTCATTGACACTGCGTTCGTCCTGCTCCCATAGCAGCATAAACACCAGGTACTGCGGATAGGTGATACCCAGCCGATCCAGATGTGGTTGGTATTCACGGGTTATCAGCCTTGATGCAGCATACACAGGAAAACAAAGCTGGTTCTCAAGTTTTAATTGTTCGTAGGCCATTGTATGTTGTTTGGTTTATTGGGGAACCTTAACAGCTCCCCAATCTCAATGCAAAACTACGCCAAAATTTTAGATAGGAAAGTGTCAATTTTAGCTGGCTTGGTAACGGGTGCAAACCGTTTTATGGGCTGCCCGTTGGCATCAATTATAAATTTGGTGAAGTTCCACTTGATTTTGCTGCCCAGCAGTCCGCCCAGTTCACTCTTGAGGTATTTAAACAGGGGATGAGCTTGTTCCCCATTCACATCTACCTTGGCAAACATCGGGAAACTCACGCCATAGTTGATCAGGCAGCCTTCCGATATGGATTTTTCATCACCTGGCTCCTGGTTGCCAAACTGGTTACACGGAAACCCTAGTATAACCAGACCTTTGTCTTTGTACTTTTGATATAAGGCTTCGAGGCCTTCGTACTGGGGAGTTAAGCCGCACTTGCTGGCTGTGTTCACCACCAATACAGTTTTGCCCTTATAGTCGCTCATGTTAATAGTTTTGCCTTGCAGAGTTTTGGCTTCGAATTGGTAAAAATTGTTGGTCATAGCTTTCGTTTATTATGTATTTATTGTCTTAATAGCGTATAAGTGTCGTGCGCGATACAAATATAGATAAAGCTGATGAATAAATATCGCCTGCGATATAAAATAGGAGGTGTTTATGCATGAAACGACAATAGGCAGGTGTGAAGCGCAAAAAGCAGGAGGTGAGCGACCTGTTATCTGGAGGGGCAGTCAATGACGGTAACAAGACTACAGCACGATACCATATGATTAAAACTGTGCCATTCCAATGAATACCGACAGGCAGGTAAGAAGACTTTATCTGACATCACTCAGGCACTAAGCATATTCGCCTGGTTTCCACAAAAAAGCACGGTTAAACTCACGCCGAAATCATATATGCTTTATTGGTTTGATGCTTAAATTGCAGGTTTTGCAGTAGTTGTTTGTACTGCTCAGGGTAGTTCGCTTCCAGCCATTCGCACAGTTTGTCCTGTTCACTGTCAGTTAACCATAAGCGCGATTTGTATATTTCTTTTTCAAACCGGCTTGGGTTATCAATTACATTTGTGATAATTGCTTTCTGGTGTTCGTAAAATGAGCCGTCCATGTGTCTTGTAAGTTTTATTTGCGGCCGCAAGTAAGGAATAATGGGCCGTTGGTAAATTAAGCGTGGGTTAAGTGTAAATGAATAATCCGATGTGTATGGGTGTAGCTTCGTGAAAGTGTTTGAGCCATAATGAAGATGGGTAGATGATTTGAATAAACAGCCTGCGAATCCAAGCAGAAAAAGGCGATTACACCATATTTACCTACCTTTGCACAGCAATAGAATAAATACCATCGCCATATATATCCAATGAGAATACTATTAAACTGTTTGCCACCAGCCGATATTTACAGTCCATCCATTTCGCTTTCTATTCTTAAGACCTTTATGAATGAAAACGGTTTTGAAACAGCCATAAAGTATTGGAATTTTGACTTGTCGGTGATGAGTGATTTTACCGATAGCGAAGATACCGAAGATCGCCTGTTGCCTTTTTTATCTATACTAAACGATCAACATGGCAATGCCAATGGTAATAGGCGGATACTATCTAAGCTACAGGCCTTAAACCCCGATTATATCAGTTCAGATATCAACCACTATGCTGAGTTTTTAAAAGATGCAAAAACTGAAATCAAAAGTCGAATCAGAGAGGGATTAGCGGCAATTGATTGGACTGAGATTAGTTTGTTTGGTATCACGGCTAAGTTTAACCAATGGATACCTGGTATTATCCTGGCTGAAGAGTTGAAGAAAGTGGCGCCTCATGTGAAGGTGGTTATAGGAGGATTTGGCAGCGATGAGGTGGCGCGCGAAGCGATGAGGTTATGCCCGGCCTTTGACTATGCAAGCTGGGGCGAAGGGGAATATCCGTTATTAGAGTTGGCCACTCAGATGAATGCTCAAGAAACAGATTTATCTGGTGTACCGCGTTTATTTTACCGTAATGGAAACACCCTTGTGCAATCGGAGCAGAACACAAGTGACTACCTCGATTTCGAGCATTACACCTATCCTGATTACAGTGATTACCTAAGTGCTTTCCCGAAGGATGAAGATCGTGAGCAAATAAGTATTCCCATCAATTCCATCCGCTCTTGTCACTGGCACCGTTGCAATTTCTGCGATTTTAACAAGGGGTATAAGTTACGGGCACGAAGCCCTGAATGTGTTGTCAATGAGATTGCCACCCTCAATCAGGAGTATGGTTCCACTACTTTTACGTTTGTTGATAGCGATACGTTTGGCAGTTTAAAGCATTTTGAAACATTGCTCGATTTGCTGATTGACCTGAAGTACCAAACAGAGGAGGACTTTTCTTTTTGGGCCGAGATAATACCAAACAGGCATTACTCAAAAGAATTAATGCAAAAGATGGCCATTGCCGGTTTCAAAAACCTGTTTATTGGCTACGATGGTTTATCCGACGGTTTGCTTAAGAAGATGAATAAGAGCAATACATTTTCTGATAATGTGCAGTTTATCAAATATGCCCTGAAAAATGGCATATACCCCTATGTGAATGTGATTAAGCATGTGCCTGGGGAAACCGAGGGCGATGTGCAGGAGTGTATGAATAACCTGCATTTCCTGCGATTCTTTTATAATCATCCGATTGTAGAATTTTCACACAACTATGTTACGCTGGTGTTGTCATCCATGTCGAAGTATTACAAGTTGATGCCCGATAACGAAGTGGGAAATTATACTGTTGATGAGCTATCGTATTTGCTACCTGGCAGCTTTTCAGACCATGATGAGCGGTTTCACCTATTCCGTTATCAGCGCAATGTGGCTGCTAATGTACGGGAGTGGGACAGACTTGAAGAGGCTGAAAACTATTACAAGCAGCACCGTTTCAGCTACACCGTGCAAACGCATAACGGTGTGTTGTATTATACCGAGTATTGTGATGGCAGCGAGATTGAAAATATTGTTTTTGGCGAACCTGAGTATGCCTTTGTACTGAAGGCAAGCGCTAAAAAAGTCATCAGCTTTGATGAGTTATATGCATTGGCAAGGGAGGAATTTATCAGCCATACCAGGGAACGCTTACAAGAGGTGATAAGCAACCTGCGCGCGGGCTATTTACTGTATTGTAACGCTGAGTTGGACCAGCTAGTGTCATTAATTGATGTGGAGTAGGTGTGTAGTCGATAATCCCTTTGAGCTTGCCTGAATAGAAGATTTAAAACCTATAAAAACAAAGCCCGCTTCACACGATGCGGGCTTTGTCAGGAGTATATAAAGCGGTATTAAAATTCAAGCACCAGCTTGCTCATGAAATGACGGCCTGCCTGAGGATAATAGTACGCCCAGGTGTATTCTGTATCCACACCATTGGCATCTCTTTGATAATAGTTGCCACCATAGGCATTGTTTTCGTATTCCACATCAAACAGGTTATTAACCATTAATTGTAAGCCAATACGCTTGGCAAACTGTGGGAATAGGTTGATGTCAACCTTAAGATTATTGATAAAGTAAGCGTCTAGTTTTCGGTCTTCGCTTGATGTATTATCAAAAAATTGCTCACCAACGTATTTAGAGATCAGGCTTGCTTTAATGTTGGAGTTAAAAGCGTAGCTTAAAATACTACTACTGATGACATTGGGCGAATAGGCAATGTCGGTGGTCCCCAGTTCAGTTACCTTTTGTCCAATGGTGTTCCAATCGGCATCAGATAATGAAGAGTACTCAACAAAGTTCTTAATCTTGTTGGCACTAAGCGAGAGGTTGGCATCCCAGCTTAATCCTTTAGTAATTTTAGCACCCCATACCAATTCTACACCGGTGCGGTAGCTATCCTTAACATTGGTCATGATATCGGCTCCCACATTGTTCTTTTCACCGGTTGGCACCAATTGGTCATCATACAGCATGTAAAAGAAGTTGATGCTGGCAGATAGATTGCTGGAGCGATAGTTATAGCCTGTCTCAAAATCGATTAATCGTTCTGCTTTAGGGTAGCTCGATGCATCGCCTTTAGCATCTTTAAAGTTACTGCGTGTGGGTTCGCGGTTTGACACCCCAACTGAGAAATAGGCCTGCTGCTGTTTATTGATATCGTACGATAGGCCCACTTTAGGGTTAAAGAAATTGAAATTGTGTGATTGCACTAAAGGAGCCAAGTCATCATCGATACCATTCATCAGGTAGTTAATCTGGCGAAGCTGAAGGTCAATAAAAGTATTTAACCCATTTAACGGTTGGTAATTGACTTTAGCAAAAGCGTTATAGTCGGTTTTTTCACCATAATTATCGTACCAGCGATCACCTTTCTCTGTTTTGCCGGCATAGCGTGCCCAAATCACCTCACCAAAGTGGTCGCCCTCGTAACGGTTCCAGCCACCACCAAATGAGGTTGAATAATTATCGCCACTGTAGTTGGCCGATGCGGTAAAACCATAGAAATCATTCTTCAGCCACTTCTGGCGAATCAAGTCCGTTTCATCAATGGTTTCGCCACCGATGACAACAGGTGTCCAGCCATAATCTGCATAGGCTTCATCTTCCTTATATTGCTCGTAGTAACCATCGCCACGTGTGTAATGAACAGCGCCATTGAGGTTAAAGCGCTTATTGACAGCATGGGAGTAGAATAGCTGATAGTGTGTTTGCTTGTAGTTATCTGTTTGTCCTTCGTAGTATTGTGTATTGCCATACTCATCGGTATATTCTCCGGCAGGATTATAGGTGCGGTTTGGTTTCCAGTCGTCGCCGGCCCACTCTGGCTTAAACAATAGCTCCTGTGGTACACCCCACCAGCTGATGCCTGTTTGCTGGTCGCCATGGATGAGGTTGAGTTTTAACAGCCCATTGCCTGTTAGCATGCTTCCACTCACGTATAGTGACTGATGGTCGGAGAAAGCATAGTCGATGTAACCATCCGACTGAAGTTTAGAATAGCGGACATCGAAGGCAAATTTATCATTCAGCAGGCCCGTGCTGGCATTCACTGAATTTACAAAGGTATTGAACGATCCGGCAGTGTTCTCAATACGTGCCGATGCCTGATCGTTGATAGATGTTGTCTGGAAATTGATGCTGGCACCAAAGGCCGCAGCTCCGTTGGTGCTGGTTCCAACACCGCGTTGGATCTGCACTTCATCCACCGATGAGGTGAAGTCGGGCATGTTCACCCAAAAAACACCCTGACTTTCAGAGTCGTTCAACGGCACGCCGTTAATGGTCACATTCACACGCGTAGGGTCGGTACCCCTGATGCGCAAGGCAGTATATCCCACGCTTATACCAGTTTCTGATGTAGCTACTGCCGATGGTGTCAGACTCAGCATGTAGGGGATGTCATCTGCCGCCGGTCGTTGCAGAAGCTCAGCCTTGGTGATGTTGGTATAGGCTATTGGTGATTTACTATCTGCTTTAATGGCCGATACGATTACTTCGTCGGTCAATACCGCAACAGTTTTAAGCTTTGCATCAACAGTTGTTCCGTTGGCCTCAATTGTTTGAGTTTTGTAGCCGACATACGAAAACTCCAGGGTAGGAGTGGATTCTTTTGATGAAATACGGTATTCGCCATCGGCATTGGTGATGGTACCGTTAAATGAATTTTTAATGATGACATTAACACCTACGAGAGCTTCGCCGCTTTCATCGGTCACTTTTCCGTTAATGGTCGTTTGTGCAAATGCTGAAACCGTCAAAAGGGCTAACAGCATAAAGTAATAAAACCTCTTCATTTTAATTACGCAGTTTAAGTTATTAACAAATACCGCAATGAGGAATAATTTGGAGATACTCTGTTCCCTTGTCGGCATTACCCGGCCAGGTTCGAAGGGTATAATCTCAGCCCCTGAAGGGGCACCCCATTGGAATTGGGCGCAAAAGTAGCCAGCCCGTTACTATTATCAAAGAAAAACAAGACCTTTTTGTCCTATTTAAATCACCCATCCTTTTAAGTTGTTGAATGGAAGATGTTTCTGTAAAATTATTATTTCGTCAGGTATTTATCCAGTCCGTTAGGGCAGAAATAGCTACTATTGCCCTTCATTTTTTCAGCCAGTGCTTTATTATTGTGTGCATTATCGGTGTTTTCAATAGGATGATAGAGGTGATAGGTCAGGGCTCTGAATTTATTATTGTGCCGCTTTAATCCATAGTTGAACAGGCGAATAAATAAGTCGGTATCTTCGTGTCCCCAGCCCACAAAATCCTCATTCATGCCATTAACGGCCACAAAATCTTCTCTCCATATACCCATCAGCCCGCCCCGGCAGGGTTTTAGCTTTTGCCTGGTGGGTATCAGCGAACCCAACCAAGGAATATGAAGGCCGTTTTTGCTATTCTTTTGATTAGAGAGCTGGCTGGCAGAGATGCTAAACTGCTTCTTTTTGAATATCTCTTCAGTGAAGGTTTCGTCCAGCATTACCCGGGTGTTAACCACAAAGTAGCCTTTACTGGCAGTCATTCTGTTATCCTTGATGTAATCGGGGTGCATCACCAAATCGCCATCAAGAAACAGCAGGTAACTGCCACTGGCTTTTGAAGCAGCATGATTTTTATTCGCTGCTTGTCTAAATCCTAAATCTTCTTGCCAGGCATGGATAAGTGGTACCGGAAAATCCTTTTGGCATTGTTCAGTTACCTGACGGGTTTCCTCGCCTGAGCCATCATCAGCTACAATCACTTCATGTGGCATTTCCTTTTGTATTCTAACCGATTGCAGAACGTGATATAATGCCTGCGGACGATTATAGGTTGAGATTATCAGTGAAATTGTGGGAGAGCCTGAAGCTGTGTTCATATAGGTGTTGTTTGTCCAAAAGTAATGAAACCAATTAATGCATACAATCGTCCCAGTCTTTCCATACAGGTTCGTAACCGCCAGCTTTAATCATTTCGCATATGTCTTTTGGGCTGCGGTCATCATTGACAGAGAATTGCTCAAGTGCTTTGTTGTAAACAGCATAGCCACCTGGTTCAGTTTTCGAACCGGCACTCATGGCTGTCACTCCCAATTGCAGCATGTTGTTTCTGAACGCTTTACTCTCGCGTGTTGAAAGTGACAGATCAACATCCGGATTAAAAATACGGTAAGCCATAATCAGCTGTGCCAGTTGTTTATCAGTCACGTCCACATTGGGCTGGAATGATCCTACATGGGGACGCAGGCGCGGGAAGGAGATGCTGTACTTGGTGCGCCAATAGGTTTTCTCCAGGTAGTTAAGGTGCAGGGCGGTAAAAAATGAATCGGTGCGCCAGTCTTCAAGCCCCAGCAGGCAGCCAATGCCAATTTTATGAATGTGTGCACGCCCCAGGCGCTCTGGTGTTTCCAGTCGATAGGCAAAATCCGACTTTTTACCTCTGGGATGATACGTTTTATAGTTTGTCCGGTTGTAGGTTTCCTGATAAACATACACCGTGTGCAGTCCCAGTTGAATCAGTCCTTCGTACTCCTCTTGTTGCATGGGCTGTACCTCAATGGAAACCGATGGGAAGTGAGGTTTGACCAGTTCAACTATCTCTTTCAGGTAGTCAAAACCGCACTCTTTGGGGTGTTCGCCTGTTACCAGCAACAAATGCTGAAAGCCCATTTCTTTGATCACAGCAATCTCCTGCAACACTTGTTCTTTGTTTAAAGTAATGCGTGTGATGTTGTTGTTGTGGCTAAATCCGCAGTAAGCACAGGCGTTGGCACAAGCATTTGACAGGTAGAGCGGAATGTATAGCTGGATGGTTTTACCAAAGCGGCGCTGGGTAATTGCCCGGCTTTTATGCGCCATATGCTCCAGGTAGCTTTCTGCCGCTGGTGAGATTAATGCTTTAAAATCCTCTAATGTTGCCTTGTGGGCTGAAAGGGCTTGTTCAACATCAGCCCCGGTTTTATCTTGTATCGATGCTTTGGTACTTTCCCAATCGTGTGAAGCGTGCACCTCTTCAAATGTTTTCATCTATCGTCAGTATTATAGGCAATTGTCTTTAATTGTAAGGTGTAAATAGCTAGTAGCTATGGGCTATAAGCTGTCAGCCATGTCTTACAATTCATCCAAAAAAGCTGTCAAAGGGCTGGAGGCCTCTGCACCCATCGATTTTTGGGCCAGTTTGGCTTCAAAGGCCATGCGCCCGGCTTCTACCGCCAGCTTAAAGGCTTTTCCCATTTCAGTCGGATTGGGCGAAACAGCAATAGCGGTATTGACAAGCACTGCATCGGCTCCCATCTCCATGGCATGGGCGGCATGCGAAGGAGCACCAATACCCGCATCCACAATTACCGGTACCTGGCTTTGCTCAATAATAATGCGCAGCATCTCTTTGGTTTGCAAACCCTGATTCGAACCAATGGGTGCGCCCAATGGCATTACGGCTGCAGTGCCCACCTCCTCAAGTCGCTTGCAAAGAACGGGATCGGCCTGTACATATGGCAGTACGATAAAGCCAAGTTTTACCAGTTCTTCAGCTGCTTTTAATGTTTCAATCGGGTCGGGCAGTAAGTATTTAGGATCCGGATGAATCTCCAGTTTCAGCCAGTTGGTTTCCAGAGCTTCACGAGCTAGTTGAGCGGCAAAGACAGCTTCTTTGGCCGTTCGCACGCCCGAAGTATTGGGCAACAGGTTGATACGTTTGTGCTTCAGGTGTTTTAGAATGTCATCGGCCTGGTTGTTCATATCAACGCGGCGCAAGGCCACGGTTACGAGTTCCGATTCGCTTACCTCAATGGCTTCCTGCATCAGTTGATTGGAAGCAAACTTACCAGTTCCGGTAAATAATCGTGATGAAAATGTTTTATCGCCTAATTGGAGTGGAGTCATTTTACTTGGCTTATAGCTATTAGCTGTCAGCTTATAGCTGTTATGGTTGTGTTATTAGTGTCTTTTTTTTAAACTTCTGCCTGTTAAACAATTGC
Organism: Carboxylicivirga sediminis; assembly: GCF_018156225.1. Classification (GTDB taxonomy): domain Bacteria; phylum Bacteroidota; class Bacteroidia; order Bacteroidales; family Marinilabiliaceae; genus Carboxylicivirga; species Carboxylicivirga sediminis. The sequence continues at coordinate 70,123 of NZ_JAGTAR010000030.1, forward strand.
CTTTCTGATTAATGAAATCTGGTCCAGTTGGCCGAGCTGTAACGTCCAATCTCCTGCAATAAATCAAGAGTTGTAGCACCTGGTTGTTCACTTTTAGCTATGTATGATGAGATGGCCACCCCATGTACGCCTGTTTTAAACAGTTCGGGCAGGTCGTCAGGCATTAGTCCGCCAATGGCAATCACAGGGAGGTTGATCCCGGCTTCTTTACATTGATTAAGGATAGCCATATAGCCTTGGGAGCCAAGTACAGGGCTTAAATTCTTTTTCGTTTCGGTAAAACGGAAAGGCCCTAAACCAATGTAATCAACCCCTAAGTCGGCCAGACGCTTGATGTCGTCAAACGTATTGGCGGTGCCACCAATGATGGATTGTGGCCCCAAAATAGCACGAGCATCATCGGGAGCCATGTCATTTTTACCCAGGTGAACACCATCCGCACCAATTTTGGCAGCAATATCCACATGGTCGTTCATAATAAAAGTAGCGCCATTATCCATGCAAAAGCTGAGTGCTTCAAGGGCTACTTTTTCAATATCCTCTGTTTTTTCTTCTTTCATGCGCAGTTGCACCCAGTTAGTGCCACCCATCACTACCGACTGTATTTGCTGTAAATAGCTTTGAGTAGAAGGGGAGGTAATAAATTGCAAGCGTGCGATTGATTTCTTTTGCATAGTTGTATGATTAATCAATGGTATTATAATGATAGCCCAACAGGGTGTTGTTGCTGCTAATTATTTTTTTTACATAAAAATGGGCTGAGTGACAAGCGGCAGCTAAGGTTTTACCAAGTGCAATTTCTGATGCGATTGCTGCTGAAAGTATGCAACCTGTACCATGCTTTTGCCAGTCTCCCTTAACTTTTTCAGAAGCTACCTTTATAGTCTCCTGTGAGTAGCTGTAGAGTGTGTCGCAAACGGTGTTGCCCTTGGAGTGACCACCTTTAATGAGAATAGATGTCTCCAGCTGATTGGCGAGTACTTTTGCATCTGAATCGTCAAATAGTAGCGAGTATTCGGGCAGGTTGGGAGTGAGAAGGTCTACCTTCTCTCTTAGTAGTTCATGTATGCTTTGGTGAAGGTGAGTGTGGAATGGAAATCCGGCAGAAGCTTTTAATATGGGATCCCATACAATAAAAGCCTCTGGCCAGTTTTTCTTTATCCAATCCAAAACTTGACTAAGAGTCGCAGCCGACTCTATTAAACCAATTTTAATAGCTTTTGGACTGTATTGCTCAGCAAGCGGTTTAAGCTGTTTAATTATCTCTTCAACCGACAGCCATTTAACACCCTCGAAGTCTGATTCATTCTGATAGGTAATAGCCGTTACAGCGCCTAAGCCGTAGACCTTATGTTGTTCAAACGTTTTAATATCACTTGTAACACCTGCGCCACTGCATGGGTCAAATCCGGCAATGCTCAGTACATAAGGTCTTTCATTCATTTGTTTAAGTCCATTTTTCAGTGACCTCTTTGAAGCGTTCAACGACACCTTCAATGTCACCGTCATTTTCAAATTGCGCCCACAGATGTCCGTGTAAAACAACACCATCAAAGCCTAGCTCCTTGGCAACATCCACGTTTTTGTGGTCGATGCCACCCAGTGCCAATACCTTGACATCATGAATTGTGGCTAAAAATTTCTTAAGTATGGTCTGGTCAATGGCCGGGCCATATCCTTCTTTCGAGATGCTTTCAAAAACCGGGCTTAATAAAGCATAGTTGAATGATTCACTCAAGTTAATAAGCTCGCTCATCGAATGCACCGAGATGCTTTTGGGCATTGCTTTATTGCTGTAATCATCAATCAGGTGGCGGTTGTAAGAGGTAAAGTGAACGCCTCTCAGACCTTTAGGTTCCACAATAGAAAGATGACTGTGCACCACAATGCGATTATGATATTGAGCATCAATAGAATCGATAAATGCGATCATGTCCGCTTCGCTGTAAGCTGGCTTTCGTACATGTAAAATTTCAAGTCCGGCCTCAAACAAAGCATTAATTGCTTCAACTTCCTTATTAAGTTGGGTTGGATAACAAATTACAATTGGCTTCATAAAGTTTAGTTTTATTCTGGCACAAAAATAACTGTTATTCGTTACATATATAACTCTCCACCCGATTCTTTGAATAATTCTTTTTTATCTTCGAGCTTCTTAGCTAAGTCTCTGACCTCCATTGTGCTTTTCATCGAGCAGAACTTCTCGCCACACATCGAACAGAAGTGCGATGACTTATAGCCTTCGTCTGGCAAGGTTTTATCGTGGTATTGCATTGCTGTTTCCGGATCGAGTGCCAGTGAAAACTGATCTTTCCAACGGAATTCGAAGCGGGCTTTGCTCATGGCAAAATCACGGAATTGCGCACCAGGAAAACCCTTGGCAACATCAGCTGCATGAGCTGCCAGTTTATAGGTGATCACACCGGTTTTTACATCGTGCTTGTCCGGCAATCCAAGATGTTCTTTGGGTGTTACATAGCAAAGCATAGCTGTTCCGTGCCAGGCAATCATAGCACCACCAATAGCTGATGTGATGTGGTCGTAGCCGGGAGCGATGTCTGTTGTTAATGGCCCTAAGGTATAAAACGGCGCTTCTTTACAATGTTCCAACTGCAGGTCCATGTTTTCTTTAATACCTTGCATAGGTACGTGTCCCGGACCCTCAATAATTACCTGCACATATTTGTCCCGTGCTTTCTGCGTTAACTCCCCTAATGCTTCCAATTCGCCAAACTGAGCCCGGTCGTTGGCATCTGCGATAGAACCTGGTCGTAAACCATCTCCCAAAGAAACGCCAACATCGTAAGCTGCCAATATGTCGCAAATTTCATCAAAATGGGTGTACAGGAAATTTTCTTTGTGATGATAAAGCATCCATTTTGCCATAATAGAACCACCACGTGACACAATACCTGTTACGCGTTTGATGGTTGATGGAATGTGTTTCCATAATAATCCGGCATGTATAGTGAAATAGTCAACACCCTGCTCAGCTTGCTCAATCAGCGTATCGCGGTATATTTCCCATGATAGTTTTTCAACGTCGCCGTTTACTTTTTCAAGCGCCTGGTATAAAGGCACTGTGCCCACTGGTACCGGAGAGTTGCGTACAATCCATTCGCGTGTTTCGTGGATATTATCACCTGTTGACAGATCCATAATAGTATCGGCACCCCAGCGTACTGCCCAAACTGCCTTCTCCACCTCTTCTTCGATGGATGAAGTAGTTGGTGAATTTCCGATATTGGCATTGATCTTCACTAAAAAGTTACGGCCAATAATCATTGGTTCTGTTTCGGGGTGGTTGATATTGGCAGGCAAAAACGCACGACCGGCCGCTATCTCGTCTCTTACAAACTCAGGGGTTACTTCCTTTTCTGGAATCTGCGCGCCAAAGCACTGCCCACGATGCTCGCGATAGCTTTCTTTCACTTGTTGAATCTGCTGATTCTCACGAATGGCCACATACTCCATCTCTGGTGTAATGATGCCCTGACAGGCATAATAGTATTGAGTAACACAGCGTCCGTCTTTGGCTTTAAGCGGCATGCTACTCACATGGTCAAATCGTAAATGGTCCAGCTTTTTGTCTGCCAGGCGCATCTGGCCATATTCAGAACTTAGCTGCTCCAATTCCTGAATATCATCGCGTTCTTTGATCCACTGTTCTCTAATTTTTGGTAAGCCTTTTTCCAAATCAACCACATAATCAGGATCTGTATAAGGACCGCTGGTGTCGTAAACTGTTATGGGTGGATTCTGGAATATTTCACCTTCACTTGTTTTGGTATCGCTCAGTTCAATGCTGCGATGCGCTACTTTGATGTTATGAATCTGGCCCAATTCATATATTTTCTTCGAATTAGGAAAAGGACCGGTAGTCAGCCCTTCCTGTGATATTTTGCTTTTAGTCATAATTGTAAAGGTTAAGGATCAGCCGCCCTGGCTGGCTTTAATGATTAGAATTTTGTCACCGTCAGAAACATGAGCTTTGGCCCATTGACTCTTTGGAATAACCATGTCGTTAATTGCCACGGCAATGCCGCCGGTTTGTATTTGTCCGATGCGTTGCAATACATCGTCAATTGATGTGTTATCAGGCATGTCTGTTGCTTGCCCGTTGATGAAAATGTTCATTGTCTGTCTAACATTTATACGGGAAGCCAAATAGAGAGTCATTCATATCCCTGCGACAGCATTACCTGCATCAGGTTCAATGGGTGTAATCTCAGCCTGTAAAGTAAGGCACCCCGAATAATTTGATGGGCCAAAGGTAAACGAAAAATAAGTTCCTAAACAAAAAAAAGCCGAAGAAAAAATCTTCGGCTTTCAATTTATAATCTAATTGCGATAATTACTTTTCTACTTGTAATATTTCGCTAATCATTGTCTCTAAATCGTTTTGTGAGCGGTATCCCATAGCTGCCTGTGGCTCTCCCTTCAGAGGAACAAAAACAATGGTTGGTAAACTTCGTATTCCAAAGGTGGCGGATAACTCTCGCTGCTGGTCAGTATTGATTTTATAAATCTGAATCTTGCCATCGTATTCCTTTTGAATGTTATTTAGTACGGGCGAAAGCATTTTGCAAGGTCCACACCAATCGGCGTAAAAATCTAATATGGCCGGTACTTCGCCTTCATATTTCCACTCGGTATTATTTTCATAATCAAATACCTTTTCTTTGAAGCTTTGGGCATCTAAATAGATAACAGAGTTTTCTTCTTTAGCAGCCTTGGCTTCATCGCTGGTAGTTGAATATAGCTCAAAGCCAGCTATAGAGGTGGCTATTATGCCTATCAAAACAAATAAACCTATCTTCTTCATATCTTCTTCAAATTATTATTTCTCAATCTGTAAGTTAAACTCCGTTACCTATAAATTAGTTGTTATCCAAACCCAGTTTAACAGGCTTTTAACAGCTTGTTATGGCGTCAGTCAATTATTTTTCTACTTTCAAAACATCTTTAAAAGCTCTAATGAAGGTGTCTTTGGGTAAAGCTCCTTGCGCCATTTGGGGCTGTCCGTCTTTCGGAATAAACAGAATGGAAGGAATACTTTGGATACCAAATGCTCCAGCCAACTCTCTCTCGGTTTCGGTATCCACCTTATAAATGTCTATTTTTCCATCAAACTCAGTTGATAATTCATCGAGGATTGGGCTTACCATTTTACATGGTCCACACCAGTCGGCGTAAAAATCAATAACAGCTGGTTTGTCTCCCTCAAACTTCCACTCTTTACTGTCTGTATAGTTGAAAACTTTTTCTTTGAATGTTTCGTTGGTCAAATGTTGTACCATAATTTCTATTTTTTAGTTTGTGAATACTGCAAAGTTAATAAATAATTCTAAATATCTACAAATGTATATGTGTCGATAAAACAATTACTGTGCCAAACCCTATATCTGCCAAAAATGGTCAAAATGCCATAATAATGTTGTAATTTTGTCAGCAATATGATACAAGAAGCACAAAAAAGGGTGGAAAAGAGCTTAAATCATGCTGTTTTTCATGCCATTCGAGATATATGTAATGAAATGAATTGTCCCGCCTTTGTAATAGGTGGTTTTGTAAGAGATTTGTACCTGAACAGACCTTCTAAAGATATAGATGTGGTTGTAGTGGGGAGCGGGATTGAGTTGGCTGAGAGGGTAGCGAAAAAGCTGGGAGGTCTTCGTTTAACCGTATTTAAAAATTTTGGTACGGCCATGTTACGTTACCGCGATTTGGAAGTAGAGTTCGTAGGCGCTCGTAAAGAATCCTATCAGCGAAACTCGCGCAAGCCCATTGTCGAAGACGGTACTCTTGAAGACGATCAAAATCGCCGTGATTTTACCATAAATGCCTTAGCTCTGAGTCTTAATAAAAGCGATTACGGCACCTTGGTTGATCCATTTAATGGCATGGAAGATATGGAGAACGGTATCATACGAACGCCTTTAGAGCCTGGCGTGACATTTTCGGATGATCCTTTGCGCATGATGCGTGCCATACGTTTTGCTACCCAGTTGAATTTTCGGATAGAGGAAAAGACCTTTGAAGGAATTAAAGCTCAAAGAGACCGAATTGATATTGTTTCAGGTGAGCGCATAGCCGATGAGCTGAATAAGATTGTGATGGCAGACAGACCCTCAATAGGCTTTAAGTTGTTGGAGTTGACCGGCCTATTAGAAATTATTTTTCCCGAGTTTCAGGCCATGAAGGGTGTTGATAAGGTAGATGGCAGGGCACATAAAGATAATTTCTACCATACGCTGGAAGTGTTGGATAGAATAGTTCCTAATACCGATAACCTTTGGTTGCGATGGTCAGCCATTCTGCACGATATAGCCAAGCCACGCACAAAACGCTACGACAAAAAACTCGGTTGGACTTTTCATAATCATAATTTCATCGGGCAGAAAATGATACCAAAGATTTTTGGTCGTATGAAGCTGCCGCTCAACGAGAAGATGAAATATGTGCAAAAGATGGTGGGGCTTCACATGCGCCCTATTGTTTTAAGTGAGGATGTGGTAACTGACTCAGCAGTACGTCGTTTGTTGTTTGAAGCTGGTGACGATATTGACGATTTAATGACGCTTTGTGAAGCTGATATCACCTCAAAGAATGAGGCTAAAGTGAAGCGTTATATGCGTAATTTCAGGGTGGTACGTCAAAAACTTAAGGAGATTGAGGAGAAGGACCATATACGCAATTTTCAACCTCCGGTAACCGGTGAGGTGATTATGGAGACATTTGGATTAGAGCCATGTAAAGAAATCGGTGATTTAAAATCGATTATTAAGGAGGCGATTCTGGATGGGAAAATAGGCAACAATTTTGATGAGGCTTTTGCTTTATTGCTAAAAGAGGCAGAAGCAATGGGACTTAAACGTGTAAAGTAAATGCCCGAGACACATTCGAAATACTTTTTCAATAAAGAAAATGAAGGGCAAATAGCTAATGGAGCTGATGTAATCATTGTTACTGATAATTTCTCTACACCCGAGAATATTGGGAATATAATTCGCTTGGCAGCTAATGTGAACGCCTCAAAAGTAATTGTGGTTGGCAGCGAGGGCTGTCGAATGAGTAAGGTCAATAAAACAGCCGGGGCTGCTATTGGGCATGTGCCGGTAGAATGGTGTAACCTGGATAACCTGGAGGTGCCCGATGGCTATCAAATGGTGGCATTGGAAACAGCTGAAGGGGCCATTAATTTATACACTGAACGATTGCCGGTTAAACTATTGCTGGTGCTTGGGAATGAAAAATACGGTGTGTCGAAAGAGATACTTAAGCGTTGCCATCATGCTGTTTACATTCCAATGCCAGGGTCAATTAAATCGATGAATGTATCGCATGCGGCGGCTGTAAGTCTCTTTGAATGGATGCGACAAAATATGTAGGTGTAATAATTGTTTGTGAAGTGGCTAACAGATTGATAACAAATAGTTATATTTGTCAGATAATTACAGAAATCAAGGATATAAGATATTAAAAGCAAACAGGTTGTTTTACAGCTTGTTTTTAGGGTTAGTTTTTTAAGGGTTAAAAGGGGAGCACATGTTCCCCTTCCTTTTTATCCGGCCGTTTCTTCCAGCCAATATTTAAATGCTTTAACTCGCTCACGACTTACAATTACATCGTCAGATGCCTGCATGCCTATTAACTTAAGCTTAAGGCGTGAGTTGCTGTAGTTGATAATATCAGCAATAGCGCTGATTCTTACAATGTATTTACGGCTTATCCTGTAAAAATCAGCAGGATTGAGTTGAATCTCATATTGGTCGAGGCTTTGATCCAATGCATAACTATGCCCATCCAGAGTGCGCAAAAATGTGGCCTTTTCTTCGCTGTAGAAGAAACTGATTTCATTGGAGTTAATCATTCTCAGGTGCTCACCAACCTTTATTAAAAAGCGGGTTTTGTAGTTATTTTGCTGTATGAGGGTTTGTGTTTGTAATATTGCGTGATGGATGCTTGTCAGGTCCTTATTTTGTTGATTCAAAAACTTATTAATGGCTCCACCCAATGCTTCTTCTTCGATGGGTTTCAGCAGGTAATCGATGCTATTGACCTTAAAGGCCTTGATGGCATACTGATCGTAAGCTGTGGTGAAAATTACCGGGAACTGAACATCGCACTGCTCGAAGATATCGAAACTGATGCCATCGCCCAGCTGAATATCAAAAAAGGCCAAATCGGGGTGAGGATTGTTTTTTAACCAGTCAACCGACAGCTCAACACTATCACAGATACTGCTAATTTCTGCATTAGGATGGAGTTTCTTAATCATTTGCGACAGGCGCGAAGCCGCCAGATGTTCATCTTCAACTATTAATATGCGCATTGTCCAATTGGATTAGAGGTAAATGAATGGTAAAGTATTGTTGGTCTTGTTTTATAGTAAGTTGTTTATTAGTCAGGTAAAGAATGCGTTCATTCAGATTTTTAAGTCCTGTACCAGAGTTGGAACTATCTTTTCTAGGGTAAAATGTGTTGGATATGATAACTTCATCATCAGAGAGCTGAATGTCAAGATGGACCTTCTTATTGGCGGATATGCTGTTATGCTTAAATACGTTTTCAGCAAGCATCTGGAGAGATAAGGGTATGACCATCTGATTGTTACTCTTAATATCTGGTATATGGTAGGTAAAATTGTCTCCGAAACGGATTTTCTGCAGGTAGATATACCGTTTAACAATTTGTATTTCCTCTTCAAGAGGAATGATTTCTTTGTTTTTTAATTGTAGTATGTCCCTGTAGAAGCAGGATAACTCGTGTGTAAATTGTTTGGCAGCTGGTACATTCATCTCAATTAATGTGGTAAGCGCATTGAGACTATTAAATAAAAAATGTGGATTGACCTGTGTTTTCAATGATTCATATTGAAGCTGCAAAGCCTGTCGTTTGAGCTTTTCCCGGTTTTCAACTTCTTTTCGCCAATGAATGAAGAAAGAGCGTGCATAAAACCATAGGGCGATGAAATAAAAAATGCCAAATTCAATCCACATAATATAGGCATAGCGGGCATAAAACTCTTTGAACGGTATTTGCCCCAATAATGAATGCCAAAGCCAGTTGACGCTAAAAATAACCAGGGAGCTATAAATAGTTGAGCTTACCAAAACAATGATTAAACTCTTGATAGGTGCACTTATCCAGGCAACATATTTATTCTCGAGCCAACCGAAGATAAAGCCAAAGCTAAAAAGACTATAACCCAGTAACAGGCTGTAACCGGCATTTTGCCCTACAGCCCGCATATTTAGCAGGCATTTGGGGCAAGCAAATCCTAAGAATATTACGCCAATTAAGGCTGAGGTAATGCCATACGACAGAAAAATATAGAAGGTCTTTTTGACGCTGTATTTTTTATTGCAGATATCGCTGTAGATGCTCATGTGTGAAAAAAAGAGAATTAAATATAAGTATTAACCTGAGTTCGACATAAAATTACTGGCTCAAATCGCTTATAAATGTTAAGTTTCAAGGAATATTTGTGAAAGCATAGCGAGCTATGGTGAACAGATATGACGATGAAAATGAATATTTATAAGTGAAACTCTAAGCTTTTCCT
>NZ_JAGTAR010000031.1 GCF_018156225.1 Carboxylicivirga sediminis
CCCGAAAACTTGACTCGATTATGCGCATAGTTTTTGTTTCAAAACTAGGTCGCCGGAATAAAGTTGGCAATATGTATCAGGCCGAATGGTTACTTATAATCAAATAAAGTTGCTTTGTAACTACCATAAGCAACCAATGCCCCGTTGCAAATATATTAAATGGCAGCAACGCTATTGGAACTATAGCCGTAAGCGGCGTAAACCTAAAAAAGAAAGAGTTGCCATCACCAGAGGTCTGCTGAAGTTACTTCAAAAGCTTTTGGAAGAACTGGCAACTATTACACAGCAACTTAATGCCTCAATGCCTGAGAAGTACTACAGGCAGTATGCAATTATTGAAAAAGTGTTGGCGCAGCAAAACTTTAAATTCACTACAGGTCAATCACCGGAAGACCGGATCGTCAGCCTTTCAAAAAGCTATATCCGACCAATTGTCAGGGGAAAAGAAACGAAAGCTGTAGAGTTCGGGGCTAAGGTCAATAAAATACAAATTAATGGCATCAGTTTTATTGAGCATATCAGTTTTGACGCCTTTAATGAAGGCACTCATTTTAAGTCATCGGTTCACCTGGCTCAATCGTTGACGCATACAAAAGCAAAGATAGTTGGTGCTGATGCTATTTATGCTACTAATGCCAACCGAAGGTTTGCCTCCTCAAATAATATCCGTACTGATTTTGTGCGAAAAGGACGGGCAGGCAAGCATGAGCACCAGCGTAAACAATTGGCTGCACAAATTAAAAAAGAACGGGCTACCAGACTGGAAGGTAGTTTTGGAAAGGATAAACAACATTATTATTTGAATAGAATTAAAGCCCGAACAAAGGATACTGAGATACTTTGGATATTTATGGGCATCCATGTTGGCAATGCTCTTGAAATAGGCAGGCGAATGCAAAATAAAGCATTCAAAGCAGCATAAACCCTTTTACCGAAAATCACTTCAATTAATGGGATTGCTATGTCTAATCGTCACAAGAATCCTTTGAATTATGAATCAATAAATTATTATGAAAAGACAAAGAGACTAATCAGTTAAGATTAACCTCATAGATTCTTCTTTCTATGTATTACTTCTGAAATCGCCTAATGAGAACTACTATTAGTAGCATCCTTAGGGCGTCCGAAAATCAAGGGAGACAATTGGTTTACAATAAGCTATAAATTCATCACCTCATCCCGGCCTTTTCACTATGGTGGAATAAATCCCCCCAAGGAGCTACCCTTTATTCACTTTATTGTTAAATATTAAAATACAACTTAGATATCTTTAGCCCTCGGTGCCGGGCAGGCACATCCTTTTTAAAAAGGATGCAAAATCTGATTGAAAGAGGTGATTACTGCGCACCAGAGATGGATTTATTGCTTCAGGCTTACCTTTTCCTTCGTCAAGGCAGCCATTACGCAAAATCCACTCTTATCACTGACTTTCAATCGTTCGAAACTATGTTTCGATTAGGACGTAAAGAGTTGAGCTTAAAAAAGAAAGAAGTTCTGGTTTGGTACGAAACACTCTCTGCTTCTTGGAAAATCGAGTTCGGTGAAGTGAAGGCATTGCCGGCCAAGGTCGATGATGAACACGTGAGTTTACCCATTCACATCCATGCCGAACAGCAATGTACATTATAACCCTAACAGTTCTTCTGAAACTCCTTTATACGTTGCTCTTCAGACTTTTTACAAACCATAAATACGCCATTGGCTTCTGTAACAATGTAATCATCCAAGCCCTGAAGCACCACTTTCCGGTTATCCGCCACTGTGACAATATTGTTTTGACAATCGTATAACTGCACCTCTGAACCAACAACACTATTACCCTGCTCATCACGGGTTCTTTTCTCCCATAAACTGCCCCAGGTACCTAAGTCAGACCAGCCAAAATCGGCAGGCAATACATAAATATTTTCAGCATGCTCCATGATGCCATAGTCAACCGAAATATTCTCACACTTTGGAAACTCTTCATCAATAAAAGCCTGCTCCCCAACTGTGAAATATTTGTCTGTTCCGGCTTTAAAAATACCGGCTACTGCTGGTAAATGTTGCTGAAAGGCCTTCATAATAGAAGCAGCTGACCAAAGAAAAATACCCGCATTCCAAAAATAATTGCCTTCTGCCAGATATTTCTCGGCTGTTGCCCGGTTGGGTTTCTCCTTAAAAGCTTCTACCTTACGGAAAGTATCATTGCCCGATATAGCGTGAATATAACCATAGCCGGTCTCAGGGCGATGTGGTGCAATGCCAAGCGTGAGCAATACATCGTTTGAGGCTACAAATTCCAGCCCTTTATTGACCACCCTCCTGAACTCGGTCTCATCAGTGATGAGATGATCCGACGGTGCCACAACAATATTTGCCTGCGGATTTCTTTTATAAATTTTATAGGTAGCATAGGCAATGCAAGGTGCTGTATTACGCATGCAGGGCTCCAGCAAAATCTGCTCATCTTTCACTTCAGGCAATTGCTCATTAATAATGCTCTTATAGTTCTTACTGGTCACAATAAATACATTCTCAATAGGTACAATGCCATGCAAACGCTTTATGGTCTGCTGTATCATGGTTTGACCTGTTCCCAGGATATCCAGGAACTGTTTCGGTGTTTCGGGTGTACTCATCGGCCAGAAACGCGAACCAATGCCGCCGGCCATGATGATAAGATAGTTGTTATTCATAATTTCAAAAGGTTAGAGATGAGAACTGAGGAGAGAGAGATGAGACATTCTCACCACTCACTTCTCTTCTCTCATTTCTATTTTTTATACCACTGATACATCTTCTCAATACCCTCTTCGATATCAATCTGGTGATGCCAGCCCAGCTCATGAATTTTAGACGGATCAGTTAATTTACGCATCGTGCCATCCGGTTTATCGGCATTAAAAACCAAATCACCCTCAAAACCAACTTTTGCTTTGATTGTTTCAGCCAGATCTTTTATTGAAATTTCTTTTCCAGTGCCAATATTGATATGTGTATTACGCACTTCTTTGCCTGTTGAATCATAGGTATCCTTGAAGTCCACATTTTCCATCACATATACACAGGCAGCCGCCATCTCCTCTGACCAAAGAAACTCTCGCATTGGCTTACCTGTACCCCAAATCTCAATTGACACACGCGAATGGGTCGAATGATCACTCATTAAACGAATGCCGTACTTATCTAATATTTTAAGAATCTCGTCTTCTGATCTACTGCCATTAATACCTTCGATGGGATTTTTATTCAGGTCTGCACGCAATGCTGTCCAATCATTATTCTGCAGACACTTACCCAAATGATTTTTACGAACCAGAGCCGGCAGAACATGCGACTTCTCCAAATCGAAGTTATCGTTGGGTCCATACAGGTTGGTTGGCATTACCGAAATAAAGTTGGTTCCATACTGCAGGTTGTAGGACTCACACATTTTAATCCCGGCAATCTTAGCAATCGCATAGGGTTCATTGGTATATTCGAGTGGCGAGGTTAGCAAGCAATTCTCAGGCATTGGCTGCGGTGCCTCTTTGGGATAGATACATGTCGATCCCAAAAACAACAACTTCTTCACGCCATGCACATAAGCCGAATGAATCACGTTATTCTGTATCATCAGATTCTCATAAATGAACTGCCCCCGATAGGTATTATTAGCTACAATACCGCCTACTTTAGCGGCTGCCAAAATCACGTATTCAGGTTTTTCTTCTTCGAAGAATCTATCTACAGCTACAGCATCCATCAAGTTAAGTTCATTGATAGAACGACCTACCAGATTGGCATAGCCTTTATTTTGCAGTGTTTTCCATAATGCTGAGCCAACAAGTCCTTTGTGACCGGCTATATAAATCTTGGAGTTATTATTCATGATAAAAAGTTAAGAGGTGAGAAATGAGATGGAAGAGATGAGTCATCTTACTTGCAGAATTTTTCAGGGCAATTAATCATCGAAATAAGCATTTTTCTTACTTCCTCATATTGAAGCATTAACTTAGAATGCTCTTCTACTGACAAATATTTACAATCCATTGCGTATTTTAGCCACGTCTCTGTCTCAAATTCTTCACCTAAACAATCGGTTAATTTATTTATGAACACCTTTTCGTACCTTCTCTTTGCCCAGGCTTCAGATAAATTGGCACAAATGGAGCGGGATGAGCGACGAATCTGATCAACTAATGAATACCTTTCCTCTTTTGGAAATGTTTTTGTAAGAACAAATATCTCCATGGAAATCTTATAGGCCTTTTGATAGACAATTAAATCTCTGAAACTTGAAATTTGCCCCATACGGAATCTATCTATTTAATCTACCTAATTACTCATCTCTCAACGCTCACGTCTCTCCTCTATTTACTCAAAATAGTTGAGCACCTCATACCCACCATCTTTCAAATAGCGGTCCTTCTTCATCAATTTCACATCCGACTCCATCATGTCCTTAACCAAACCAGCCAGGTCATATTCCGGCTCCCAGCCAAGCTTTTCTTTAGATTTAGTCGGATCACCAATTAGCAATTCTACTTCTGTAGGACGATAATAAGCCGGATCTACTTTTACTACTTCAGTACCAATGGCCACTTGATATTCCGGATTAGAACAAGCCTTGATAATACCTACTTCAGCTTCAGCCTCACCTTTGAACTCCAATTCAACACCTACTTCTGCAAAGGCCATCTTCACAAAATCGCGAACGGTAGTCGTTACTCCGGTAGCAATCACATAATCCTCCGGGTGCTCCTGCTGCAAAATCAACCACATGGCTTTGATATAGTCTTTGGCATGTCCCCAGTCGCGTTTGGCATCCATATTACCCAGATACAAGCAATCCTGCATACCTAAGGCAATTTTTGATACTGCTCGGGTAATCTTACGGGTCACAAAGGTCTCTCCACGTAACGGACTCTCATGATTAAACAGAATACCATTACAAGCATACATATTATAGGCCTCGCGGTAGTTAACAGTAATCCAGTAGGCATACATTTTGGCCACTGCATATGGGCTTCGAGGATAGAATGGCGTTGTTTCTTTCTGGGGCACTTCCTGTACCAATCCATACAACTCTGATGTAGAGGCCTGATACACTCTTGTTTTCTCAGTCAAGCCCAATAAGCGGATAGCCTCCAAAATACGGAGTGTTCCCAAACCGTCGGCATTGGCAGTATATTCCGGTGTATCGAAACTTACCTTCACGTGGCTCATAGCCGCCAGGTTGTAGATCTCATCAGGCTGTACCTCCTGGATAATACGCGTCAGGTTCATCGAGTCCGTTAAGTCACCATAGTGCAATATCAGATTACGGTTCTCCACATGGGGATCCTGATACAAATGGTCAATACGATCGGTATTAAACAATGAAGAACGGCGTTTAATACCGTGTACTTCGTATCCTTTTTTCAATAAAAATTCGGCAAGGTAAGCGCCGTCTTGGCCGGTAATACCGGTGATAAGTGCTATTTTAGGCATGTATTTGTTTTCTTTATGAAAGATCAGTCTGTAATTGATATCTAAATCCTAATTATCAACAATACTGACTAAATCCTATGTGATAGATTATTTTATACCAGACAAATATCAATTTATAATATATTATTTCCAATCACTACCCCAATAAATTAGATTTTAGCTATTCTGTGTATATAACTCTCCGAACCAAACGATTCATAGATCACCCTTCATACAAAACCTCGGGCATATAATAAAATCAATTGAGGAAATCAGGAATTTTTTTCATCATTCAACATGAACAGAAACAAAGGTAAATAGAATGCATTAACACCGCTATATGTATATCGGCCTGCAATTGTAATCATAACAAAAAACACAACTACAAAGAAAATAGCATATGAATGATTTCTGTTAAAATTGAAAAGTATTTTGTTGTAAAAAAATGCCAATCCTACAGTACCTCCTATCCCTAAAGTAAAAAAGAGATCAATAAGATCCATCTCCACAAAAAACTGAAATGGATTATCAAAACCAATTAATAAATCAAGAATATTTCCATTTTCCAAAGCTAAAGGCAATCTGTTCTGAAGCAATTCACTTCTTACCGAAGTTAATGCATAAAAAACTCCTTTATCGTCCAAAATTTTTTCCCAAAATGAATAGTTATAAAAACTAAAAAGAACAACCATAGAAAATAAACCAACGACAACAACATACTTCCTCAAAACCCCATCCACCAAAACTACATATGCCATCAAAAGAACATTTTGAAGATAAATAGCCTTTGTTCCTACTAGAAATGAAGCAAAGAAAACAATTGTAAACATCCACATTGGACATACCTTCTTAGTCCATCTATAAAAGAGGTAAAAATTACCTATTAGATAAAATAGTGAAACGTCATTAATTGACATTCTTGGAAAAATACCACTATATCCAAACCTTTCAGAATATGGATATGACCTGAAAAACTCAATTTGGAACAAAAATCCAACTATTATCAATGCTGAATTGAAAACAAAAATCCAATCTAATACTGAAGCGGCCTTTTTTTGTGAAAATTTATAATGATTTAAAAATATCATTACATAAAAAAACAAAAATAACTTATTAATATGCTTTATCCCCCAAATAATATTTGTCCCACTTTTCCAATATATAACAGCTTTGGTTATTATTACAATAAAAGAAAATAGCAAGAACAGCTTTTCTTGTTTTAATAGGCGTTCCCACTTATTAATAATTAAAACCATAAGTATAGCTTGCCATATTAACTTTGGTATAGTCGAAGGACTAACAAACCATTTAAAGTCATAAAAAAACAATACCCCATTTACTGAATCTAACAAAAAAAACAATATCAATGAGGCTATTACAAATCTAGTATTAGCTATTTCAGGTTCCTTTAAACTTTGCTTTAAAAACATCAATAAAGAACTTTGGTGAATAAACTAAATACCTTTTCCATAACCTCCTAGGCTCTTTAAGCAACCGAATAAACCACTCTAGCCTTAACCTAATCCAAAACTGTGACGGTCTTTGAACAGTGCCTGCATAGAAATCAAATACAGCTCCAATAGAACAAATAATACTTGCATTTATTTGACTTTTATTACTTTCAACCCACTTTTCTTGTTTTGGCGCTGTCATTCCAACGAAAAGGATATCAGGATAAAAACTGTTTACCTTTTCTATCATTATTCGATTATCTTCCTCAGTAAAAGTTCTCTTAAATGGAGGAGAATATGCTTCGATGCAAACATCAGAGTATTCTTCTTGAGCCCGATTAATAATCTTCGTTAATGTACTTTCAGAAGCCCCCAAAAAAAATACCTTTTGCTTTTCAATATTTGCGTTAAACATTAAGTGCTTAAAGATATCTTCGCCAGCAATTTTTTCGATTCGAGTTCCTCTAAGAAAATGAGAAGCCAATTGTATTGGAAAACCATCTGGAAGTAAAATGTCAGAATTTGTCAAGGCATAACGAAAACTACTATCACTTTTCGCCATTACATATGAATAGGCATTTATAGTATTCACAACAATTTTCACATTCCCTTCAAAAAAAGATTCTGAATCCAGTTTCCCTTTAAACACATTGTAGCCTAAAATATCAATCTCGCTGTCTCTTTTTTTCATTTATTACGTCTTGATATATTTCAATTTGCTTTTTATAGTTAACCTGCAAGCTATACTTTTTTAGGTATTCATTGTATGCGGCCATCCCATATTCACGCATAGAATCGAAATTATTATATGCCCAATTTATTTGGTCAATTAGTTCCTCACAATCATCGATATTAAAATGCAAGCCTGTCCGATGATTATCAATTACACTAGACATAGCACCAATATTTGTGGCAATAACTGGTAGTTTATTTGAAAAGGCTTCTAATATGGTCATTGGTAATCCTTCATACCATATTGAAGGAAAAACAAGAAATGACACCTGCTGCATTAATCGTTGCACTTCCTCATTTTTCTTTAATCCCAGCAATACATAGTTATCAAGTCCCCTTAATTTTTCAATCTCTGGACCATCACCTACTATTAATAACTTACCATTTATTCGATCATTAATCTTAACAAGAATATCAACCCCCTTTTCAACACTGATTCTACCAACAAATAAACCTATATTATCCCGTTTAAAGCCAGAAAATTTCTTCTCTGTAACAAAGTTTGGCTTAACAACAATTTTACTATGCGTAAACCCAGCATCTACAAACTTACTTCGGGCAAACTCTGTTAAGCAAATAATACGATCAATTTTTTCATTCCAGGTGTTTCTCAGGCGGTGTATAAAATCCATCAATGCAACCGATGTCGATCCTAAAAATGATTGTCGATAACACCTATTAATTATCGCATATGTAAAATTTCCCTTAACACACTTTTCACAAATAGTATTGTCTTTCAATAGCAATGCTCCAGGACAAATTAACCGATAATTATGTAGGGTTTGAACTACTGGTATTTCATAACTATTAGCCAAGTCGTAAACTGATGGTGAAACAAGCGGAAAGAAATTATGAACATGTATAACATCTGGCCTAAACTTCTGTATTTCCTGAGCTAGTCTCTTTTTTGATTTAAACGAGTAAATAGCAGAAAAGAAGCCTAAAGCCTTCTGAGTAGAAGAGTTTATTTCGTCATTATTAAATATTATGGATCGAACTGTACATCCATAATGATCAAGCATTTTCTCTTCTGATAAGAGTACTGCGTCCTCTCCCCCAGCCTGTTTATATTTATTATGAATAAATAAAATCTTCATTATCGTAATCCTTTAATTTTATCATTCTCACTGAAACTTAGATAAATCAATAAATACAAGAAGTAACAGATAGGGTAAATTAAAATATTATCAGTTAATAACAGTATATTGTAGAAAAGAGTGACATAGACCTGTAAGCCTTTGGAAAACTTGTACAGAAAAAACATGAACAATCCCCAAATAATAATTCCATGCTCCAAAAATAACTTCAGTATATCATTGTGTAATAAATCTTCCGTTCCAGATGCAAACAAGATATTTGTAGTATTTCCTTGACCAGTTCCTAACATCCAAATTTTGAGATCATTAAAGTCTATAACTCTTAGAACAGTGTCATATATTCTGGTCCTACCCATTGTTAAAAACTCAGGAGAAATTCCAAAATAATTCCAAATCATTTCATCCCAATATCCTTGTGCTAAAAAAATAGAGAACAAAACAACTAATGCATTTAAAGATATGATGAGGTACTTATTTAAAACAATTTTTTTAAGCCCCTTAGGTAGCAAATAACAAATTATTACAACAAATAAGGACAATAAGACAATCCTTTTCAAGGTTAGTAATATACCTATTAAGGATAATAAAAATAGTAGCTTTTCCCTTTTAAAAAAATAATAGAGGGCAATAAAACCAAATACAAAGGAGATATTTCCTTCAATATTTGTGAAACCGTCCATTAGAATTGTCGATATCTGCAGATAATATTCACCATTTATTAGGGCAATACAAAAGAGTACGAAAATCGAAATTCTAAAAAACACAGATAAACTAATCACCTGTCGACCAGGTAAGAATATGAACAGCATGATACCTGAGCTAATAAAAAAGATTTCTTCAATGCCACGTCCTGAGTACTGATTAACTTTTAGAATCGTAACAATCAGTATCAGAAGAAAAGCGATCGTACCTTTGTTAAAAGTAACTTTACTCCTTGATATAACAATTACATACAATGGAAAAAATAACAATGCACTATACCTTAAAAATCTCAAAGCATTGAAATTATATAAACCAAAAACGAAAAAGGAAATTGCTAAGACCAGAAAAAAGGCGGTACTAAGTATTAACTTCGGTATATAGATATTTCTAAACTTACTGATCATCTCGCTTATAATTATCCTTGCGATTTTCAAATTTATAATTTTTCACTTGGGGGAAAAGACAAATCTAAGTCAGTTTAGTAGCCATCAGGTCATCTCTGTTTTTAGAGAAAAAACAAAGGGAATCAAATTTTTAATAAAATAAAAAACTGCATATCCTATACCAATGTTAAGTATGGCTACAAAACAGCCCAAATAAAATCCAACGAAAGCTAAAATAAGACTAACAGCAGTTAGGTAAAAATATTGCCTAAACTTATCCAAACTAAAGTAAAATGGAGAAACAACCCAATTGAAGGAATTGGCCAAAAATATAAAAATTGAGAAATAACCTACACTCAGAATATCGCTAATATTCTCTAATTTCCCATTAAATAAAGTCTGCAATGGAACTAGAGAATTAATAGCGGCCAAACCAACAAACATTAACAATGATATTAAAAAGTACAAAACTAAAATGTTCCATTTCAACCTATTAGCTTTTACATAATTATTACGCACAATTAGATCCTTTACTCTCGGAGAGTATACTTGATTAATGCCGTATCCAAACAGAAACAAGACATTATAAACATTAATTATGTAACCAAGTATAACCAAATCATCATCAGTATTCCACAATTTGGCAACATACATAAAACCCAAACTACTGAGCCATCCCATGATAGCGATAAAAAAGCTATAGGATACTCTACCTTTCATCTCTTTCAAAACAGGTTTAATAAGCCGCAATGAAAAGCTAGAGAATGTTATTTTTCGGGCCAGAAAAATTATATAAAAGAATAAGAAACCTAGAAATTTGCCTAAAAAGAATCCTAAAACTTTATCTTCCAGAACCATTACTCCCCCAAGTGCGACTACAAAACCTATAAAAAAGGGGAGTGACCTATATTTAACGGCCTCACTATGTCGTTCTTGTAATTGCAAAATTACCGAATAATAGACCGATAAATTAGCAATAAAAGCATTAGCTGCCAGTAAAATGAATACGATTTGATTATCATAGCTATAATAGGCAAATATGTATTGATTAAATAACAACAATAAAATAATGAAGATGCCTAATTGCAAAAGAGAAATTACAAAAAATACATTTAAGATACTTTTGGAAGGGAATAGATCGATTAACTTATATAACACATTACCATAAAAAGTCACATACACCATCTTCATTAAGGCCTCCAAACCGAGTAATAGCATTAGAACCAAGTACACATCATTGGCGATGAATGACGCTATAATTAATAATAATATTTGAAATCCACCTTTTGAAGCTCCTTCAGCAATACTATAGAGAATCGAACTCTTAAATAGTGTGAAATTTATTTTACTTCCAAAAATGCCCATTAGTTATTCTTCTAATTTAAACGAAACTCTTTCGAAAGAATCAATCCAACTTTTACTTGAACAGTTTAATACTTTTATATTCAATACATCAGCTAACTTCCTTAATGTAGAGTACGATCTAAATGTTTTTGCCAAACTTTCAAATTCTTCGTGAACTTTGGCGCTTTGTCCATAACGATTCTCTATTACATTCACAACTTCATCTTCTAAATCGTAAAAGTGAGATTCTCTAACATAGATCTTGTTATCCTCTTTTACAACATAGTTTTCAACCCAAGAGTGATCAGCCCCCCATACATGAATTGTTTTAATTCGCAATCGTATGGCTTGAAAGATAGAAGGTATCAGAATATTTTGATAAGGTGGATTTGCTAACAGATACTTAAAAAGAAAAATATTAATCACCTCAAAACCACCAACAAGAGGTACATAAGAGAAAGTCTGTAACTTGATCTTCTTGTTAACTAATATTCTTTTAACCTTGCTAGAGTTTCGGCAGGAATAGGGAACAAATAAAACCATATCCCAGGTGACTCTATCAACCAATGCTTTTATTGTTGGCTCTTGTATATTCGTAACGCGTTCATCAACGTAATCAGCAAAGAATTTCTTATCTGAAATAATATAATAATTCGGCTGGATATCAATAAATTCTTTAGCAGTAGCAAATAGATTAACGCACATAACGTTACTATTTACGCTTAACAACTTCTTTAACGTGCCAAAATCATTCTTTAACGATGGTCCATTTCCTAAAATGTGTATCTCATTTGCGTCAAAATGCTTTATTTGTTTTCGATTCGATAAAATTTCTGGTAGTTTGATTATTACAATTACTAAATTCAGGCAAGTTTCAAATGTTTTTAAAACCGCCATATATACATTCCTAAACATAGACTATTTATCTTCTTTCCAAATTCTTTCAACTAATACAACACACGCATTTACCATAGTAACTATTAGGCTACTCTCTTAGGTCTAACAACATCGTATGATTTTAATCCAAAATAAAAGCGCTTCTGCTTTCAAACCAACTAGGCTCTTTTTGCTTAAGAATTAAATTCGGAGATTTTCCAAAAACAATAGTATTATCTGGAATTATCTCATCCTTCACATAGGAATGAGCTGAAACAAAAACATTGTTTCCAATTTTACTGTTTCCGATTACAGTAGCACCGGCAAAAAGCCAAACACCATTTCCTAGAGTAGGGTAAATTCCTTTATTTCCACCAACCGTGCAGTTTTGTTGGAAGCAAAAGAAATTTCCAATTTTGCCTCTTCCAATAACACTCCCAACGGGATGCTCCATATAAAAGACTTCAGGTAATTCCACTTGGTAAAACAAATCACAAGAACTAATCATCCTATTCAGGCAATATATCTTGTCAGCTAAACCTGTGCCAAATCTCTTCCACACCATATTGGATAAAAAATAAAGAAATACAGAATATTGACCTAAGTGATAAGGATTAAACACAACTTCACCTCCTTGATAATAGTACTTATTCTTACATCTTCTAAAGCATTGATCAACACGTTGAAGAACACTATCCAGTACTTCATCTATTAATTTAGATTCTTCACTGCCAAGCAGAAAATTATTTTCAAGTTGCTTCTTCAGAAGAGGTATTAAAGGCTTTGTAATTCTCATAACGTTTATATTGCTGTCCAACCTCCGTCCACAATTAAATTTTGACCCGTGATGTATTTTGCTTCATCTGAAAGCATAAATGATACTGCTGGAGCTATATCATCTGGCCTACCCATACGTTTTAATGGTACTTTACTTTCGTACCTCTCAACAAAAGTAGGATCTTGATGATTAAAAATACCACCTGGTGAAACGCAATTTACTCTAATTCCATATTTCCCATACATTGAAGCTAAATACCTGGAAAAGTTAATTATCCCACCTTTAATGGCAGAATATCCAGCTGCCGGGACAATTTCAGTTCCTTCATATAAGGAAAAGTCATTGCCAACTACTCCATATATGGAAGATATATTTATAATGCTTCCACCATTTTCTTGCGTTTTCATAATTGAAGCAGCCTTCTGGCAAGCGAAGCAATAGCTATTCATTTGCCAATCGACATTCTTACTCCAGGATTCAAATGAAGTTTTCTCAAAATCAACGCCCCAGTCTTTTGTTCTCGGATAAGCATTATTAACAAACCCATCAATAGTTCCAAAGTGCTCTTTGACCAATTGAATTCGCTCTTGGAAACCATCTATATCTGTAACGTCACAATTAATTAAGCCACGCTCCCAACTCTCATCGCTATAGAGGTCAAAACTGATTACTTTTGCCCCCTTAGCATGCATATCATCACACATTGACCTACCTAGTAATCCATTCCCACCTGTAATTATAATAACCTTATCTTTTAAACTCATACAAATCTATTTTAAACAATACGTCAAAACATTTAAAGATTCAGCAACGTTATTTTCATAATCATTTTTTGATTCTATATGATTAATAAAGTATTGCAACTGGTTCTCATAAGTGTCCAATACGTTATAATCCGGATTAGAGAACAATACTTCCCCTTGCTCATTTGTTACCTCACATTTAAGCAAGTTAGCAGTCCATATTTCATCTTTAAAAACTATTTCAATAATCCGTTTAGGCTTTTTTCTAAAGTAATTCAAGCTTATATTAGCAACAAATCTCTCATAAATAAAAGTATAATTGGCATAATCTTTACTTGTAATTTGCAGATCGGAAATTTTCAGCTTAACAGAGTTCACATTATCAGGCTTTCCAAACAACCAGTATACGTAATCTAATTCGTGTATTACATCAAGATGAACGCCTCCACCTCTTGATTCACTGGCACTATATGATTTTGTATAATCAGTATTAGGACGCCAATCTGGCAAATAAGAGCCACAATAAACACTGGCTTCAATTGGTGTTTTACCTTTAATAGCTATTTTTAAAAATTTAATTACAGGATGAAATCTCAAACTAAAAGCCACATAACTTTTAATGTTGTTCTTCTCAAGGCTTGCCAAAAGTACATTACTTCCTTCTAAACTCTTCAAAACTGGTTTTTCAATAAACAATGGACATTTAAAAGGGATGCATTCTTTAATGGTCTCATAATGATTTACAGTAGGGTTACAGATCATTATAAAATCGATGTTAGCAGGGGCATCAGACAGACTGTAAAGATTATGAACCCCCTCCATTTCATTTGAAGGTTTAATTGATCTTAGAGCATATAGTTCCAGTGGTGAAACCAGTTTTCTTAAAGCAACAATATGTTTTTTCGCGATTGAACCTAACCCAATTATTAAAACTTTCATAAGTCGAAATCCAATTTGTCATTCTTTAGAAGTAATTCCATTATAGTAAAGTCCATTGGATGATCAAGATCAAAACATGTATGAGACATTACATAGGCAAGTGACCGATTGGTAATACTACTAACATGTCTATCCTGGAAGAAACTCTTTCGAAAGATATAAAATGAAGCATTCATATCATACACATCCGGAGCTGCCTGCCTTGATAGGATATTCTCAGTTCCACTCTTAACAAGTTGAACATAGCCATCATTACGAGATTCAACCATATTAAAATACGGATTTCGATTTGCCGGACTTACGGAAAATACATTATAAGCTTGCTCATCATGGAGCAACATATCCAAAGCATTCTCTAAATCCATTACAGTTCTTAATGGAGAAGTTATATCCAGATCAATAACAAAATCAAACTCCAGATTATTTTTTACTTCTTCATATTTCTTCAAATCTTCAATAACGGCAATTTTGCCGGCAGTATCTGTAGCCAAATTATCTGGTCTTAGATAGTCTGTTTTCAACCCACATTCAGCTGCTACCTTTTGAATATCTGAAGAATCCGTACTTAAAGCTATAACAGTGGAAAACTTTTCCGCAAAGTGTTTTGCAGTCTGTATTGTATACCCTATTAAAGGTAAGCCATTTAGCAGTTTAATGTTTTTCCCAGGAATTCCTTTCGAGCCTCCTCTAGCGCAAATTGTTATTAATATATCCATGTTAATTACTTCAAGTGCCTGATTATTTCTTTTGCCTTATTGTACTCTTCATGTCTACCAATATCAATCCAGTAGCCCGTTATTGGATTATCAATAACCGTTTTCCCGGTTTGTATCAACTTCTCAATAAGATCTGTAGCATTAAAAAACTCATTTTTCGGAATGAGTTCCATTACTTTCCTTTTCATTAAATATATTCCTGCATTCGCATAATGAGTATTGGAAGGTTTTTCTTTTAAACCTTTAATACATCCATTTTCTCTGGTGAGGATGGCAAAGGGAATATTGACAGTATAAGGAATAGATGCAACAGCTAAATCAGCCGCTCTTTCACAAAGATTAACCCACAGATCCTCAAAGTCTACATCGGTAAAAAGATCTGAATTCATAACTAAGACATAAGGACTTTCATATTGATCTACCATACTTGCAGATCCTATCGTACCTAAAAACTCCTTTTCTTCTAAATACTGAATATTCAAACCCTTATCTTTACCATCCCCAAAATAATCCTTAATCTGTTCTCCTAAATAATTGATGGAGATGTAGATATTCTCAATACCGAATGATCTTAACCGATCGATATTGTGTTCGATTATAGGTTTGTTTCCCAGAGGTAACATTGGTTTTGGGGTACTGTTTGTCAATGGACGAAGACGCTCACCTTTTCCTCCTGCCATAATCACAACATCAACTGGCAAAATAGTGCTTATCCTTTCCAGGTCGTAAACTTTACGAATTGATCCATCCTTATTAAGAACTGGTAATAGATTTACCCCAAAATTTCTATATTCTTTTATCTTGATTGGATCAACGCTTCCATTAAGAGCTCTGAAATTAGTTGACATAAAGTTGACAACTGGATCAGAAATAGAATTTCCATTGATCAACCCTCTACGGATATCTCCATCGGTAATAGTTCCTATCAATTTATTATTACAATCGACTACAAAGACTGTTTGGGCAATTGTGAGGGAATCCAGACGTTTTAATACATCAATAACAGAGATGGTATCCTGGACAATGAATTTATCTAAGTCCATAAACATTTTTAATAATTTGAGTTATTTTTTCTGATGTTTCACCTTCTCCATAAATACAACAGGGGCTATCAAAGTGCTTATTCATGATACTATTTGCAGAATCAATAATAATCTTCTTTTCAATAGGGATAGTCACTATATTAGGAGTGTTAATTCTCCCATCTTGACGGCTACCAAGGTTAATTACTCTGGTTGGGAAGAAAGATGCCTCTACAAAACCACTCGATGTGTTACCAATCATCATCGAACAATGCTTCATACAACTTAGGTACCCGATCATCCCAAACGACTCAACTACAAATACATTCGACCTACCTTTAGCGAACTCATTAATATACCGACGAACCATATTTCCCATGGTATCTGAGTTAGGCATTGTAATAACCACTTGAAACTTCTCTCTTAAAATGTCAAATGCTTCTAATAACTCCTGAATAAAACTTTCATTCTTATCGTAAGCTACAGTCTCTGGATGAAATGTAGAAAGTATGGTGGGTTCATCAAGGTCAATTTCAAATCTGTCCTTAAACTCTTCTATGGAATAAAGCCTCTGTTTTTTAAGGTTATCAACACTCAAAGCACCAACATTAAATACATTTTCCTCACATTTCGTTATCTCACATGCCCTTTGAAAATATTCCTTAGTTGATACAAAATGGTATTTCGACATAAGAGAAATAGCATGGCGGTATGCATTATCAATAGCTCCTAAAGTAGTTTCTCCTGCATGAATGTGTGCTATATCTATTCCAAAAGGAGAAGCTGCTGAAACAGCAGCGTACATCTCGTATCTATCTCCCAAAGCAAAAACCAAATCAAAAGAGTTTTTTTTCCAAAAAGATGAAAACTTTACTGTGGTATCTCCTAATGTAAAGGCAATATCTGAAGGTGTTTCGTTGTCAACGCAGGTAGTGATCTTGTGAGGCACATTAAAACCATAGGATTCTATTTCTGATAGTGTGTACCCATGCATTTTACTTAAATGGGTACCAAAGGCTATAATATTAACATCGAA
This sequence comes from Carboxylicivirga sediminis, assembly GCF_018156225.1. GTDB lineage: Bacteria > Bacteroidota > Bacteroidia > Bacteroidales > Marinilabiliaceae > Carboxylicivirga > Carboxylicivirga sediminis. The sequence goes on from NZ_JAGTAR010000031.1 coordinate 17,253, forward strand.
TAATGGGTCATCATCCAATCGTTTAATCAAAGGATAAAGGACTCCAAAATCAGCCCGTGAACTCGTTAAAACTCCAATCTTCATAACAAATCCTCCTCTTTTAACATGTGATCTTTTGGCAAATCAGTTGCTAGCACGCGACCACAATACTTATGATAATCTATTGGAGAAATGCCATTGCCTGGTCGTTTCATAATAAAATCGTTTTTTGACAATTTTTCTCCTTTCATCAAATCATGCTTTATATGGATACTTTTACGTGCAACAGCAATGTTTAATCTTTCCGAAGGTGTCACCTTCTTAACACTATGACCTAAAGCAACTTCAATATTTCGAATGGAACTAACTAATTGCTTTAGCTCAGAAGGTTCGATTGAGGCTTTATGATCTGGCCCAATCATAGAACGATCTAAAGTATAATGCTTTTCAATAATTTCAGCCCCCAAAGCCACAGCAGCAATAGATGCTTCCAATCCTTTGGTATGATCGGAATAACCTACCTTAAGTCCAAAAGCAGCTTTTAACATCGGAATCACATTCAAGTTAACTTCATTAAAGGGGGCTGGATATTCTGTTGTGCAATGCAAAATAGAAATTTGATCATCAGAAAGCCCTCTCTTTAAAACATTAAGAGCAGTCTCAATCTCACTTAAATTTGACATTCCAGTTGAAAGTATAACATCCCGACCCAAAGAAGATATATATTCTAAGTAGGGCAAATTGGTTATCTCACCAGAGGGGACTTTAAAATAATCCATGCCCAAATCATTTAAAAAATCAATGGACTGCTCTTCGAATGGTGTAGATAAAAAGTTGATTCTGCTTTCATCACAATAACTCTTTAGCGTTCGAAACTCAGGAAATGATAAGCTAATGCTTTTTATCATATCCAACTGCGTTTGCGAACTATCTGTTTCTCTCTTTTGGTATTCTGCCTTTGGAGCTAAAGTAGAGACCAGTAACTCCGGGATACCAGTTTGAAATTTGACAAAATCAACATTTGCCTCTTTTGCTTTATCAACAAGTTTTTTTGCTAGCGCTAAATCTCCATTATGGTTTACACCAGCTTCTGCTATTATTATTACCTTACTCATTAGTCAACTAGGTTTTCATTTTCCGATAGCAATGCCTATTCTACTACATTTCTCTACCGACTAAAACTTAATCCTTCTTAAAACTCTTAAATTATCATAATCCCTATTGGTGCCTATAAAACCTGCATCTATATCTCTATCAATATAAGTTAAAGCATCAACAATGCAATCATTCCCAATTCTTTTGCCTTGTAAAATAAAAGAATTTGCACCTATCAGGGTCCGACTAGCTATGTGACAGTTACCTCCTATACTAACTCCTGGATTAATAATATTATGATTTTCAATGGTTGTATCATGTCCTACTACAAGATTGTAGTTAAAAACATTATTATCTCCAACATTTACATTGGAAGATATCACTGCATTAGCAGCTATATAATTCCCTTTTCCAATAGTAGCAGAAGGCGAAATTTCAGCCTTTGGATGAATTACATTCGTAGGTTCAGCCCCTAATGAATTCATTAGCTCTTCTATTTTTAATCGCAGTTTATGATTGGCGAAGGATATAATAAACTTAGTGTTTTTATTCGCTATATCGGAAACCTCTGAATCGTATAAATAACTTGGATTAAGCTTTTCCTCTGTATTGGCAATTACATGATATACTTTATCGTAATCATTACGGAAATATCGTTTGATTACTTCAAAAATTTCAATTGCAGTGCTCTGTCCTCCAAAAATCAAAAGTGTACTACACATAACTATTCTCAAAATTTAACTTTAGGGTGAGGATTCTTATTTGCTGTTCACAACTTTATCAAGCCACGTATTCTCTTTTGCATTCCGATCCTTCGGTAAGTCATTGGTATCTAATCTAGAAAGTGTTAATCGGTTCTCATTTTTAATATCGGCAATATCAACATTCGTAGAAAAAGCAGCTTTACATTTATATTCTGTCAAAAGCTCTAATGTATCTTCATTAAAACCACCATAAGGAAAACACATGGTCCATGATTCAGTAGATCCACCAACACACTTAATAAACTCAATTGACTTTTCTATTTCAAAGCGTTGTTGTTCCCTCGACAATGAGTTTAACCAATAATGATCATAACCATGTGATCCAATATGCATTCCAAACCTCTTCATGATTTTGATTTGCTCAACACTCATGTATAATTCCCTAGAGAAGGAAGCCTCGCTCATCCCTACGTATTTCTCAAAAAGGAAATCAGAAAGCTTTCTTCTAAGCTCTTCCTGAAGCTCTACTTGCAGCATACGCTTAATAAATATTACCTCTCCGGTATCAAATCGGTTGGGTACAGCCAATTTATTATAGTAGTATTCATTGGAATTTAAATTGTATTTATCCCTATACTGGTCAAGTAATTCATAAATATCATCCACAAGCTTATGCTTATCTTTACAGGAAGCCAGAATATGATGTATTTTATTAACATCTAAAACAGTATGCTCAGTAATTGCTTTTCCAGGCGGAAAAAATGAACCTTGTATTTCATTTTCTACCAAGACAGGAAAGACATATGTATAATGATCTATGTAAGCATCATCAAAGGTTAATAATGCAGCTCTATCGGGTAGGATAATTTTCCCTTCTGCAGCTTCAATTAATTGCTCCATTGTAATAATGGAATACATGCTTTTTAAGTATGCAATTTGCTCTTTGAATAGTTGTATATCTAAACCTTTAATCTCAGGGAATCTACTATTTTCGAGATCCCTGACATAATGATACATGACTACAGTTACTTTCGAATTCATTATCAAATTGATTCTAATTGATTTGGGCGATCTTGGTCTGCATCTCCTTTATAAATTACTAAGTCTTCGTGTTCTGAATCTGTAGCAAACTCTATTCTTATATTCTTTTTGAGAAAAGGTTCAAAATAGTTAGGAATAGTCACCTCCTCAGAACTATGGTCTAACTCAATAAACCCATGCTTGTCAAATATCTTAGCTGATACTCCATAATTCAAACAGTCCAAATATTCAGAGTTTTCCTTTGTAAGTAATTTCTGAAATTCAGAATAAAGACAATCAACTTCATTCAGTGTTCCATAGATATCAACAATCCTTAAGCACGAAGATTCACCAACAAATTGCTTCCGAATTATAATTATAGCTTCCGCCTTGGAACCATTATAAACAGCATAGCTTTTATATTTATATGTTGGATGCTCCCTAAAACGTTTAACTAAGTAATTAATGGATTTAGTTGGAAAACAAGATACATTTATAGAAATATCATCGATATCTTTAACTTCGCGAATCTCAACATTTGTTGATTCAAACAAGGCTTTATGATCTATTTTGTTAGGAATAGAAGCAATATTGAACTCTTCACAATTAAGATTCAGTAAGTAGTAGTGTCTTAGATAGGATATTTTATAGTTTAGGACCTTGTAGATATTTTTAGCAATATCACTAATGCCAATCGCAGAATAAGTTATCCCTTCTTCCATATCCTTCAAGTGTCTCAATAAGGATATTCCTATTCCTAAATTTGCACCTTCAGCAGTTTTCCATATAGCACCCCAATAGTTTTTAGCCTCAATTTCTGGATCAAAGTGCTTGGGGGAAACATAACCTAACAGAGAATCAATAGTTCCTGTTTCTATATTTTCAGCAAGTAAAAAATTTAAATACTCTCCTTCCCTATGTTGCCACTCAAATAGTTTTTTATCTTTCAGAAAAATATGATCCTTTGACCAATGTGTTTCTATAAAATCCAAAATCGATTGCTCATCAGAAACACATGCTCTTCTAATAATATGGTTCTTCTTTGACTTCATTCTCTCATAAATGTGAATAATCATCATTAGGGGTACTTATATTATACTAAGGGTCCTCCGAATGTAGCCCATCGCACCAGGCGATCCATAATAAAAATACCATCCCATGGTGACTCAAAATTTAGCATTCTGCCAATTTCCGGACATCTCATGACACCAGATTCGACAGCTTTCGTTGCGAACTCAAGTGCTTTATCACCATTAGCGGCTAATCCAATGGTTTGCGTATCTTCATCTACATACTTCAAGCAATCCATAATAGATAATACCGGATTAACACTAATAACTCTAGAATACACGGGTTTATTCAACTCCAATTCATCGGAATAAAGAACCGTCCAAGTTGAGTCTTTGCTTGCGAAAACTTCTCCTTTAAAATCATAAACTCCCCTAATCGAATGAATTTCTGAAATCTGCTCAATACTTGTTTCACCTTTGGGAATTTGTATGGAGGTTTTCTCCAACGATGTAGCCAGGTATTCGCAAAACTGTTTAGGAGAAATATTTCCTCCACTTTCGATAAAAAGATTATGAGGAGAGGCACAGCCGGTTTGGTCAAATATACTAACATCTACAGATACTTTTCGAGCCAGTTTCTTTGCTTTCCTTTCGGTCTCAAGCATTTCTTTGGATATAGCTGAAAAAGATAGCTTTGGCCCAAAAATTATATCTTCAGTATCAAATTTAGCCGGATATTGTGCCACTGCCTGAACGGCACTTCTCCCCCCCCAGGCAATTCTAACTTCAGCTTCTTTAGACATTAATTCACCTATCAATTTATTACCTGAAGAGAAATAGACGATAGCAATAGTTTTTAATAGATCGTTCCCTTTAATTGTATACCCGCCAGGGGTAGTAAATTCTGTATCTTCAAAAGCTTGTAAGAGCTTGGTAAATACACCATCGTCATTAGAAGAGACCTTAAGTAAATTGACATTTTTAGTTAAAATACATTGAATTAGTGCAAACATTCCCAAAATTTGGACATTTCCAGCCAACCAATGAGCAACTAACCCTCTTGCATTCGCTTTAAGAAATTGCTTTCGCGATTGCCCGAAACTTAGGAACGATTCAATGTATCGTCTGTTACCTCTTAAGCCTAATGTTGCAATGCGATTCAGGTGTTCTGGTTGGGACCAGCTAGCAAGGAATGAAAGTCCTTTATCTTTGAGATTAACTAGTTCTCCTTCTGCTCTCATCCATTTCTTCGAAACTTTGCCAATCAAACCAATTAAGGCATCAATAGGTTGATCATTCAACCATTTTTTCCTTTCCTTTAGTTGATCAATGACAGCTTGTAACTTTTTCTCATCTGAAAAATCCGAGGCTATCGGGGTATTCTTCCAATATATAACCTGAAGTTTATCGGATCCAGAATGAGAAGTGTAAATATCGACATCAGAGAACTTCAGCTTACTTGACAATATATCACCACAACCGCGCACTTCTGCTTTTTTAAGGCGACCTAACACCTTAAACCTTGTACCTTTTCTTTTATAGGGACAAGGTTCATTATTTACAACTCCTATATCATCAGTTAAAATAACATTTCCAGGGTAAGAATGTTGAATAGGGGATACGAATTGTAATACACCTTCTTCCCCATCAGGAAGAACTTCTCGTGTGGCAGGATCTCTTACAATGACTTCAGAGTAGGCAGGAACATGTTTATATCCACATTCACAATCTGGATAATTCAATCCCATTTGTTCAGTAAAGCCATATATATCAATAACATCGGCATCTCTAATGCCGAAAACGGAAGCAACTTGTTCATTAAACTTTTCTTTGCTTATTTTCTCTGATTCAAGTTTTTTCCAGCCTCCAATATGTATTACTTTAGACCCCTTTGGCAAACTCAACTTTATCCCCTTCAGATTAAGCTCCTTAACAACATGACTGAACAAAATATAGGTAAATCCAAAAACAATTATAGGTTCGTCCTGAGATTGTTCTTTTACAAACTCATCTACTGATTCAAGTCTGAATTGCGCGAGATTGCTTTTACTTAATTCAAGACCATACTCAACCTTGCTGGCAAAGTTTAAGTAGCCACTAATAGCCGCATATCTTGCACCTAAAAAATTAATATTTTCGGGTTTGGGACTCACATCTACTACTATAAAAGGCTTCCTATCAGCTCCGATAAATTCCTTCATCACTTTAACCATTACTTTAGATTGCCTTTTCGAAGTGATCTTATCAACAACAACAGTGCTAGGGCGTCCAGAAGTAGCAGATGACTGTAAAGATATTTTAACTTCATTTTCAGGAACAGATCTTAACATTTGCCCCATCTCCTTAAACACACTGACTGCTACAGGAGGAATATCTTCGAGTTTACCATCAAAATTATTCGGATCAAATTGTTTTCTTGTACAAAACTGCTTATACTCATTATTGTTATTATAATGATAACACAACTCTTCGATAAGTGCACTAAGAAACAATTTCGACTTCTTATTGCTATCTAACTCGTATGGGGCCGCGCCTACTAATAAATCAACTTTACTTTTTTCCTTCATACCATTAATGACTTCAATATTGCGTCAATATAAGCTTTATCAATAACTACAGGATTACCTTGTCCACCCTTATCATTAATGATATTCTCATATAGAATCGTATTACCATACATCTTACCCAGATCATCTTTAAATGCACTAATTTCGCTTTCCAGGCTTAATTCACTCTTAACCTTATTGATTAAAGCGATCAAATCCTCATATGATTCTCCTAAACCAGAAGATTTAGCCAGTTTATTGTATTTCAACAAAGCTTCTTTATTCTTGGCATTTGCTTTAATAACTTCTGTTAAAACAAGAGCAATTCCCAATGCATGTGGGTAATTCATGGCTCCTAACTGATGGGCAATAGCATGACATGCTCCAACGATACAATGGTTTTGAACCATTCCGGCAAAATAAGATGCCATCTGAAGGTTCTGAATTTTGCATTTATCTGAATCCAATATGCCTTTATAGTTGCTAGCTATTAGACTAAGAGCTTTTTCGGCATAGACATCAATTAGTTCATTATCTACATTTGATACATATCCTTCTATTAAGTGAGCTAAAGCATCGATACATGATAAAAGCAACACTTTTTTAGGGGCATTTTCTAGAAAGATAGAATCAAAAACAACCACTTCAGGTATAAATGAATGAGAAACGACAAATTCCTTAGTAGCTTTTTCTTCATTTATCAATACAGCTGCAGATGATAACTCTGAACCACTTCCAATCGTTGTAGGAATAGCAATAAACTTTGTACTCCACTCTAACATGGAAAAATTATTGTTTTCAATATCAAAATATGGAAACTCATAAAGGCACCTTAAAATTTTGGCTCCATCGAGAACGCTTCCTCCACCAATGGCCAGTATCACATCTGGTTGGAATTCCTCAAGGTCTTTTAGATTCTCCTTAAAACTTTTGCGAGTAGGCTCATCAGCCCAAGTTTTTTTTATAAACTTTATAGAAAATGCAGAGGTGCTTTTAGTTATTAGTTCTTTGTGCCTTTCATTAATTCCAGTCCCGTGTATGACTGCTAACCTTGACATGGGCAGGGTCTTGAGTCCACCCATCGCATTTTCCCCGAATAGAATATGCGGCTGTTTTAAAATGAATTTGCTATATAGATTTTGTGGTGTCCACATTTCTTAATTCCCTTTAAGTTTTAAACGTTGTATTTTCCCTGACTTGGTTTTTGGTATTTCTTCAATCCATTCATACTCGACAGGCATCTTGTATGATTCGAGTTTACCAGCTAATGCCGTTTTAATGTCTTCAAATACTAACTTTTCATCAGATTTAACAACAAAGGCTTTGACTACTTCCCCCAATACCCCATTTTTATCTGGAATACCAACACATACCGATTCTTCAACTCCTTGAATTAAATCAATTTGTGTTTCTACTTCCATCGGATTCAATTTCTTTCCGCCAACATTAATCGTCTCTTTTATCCGACCTGCTAGCACTATATACCCCTTTTCATTACAGTAGCCAAAATCTCCTGTCCTGAAAAAAGATCCGTAGAAATAGTCTTCAGAAGGAAGCTTCCAATATGTATTTAATACATGCTCTCCTTTCACACAAATTTCACCTTCCTGGCCTGGAGCAAGTTCATTACCAAGACTATCAAAAATCTTAACTTCTACATTGGGACTAGGTTTGCCAATGGTTTCTAGTTGTTCGAACTCACTATGAAATTCTATGAAACAGGAACGTGAAGCTTCTGTTAAACCATAATGCATACAAATACGTGTCTTCGGAAGATATTTCATTAGAACATGTTTATCCTCTAATGGCAAAAAAGCACTACCAAATTCAATATACTTTAACTGATCTTTAAATTCTGAAATACGATCTCCACTCATTTTTTTCAGAAACTGCCAGGCAGACGGTACCATAGCAAGACCTGATACATTATGAAGTGCCATTAAACGAAATAATTTCTTGACACTAGCAAAGCTACCCAATAGAATAAGGGTACTCCCCTTAGATAAAGCACACCTAATTCTACCTAACCCAAAGGAGTGACTAATAGGTAACGCAATAATTTCAATATCTTCTTCCTTATTCCCGATAAACTCATTGATATTTCTTGCACTGGCTACTAAATTACTATGCGTCAACTGAACTCCTTTGGGAATTCCTGTTGTACCAGTTGTGAACAACAGGTCACTTATATCCTCCTTTTCAGGAAAGTGATATTCTATATTAGAGAATTGTTGTCCTTCCAGTATAGGAAATTTATGTGTCTGCACATTTAAGCTGGTAGTACTTAATCCTATAATACATTTAGATTTTGTGTTTTCAATAACAAAACAAAGTCGTTCATCATTAATATCAACTGCTACCGGAATAGCTATAGCTCCAATTAAATGAATTGCAAAATAGGTATAAATAAACTCAATATTCTTATCTGTTGCTAGTACTATCCTATCATCCTTCCGAATATCTAAAGTCGATTCAAGGTACATTTTAGCACTAAGAATATACTCTTTTAAAGAGCGATAAGTTACTTCCTTTTTACCATGTATTATAGCGACTTTATCAGGTATCAACTTACTATTGATAAAAACCTGTTCTACTATTGAATTCACATTTTCCATCACTATTTAATTCGTTCTTCAACTGCTTCTAATATATCACCAACATCTTCTAAATCCATTAAGACTTCTGGATCAAATTTAAAACCAAATTCGTCTTCAATTCCAGCAATAATTGTTAAGTGACCTAACGAATCCCATTTCGGGAAATCTCCAATAGCGGTTTCTTCTGTTATCTCACTCTTTTCAACACTAAGTCTTTCTGCAATAATTGAAATTACTTTCTCTGATACATTCATTATTAAAATATTAAAAAATTACACTACTTGGGATATTGACTATCCTATCTTCTAACCAAATCGAATTCTCTAAATCACCCTTTTGCTCTTTCTTGTACATCGGCAATCGACTCATTAACTTCCAAATTGGCCTTGTCATTACTCCATTGTCGTTGGAGATCTTTAAAAACTCGTCTCTCTGAGCCTTATCTTTTAATACAATAGCATTTAACCAGTAGTTTGATCTACAGTCTTTTGGCTCACAAATAAAATCAATGTCTAATTCTTTAAAAAACTCTTTGTATATACTAGCAGTTTCACGCTTACTTTTAATTATAAAATCAATTTGTTCTAGTTGAGCACAACCTATTGCAGCATTAATGTTAGGCATCCTAAGATTATAGCCAATCTCATCGTGACTAAACTCCCAAGCATGTGGTTCTTTTGCTTGTGTTGTCAAATGCTTAGCTTTCTGAGCAAGCACATTATCATTAAAGAGGAGCATTCCTCCTCCCCCAGTGGTAATTGTTTTATTGCCGTTAAAACTTAAAACTCCTACTTTCCCATAAGTTCCTGTGTGCCTACCTTTATAATAACTTCCAAGGCTTTCTGCAGCATCTTCAACAAGCTCAAGTTTATATTCCACACAAACCTGAATTAACTCATCAAGTCGAACCGGATGCCCAAAAGTATGCATCGGAACACACGCCTTGATTCTCCTTCCTGTTACCTTGTTATAACAAGCTCCTTTCTTAATTTCCGCGTTGGCAGCTAACCACTTCTTTACCGCCATTGGTGAGAGTCCAAGAGTATCGCGATCTACGTCTATAAATATCGGATACGCTCTGCAGTAAGATATCGCATTAGCTGTTGCTATAAATGTAAGAGCCTGTGTTATAACTTCATCTCCTTGCTGCACTCCTACCAGCTGTAAAGCTAAATGAAGGGCATTTGTTCCATTAACACATACTACCGCGTTTTTGGCACCTGTGTAAATTGCCATTTCATTTTCAAATCGATCAACAAACTTACCTACACTAGAAACAAATGTTGAATCAATACATTCGTTCAGATATTTCTTTTCATTGCCATTGAAAACAGGTGCATGCAAGGGAATGAAACCTTCAGAGTTATTATATATAGCCCTTATCTTATTTATAACATTATGAAAACTTCCCATATCAAATAACCTAAATTTACATTTTTGCATCAAGGTATTTTCCTTTTTCCTGATGCCCAAAATCTTTAATCATTTCATGAAACAACTGAACAATTTGCTCTTTTGACCACTTCCCTTCTATTTTTAATTCCTGGATTCTAGAAGTAAAATAATCAAGTTTATTATTATTATACTCAGGTACATTCTTAATCACACCAATATTATTAAACCGTGCTAAATCAAGTGTTTCATTTTCGGTATAAAACTCTTCAAAATCTTTCTCCCCTGTAGTATCACTTTCTGTAAATAAACAAGGCCATTTACCTTCTTCAGGAAGTGTATTAACCAATTCTCTTGCTTCATCCTCGGTAGAACACTCATATGGTTCGTACCCCAAGTCTCTTAAATATCCAATGGCAATATCTGAAAATGTAATTAAATGCAAATCTTCACTTAACTTGGGAAAGAAAATATCACGATTTTCACCGAATATACAAGACATTAAGCAAAGCTCTCCTGACTCTTTAGGAATGACGAAATAGCGCTTAATATCTTTTGGAGCAACAATAGGTTGTCTCTTTTGTATTCGTTGGTTAAATCCATGAAGCAAGCTTCCGTCAGAAAAAGCAACATTTGCAAACCTTGCAGTTGAAATTGTAATTTCTTCACTCCTGCGCATTAAAAACATTTCCATTATCCGTTTTGAGCCCCCCATCATATTTACCGGATTAGCCGCTTTATCTGTAGAAACACAAAAGTATTTTTTTGAGCCCTTACTAACTGCTTGCTGTATTGTTTTGTCTGTATTAAAAACATTAACTTCAACCATACGCATTAAAGTGAACGGATCTTTTTCACTTCTAACATGTTTGAGAGCAGATAAATTCAATACATAATCATATTTTCCATCCGCCTCAATAAACGCATCATATTCAGCTGAACCGATATCTAGAGCGAAGGTTTGAAAATCACCATCTATATAACCAAACGAACTTCTAATGTCACGTACCAGCTCAACCATATTGTTTTCGCTGATATCTACAATATGAAGCTTTTTAGGATTTCGCTTAAATATTTCTTTAGAAACAGCCTGTCCAATTGAGCCTGCACCGCCAATAACCAAGAATGATGATTTTGATACTATGTCATCAAGTTCATTATTATATCTCTCAATATCACTTGCAAATAATTCCTTATTACGTCCAATCAGGTCTAGAATATTCATAAAAATCTGCTTTATTCTTTTTTCATAATTGAGTTTAATACGAGCTTTCCAAAAATCACTCCTAAACCAATAAACCCTCCTAAGAACACACTCACCACCAAAATAATCTTTTTCTTTGGTGCACTCTTCTCAATCGGCACCTTAGCCGGTTCTAGTATGGTAAAGGCGGGTGTTTGTTCATTGACGGCTATTTTCGCTTGCTCCAACTGCTGAGCTAATCCTTTGAACACGGTAGATGACATATCGTATTCATCACTCAAACGCTGAAACTCGAGATTGACACGCTCAGACACCATATTACGATGCTGATCCTTGTAGGCGAAAAAGGACTTTTGAGCTACTTCGTATTCCGCTTTCTTTTGATCGAACTGTCCTTGCACAAACTCCAGGTGTTCACGAGATTGTTTGGTTTTGTATTTAATAATATAATCCTGCAATAACTCCACCGCTTTTTGCACCACCTGCGCCACCAATACAGGTTCGCCCAATTCAGCTGATACATTTATTAATCCCGTTTTTTTATCTACATCAATGACAATCACCTGTTCTACTGCAGCCATTGCCATTAGTTCTTCTTCGGACAGATTCAATACACCATAGTCAGTTACAGCTAATTCTTCGTCGGTAGTATCGCTTAACGCATTTTTAATCGTCCAGGGGAGACGAATGGTATATTTAGCTATTTTGCTACCTAATGACTCAATGGTATCTGCTACTGCATAGTCATAAAAGGAAATTGGCTGTTGATACCCTTCAAAATGAAATTGCTGATCAATCATCGCTTTTTTAAAGGGATAGGAATTCACCACCTGCGGATATATTTCAGCAGGAATACCTGATGACTGTCCCATCATGGAACCCAGGTTAATGCCTGCCATACTGGCTAAGCCACCTAAATTCCCCAATGCACCTGCTTGCTTTTCCTCTGATGGTATGAGCGTACAATATGCTTCATATTTAGCAGGACTGGCAAACGCAATAATTAAACCAATAAAGATAGCGATACCAATAGAATAATAAATTGTTTTACGTCCGTTCCAAATCGTTTTGACGAGTGCAATCAGGTCTATTTCATCGTCTTTGATTATTTGGAGCTTATCGTTTTTATTTTCTGTATTCATTTACTGAACTATTATTTTCTTTTATCCTCAGATGGAAATATTATTTCTTCTTTGCCCACAGATTGGCCCAGATTATCACTGATTAGAAACAACGATATTGTTTCTAATAATCGTTTTAACAATTTTAACAATCAGAGAAATTGCATAGCAATTTATTTTCTGTGTTAGTCTGTGGACTTCTTTTTTAAACCTTTGTTTAGTATCTTTTCTTGTCCGCAGATTTTCGCTGATTAGCACAGATGCAAAACAACTACGTTGTTTCTTTTTGTATAGTTACAATAGACATAGCGATGCTATTTCTTTTTCTGTGATAATCTGTGTTAACCGGTGGTCCACATTTTATGTTATGCTAGATAAAAACTTTGTTTACCACATTAAAAATAAGATTGATAAGACAAAACTAAGTATTGTTAGAATCATCCGTTGATGATTACCTTATTTTTTTGTCCGCAGATTGACGCAGATTTTACGGATTAAAAATAAATAGCGTAACTATTTCAATTCTTTCAAAATCTGTGACAATCTGCGTAATCTGTGGTTCTATCTTTTTACTATTTTCTTTTACTTGTAAACAGGTTCGCGCGAATTATCACGGATGAAAAAAGACTACGATATTTCTTTTCTGTGTGAATCTGTGATTTATTTTTTCAACTACACTATACAGTAATTATATCCTTAATTCCCCATTCGATCAGCAATAGTCACAATTGTCAATGACAAGGATGCCAACGCACTGGCCATGGCAATCCAGGCCGTTGCTGGCATTGGCTCACGCTCCGGCTTTTCAGGCACCACCACCTCTGAGCCTGGCATTACTTTAGGGTAGTTTCTAAAGAATAAGAAGCTCTTTGTGGATGCTGCTGCCCCGTTCGGGTAGATCACATAGGATTTTCCCTTTTTGGCGCGCAAACTAAACCCTCCTCCTGATTGCACATAGTGCTTCAGGCGCTTCCCTTCAATAAAGGATACTGAGAGTGGATTCAATACGCCACCTGTCACCTTCACCGTTTGGAGCTCACGTGGTATCACCAGTTCATCACCATCCTGCAAAAAGATATCATCCTTACTACCGGGTTGCTTAAGAATCTTCTCTAAATCGATACTCACCACATCAAATCCTAAATCATCAAATACCAATGAAGTATCAGATGCTACCAACTGTTCACGTAAACGTTTAACTTTTTGAGACACTTCCACCTTACGTGTCAGCATAGCCCCTTTGGCATAAGCATTTGGCGATAAACCACCCGCACGTTGAATAATCGTTGACACACGCTCTTTCTTGGAAGTCAGGCTAAATTGCCCTGCATAGTTAACCTCACCCATAATATTGACAACGCTTTTATCTTCATAGCCTGGTGAACGTCGGACAAATATTTGGTCGTATGGCTGTAGCACAAACATCGCATCTTCCCCATTCATCTTTAATTCGCGCGAAATGGTAAATTGAAATACGTGTGCTATTCTATCACCGGCCTTTTGGGCTTCATCGTATGACAGTCGTCGAGAAATCTCAATAAATGCCTCAGAAGCCGATTCCTTAAAACCACCTGCCTTAAAAACCAAATCAGATAAATTCATATCCTGATTGTAATCGAACTCACCTGGATACTGAACTTCACCAAATATTTCCACCGTTCGTATCTCACGCAGATCGTCAATTGAAGAGATTGTTATCATATCCTCTCGTTTGAGTTCAATATCAGATTCTCCTCTCAAAACGGCTCCCACATTGAAAGTGATGTTCTGAAGCGTTAAGTCTTCCATTAAACGGGTTATCAAACCTCTGTTCAGGAACACATCTTCCCTGACGCCATCTGCATTATCAATGAGTTGTTTCAGGGTTAATCCTTCCGTCAATTCATAATTACCAGGCCGATACACAGCTCCCTGTATACTTACTTTATTTTCGTAACGTTCCAATATCGTACCGGCAAAAATACTGTCACCACTCTCCAGCATTACCTGCTCATATTCTTTAGCCAGTACATCCTTAAAAGCTCGCTGACGGGATGTGGTGCGATAGAGTTCTACGCGATGTGTGTAGGCATTTTCAGTAAAACCGCCTGCGTATTCAATCATATCGCTCATCTTCTCATTGCCCTTGGCTTCAAAAATGCCGTTACGCTTAAATTCTCCCCCTACTTTTATTCGTTTCTCGTAGGTTGGAACCAAAATCACGTCACCATCACTCAGAGATACATTGACATCGCTCTTTCCTTTTATTAGAAATTCGTATACATCGAGCTTTGTTACAAGCTCACCATTACGAATCACCTGTATGGCCCTAAAAGACCCTTCTTTATTGGGACCACCTGCCAGATACAGGGCATTAAATGCTGTAGCTGTTCCTGGTACGGTATAGGTTCCTGGAACAAACACTTCACCAATGACATTTACCTTGATGGACTTAACTGTTCCCACATTGATGCTCACAAATGTTTTGGGATTTGCCGATTTTAAGTCACTATAGATGGTTGTCAACTTACTACGTATGCGCTTTTGAGCTTCCTCCTGTGTTAAACGCCCCACTTGTATTGGTCCGATGTTTGGAATATTAATGAACCCATTCTTATCAACCAGTAAATTGTAGCTCTGCTGCGAAACGCCCCACACATCGATGATTATTTCATCGCCAGGCCCCAGTACATAAGATGGTGGCACGGGTAAATTCACATTAGGTTCAAAAGTCAGTTTATCATTATTAAAGAAGGAAAAACCAAATATACGCTGATCGATTACAGCTGAATCAACAGGCATCTTCACCGACTCAATCATTCCAAATTCACTAACAGAACTTGATTCCATACCTGGCTGATTGAGGCCAGTGCCACCAGTTAACTTCACCTCATTGATGCGTTGACGGAGTTTGGTGATTTGCTCCTGGCTCATTCCTCTCGCCTGAGCTAAAGCGATAGCCTGCTGCTCACTTAAGCCACGCTTTTCCATTTCCTGAATCATTCTCAGCACCTGTGCATCTGTCATCTCATCAACATTAACAGATTTAACATCCACTGAATTAGGATCAATACTTTGTCCCCATGTGGTAACTGAAGAAGCTACCAATAGCAATAATGACAGAAACAATAATCTCATCTTCATATATATCTTTTATCTTTCTTTGCCAGAAACTTGGAACTGCTTAAGCAAGAATTACACCTGCAGTTTGAATCTTATTTTCAGCAAATATCCCTTACAAAAACTAACTATTTACGTCAGCTAGGTGACCTTTGGATACACTGCCGCTTCCTGACTCACATAGCGAAATTCCATTCATACGCAAACCAGCAATTCCTATCAGACTGTAAACCAACCCACAACACCAACCAACCCTATAGCCCAACATTTGACGGCGCGAAGTTATGGATAAATAAGGACAAAAGCACGTTAAAAAAACCTATTTTTCAACATAATAATTGTTGAAATAAATCAGGCTTCATGGTTAGTCCTTACTATTCAAACTACTCCTTAAAAAAACGTTTTTGGAAGAATAATATTATAATGATGCCAATAGTTATTGATGAGTCAGCTATATTAAAAACAGGTCGGAAGAAGATAAATGGATTTCCGCCCACATAAGGCATCCACTCAGGGTATCGTCCTTCAATCAATGGGAAATACAGCATATCAACCACCTTACCATGTAAAAATGACGAGTAACCGCCAGCTTCGGGGAAGAAAGTCGCGATTTGCCCATAACTATGATCGAATATCATTCCATAAAAAGCACTGTCGATAATATTACCAAGAGCACCTGCTAACACAAGGCCTACGCAATAAATGAGTCCCTTTGGCGCACCTTTTCTACTTAAATTAACCATGTACCAGCCAATACCCACAACCGCTACTATGCGAAAGATACTCAAAAATGCTTTGCCAAATTTACCGGCCAGCTGCATACCAAAAGCCATTCCGTTATTTTCAACAAAATGTATAATGAACCAATTGCCTAACACAGGAATCTCATCCCCAAGCATCATGTGTGTTTTGATATAAAACTTTGACACCTGATCAACCAACAGAATCAGGAAAATTATAAGAAATGATTTTTTTAATACCGACATATTCTCAAGAAATAAATACAATTAGTAATTACGGCTGACACCTTAACATGTTTCAAAAAAGATCATGCTATATAAAACGCACAAAAGACCAATGGAGTATTTACTATCATCCATTGGCCATTATGCATATTGATATTTTAAATGATATCTTTCTACTTCTGTCCCTGCTTAGCTTCCACACTCAATGTTGCATGCGGAACAGCCTTTAAACGCTCCTTAGGAATGAGCTTACCGGTTACCCGGCAAACACCATAGGTCTTGTTTTCGATGCGCACCAAGGCCGCCGAAAGATGCTGAATGAACTTTTGTTGTCGCTGAGCCAGCTTACCCGCTTCTTCTTTGGATAATACTGCAGCTCCCTCTTCCAACACTTTAAAGGTTGGTGAGGTATCCTGTGTATCATTACCATCCTGGTGAGTAATGGTATTTCTCAGCAGCTCATAATCTTTTTTGGCCTTATCAAGTTTCTTCAGAATAATCTCTTTGAATTCCTGAAGTTCTTCGTCCGAGTAACGTGTTTTTTCAGCCATAATGACTAAGTTTTAGTTTACACATACCACTAGGCCTTCATTACATGAATGGCTGTGGTTATTTCATCATCAATCTCAACGGTTGTAACACCATCGTTATTGCATGTATCAACCAATTTAACTTCTACAGCGAGTGTTTGTGCACCAATGTACTCAGCATGCTTTTCCACTGCGCTATTGATTGCGTCATGCTTTTGAATTTGCAATTTGATTTTATCTGTTACATCAAATCCAGAATCTTTGCGCAGGTTCTGAATGCGATTGACAAACTCACGGGCAATCCCTTCTTCACGCAGCTCATCTGTTACATTAATATCCAATGCAACCGTGATTTTGCCCTCATTAGTCACTAACCAACCCGGAATATCTTCAGATAATATCTCAACATCTTCAAGTGTAAGAACGATGGATTGTCCATTGACATCCAATGTAAATTGTTCTTCTTTCTCGAAGATAGCAATTTCTTCCTGACCCATGGCATTTATAGCCCCTGAAATTACCTTCATATTTTTACCATGCTTAGGTCCAAGGGTTTTAAAATTAGGCTTAATCTTCTTCACTAATACACCCGATGAATCTTTCAGGAACTCCATCTCCTTCACATTCACTTCAGTAAGCACTAAATCTTTGATAGCCTCCAACTGATGCTCAAAGGTTTCATCTAAAATTGGAATCATCACCTTACCTAAAGGCTGACGTACTTTCAGATTCACCTTACGACGCAGACTCAATACCATTGAAGAGATAGACTGCGCATACTCCATACGCTCCTCAAGTGCTTTATCAATCAGCTTCTCATCAAATTTCGGAAACTCAGCCAGGTGAACGGATACATCGGTATACCTACCTGAAACCTTATTTAAATCAGCAAATAACTGGTCGGTAAAGAACGGAGCAATAGGAGCTGATAGCAGCGCCACTGTTTCCAAACAAGCATATAGCGTCTGGTAGGCAGCCAATTTATCTTCGTTCATTTCACCACCCCAGAAACGCTTACGATTCAAACGCACATACCAGTTACTCAGGTTCTCCATCACAAAATCCTGAATGGCACGGCCAGCACGCGTCGGCTCATAGCTTTCGTAACTGTCGTTTACTTCTTTAATCAGTGAGTTAAGTAAAGACATGATCCAGCGATCAATCTCTGAGCGTTTCTCAATTGGCACCAAAGCCTCCTGGCCGGTAAATCCATCGATATTGGCATACAGGGCAAAGAATGAATAGGTATTATACAATGTTCCGAAGAACTTACGCTTCACCTCATCCACACCTGAGATATCAAACTTCAGATTATCCCATGGCTGTGCGTTGGTAATCATGTACCAGCGCAATGGATCAGAACCATACTGCTCAATTACCTCGAATGGATCTACGCCATTACCAAGGCGCTTCGACATCTTATTGCCATTCTTATCCAGAACCAGACCGTTTGAGATAATATTTTTAAAGGCCACCGAATCGAATAACATAGTGGCAATAGCATGCAAGGTAAAGAACCAGCCTCTTGTCTGGTCAACACCTTCGGCAATAAAGTCCGCAGGATATACTTCATTGAAGCCTTCTTTGTTTTCAAATGGATAATGCATTTGAGCATAAGGCATGGCACCCGAATCAAACCATACATCAATCAGGTCCGACTCGCGATACATAGGCTGCCCACTATCGGATGACAGGATAATATCATCTACATGGTGGCGGTGCAAATCAATCTTTTCGTAATTCTCTTTTGAATTATCACCCACCTCAAAACCTTCAAACGGATTTTTATCCATCAGACCGGCTTCTACGGCCTTATTTATTTCATTCATCAGCTCTTCTACAGAGCCAATACATTTTTCTTCTGTTCCATCCTCTGTCTTCCAGATAGGTAGCGGCGTTCCCCAATAGCGCGAACGGCTAAGGTTCCAGTCCACCAAATTCTCCAGCCACTTGCCGAAACGACCTGTACCTGTTGATGCAGGTTTCCAGTTGATGGTCTTGTTTAATTCAATCATGCGCTCGCGCACCGCTGTGGTTTTAATAAACCAGCTATCCAGTGGGTAGTACAATACCGGCTTATCGGTACGCCAGCAATGCGGATAGTTGTGAACGTGCTTCTCTACCTTGAAAGCCTTGTTCTCTTTCTTCAGCATCACCGATAAATCCACATCAAGGGTAGCATCTTCCTCGGTTAATGAAGGATCATAAGCATTCTTCACAAAACGACCGGCATACTCACCATAAACTTCAGTGTTTACAAACCTGGCGACAAAATCAGCATCCAGATCTTCAATTTTGAAGAACTTACCACTTTTATCAACCATCGGCTGACGTTTACCTTCTTTATCAATTAAGATGAGCGGCGCAATGCCAGCTACTTTAGCCACACGGTCATCATCAGCACCAAAGGTAGGTGCGATATGCACGATACCTGTTCCATCTTCTGTGGTTACATAGTCACCCAGAATAACGCGGAAAGCATCACCATCAGGCTTCACCCATGGCATCAGCTGCTCGTAGCGAACACCTTCCAAATCGGTTCCTACATACTCGGCCACCACCTTAAACGGTATCTTTTTATCACCTGGCTGATAAGCATCAAATTCCAGTTCAGCATTCTTAGGGTTAAAATAGTTATTCACCAATGACTTGGCAACAATAACTGAAACAGGCAACCCGGTATAAGGATTGTATGATTTAACTTTTACATATTCGATTTTCGGCCCAACAGCCAGTGCAGTGTTAGAAGGCAAGGTCCACGGCGTAGTAGTCCAGGCCAGGAAGCTTAGCGCCTCATCGTTATCAAATAGCTTTTCAGAAGCCTCGTTACGCACAATTTTAAATTGCGCCGTACAGGTAGTATCCTTCACATCGCGGTAACACCCTGGCTGGTTCAGCTCGTGGGTACTTAATCCGGTACCTGCAGCAGGCGAATAGGGCTGTATAGTATAGCCTTTGTACAACATGCCTTTTTTGTACAACTCTTTCAGCAGCCACCAAAGGGTTTCAATATATCGGTTATCGTAGGTAATGTATGGATCATCCATATCCACCCAATAGCCCATTTTATGTGTTAAGTCTTCCCACAAATCAGTGTATTTCATCACATCTTTGCGACAGGCTTCGTTATATTCGGCAACAGAAATACTCTTTCCAATATCTTCTTTGGTAATACCCAAGGCCTTTTCAACGCCCAGCTCAACCGGTAAGCCGTGTGTATCCCAACCGGCTTTACGTTTCACCAGGTAACCCTGCTGCGTTTTAAAACGGCAAAATATATCTTTAATGGTTCGCGCCATTACGTGGTGAATACCAGGAATACCATTGGCTGAAGGCGGCCCTTCGTAGAATACGAACGTTGGTTTACCTTCTCTGGTCGTAATACTCTTCTCAAATGCTCCGTTTTCTTCCCAGGTCTTCAGAACATCCTTGTTCACCTGCGACAGATTCAATCCTTTATATTCCGGAAATTTTGCGCTCATCAATTCAATATTTTACCCTAATTTTAAAAAGTTTACAAATATAGATGTTGGTGCAGTGAAAAACAAATGATTCATACCACATAACGCATCAATTTACCCTTTCTTTTACTCACTATAAATAAGCCTTCTAAAAGACAAATGCGGATATTCTTCATCAATTGCATTAACTTTTTATTTACTTTTGCGCCATCAATAACTAGTATAAACTATTAATTACACATCACTTATGAAAAGAATTCTATTTTCATTGATGGCCGCTATGGCATTTGGAGCTGTTGTAAAAGCTCAAAACCTGCAAGTTCACTATGACTTTGGTAAGGAAAGAAAAATGATTACAACCACACTGGAAATGTTTAAACCAGACAAGTATGGTAGTACCTTTTTCTTTGTTGATATGGATTACAGCAACGATGATATTCGTGGCACTGAAAATGGCATTTCATTAGGTTATTGGGAGATTGCCCGTAGCTTTAAGTGGAAAGATACGCAAAAATTCGAACCTCGCGTTGAGTTTAATAGTGGAGGTGCATGGTTTGGTCCTATCAACAATGCGTGGCTAGTGGGTGGCCAGTACACATTTAACAACGCCGACTTTAGCAGAATACTTACACTTCAAGCTAATGCCAAGCATATTAAAGATGGTAAAATCAACGATGATTTTTCTACCGAGAACCTAATGAGCTTCCAATTAACTGCTGTGTGGATTGTTCAACTAATGGAAGGAAAACTATCCTTGATGGGCTTTGCTGATTTTTGGAGAGAAGACACCTATTTCGGCGATAAGAAATTCAGATTCCTTACTGAACCACAAATCTGGTATAATACCTGTAAAAACTTCTCATTTGGTGGCGAGATCGAGATGAGCAACAACTTTGTTGAAGACGGATTTCAGGTTAACCCTACCCTGGCTGTTAAGTGGACATTCTAATTAATACAACAATATCATGTTAGAGAAATTCTTCAAACTATCAGAAAATAAAACCACTGTCAAAACAGAGATCGTTGCCGGTATCACTACGTTTATGACAATGGCCTACATCCTGGCTGTTAACCCCGATATTCTTTCGGCTACAGGCATGGATAAAGGTGCCTTATTTACCGCCACAGCAATTTCGGCTGCCATTGGCACCTTAGTTATGGCACTGTGGGCTAAATTACCATTTGCCCTGGCTCCAGGCATGGGCCTGAACGCTTTCTTCGCCTTTGGTGTATGCATTGGTATGGGCATGTCGTGGCAATTTGCATTAACAGCTGTATTCCTCGAAGGTATCCTGTTTATTTTAATGACCGTATTCAATATACGTGAGTTAATTATCAATGCGATTCCTGGCAGTATCAAAAACGCCATTTCGGTAGGTATTGGTTTATTCATTGCTTTTATTGGTATGAAAAATGCGGGTATCATTGTTGCACACGACGCCACCTTTGTTCACTTAGGTGATATGAAGAGTGGTGCTGTATTACTGGCATTGGGCGGCATTGTTATTACTGGCGTATTGCTGGCACTAAAGGTAAAAGGAGCCCTGTTAATTGGCATGGTAGCTACCACAGTAGTTGGCTTACCATTAGGCGTAACTCAGTTGCCACACTTCGATTTCTCAGTACCTTCTATCTCTTCAATTGCCTGGCAGTTTGACTGGAGCTGGCTGAATAACCCGGAAGGCATCTTCACCATGATTACTGTACTTTTCACTTTCCTTTTTGTGGATATGTTTGATACGGTAGGTACCTTAATCGGTGTGTCGACCAAAGCAAAAATGATTAATGAAGACGGCCGCATACCAAATGTGAAGCAGGCACTGATGGCTGACTCTATTGGTACTACCGTAGGAGCTGCCTTAGGTACTTCAACGGTTACAACATATGTGGAGTCTGCAGCAGGTGTTGCCGAAGGTGGACGCACCGGCTTAACAGCGTTAACAACGGCTGTATTATTTATTTTCGCATTGTTCCTGTCGCCATTATTCCTGATGATTCCGGCAGCTGCAACTGCACCTGCATTGGTGTTGGTAGGTGTAATGATGATGACACCTATTCAGAATCTGGATTTAGATGACTTTACTGAATCTATTCCTGCGTTCTTCACATTAGTGATGATGCCACTAACCTTCTCTATTGCCGAAGGTATTGTATTTGGTATCCTCTCGTATGTGATTTTGAAATTACTGACCGGTAAATTCAAGGATATTTCAATCATCAGTTACATTCTGGCTGTGTTATTCATCATGAAGTTTATTTTCATGTAACGATTGATAGTCAAAATACTTCAAAGAGGCCTTTCGAAAGATTGGCCTTTTTTTGTCCATAAACATCTCCGGTCGATACTATACCCCTTCCCGTCGCGCAAGCAGAGCTTACGGTCACGTAATTTCCCTCTCCGGTCGGTAACATACCCCTTCCGGTCACGTAAGCAGGGCTTCCGGTCGCGTAACTTCTATCTCCGGTCGGTAATATACCCCTTCCGGTCGCGTAAGCAGGGCTTCCGGTCGCATAACTTCTATCTCTGGTCAGCGCTATACCCCCTTCCGCTTGCGCAATTAGAGCTTCTTATGTCTTACCATCCCTTCCTAAACTGTTACAAAAGGCTTGTTGGTCCTTACATTGGGTTCTTTGGATATTAGAATGAGCTTCTGGAATT
The DNA here is from genome assembly GCF_018156225.1 of Carboxylicivirga sediminis. GTDB lineage: Bacteria > Bacteroidota > Bacteroidia > Bacteroidales > Marinilabiliaceae > Carboxylicivirga > Carboxylicivirga sediminis. The sequence goes on from NZ_JAGTAR010000031.1 coordinate 40,635, forward strand.
GGACTAAAAAAAAACAGCCACCAAAGGCAGCTGTTTCTATATCATTTAAGGCATTTAAAAAACTACGCCATATTTGGTTTTTCAAGACCGTAACCACTCTTCTTATCCTGACGTTTAAGCATTATTGCCAGGAATAATGCGGCGATTGTCAGACCTACAAAAATCAACCAGGTGTTAGTATAGTCATAGTTTGGTAAATCACCGGCAATTCGCATTTCGGTAATTTTATCACCCACCTCTGAGGCACTCAAACCTTGTGCTTTAAGACTTTCACGAGCGGCATCCAATTTATCCGATACGCCCGGATTCATAATATCCAGTACTTTACCCACAAGGATAGGAATTCCCATCAATCCAATATTCTGAATAAAGAAGATTAAAGCATAAGAGGTTCCCAGGTAACGATCTTCAACAATTTTTGGTACTGAAGGCCACATTGCCGAAGGCACCAATGAAAAACCAATACCCAGAACGATTACCGCCAGGTAAGCAAATCCAACTGTATCTAAGGATGGTGTCCAGTAAATTAAATGCACAACAATCAGAAGAATGGCGCCAAGAATCATGATAGATGCCCCTTTTCCTTTACGGTCGTACAAGGTTCCGAAAACAGGCGTTAACAGCATTGTTCCAATCGGCAACCATCCAGGAATGTCACCAGCTTTAGCTGGATCAACGCCGTACTTATTAACCATTAAATCGGGCCCGTATTTGTAGAATGGGAATACAGCAGAGTAAAACAATAAACATAACAATGCGATGTACCAGAAACCAGGGTTTTTGATGATATGCCCGATATCTGAAATTTTAAAGTCATCTGATGAATCCGACTCTGATGCTACAGCTTCACCTTCCTTATCATACTTAGCATCCATCATAGCATAAACTAAGAAAAGAATTAAGCCAACCAGCAACAGGATAGCTGCAAACATAATAGGTGTTGGAATATCCATGGCTGCAGCAATACGAGGAGAGCCAAATAGTGCCAAAGCAGAACCCAGACGGGCCGAAGCCATTTCAAGCCCCATTGATAATGCCAGCTCCTTACCTTTAAACCACTTAACTAATATTTTAGAAACAGTAATTCCTGCTGTTTCAGCTCCTACACAGAAGATAGCGAAACCTGACGCAGCCAGAAAAACTTGCGATGGTATACCTAAAATGTCTCCACCTGGTTCGGCAATAAATGCATAATATTTAAGAGCAGCACCGCCCAACATTACAATACCTGAGGTGATAGCGGTAAAACGGATACCCATTTTATCCAAAATAATACCACCAAGAATTAACATCCCGGCAAATACATTGAGGTAGCCCTGAGCCCCGGTTACAATTCCCCATTGAGAGTTATCCCAACCGTAGGCATTTTGAACCATTGTCTTAAGAGGAGATAAAATCTCCATAAAAAGATAGGCTGTTAGCATCGCCAACGATACTAAAATAAGCACGACCCACCTTGCCGTTTTAGAGTCGCGTAAACTGCTCTTTATAGCTTCTGTCATTTTGATTATAGTTAGTTATACGAACAAAAAAGAATAGCCACAACTTATATTGCAGCTATTCCTATAGATTTATTAATTACTTTTTAACCGGTACATTTTTGAGGGTTTCCACCAGGTAATCCCAGAACAAAGAAACGGTCTCAATATTCACCTTCTCATCAGGTGAGTGAGGATAACGAATGGTTGGTCCGAACGAAATCATGTCCCAGTGCGGATAGGCACTACCCAAGATACCACACTCTAGTCCGGCATGGATAGCCTTTATTTCCGGCACTTTTCCCCATTTATTATTATACACTTCCTGCATGGTTTTCAGGATTGGTGAATCCATATTGGGTTTCCAACCAGGGTACTGACCACCGAAAGATACCTCGGCACCAGCCAAACGGAAAACACTCTCCATTTTCGACTCCAGCTCTTCAATAGCGGTATTCACCGAGCTTCTCATCAAACATTTAACATCAATAACGCCATTGGCTGATTTTACGATTGCCAGATTCGTTGATGTTTCAACCAGACCTTCCATATCGGTGCTCATGCGCATAACGCCATTAGGCGCCGCGATAACGCCATTAATCAGGTCATCTTGTGTGAGCTCATCTATCAAAGTAGCCGGCAAGTCTGATTTTTCGGCAGTAAATGACAAGTTTGGCTCTACGTTGCCAAACTCGGCCTTATACATATCTTCAAATTCCTCCAGGCTTTCAACAAAGTCATCTGCATTTTCGGCAGGCACAGTAATCACTGCAAAAGCCTCGCGTGGGATAGCATTACGCAAGCTACCACCATCGATTGAAGCCAGACGTGCATCTAAATTAGCTACAGCATACTTAATGAAGCGGAACATCAGGATATTGGCATTACCACGTCCGATATTGATATCAAGACCTGAGTGACCGCCTTTCAGGCCAGTAATAGCCATTCGGAAAGCTACAGAATCAGCAGGTACCTCAGACTCAGTATAGTTAAATTTGATGTTGGCATCTGAACCACCGGCACAACCTACGTACAATTCACCTTCGTCTTCTGAGTCCATATTCAAAAGGATATCGCCTTCAAGCAATCCCGACTTTAGTCCGTTAGCACCAGTCATACCAGCTTCTTCATCCATGGTAATCAATGCCTCAACCGGTCCGTGCTCCAAATCTGTTGCCTGCAGCACAGCCATTGCAGCTGCCACACCAATGCCATTATCAGCCCCCAATGTAGTACCATTGGCTGTCACCCAGCCATCCTCGATATATGTTTCAATAGGATCGGTTTCGAAGTTGTGCACTTTATCACTATTCTTCTGTGGCACCATATCGATATGACTCTGCAGAATAACGCCCATTCTATCTTCATAACCAGGTGTGGCTGGCTTACGAATAATTACATTACCTACCTCATCACGGATAGTGGTAAAACCAAGCGATTTTCCAAATTCTTCAATAAAGTCAATGGCTTTACCTTCTTTTTTTGAAGGACGTGGTATTTGTGTTAGTTTATAGAAATTTTCCCATAGCCCCTGGGGAGATAATTTAGCTATTTCGTCGTTCATAACTTATTGTTTATAAAAGGGATTATTTTAATGTTATTACTTTTTATCTACACTTTGTAGTGCTCCGGTTGCGGGGTTGATGCGAATGCTCACATCAGCTTTTTCAAGCACATTGGCAGGCATGGATACCACCTGTCCATATTGCCCAAGATAAAGCTCCTGCTCTTTTACCAGCACATTTTTATCAATTACCTTAATTTTAACCTTGCCAGGCTTGCAGTAGAACAGGCCGTTACGCACTTCCTGATTTTTATTACTGATCACCACATTATCCGGCAGGTCAGGGCTATCAATAGCTTCCAGCTCAATATACACCGGAGCGCCGCTCACATCCATTTTGTCAACGATACCATTAACCGCTGAAAAACGAAATAACACATCGTTATTGGCACTCATCTTATCAGGTATAATATCAAAGGACTTGGTAAAAATAAATGACTCAGTTTTGCCAATGAACAGCTCCATGTGCTCTTTTTCAAGTGCATTAAGCTCACGCACCATGACTTCGTATGATTGGCCGTCGGGAGGTAATTGCTCATAATCGCTGGCTAATATCTTAAACCTGCGCTTACGTATTTTATAAATATAATTGGCCGTTTCTTCGGCCATGGCAGCAGTTGATGTTTTAACCATTTGTTTTTCAATCATGCCCACCTCATTAAAATTAACATCCTTAAGCGATGGCACATATTCATTGGTAAACTCCTTCAGGTAATCATCAAGCACCAGTGCATCAGTGTTGATCCCGGCCAATACACCTGATGGTGTCAGGTTCAGATAAGGTGCAGCATTATCACCTGAAAATGAAATGGCATACTGCTTTGCCGGGTCAGGTTTACCATATGTTTCGATATTAATGGATTTTATTTTCCACTCTTCTTTATCCTGTGTTACCACATCGCTGATGTTAAGCATTTTTTGAGAGTAACGATAAAAAGGCCCTACACGGCTGATAGTCTTTTCCACCTCAACATTAACACGTACAACAGTAACGGGCAGGCTATAAAGCAAGGCATCACTGGTGGCATTGGTCATAGTTGCCACATCCTGCACATTCACTTTTGATGGAATTGTCTGTTCAACAGCACACGAGGTAAGTGCCGCAACAATACCTATTGAAAGAAATAATTTCTTCATCATTCTCACTATTTCTGATTAATAAAGGTCTTGAGAGCTACAATTTTCACACCAATAGCTTTCAAAACAATTATTTAATTGAACGTTACTTTTACATTAAAAGTACAAGGACATCAAAGGTAAACGAAAAAAATTAAAAGCCAAGATGATAATTATCGCCTTAAAGACTGAAACGCAGCACCAATTTTTGAAATAATATCGGAAGCAACAATGGCTTCTTCGGCCATCTGCTGCAACAACAAATCGGCGGCCAGACCATGCAAATAAACTCCCAGACGGGCCGCCTCCAAAACGGAATAACCCTGCGCCAACAATGCCAGTAAAATACCAGTAAGTGCATCACCACTTCCGGCAGTTGCCATACCATAATTACCACTGGAGTTGAAATAGCAATGCCCATCTACATTGATTACCGCTGTGAAGGCTCCTTTCAGCACTATTACCACTTGCATATCAATGGCAAACTGTTGGGCTTTCTGCAAACGCTCAAAAGCTGAATAACTTGGCCCGGCCAAACGGTCGAACTCACCAGGATGTGGCGTAATAATGGCATTATCCGGCATCAACTCCCACATCGACTCATCCTGCGATAGTATATTTAATGCATCGGCATCCATCACAATTGGTTTGCCATTAAGCGCCTGCAACAACTCTCTCATGGCAGTTATTGTATTAGGTTTTGTACCAATACCCGGACCAACCCCAACCGCATCGAACCCATTTATATCAGGAAATTCAGATAGTAGAATATCCGATCGATCGATACTAGCCATTGCTTCAGGCACCGCTGTTTGTATAATTCCATACCCTAAACGGGGCACATGTGTTGTCAATAGCCCAACTCCTGCCTTCAGGCATGCTTTGGATGCCAGTACAGCTGCTCCCATTTTGCCATAACTGCCAGCCAACAATAATGCATGCCCCATATCTCCTTTATGGCTAAACCTGCCTGGTTGCTTCAATAGCTGCCTGATTAACTGCCTGTCTGAATAACAATAGTCAGAACTGGTTTCTTTAATAATCTGAGGATGTAAGCCAATTTCTTCCACCACCCATTCACCAACAAAAGCTTCATTTTCGGCCAATAGAAACGCCAGTTTAGGAAATTGAAAGCTAATGGTGTAATCCGCCATAATAATAGCTTCCGGATCATTCCCCGCATTATCTTCACCAAACAAGCCTGAAGGTATATCGATGCTGACCACCTGTACATTGGTATTATTAATATAAGCAACCAGCTTTTGAGCCAAGCCTTCCAAAGGACGATTTAAACCAGAACCAAAAAGTCCGTCAATAATCGTATTTTCAGTACCAATGGCTGTCAACTGCTCCTCCGATTGCAAAGTGACGGTGCACTTTTTAATACGCTGCAGTCGTTGGTAGTTTAGCTGCGCATCCTGACTTAGCTTATCTTCACTGGTCAGCATAAATACTTCAACATCCCTACCATCCTGCAAGAGCATACGAGCCACAGCTAATGCATCTCCCCCATTATTTCCCGGACCTGCCAACACACTCACATCGCCGTGCGGGTACAATGCCGTAAAACGACGGTAAAAGGCCGAAGCTGCACGCTCCATTAAATCAATGGAAGCAATTGGCTCATTTTGTATGGTGTATTGGTCGATGCTGGATACCTGGGCAACGGGAAATATCTTCATAATCTAAACTACTAAAAGTGGGTGTTATCAAATTTACAAATATTTACGAGAACCCTATAACTCAACAATAGTCCGTGCGCAAGAGGAACCACAATTACGATACCTTGGCGCACTCTATCGGCAACAAATTAAATTATTATTGATGACGTACGTAACTAACCATCATAACCTTACATAAAGACTGCTGCAAAGCATGACACTTACGATTTGTAAGTGCTGCAAAAAAATATATATTTGCTTCGCTTTGATTTAACAACTAATTATAAATTAAATAGATATGTTTAAAGGACATCCTAAAGGACTCATTCCTGCCGCACTAGCAAATATGGGAGAACGTTTCGGCTTCTATACCATGATGGCGATATTAGTGCTATTTATTCAGGCTAAGTTCGGTTTGAACGAGCAAATTTCTGGTACTATTTACGCCACTTTTTATTCTTCAATTTACTTCCTCGCCATTGTAGGTGGTATAATTGCTGACAAAACCAAAAATTACAAACGCACCATTCTTGCAGGTTTATTAATGATGGCTGTTGGCTATTTTCTGATGGCAATTCCTTCAAATACCCCGGTGGCCAGTGTTCCGTTTTCACTAACCTTAACTTGCTTAGCTCTTTTTGTTATCGCTTTCGGTAATGGTTTGTTTAAGGGTAATCTTCAGGCTCTTGTTGGACAGATGTATGATAACGAAGAATATGGAAAGATGAGAGATTCAGGCTTTTCAATTTTCTACGCTTTTATTAACATCGGCGCCATCTTTGCTCCAATGATTGCTCCTGCCGTTAGAAGCTGGTGGCTTGGTCGTTCAGGATTCACTTACAATGCTACACTTCCTGAATTGTGTCACCAACACTTGAATGGAACAATCAGCGAATCTGCTACTCAAAGATTTCATGAAGTTGCCAATTCAGTAAGCTCAACTCCTATTACAGATTATACTGCATTTTGCAATGAATACCTTAACGTATTTAATGAAGGTTTCCATTATGCATTTGGTGTAGCAATTTTTGCAATGCTTATTTCACTAGTAATTTACCTTAAGAATAAAAACAACTTCCCGAATCCAGCACTTCAAGCTAAGTCTACTGATGGAGGCTATGATACAAAGATGGCTGAAATGGATGCTAAAGAGGTTAAGCAGCGCATCTACGCTCTTCTTGCGGTATTTGGGGTAGTTATTTTCTTCTGGTTCTCATTCCACCAGAATGGTTTAACTCTTACATTCTTTGCAAGAGATTACACACACCTAAGTCTATTAGGTTACGAAATATCTGTAGAGTTCTTCCAGTCTATGAACCCATTCTTCGTTGTATTCCTTACTCCTGTTGTGGTAGGTATTTTTGGATTCCTTAGAAAAAAAGGCATAGAACCGTCAACTCCAAAAAAGATTGCAATTGGTATGTTTATTACTGCTCTTGCATTCGTTTTAATGGCTGTAAGTTCTCTAAACCTTCCAATGCTTAACGAAGTTAAGGAAATGGGTGGACTACCTGAATCTATGAAAGTTTCTGCCTGGTTGCTTGTTATCACTTATTTAATTCTAACAATTGCCGAGTTATTCATTAGTCCTCTTGGAATCTCTTTCGTATCGAAGGTAGCTCCTCCTAAATACCAAGGACTGATGCAAGGATTGTGGCTTGGTGCAACCGGTCTAGGTAACCAGCTATTATTAATTGGTGGATTACTATATGCAGGTGTACCTTTATGGATTACATGGACTGTATTTGTAATTGCATGTGTTCTTTCAATGCTCACCATGCTATTTATGCTGAAATGGTTAGAAAGAGTTTCGAAGTAATCTGAACTTGAATATATAATAAAAAAGAGGCCAATTGGCCTCTTTTTTTATGCCTCGTCATGAAGGATTAACATGGGATGTTCAGGATGCAATACCATCTTCTTAGTAACACTTGGATGGAATAAACGCTCAAAAAATGATTCATTATGACGCACAAGTGTAACAATATCAGCATCATTATCATCCATAAACTTCAGGATGCCATTACTTACATCTTCGCCCTCAATGAAGTTAAATGACAAATTAAGCCCCTCGAAGTGCGATGCAATTTTATTTTCTGCCTCCAGGCGATTAACGTAATCATCTTCCATCACATTTACAAACATCAAATCAGCATGGAAATGATGTGATAAATCGCGCAATGGTTCAACTACTTCATCCACTTTCAGATCTTTCAAATCTGTAGCGAATACAATTTTATCAGGCTTTTTAAACTTGGCATGCTTAGGCACAACCAAAATGGCGGCATTAATGTTCTTCACCACTTCATAAGCATTACTGCCTAAGAGGAAGTTCTCCAGAGCTGTTTCTCCCCTGCAGCCCATCACAATCAACTCTGGTTTAAATTCTGTAATTTCATTCTGGACAACATCTAACAGTGAACCAAAGCGAGAGGCTAATTCCACCCGGGCATTTGGAAAACGTCGATGTAAAAGGGACAGTTCATTCTTCAGGCCTTTAAGGCTTTCTTCAGCCAATTCCTCCTTTACCTGCATGATATACGGACTACCGCTAAACTCGAGATCGTAGGCATTAAGAAGATCAAAATACACCTTCTCATTTTCAAACATCTTAAGCGCATACATGGCAGCATTCCTGGCAGTGTCAGAAAAATCGGTCAGTAACAAAATCCGTTTCATAACACACAATTTAAACGATAAGGTAAGCTACATGCGGCACCGGCACTTGCTGCCGTAGGAAAACTCATTACCGAACCTTTTCGGAAAAGCAACTTGTGCTGTCGAATATGAAATACATTAGCTCAACACAATAAGAAACCACGCTATAATAGTATACGAGAAATATAAAAAGATAGTTCAGCTTTTAATCAAAGCAAACCATTGTTTAGTCAACAATTTTAGTGCGTTAATCAACAATAGGAAACCTAAAGACAAGAATCATGTAATAAAATAGTTATGCCTGATAAGCATTGACACGCCTCAGAATAAAGCGCCCTTCAAGGTTTTGATCATCCACACTATGCCCTTCAATCTTATGAGGATTTGTCAGCTCTGCAATACGATCGTCCAAACAATATTCAATGGCAAACGGTGCTTCAATGATTTCATATGACTGCCCCCGCAGCATCAGCCTGTCTTCAATTACCTCTCCCTCTACACGGATAGCAATAAGAAAAGAACCCTCCTCATAAATATACTCGCGGTACACCAGGGTACCAGTTATCTGTTCACCATTTTGCTTCAAAATGGCATAACCCATATCAAACCCTGCCTCAAACTGCTCAAAAAAATGCCACTGACCGGTTAAATTCATGTAGTTAGTTTCTAGTCGGATGGCTAAAGTCAGTGTAGTATCAATGACTTAAACCCCATTCGTTTCAAATAAAAAAGAGCTGGCAAAGATAGCCAACTCTTTTAAATATTATTCTGTCATTCTTAACAGAAGCAAGCATTATGCACTTGGAATAGCTCCCATACCAAATACCATTGCCAAAAGAGCTACTGTTTCAATAACACCCATTGCAGCAATGTACATACCTGCACCTTGCTTATCATCTACTGCCAGGTTAGAACAAGCGGCAGCACCTGCACGGCCCTGCATAATAGCCGATGCAGCAATGGCAATACCTACAAACAAGGCAAAAACCATCTGGTTCATATAGCTATCAGGATTCAGATTAGCACCAATCAATGCATTCATGAAGATCATACCATAGATCACCTGACTTAAAGGCATGCCTACCATGGCCAGTGCCAGCGCAGGTAACTTCTTTTTGTCTTTAATGGATTGCTTCCATAGTCCCATAGCACCCATAGCTGCAATTCCTGTTCCTATTGCTGAACCAACTCCAGCGATTCCTAAAGCGATAGCGTGTCCGCCAAAACCGTTTACTACTGTTGTTAATAATGTCATTGTATATAATTTTATTAGATTTTACTTACTTTTTTATTTTAAATGGATTGTATTCACTGCCTGAGAATTCTACACTCGCGTGTCCGGCATATTCCAGCATATTCAAACGGACACCATGTACCAACACAGCCATTGCTGCCAATGTCATATTTAAAGCATGTCCCAATATTAGTACCAATACGGCACCTACTCCGGAAGCAATAGTGGTGATACCTTCGCCGATGGCCATGTCGTTAAAACTACTTGCCATCAACACCGTTGACAAACCTACTGCGTATAAACGAATGTATGAAATTACATCAGAAAAACCGTTAATGACGTTCAAAGGCAAATTACCCAAAGATGATAATATGCCTTTTACTATTGGCTGGCTCGGACTGGAGAACAGCGCAACTAATACACCTCCCCCAATAAATAACCATGGCATAAATTCAGGTGCCTCTATACCTAGCACCATTTTATTTACCAAGAAGTAGAGCCCCCATACAATGGCCACCCAACCTAGCTGGGCAATTACCAATATAGAGTTGATGTATTTCCACCCCTTTTGGATATGACCAATGGTTAAGTGTACAGCCCCAATCAGGAACATAAACTGCTGAATCCGGAGGTTATCTCCACCAAAACTAGCCAACTGCTCAACCTGCAATTGCTTTAAGAACGGAATATTAGCAAGGGTTTCAGCCCCAAAATATGTTCCGGTAAGCACTCCCCATATCATAACCGATACAGACAGAGTGTAAAACAAGCCAAACTCAATCTTTTTAACAAAGCCTGATTTCCAGTGAGCCAAAAGGGTCAATACAAAAAAGATGATACCATAGCCAGCATCTCCAACCAATATACCTGTAAAGAAGGTGAAGAAAATCAGAAATACATGTGATACATCAATCTCATCATAACCAGGCACTAAGCCCATAAAGTTCATAACCGGCTTAATCTTATCGGTCCACTTTGGATTCTTAAGCAAAGTAGGTACCAGATCAAACTCATCATGACGAGGATCGCTCACCATATAACCCCAGCCGTTTTCATCAGCTGCATCGGTCACAGCGTTAACCTTATCAACGGGCACATATCCTTCCCAGCAACGCACTTTACCATGGAAAGCTACCCCTCCATATTGAACGGTACGCACTTTTAATCGGCAGTTACGTTCCTCCAAAGCATCTATTAATAAATCCTTTTGAGTTGCTAACTGCAACAAGAGTTGCTGGCCAGTTGCCAGTTCCTCTGTATTCTTTGCAAATGCCTCGTCAACTTCCTGCTTTGATACACCAGGGAATTCTATTTGATGATAGTTTAAAGTAGCTTCCTTGTCTTCAGCAATAAGCACTACCTGACAGAGCCCTTTTGCCTGCCCAACGACTTGTACACTTGCCTTAGCCTGAACACTTTTCACATCCCTTTCAGGCACCTCATACAATTTCAGGTAAATACCTTTACTGTTGATGGATTGAATATCATCCAGTGAGATATTTCCCCAACTACTATACCACTGTTGTACTTGCGAAAGTTCAGCAATCTGCTTTTGAAGTTCTCTATTAGCCCGATTAGTTTCCAGCACTTTCTCCAATAAGGCAATCTCACCTCTTTCTTCTTTGGCATAATCAATTATCCCAACCGAATCAGAAGGTTCTGCGCCTTCATATTCATCCAGCACCTCAATGGCCTTCTCCAGTTGCTCGATGCGTTTGTTTAATCGTTCAATCGAGTCATCTTTTGCTGGTTGAAACGGAGAAATATGCATCAAACCTAATTTGCCCAAAACCGTTAAGTCGTCATCCATATCATTGGTTGGATGGGCCATAAAGAGCAATAGTTTTTTCATTTTTGTAATCATACCATCACTCCTTCCTTTTGACTGGTTTTAACAACTTTAGCTGTAGCAATTGTCAGGCGCTCATCATCCTGCAGCTTCTGACCAATTTTTCTAATCGCTGTTTTTGCATTAGGTATGCGGCGATTTTCAAACAGTTTGATACGGGCACGCACATCAAGCAGTTCCTCTTCAAGTAAATGAATCTGCTTTTGCAGACAATCAATTTCAGCCATCAGCTGTAATTGCTCTTTCATTAACTCAATAGCATCGTCCACCCAAAGCGGTGTATCAGCATGAATGGGAGCTACATTAAAGTCCACACCTTCATATTGATCAACCCGCACTCCAGCCACATCAATATGCTTCGTAAGTACCTTGTTAACCGATATAAATGACGTAATATCAACGTGAGAATCACTCATCACAGCTACCCATGGATCAGCATGCCTGTTATTCCGCTCTATCACCTGACGAATTTCCTCAATTCTTTCAGCAATTGTGTTGATAGTAGACATCAAGGACTTCTCCATGGCTTCGAACAAAGGCAGCATGCGTAACGACACCTTCAGAATTTTTTTCTGACGGGCTCGCTCTGTTTTAGTATATTTTATTTTTACTCCTGCCATTATTCCTCCTTCTTTTTAGGCGGGTTAACGACTGATGCCAACACCTGTGAACCGCGCTCTTTATCAAAGGAATTCAGCCGGTTTAATATCTGCAATCGCAGTTTATAAACCATTACCTCCGTTAAAGTAAATGATTCGCCAGCCTGGATGGAATCAAGTTCTTCCCATTGCCATCGCATAATCTGCTTTTCGCGCTCTAATGGATTGGCATGCACCACAGTTACCGGGAGTCGCATTAAATTAGGGGTGCGTTTCTGAGCCTTTGCCTCTCTGAGTTCAGCCATGTCTTCTTTCATATCATCCAACATCACTGCAATACTCTTCAAACTCACCTTCCCTTCCGAATCGGTTGCCTGATAAATATCAACCGGTTCGAGTTTCTTAAAGTGCTTTGCCGACAGTTGATTTCTGGCATCTTCGGTAAACTCATCCATGGTGATGGGTGGTGCCTGGCCAAATTTCAACGAGGGCAAACTACACATTAAATAAACCAAGTTCGACATGTTTAGTCCTCCTGGTTTTGGGTTATGCGCTCAACCAAATCTTTATTTAACAAGGTAAACATGGCCTCTTGTATATCACTAGCACTTAATACAAACTGAACGCCACTGTTTTCCTTCGATTGTACCACTATTTTGGCTGCACTATTAGTCAATGGCTTCAACTCCACTGATTCTTTCAGTCCAGCCTGAGCGATAAACGCTTCCATGGCTTTTTGCGTTTCAGCAGGTACTGATACCGTTTTATTTCCTTCAATAGAAGCCACCACTGCTTTGGTTAATTCTTGCAGGTATTGCTCCTGCGTGAATAAGCTATGGCTCATGTTGCCAAAAATTGATTCCATGTACTTCAGCACAGCCACCTTCGTAGCCTCTATCATATCACGAGATGCCTGCTTTAAAGCCATTTGAGCATTATTTTCTGCCTGCTCTGCTTTTGCATTGGCCTCTTCGATTATTGTATTTTTTTGAGCTTCTGCTTCTGCTATAATTTCTTCGGCTTGTTTTTTAGCCTCTTCGATGATTCGTTGCTTTTCGGCTTCTCCTGCATCAATACCTTGCTCTTTCAGCTTCGAAACTATCTTTTCCAGGTTTTCTTTATTATCGTGCATTTCTTTCATTTTTGTTAATAGAATAACCGATTAGTTCTTATCCCAATATTCGTCAATCAGTTTTTTACTGAGGCCTGTTTCTGTTGGTTCAAAATGACGTTTTAGAATAGCCCAACATTTATCAAGGGCTGCCTCCAACTCAATTGGTTCACCAAAAGGCTCCTCAATATTATTGATGAAGTCAGTACGATAACGCAATAATTTTTGTGAATATGGATCATTTGCCGCACCTACTTCTGATGCTTCATGGGCTTTCTCGGCATCAGCCAATAACGAAGCCATGGCCGTCATAATAGCACGGTGGTCGCTCCTGGTTTTTCCGTTTACACCTTGCTTCAAACGTGAAAGCGAACGAGCCAACTTCAGCTTACCATTTTCCAGGAAGAACTGACCTTCTGTGATATAACCTGTATTATCTGGCACCGGATCTTCTAATGATTCAAGGGTCGTGGCTCCGATAATAGTAATCGAACCAGCCCCTTCAATATCAGCAGCTACCTCGTATCGTTTGGCCAATTCAGAATACAACGAACCCGGATAACCTTGCAGTGATGGAATCATATCCTGATAGTTAGCCACGTTACGAAGGATGTTTGACCAGTTGGTCATATCCGTCAGCAACACCAACACATCTTTACCCTGATCACCGAACTCGCGGGCTACACTTAATGCCACATCAGGGAGCATTAAACCCTTGATCTGAGAATCACCAGCCAAGTGAGTAAACATGATGGTTTTATCGATGTTACCCGACTGTGAAAGCTGATCTTTGAAGTACTGGTACTCATCGAACTTCAACCCAATACCGGCAAAAATAATCACATCAGCCTGAGCACCCTGAGCAATTTGCGAAAGCAATCGGTTATAAGGCTCTGTAGGACCAGCAAAAATCGGAATCTTCTGCGATTTTACCAATGTATTAAATACATCAATCATCGGTATACCTGTCCACAAGGCTTGTTTTGGTACATTACGAACGGTTGGGTTTAATGTATCCAAACGTGTCGAAATTTCTTTTTCGAAGATAACCTCAGGGCCTCCATCAGCCACCTGGCCAGCACCGTCAAAACTACGCCCAAGCATTTTGTTCGAGAATCCAGCTGTAAGCGGCACCTCAAGCATACGTATTTTGGTTTTTGTACTCAATCCAGCAGTACCATTAAAAACCTGAAATCGAGTTGCATCCTCGGTAATATTAATGGCTTTAGCAAAGGAAAGGCTTTGATTGGTATCAGCTTCCAATAATTCAACCACATGGTTTAATGCCACTCCGGGATTACCTTCCACCGAAATCAGGGCTTTCCCTACTTCGCTTATCTTGTTAATTTCTTTCCTTATCATACGGCGTATTCCTCCTGTAAAATAAATTTATCCACTGCTTTAGGTAATTTGGCGAGCTCTTCTTCTGTTTTAGCTGAGTAATTCCAGTCTCTCCACCATTGACGCAATTCATCAAACTTGTGTTTGATTAACTCCTTCAGTTGCTCATCATCCAAGTCACCAGCCTGGAAATCAATCGTGTTATCAATAAGGTTTTGAGTCGCTTGATTGATGATTTCCAAACGTTCAGGACGCGTACAGGCATCGGTCTTCTCAAATGCATCTTGTTGCATCACACAGAAGTCGATTGTAAGCCCTTTTTGGTATTGTATGTAATTAGATACCGGCACTTTTTTCAGACCGATTGTACTAATTGTTTGGTCGATATCATTGGCTTCATTCAAGGTGGTAAGCATTTTTTGGCGATCCTTCCATGAAATGAAACCATCATAAACAGAAGTTGTATATACCAGAGGATCAATCGCCGGATATTTTTTTGCATCAGCACGATCCTGAGAAAGTCCCCAGAAACCACCGGTTGCATCCATGGTAGCTTGGGTAACGGGCTCCTGGAAGTTACCACCAGCTGGCGATACCGTTCCGATGAATGTAAGCGATCCGCCAGTACCTAGATCTTCACCGGCACGCTGATACATACCTTTTATCTGATCCGGAATATCCATTGGAAATGCCTCTGGCCCTGGAATATCACCCTGACGACCACTACGCTCACGGAGAGCCTGTGCCCAACGCGATGTTGAATCGGCCAGCATGACTACTTTTTTACCCTGATAGCGGTAATACTCACCTACGGTTAATGCAATAAATACAGAGGCCTCACGCGCTGCTACAGGCATCGAACTTGTATTACCGAAGATACACATACGCTTCATCAAAGACTCACCTGTTGTTGGGTCTTCCAACTCGGCAAATTCTTTAAATACCTCCACAGCCTCACCAGCACGCTCTCCACAGGCTGCCATCACAATAATATCGGCAACTGCATACTTACACAGTGAGTGCTGAAGCACCGTTTTCCCTGCGCCAAAAGGTCCAGGGTTACCTACCGTACCTCCATAGCCTACAGGCGCTAATAAATCTATCACCCGTACACCTGTTGAAATCGGCTTAGTAGGAATAGCACGTTCTTTAAACGGAATTGGCGATTTTACAGGCTGACGGAAAGCTAGTTTAAGCTCATGCTTATTACCCTGCTCATCTACTACAATAGCCACCTGTTGTGTAATGTTAACCGAACTTTTTTCGATTATGCTCTCCACTTTGCATGGTCCGAAACTAAATGGCACCAGTATTTTATGGTCCACTTTACCTTCAGGCACTGTTCCTATTACATCTCCTCCTGCAACAGCATCACCTACTTTTACAATTGGAGTAAAATCCCATATAGCCTCCTCGTCCAAAGCAGGAGCATTCATACCCGGTGTCAAATAAGCATCTTGTTCACTTAACTTATACAACGGATTCTGAAGTCCATCCCATACGCTTGTCAGGAGTCCTGGCCCTAGTAAAACAGATAAAGGGGTCCCTTTAAAGACCACTTCATCACCAATTTTAGCGCCGGTTAAATCTTCAAACACTTGCATTTCTACAATACCTGCATCGGCATTTTTTGGATCAGGTAGTATCTGCAGCACCTCCGCCTGGAGGAATTTCCCATCTACGGAAATCTCTGCAGTTTCACCCATTATCACATCATCAAAGAATCGGGCTTTCACCAATGAGTCCTGAATGGAAATAAGGTTTCCTGTCCTCTTTTTACTGATATCGTTCATAATTTATATTTTAAAGACAGTTGATAACATACAACCACCTCCTCATTACATATTTTAAAAGCCAATTATTAAAAGAGTCATTCTTCACTTGCATCAGAGTTCAAACTTAATTTGTTGTGAAACTATGACATCTGGCAGAATTTATATACTTCTGCAAAGTAACATGGCTATTTCATCCACTTAACAACACATAACCACAATGGTTCTGCCTACGTAACTCAACCGATTACAATTGTTTCAGGCAATTCTTCATTAAAAATATGACCTGTTTATTCCTCCAGCTCAGCAGGCATAGTGCCTGTGTTTTTAAGCTGTAAAAATATTAATTAACATTTTTTGGGATTTCAAATATAGTTCTTTTTACCTCTCTTTTACCATTAGTTTAGAAAGATTATAAAGAAGCTATTTGGTGATAGGTAATAGTTGTAACGAATGTATATAATTAATTATACAATTGGAAGTAATTGAGGGCGAAGACCGATAATTTTCGTATAAAATAACAAATATCGATTACGAATTTACATTTGTTATGCATTCGTCATTTTTGAGGCAACAAAAAAGCCGTCCCACCACAGGACGGCTTAGCAAAACATTAACCATAAAAACCAAATTCAAGCCAAATGCCTAACAGATGGCCGAACTATTAGCCTTCGTAACCACTTCGAAGGCATTTCTTATTTGTTCTATCAGATCTTGCGGATCTTCAAGTCCAATACTTAATCTAACTAAAGATGGTGAAATACCAAGTTTCACGCGATCTTCCGGCGACACATCAACATGTGTCATGGTAGCGGGGTGTTCAGCTAAACTTTCGGTTGAACCCAAGCTTACTGCTAATTTAAACAACTTAAGGTTATTAAGAAAGATAAATGCTTCTTTTTCGCCACCTACAATGTCAAAAGCTATCATAGAACCTGCAGATAAACACTGTTTATCAAACACTTTCTTCATATCACTCTCTTCATCGAGCATGCCAAGATAATGGATTTTATCTACCATCGGGTGATCTTTCAGGTACTCTGCAATCACCTTTGCACTCTTAGCTTGTGCCTCCATGCGCACCTTAATAGTTTCTAAACTACGCTGTAACAACCAGCTGGAATTAGGATCCAACTGACTTCCGAAGAAAGTACGCATCACCTTTACCTGACCAACAAACTCGGCAGCACCGGTAATAGCCCCGGCAATTACATCGCTGTGACCTCCGATAAACTTAGTGGCAGAATAAACAACCAAATCAGCACCAAACTGCAATGGATGCTGGAACACTGGCCCTAGGAAAGTATTATCAACAGCCAACACGCATTTCCTTTCTTCAGTACTAAAATAGCGCGCCACCCTTGATACCATATCAATATCAATGATTGAGTTTGTAGGATTACCTGGTGTTTCAACATAAACCATGGATGGTTTTTTACCCGGGTAGGCCTTTTCAACCCGCTCAATAATTATGTCTTCCTTTTCGCCTTTAACGAATCCGACTACTCCAATATTAAACTGAGGCAGTACATGATGAATAAAATGGTCGGTACCACCATAAACTGGAGAAGAGAAAAGCAACACATCACCTGGCTTCACAAAAGATAGTATGGTCGTTGAAATAGCCGCCATACCACTTGAAAAGAACGCTCCAGCTTCAGCCTCATCCCAAAGAGCCAATCTTTTTTCCAGAATATCCATATTAGGATGATTCAGACGAGAATAAATCATCCCCATTTCTTCACCTTCCTCTTTCTCCCTAAGCCCATAGGCTAGTTCAAAAAAGGCCTTCCCTTCTTCACAATTATTAAATGCAAAGGTAGATGTCTGATAAATAGGGCATTTCACTGCCCCCTGATGCTCGTGGGCATCATATGCATGGGACATCATCAAACTCTCTGGCTTCATCTGCTTATTCATCGTCGAATTATTTTTTAACAAATTTACATTATAGCAGTTGTTTATGCCACCCTTGATTATTATATTGGTTTATTATTCTATTTTATCTATATATTTTAGATATTTCACACTTTCACAATCATACAATATGAACAAAACAGAAAATTTTTCTAGAATCAACCTTGATGAGACTGATAAAAAACTCCTAAGTCTGCTGCAGCAAAACGCAAAAATGACGACCAAGCAGCTTGCTCATCATCTAAATCTATCAACCACGCCTGTTTTTGAACGTATCAAACGACTTGAACGGACGGGGGTAATAGAAAAATATGTGGCCATCGTTAATAAAGAGAAGGTAGGTAAAGAGCTGGTTGCTATATGTAACGTTTCACTTAAGCAGCATTCTCACGATGTGATTAGAGAGTTTGAGCAAGAAATTGCTAAGCTTCCTGAAGTGATAGAATGCCTGCATATTGCCGGGATGTTTGACTACATCTTAAAGATCATTACTAAAAACATGGATACCTATCACAACTTCATATACAATAAGCTGGCCTCAGTTAATAATGTCGGAAACGTTCAGAGCTCTTTTGTTATGCGCGAGATAAAATCAGGAACTGAGCTATATCTGGATTAGCTATGTTTGGTTAGCGGTAGTTGAAAATAAAAGTTGGTACCAACACCCAGTTCTGATTCAACGTTTATAGAACCCTTTAATATTTCAACCAGATTTTTGGTGATTGTCAGCCCTAAGCCATTCCCACCATATAAATTCTCATTTGTATTATCAATTCTTGAAAAGCGCTCAAATATACGGGTTTGATGCTCAAGGCTGATGCCAATTCCACTATCTTCTACACTAAATAAAGCCTGATTACCCTCCTCTTTTAGCGCCACTTTAATATATCCGGAATTAGTGAATTTAATCGCATTACTGATCAGATTATTCAGTATTTGTCTTAAACGGAATGCGTCAGTTTGCAATATAATTGGCTCATTAGCGCAAATCAGCTCATACTTAATAACTGGCTTCTCCTGCAGTAATCTGGAGGTTTTAAAGGTTTCAAAAACTTCTTTTATCAGTTCATTCACATCAATTTGAGTAAGCACTACTTTTAGCTGCCCTGATTCAATCATTGAAATATCAATAATATCATTTAAAAGATGTAGCAGGTTATCGCCATTAGTTCGTATCAGGTGTGCGAAATCATTTTTCTCCTGTTCGTTAAATGAACTATCGAGCAGCAACTCTGAAAAACCCATAATAGCATTCATTGGCGTCCGAATCTCATGGCTCATATTTGACAGGAAAGCTGATTTTAAGCGGTCTGATTCTTCAGCTGCTTCTTTGGCCAGTTTGAGCTCCCTGGTACGCTCATCTACAATACCCTCCAGATTCTTAGCCAAATGTTCCAGCTCTTCTTTCTGCCTTGCAATTTCATCACGCTGGCGGTGAGCAATATTACGTTGAAGCTGTATTTCTTTAGTTCGTATGTGTACCCGTTTCTCAAGCACTTCTTTATCACGCTTCATACGCAAATAATACAGACGCCCTGCCATGTAAACCAAAACAATGGCCATCAACACACTAAGTACAACAAACCATGGCTCTTTCCACAATGGAGGCTGAACAATGATGGTAATTCTTTTGGCGTTATCACAGAAATAGCCTTCAGCATTGGTGGAACGCACCTCCAGCTTGTATTGTCCGATATTTAAGTCAATAAATGTAAGGTTTCGTTTGTCATCAAGAGGAATCCAATCGGGCGAAATAGGCAGCATCCGATAGTAGTAATCTATTTGCAATGGTGCCTGATAATCGAGCGCTGTAAAGTTTATGGTAAAAAAACGCTGCTCAGCATCAAGTGTAATCTGGTCTGAATTTAATAAGGAGCTTCGAACCACACGTCGGTCTATCGCAAGCGAATCCATATCCTGAAATGCCTGATCATACAACTCCAGAGAGGTGAAATATATGGGTGGTGAAAATGTTGATTGCTTGATACTATCAGGATGAAACACATTAAAGCCATTAATACCTCCAAATAACATCCTTCCATCATCCAGAATCTCAGATGCCGGGTTAAACTCATTACTCTGTAATCCATCCTGAACATCATAACTAATCACATCCTCTGTTTCCAGGTTAATGCGAGAAATGCCTTTATTGGTCGATACCCAAAGCTCATTGTTATGCTCATACAAATGATAAGTATAGGCATTGGCTAAGCCCTGCTCTTCACCATAATGCTTGATAATATGGAGGCTATCATTAACCAGATTAATTCCTTTACTGGTAGTCAACCATATACGATTTCGGCTATCTTCATAAACTGAAGTTACATTGTAACTACTCAAACCTAATGTGTCAGCATCAGTATTAAAAAGGTAGGTAAATGAATCTGTTTCGGGCCGATAAATATTAACCCCATATTGGGTTGTCACCCAAAGACGCTCCTTTGAATCACAATAAACATCCCAGATCATCTCATTGGTGAGCGCTCCGTCATAATTGGCAAATTGATAGCGAATAAATTTATCGGCAGAAGGATCAAACTTTGACAAGCCATAAGCAGTGCCTATCCACAAATTGCCTGCTGCATCCTTTTCTATTGCAAACACTTCATTGTCGGATAAGGATGTGGAATCGCCCTCAATGTATTTATAAGTATCAGTTGAGCGGCTAATTTTATTGTGCTTAAAAAGACCTTGTGAAGTCCCAATCCATAAGTCATCATTATCATTATATAAAGCCCATACCGATACATCATCTTGGTGGTCTAAGAAATAATATGGTCTGATATTACCCGTTGAAGCGTCCCATATCGAAAGGCCTTTCATGGTACCCACCCATACTTGCTGTTGCTTATCTTTGCTTAAGGCAAAAACTGTTTTGCCATTAACTCCCTTTCCGTCTTTAGTTTGGTAATAGTGGACAAACTGATTACCCGAAACATCCATGTGAATACATCCACTGCTTTTAGTTCCAATCCACAGATGCTCTCTGTCATCCAGATATAAGCAACGCACCGAATTTTCTTCCAATGAATAAATATCGTATGGATCATTCTTTAAACTGGTGATAGTACCAGCAGGTGAAACATAGGTGATGCCATCCAATCCACTACTCAGCCAAATACCTCCATTCTTATCCACCAGAGCATCACTCACCTTAGTGTTTTCGAGGTACAGCAATCTAAACCGGCCCGTTTCTTTATCGAATTCATAAAACCCATTATCGGTGGCCAACCACAAATAACGACTCTCATCCGATGGTCGTATCTCATCAATTATATTGCTGTTATAGCGTTGCTCTTTTCGCGAGTTTGTATATCGGGTAAAAGTTCGGGATGCCACATCCAGCTTCACCAGACCGAATCCATATGTGCCGGCCCAAATAACTCCGTTTTCATCCGCAAACACTGAGGTAGCAACCACAAACGGAAACTCAGCATCTTCGGCCTCCGAAGATTCAAAATTATCAAACTGCTTAGTATCTGGATTGAATATACTAACACCGTATGATGTGGCAATTATAATGTTCCCGCTTTGGTCTTTAAATAAATCATATACAAAACCCGACGAAATGCTATTTCCAGAATCTCGATATGGATAATGAGTAAACTTCTCGGCATTTAAATCAAATATGCTTAAGCCACCGCCATTTGTGCCGATGTAAATCAAATCTTTATCCCGATCTTCAATAAGGCTATTAACTGTGTTAATTATCAAACCCTCTTCGGGATTCCCTTTTGAAACGAAAGTAGTTACTTCTTTACCGTCGTACCTGTTTAAACCATCTTCGGTGCCCAACCATATAAACCCACGCTTATCTTTAAGAATGCAAGTCACCGAGTTTTGAGAAAGGCCATCGTCAATGGAGAAGGTGTAGGTTGAGTAACGTCTGACCTGAGCTTTTCCAGTCTCTGCAGCAAAAAGCAACAGCAGTATGACTATTGACAGTCCATATGTTTTCCTGAAATATCTCAAAGGCGATTCTTTATACACTCATAAAAGTAATTAAACAAATGGCGAAAGCAAAAGTAAACATCATCCAAACAAAAGTGCTGGTGCGTTGTTATTTCTCAAAAGCAAAAAACAATCAATAATATATGAATATTTTAGAAAAACTGAACTGGCGATATGCCACTAAACATTTTGATGTTAATAAAAAACTATCAAAAGAGCAATTAGACCTAATAAAGGAAGCTACGAACCTTACACCTTCATCATTTGGCCTTCAGCCATTCAAAATCATTATCATTGAAAATAATGATATCAGGCAAAAACTTCAGGAAGCTGCTTGGAATCAACCGCAAACAACTGATGCATCTCACTTGGTGTTATTTGCTGCCAACACACATCTTTCATCCGATGATGTAGAGGCATTTATCAAATTGATTTCTGAGGTGCGCAACGTACCTGTTGAGGCATTGGCTGAATACGATGCCATGATGAAAGGTAGTATTGCTTCAATGAGCCAGGAAGATGCTACTAATTGGGCGGCTAAACAGGCTTATATTGCCCTTGGACAATTAATGGTAACCTGTGCTGTTGAAGGCATTGACACTTGCCCTATGGAAGGATTTGACAAGAAGGCCTTTGACCAGATTCTGGACTTACCATCAAAAAATCTGACGTCAATAGTGATGGCAGCCGTTGGCTTTCGATCGTCTGACGATAAATACCAGCATCTGCCCAAGGTCAGAAAAGCACTGGATGATATTATCATCACCATCTAAAAGAAACGGCTTGCAAGGTTTTTGCAAGCCGTTTTTGTACTATTCCATTTCTGTACTCATCGATGGCGGATAAGTATTGGCACTGACACCACGTTTTGTATTTGGCTCAGCTCCCATTGTAAACTTTAATAGCCCACCTTTAAGCAGAGCTTCATGCTCAATATAATTTTTATCCCACTGAACACCATTTAGTGTCAGTTTTTGCACATATACATTTTCTTTACTATTGTTATCACTGGCAATAACTAACTCATTTCCATTAGGCAATTGTACGGTTACCTTATCGAAAACCGGACTTCCAAACACGTACATATCTTCTCCTGGACAAACCGGGTAAAAACCCATCGCGCTAAACACATACCAGGCTGAGGTTTGGCCATTGTCTTCATCGCCACAATAACCGTCAGGGTTTGGCGTATACAATTTATCCATTATCTCACGCACCCTGTACTGTGTTTTCCATGGCTGACCAGCGTAAGCATATAGATATGGCATGTGTTGAATAGGTTGGTTACCATGTGCGTATTGTCCCATATTCATTATCTGCATCTCTCTGATTTCATGAATTGGGAATCCATAATAGGAGTCATCGAAAACAGGTGGTAAATCAAATACTTTATCGAGCATACCAACAAAAGCCTCGTTGCCGCCCATTAAGTTTTTAAGACCTTCTACATCGTGAAAGACAGACCATGTATAGTGCCAGCTATTTCCTTCGGTAAATGCACCGCCCCATTTGAAGGCACTAAAAGGCTCCTGGAAAGTACCATCGGCATTTTTACCCCTCATCAGGTTATTATCTGAACAAAACAGATTACGATAGTTTTGTGCCCTTTTGGCAAACAAATCAATTTCTTCCTGTGGCTTGTCAAGTGCTTTAGCCAACTTATAAATGTTATAATCAGCAAATGCATATTCAAGCGTCCGAGCAGCATTTTCATGAATACCTACATTATATGGAACATAGCCTAGTTCATTATAATAAGAAGCGCCATATCTTCCAACAGATGTTATTTCCTCATTGTATGATTCAGTATTTTTCAGAATGGCCTCATATAAGGTTTCAATATCGTAATCGCGCATGCCCTTAAGGTAAGCATCGGCAATATTTACTGCTGAGTTAGAGCCAATCATACAACCACGGTGCCCCGGACTAGCCCACTCAGGCAACCATCCGCTTTCTTTATAGGTATTCACCAGCCCTTCCATTATCTGATTATTCAGCTCCGGATACATAATGGTAAAGAATGGAAATACTGCACGGAAAGTATCCCAGAAACCATTATCGGTAAACATATAACCAGGTAATACTTCTCCATTATAAGGGCTATAATGTACTACTTCATTATTCTCATTATACTCAAAAAATTTGCGAGGAAAAAGAAGTACCCGGTACAATGTTGAATAGAATATACGTTGCTGGTCAATTGTTCCTCCTTCAACTTTGATCTTATTTAATTCTGTTGCCCAAGCCTTATGAGCCTTTTCTTTGGTTGAATCAAAACTATCATTACCTATTTCACGGTTAAGGTTCAATTGAGCTTGTTCATAGCTGATAAAAGAAGACGCCACCTTAGCATGTACTTTTTCTCCTTTTTGTGTTTTAAACTTTAACACAGCTCCTACATGATAGCCTTCTGCTTCAGCAGTATTCTGTAATTCATCTTTGTTCCATGTTTGAACTTCACTAAAGGCTTTATCAAATTCAATTACGAAATAGTTATGAAAGTTTTCGGGTACGCCTCCCGAATTGTTCCTACAATAACCTATAACTTTGTTTTCTTCAGGTATAATCTTAACATACGATCCCTGGTGAAAACCATCAACTAACACATAGCTTGACTCATTCTCCGGAAAGGTAAATCGAAATTGAGCTGCACGCTCGGTAGGTGTCACTTCAACATTCACATCATAATCGGCCAGATAAACCTGATAATAATGCGGTTTAGCTGTTTCGGCCTTATGCGAAAACCAGCTTTGACGCTCTTCTTCTTTAAATTTAAGCTCACCGGTAACAGCCATTAAGCTGAAGGCCGCATAATCATTGATCCACGGACTTGGCTGGTGAGTCTGCTTAATTCCACGGATTTTATGAGCATCATACTGATACCCCCATCCGTCACCCATCTTATTTGTTTGGGGTGTCCAGAAGTTCATTCCCCAAGGCGTAGCAACCGCCGGATAGGTATTACCGTTTGATAATGCAAATTCAGAATCAGTTCCCATCAAAGTATTAACATACTCAACAGGATCATCTACCTGCAAACAATGCTCAACCTTTTGGTTGCAACTATTCAGAATCAGCATAGCTGAAACTCCAAATAATACTATTCCTCTAACTTTATTCTTCAGACTCATATTCTTCGTTTATTTTTCGGCAAATTAAGAAGGTTTTTTGAGGTAATATGCCATTAACTTCTTAAATATTAAGCAAAAGAACAAATACAACCACACTAAAAACATTTATCCACCGTACAAATATCTACCTGATATAACTAAAGGAGAGCCAATTTATAGTTAATAAACCATCTTTAAGTGAGTTTTATTAATAGATGGGTAAAGTTGAAGAAATCCTATTAAACACAAAAAACCCCTTATTCGAATGAATAAGAGGTTTCTCTAAAAAAAAGGCGGCGACCTACTCTCCCACTTCTACGCAGTAC
>NZ_JAGTAR010000032.1 GCF_018156225.1 Carboxylicivirga sediminis
TGGTAAAGCTTTTTTTTCATAACTAAGTATTATAAGACAAATAAAGGTAGCTGAGACAACGGACTTTAGCTACCTTTAGGTTTAGTGCAACACGCCGCCATAGCGCATAGCAGACCCAGCAAGGCTTTGGGTGGGCAGATTCCCGCCTTGATAGTCTCGTCCTTTAAAAACTGAAAGATAATGAAGCATCTAGTTTTGATTTTAGTGGGTTTAACATTACTGTTTGGATGCCAGAAATCATCACAGGTCGTCAAAGAACCTTGGATTGATAAACCTGTTGCATCATGGCCTGATTTTGCATTAACCAACCAAATTAGTTTCACCGACACAAGCTATTCTGACATTGCCAACTCATTTCTCATAAATACAGGCTATGACACCATTGGTGTTTCATGTAAACATCTGTTTATGGTTTTTGAAAATCAACTTGGATTAAGCAGTATTGATTTAGGGACCAAATTCAATAATTGGACGATGTACCCTAAAAACCATAAAGAGAAAACAGTGACTGTAAAACAATTAATTAATAAAGACCCAAACGAACAGATTGGTCAGTTTAATACTTTGAAAACACGTGACTGGATTATTTTTGAATTAGAAGATAACAGCAACCAGCTTTACCCATTGAAGATTAGATACTCACCTGTAAAAAGTAACGAGACAGTATATGCAGTTGGGTGGGGATTAAAACAGAAAGACAATTCAAAACCAGCCTTAATAAAACTGCAATGCGTCAAAAACCTGGGAGACTATTTTTATATTAAACCATTCAAAACAGACACTCATCCGGCAGGAAGAAGTGGTTCTCCTGTAATTGATAAGAATGGGTACTTAGTTGGAATTGTATCAGGACAAGAAGGAAATCTGGGAGTAATAGGAGGGGTTAAGTATTTAATCACAATGTTAGACCAATATGGCATAAAACATAACAAGCCTGGTCACTAATAACTAAGCGTTCTGGCTGGTTGAAAACCCAAGTCTGAACGTCCCGAGTGATTCTGACTATAGACTATTCAGCTGTTTTATCATACCACATTTTATTGGCTTCTCTCTGTACTTGGTTTATTCATTGGATGGGTTTGTTGCTCTGGCCAATTTTAACCATTTTTAAAACGCAATGGCAGAAGGGGGTAGGTAAATGAATGTGGTTGAACACTGTTAGCTTGTCATTAAGTAAAGAAAATATCATCATGAAAAAAATCCTTTTAATCACTTTTTTATGCCTGTTGTACATGGGTATAGGCGCTCAGCAAGCTGCTATCTGGAATGAAACACCTGCCGAAAAGCAGGAACGCATGGCCTGGTGGACACATGACCGTTTTGGGATGTTCATCCATTGGGGCTTGTATGCCCTGCCGGCTCGTCATGAGTGGGTGAAGATGCGCGAGCGCATGGACGATGAAGCCTATCAGAAGTACTTCGACTATTTTAACCCGGACCTGTATGATGCCACAGAGTGGGCCAGACAGGCAAAAGCGGCCGGTATGAAATATGTGGTGCTGACGGTGAAGCATCACGAGGGTTTTTGTTTGTTTGACTCGCAGTATACCGATTATAAGGTGACCAACACGCCTATTGGTCGTGATTTGGTTAAAGAGTATGTGGAGGCTTTGCGCGCCGAAGGGTTAAAAGTTGGTTTCTACTATTCGCTCATCGACTGGCACCATCCCGATTTCACCGTTGACCGTATTCATCCTTTACGAACCGACGATGCCAAACAGCTGAAAGCGATGAATAAGGAACGGGACATGGCTAAATACCGCAAATACCTGCATAACCAGGTGCGTGAGATTTTGACTAACTATGGTCAGATAGATATCTTGTGGCTCGATTATTCATACCCGGGTAACAATGGTAAGGGACGCGATGACTGGGACTCAGTGGAGTTGTTGAAAATGGTCCGTCAGTTGCAGCCCGGTATCCTGGTTAATGATCGCCTGGACCTGAAAGATGTTAAAGGTGGCTGGGACTTTACCACACCTGAACAGTTTAAACCCAGCAAGTGGGTGGAGATAGACGGGCAACGTGTGCCATGGGAAACCTGCCAGACTTTTTCGGGTTCGTGGGGCTATTACCGCGATGAACATACCTGGAAAGATACCAAACAGCTGCTTGTATTGCTCATTGAGTCGGTTAGTAACGGAGGCAACCTGTTGCTAAACGTGGGGCCTACCGCCCGCGGTGTTTTTGATTACCGTGCGCAGGAGCGGCTGAAGGCCATGGGGCAGTGGATGAAATTCAACGACCGCGCGATATATGGTTGCACCCAGGCACCTGAACAATATAAAGTGCCACCGCATACAATTCTCACCTATAATGCATCAACGCATCGTTTGTACATCCATCTTGTGGACTACCCGATGGGCGACCTCATACTTCCGGGCTATGAAGGTAAAATTGCTTACGCTCAATTCTTACACGATGGTTCAGAGATTAAAATGTCGACCAGGCGACATGGCTACGGACCAGCTCATGAGCAAAATGTCAAGGGTAACATTGTTTTGAAATTGCCGGTTGTAAAGCCTTTAACCGAAATACCTGTAATTGAACTGATATTGAATGATTAGCAAGGCAAATGATAATGATGGATAGCGACGTTTAGCATCTAATAATTTTACCTCACCTGCACATGGATATGGTCATCGTGCCGTACCGAGTGACAGCCCTGAAAGCGTATCTTTCTATTTTTTAGTCGCAGGCGTTGTGTCAGGTGAGGTTCCATAAACACTTTGTCCACTTCGTCGGGGCGCGTAAGGGCGTCCATCAGGGCACGAGTACCTTTTTCGGAGAATCGCAGCTCCTCGTTAATGCTACCCAGCGTCATATATTTGGGGGCATCGTAGTAGCTAAAGCCAGCTGTTATACATGCTTTGTATTGGTTTACCTCGCCTTTTCGGGGACCTTCAAACACGCCGTAGCCACTCACCGACTTGCAGGCATCTATAATGTCACCCTGCTCATTTTCGTAGACCAGGCTCAGGTCAATCTTTTTACCGTCGTAGTGGCTCAGATGCGGCAGCATTGGGAAGCCGTCAATCAAGGGGAAGTTGGCATCCAGATAGCGCATTTTTACATCGGGATTGGTTTCCTGCAATGTTTCCGACACGGTTTTCAGATAGGTGTTTACCTCAGGGCGTACATAGTTACGATTCAAAATGATAGTCATATAGTTGGCCGGGTGCAGGTTGTCGTAGTGCTCAATACGCTCACGGTCGAATAGCTTAGCCAACATGGGAGCTGTTACAAAAGTACCAAGGCTGTATATGATAAGAAAAGCAGCCAGTCCTTTTAATGGAAAAGCATATTTGATACGGCCGCAGAAAACAAACGACATCAGGTAAACGACTCCACCAATTTGTGTTAATGCCGTTAGCACTATAAACACAAGGGTGTGAAGTAGTATTTTGCCGCGTTTGCTCATCAATGATTTTGGATGTATTGATTGCAAGATACCATTATTATTTTAAATGGTTGTGTGAGGCCTCAACGGCTTGAGTTGGAAAAATATTTTTTAAATGCGATTGCCGTGTGTCGTATCTCAATTAAAGAGGCACATACAAGTCAGCAGGTATTCTATAGACTACCAGAAAGATAGGCTTGTAATCGTTCTTTGATAAAGTAATTCCAACCAGCCTGACAGCTTTCGGTAGTAAACTCAGGTACCTTTGGCTTAAAGCTATCCAGTCCTTCACTTACCAGCGTTAGTTTTGTTTGCCCGGCTTCATGCTCAATATTAAATGTCACATAGCCCATGCCCCGGTAATGTTCGTAGCTCCATTCGTATTTAATCAATTGACCAGGAATTACTTCAACGATCTTCCACTTGTGTATAAACTGCCTTTCGCCGGCATCCACTTCAAATTGCGTGGTGAAACCTATTTCAGCTTTAAAAGCAGGAATATTTTCGAAGAACCACTGACGCATCTGTTTAAGCTGTGTAATGGCATTCCACACAGTTTCGGGCTTCACCGGGTAAACTTCGGATATAGTAATTGCTAACATGTTAATAGCCAATTTTTGTTAGTGCTTCAGAGAGTGTGATGTGGTAGCCGGTAATGGTATAGCCATGAATACTATTGGCAACCATCGCTATAAGTATTGCCATTAGATTTATCGTTAATAGTGATGAGTTACCTGCATTAAACTTCTGCCGAATATATGGCATGTTGAGGACAATAATTAAGGCAGATACAATAAGTAAGATGAGACCACCGCCGAATATGCCTTCAAGATTGGTTGCCAGCATAAACGGAAAAATGCTAATGTAATAGTAAAACGCTACCCAAAGCACCCATCCCCAGACCTTTCGTATGAAAAAACCAATAGCACTTAAAAGTATCATAACAGGAGGAACGAAGCGGCCCAATACTACCTCAAGCCTGATGCTATCCAGCCAGCCTAAACGTATATTTTGCATTTGCTGAACAGTGTCTATATAATCAATATGGTAGTATATCCTGTATATAAGAAAGGCAAGGACTAATAGAAAGGGAATGTATAGAAGGACTGGTTTTAGCATCTTGGTCATAACTCAAAATTACAACTTTGTGGCTTAACACCAAAGCGTTACGTGTTTATGCAGCCACTTTTAAAAAAATTATATCTTTGTTGGTTGAGTTTGAGTGGAAAAATCCGATAAATCAGTTTTATGGAGATTAAAAGGACGTTTGATTTGCTGGCTAATCTTAAGCAGGATAGTAGCAAGGAAGATATATTGTGTGCCAAGCGCGATGGCGATTGGGTGAAATTTAGTGTTAAAGAATACAGCGAGCAGGCACGTTTATTTAGTTACGGGCTGCTGGCCAAAGGTTTTCAAAAGGGTGATAAAATAGCCACCGTTTCCAATAACCGTCCCGAGTGGAATTTTGTGGATATGGGTATGTCGATGATAGGTGTGGTACATGTGCCTATTTACCCAACCATCTCCGATGAGGAGTACCGGTACATACTCGAGCACAGTGATGCCCGCATGCTCATAGTGTCTGATATTATCTTGTACAGGCGCCTGAAAGTGATTGCCGACGAAATTGACAGCATCCAGGAAGTTTATACCTTCAACGATATCAAAGATGCGGCCAACTGGAGCGAGATAATTGAGCTGGGCGAACAGGAACGTATTCAGCGTAAAGAAGAGTTCAAAGCTATTCGGGATGGTATCTCTGAAGATGACATGGTGTCTATTATCTACACATCGGGCACCACAGGAAACCCCAAGGGCGTGATGCTCAGCCATAAGAATTTCATGAGTAATATGAAGGATGCTATTCCACGTTATCCTTTATCAAGCAATGATAAGGTGCTCAGCTTCCTGCCTCTCTGTCATGTGTATGAGCGCATGATCAACTACCTGTATCAGGCCAATGGGTGTAGCATCTATTATGCCGAGAACCTTGGCACGATAGCTCGTGATTTAAAAGAAATTCAAGCCAATGCCTTTGTGACAGTGCCGCGTGTAATTGAGCGCATCTACGATAAGCTGGTGTCGAAAGGCAACGACCTGTCTGGTGTTCAAAAGGCTGTATTTTTCTGGGCCATGCGCCTGGGCGAACGTTATCGCACTAATGGCAATAACTACCCTTTGTATGCGGCTAAGCTTAAACTGGCACGTAAGCTGGTTTTCTCGAAGTGGCAAAAGGCTTTTGGCGGGCACCTACGTTTTGTGGTGAGCGGTGGAGCTGCCCTGCAGCCGCGATTAAGCCGTTTGTTCTTCGCGGCCGGTATTCCATTGATGGAAGGTTATGGATTGACGGAGACATCGCCGGTGCTGGCCTCTAATTATACCGAAGAAAGCGGTAACCTGATGATAGGTACCGTAGGAACCGTTTTTGATAGTGTTGAGGTGTCTATCGATGATGATGGCGAGATATTAGCCAAAGGTCCTAACATTATGATGGGCTATTATAAAGATGAAAAAACCACCGCCGAAGTGATTGATAAGGATGGTTGGTTTCACACGGGCGATATTGGCACCCTAGTCAAGGGTAAGTTCTTGAAAATTACCGACCGCAAAAAAGAAATGTTCAAGCTCTCAAGTGGTAAATACATTGCACCCCAATCCATTGAGAACCTGCTGAAGGAATCAGATTTTATTGAGCAGGCCATTATTGTTGGCGAGAGTGAAAAGTATGCTGGTGCGTTGCTGTCACCTAATTTTGAGTATCTGCATATGTGGGCACATGACCATAAGGTGCATTTCCGCGATAATGAAGAGCTGATTCAGGATGAAAAGGTGCTGGCCGTGTTTCGTAAAGAAGTGATGCGATACAATAAAATGCTTGGCAAGCACGAAGAAATTAAGCGTTTCAGGTTGGTGCATGAGGCCTGGACTTCAGCAACCGGTGAATTATCACCAACACTAAAGCTGCGTCGCCGAATAATCTATCGTAAATATGCTGATATATTACGCGAGATGTATGCCTATGGTGAAAATGAAGAGAATAAAGGCTCGATTAAGTTTAGTTAATTGGCTAGCATGAAATAGGTAATGTAATGATTGCCCTGGGAGTATTCCCGGGGCTTTCTTATAATAGCCTTATGTACAGCTTGAGGTGATAAGTTGTCTGGGCTTAACTGCCTATTTTCCCTTCCGGAGCGGAATCGGATTCTTTTGTCCTAAAGCGCGTGTTCTGAAAACACCCGAGTTGGCCAGGCGAATATCTTCCACCGTATAGAAGGCTTTGGGGTTAAACTTCTTTATAATCTGGGTTACTTCCGTGATGTCTTTTCGTTTAAGCACGCAGTATATGATGTTTACATGGCCTTTACTGCCATAAGCATTCATGTATGTAACACCGTAGCCGGCATCACTTAGGTTTTGGATTAGTTCAGTGCCGGGCTTTTGGGTTGTAATGCGAATGTTGACATAACCCAGAGCCAAACGTTCCTCTATTTTTAAACCCACAAAGTTACCCATGGCAAATCCGCCTGCATAGGCAATAAAATACAGCCAGTTATCCAGGTTTTGAAACACTTTGGACATGGCCAGCAGCCAGATCAGGATTTCGAAAAAGCCCAGTATGGGAGCCAGCAGTTTCAGGCCTTTGGAAATAAATACAATGCGTAAAGTGCCAATGGTCACATCAGCTACTCTTGACAGAAATATTAAAAGTGGGATGGCAATATAGGTGACGGTAAAACTGTCTAAGGCCGACATGATGAAGTATTATATGGGATTAATAAATTACTGAACAAAAATTATGCTGTCCGTTATCGTATTAAAAAAACCTTGACGCTATTGCGTTCGCGAAGCTAAGTACTTTTTTATAATTTTAAGGGTATAAGCTATGTCATTTTTTCGTGTATGAATTCCTAAACTTATCCTGAGGGTTTCTTTTGCTGCTTTATCAGATAGTCCGATTGATTTTAAAACCCGCGAAGGTTTGTCTTGATGGGTGCTGCATGCCGAGCCTGATGACACTGAAATTCCATAATAATCCAATAGCATCATCGACTCTTTGCTGCTCACATTGGGGATGGTAGCGCTAATTGTATTTGGCAGACAGTTTTCAGATGGCGAATTGATAATGATACCAGGTACAGCTGAACGTAATTGGTCCGCCAATAGCTCCTTTAGTTGCTTTATACGTTGAGTGTGGGAGAGAAGCTTTGGAACGTCGGTACAGGCTTTCCCAAATCCTGCGATATTATGAACGGATTCTGTTCCTGCACGCATCCCTTCTTCCTGATGCCCTCCGTGAATAAAAGGAGCAAGCGGACTGCTAATTCTTGCGTATAATGCACCAACACCTTTGGGACCATATAGTTTATGGGCTGAAAATGTGGCATAATCAACTCCTAATGCTTTTACATCGATAGGTATTTTTCCAAATGCCTGCACACAATCCGATAGGGTAAGGATATTATTTTTATGGGCCAGGGCGGATATTTCTGTTATGTTTTGTATGCTTCCTATTTCGTTATTTGCCAGCATGCAGCATATCAAAAAGGTGTCATTATCAATTAGTTTTTCTATTTCTTTAGCCGAAACAAAACCAAATTTATCGACTGAGCAATATTCCACAATAATGCCTTTTGGTTTCAAAAACTCGAGCGTATTCGCTATTGATGGATGCTCGATAGGTGATGAGATAATTTTCCTCTTTTCCGGGTAGAAATGGTTGCTTAAAGTTTGAAGAACTGCGTTGTTGGATTCAGTTGCACATCCTGTAAAATAGGTTTCGTGTGTATGGGCATTAATGGCCTTGGCAACTTGCTCACGTGCTTGTTCAATAATCTGGCTGGCAACTTTTCCACTTCGGTAGCCCGATGAAGGATTGCCCCAATGGCGTTTAAGAACACGGTTCATGGTTTTTCTGACAGAGTAGCTCACTCGGGTTGTGGCATTATTGTCGAGATAAACCTTTCGTCTCAAAAAGTTTAGCATAAAGCTGGCTTTTATATTTTTTCCAAGGCGTTAATGATATGGCTGCAGCCGCCTGTTTTAATGTAGTCGGAGTGCTCGTCGACCGATTTAAACTGACGCTGGCAGATGTTTTTACACAACACCTCCGAATCTGTTTGCATGTAAAATGTTCTTAAAATCTTCCTGGCATCCGGATTGTTGAACATGGCCTGAGATTTACCCTGTTCGCTTTTACTTAGCTGAAGCATTTTATACCATATGGCGGCACTCAATGCACCGCATGCGTGGCCGCTTAAGCCTATGCCACCGGCAAACCCTGCAACCATAATTGATTCCTCTTCGCTACCACCCATTTTTTTGATCAGTTCAGTTGAACAGCTATGAACAGGGATACTGAAGTCCGGTTGTTCATTAAGTCCTTTATTGGATGCATTTAAAGCTTCTGGGGTCCACTTTACTATCAGATTAAAGCAGGGGCTGAAAACAAAACCTCTGGCGAAGGTTTTTAGCATATATAGCGCCAGCTCAAATTTATTCTCCCAATTGACCCTCGAGATATCCCTGCAATTAACTGTCTTGGTTCGCTTCTGAAATGAATTAACCAATAATTTTGAAGCATTGATGGCAGTGGCAATGGCCATGTTTCTGTCTTTGTATTTGCGAAATGACTCTGTACCTATCGCTAAAGAAGCACCCCAAAGCATTCCGCATTGATGTCCTTTTTGTGCAATGCCACCTGCTAACAGGTCCGAGGCTTTTTCTTCCAAAGGTTTTACATTATCAAATTCATGATTCAACAGGTGGAACATGGCGTGTGAGCAGGCTCCGTCCTTCCAGAATGTTTTTCGGGGATTCAATTTGGTTTTGATGGTGTTCATCGTTTAGAGTTGTTTTTGGGGTTAGATGATTATTTCTCAAATACATTCAACGATCCGGATTAGACATTCGAAAGAATCGGTCGTTTGATGCATATTTAATTGTATGGAAGTTACGGACTTAATTTAAAACTTGCCTAATTGTAATTGGCAAAGAGCTTATCTTTAATAGTATTGTTGATGATAAGGGCTTTGAAAACAACAAAGGCTCTGGATATGCTCCAGAGCCTTTATTATTTTTACAAGCTGCAAATAGACTCACTACTCACATCTGTGTTCTCATCTCTTACTTTTTCATTTCCTTGTAAGCATTCACCAAACCATTGGTTGATGCATCATGCGAAGTCACTTCATCATCACTTTGCAACTCAGGTAAAATAGCGTTAGCCAGTTGCTTGCCTAATTCAACGCCCCATTGGTCAAAGCTGTATATGTTCCAGATGATGCCTTGTACAAATATTTTGTGTTCGTACATGGCGATTAAAGCACCAAGCGTACGTGGGTTCAACTCTTTCATAAGGATAGAGTTGGTTGGTATATTACCCAGGAATATTTTGTAAGGTAGTAAGGCCTTGATCTCTTCATCTGATTTACCGGCTGCCTTCAGCTCTGCAGTCACCTGTTCCTCAGTTTTACCAACCATCATAGCTTCTGTCTGTGCAAAGAAGTTAGCCAGCAATTTCGGATGATGATCACTCAGTGGATTGTGGCTTTTAGCAGTGGCCATAAAATCACATGGAATCAGTTTTGTTCCTTGGTGAATCAGCTGATAGAAGGCATGCTGACCATTGGTTCCCGGCTCACCCCAAAGGATAGGCCCTGTCTGGTAGTTTACCTGCTCACCATTGCGGTCAACATACTTACCATTACTTTCCATATTACCTTGCTGGAAATAAGCAGAGAAACGGTGCATATACTGGTCGTATGGCAGGATAGCCTCTGTCTCGGCGCCGTAGAAGTTATTGTACCAGATACCAATCATGGCCAGGATAACCGGCAGGTTGCTTTCGAACGACTCAGTTTTGAAATGATTATCCATCGCATGAGCCCCTTCCAGTAGTTCACGGAAGTTGTCAAAGCCAATGCCACAGGCAATGCTTAGTCCAATAGCCGACCATAAGGAATAACGGCCACCTACCCAATTCCAGAACTCGAACATATTAGCCGTGTCAATACCAAAAGCTGAAACTGCTTCGGCGTTAGTTGATAAGGCCACAAAATGTTTGGCAACCGCTTTTTCATCTTTGGCTGCTTCCAGGAACCACGATTTAGCCGAGTTGGCGTTGGTCATCGTTTCCTGGGTAGTAAAAGTTTTTGAAGCAATGATGAATAGTGTTGTTTCTGGATTCACCACTTTTAATGCTTCAGCAATGTGGGTGCCATCTACATTAGATACGAAGTGAAGGTTGACATTCTTTTTGTATGGCTTCAACGCTTCGGTTACCATTAACGGGCCTAAGTCTGAACCACCAATACCAATATTTACAATGTCAGTGATGGCTTTGCCTGAATAACCTTTCCATTCGCCCGAAATAACTTTTTCGGAGAAAGCTTTCATCTGATCCAATACTGCATTAACAGCCGGCATCACGTCTTTGCCATCAACCATTACCGGTGTATTACTGCGATTACGCAGGGCTGTGTGCAATACCGCACGGTCTTCCGTCACGTTAATTTTATCACCTGCAAAAACGCTGTCAATAGCACTCTTCAACCCACACTCATCGGCCAATTGAAATAGTAATGACATCACTTTTTCGTCGATACGGTTTTTGGAATAATCCAAAAGAATATCTTCAAAACGCAAAGAATACTTGTTAAAACGCTCACCATCTTTAGCGAACAGGTCTTTCATCTGCGTGTCTTTAAACTGGGCATAATACGCCTCAAGCTCTTTCCACGCTTTGGTAGTAGTGGGATTAATACCTGGTAACATGTTAGTAGTATTTGTTTGTTTGTATTGATTTCAAGAAAAGTAAATAGCTATTAGCTTATAGCAAACAGCTATTTAACGCAGATGCTCTGTCAACAGTCGTATCTCCATAGCTGGTGATATGCGATCGTAAATGATGTTGTAAACAGCCTCTGTAATGGGCATGTTTACTTTGTACTTATCATTTATTTCATGGATGCTTTTAACAGCATAGTATCCTTCGGCAATCATCAGCATCTCCATTTGGGCATATTTTACCGAATAGCCTTTTCCAATCATGGTACCGAACATGCGGTTGCGGCTAAACTGCGAATAGGCTGTTACCAGCAAGTCGCCCAAATAGGCTGAGCTCTTGATGTCGCGCGTGATAGGATGAACGGTATCTACAAAACGCTTCATCTCTTGGATGGCATTGGAAATGAGCACGGCCTGAAAGTTATCACCATAACCCAAGCCATGACAAATACCTGATGCAACGGCCATAATATTTTTCAAAACAGCCGAGTACTCGGTGCCATAAATATCATCCGAAATGGTCGTCATGATATATGGTGTCTTCAGAAAAGCCGAAAAGGCACGACCTTTTTTGATGTCCTGACAAGCAATAGTCAGATAAGAAAGACGCTCCAATGCTACTTCCTCGGCATGGCAAGGGCCACTGATAACACCAATTGATTCGGTAGGTACATCGTACACCTGGTTAAAATACTGACCGATGATAAGGTTCTCATCCGGCACCAGTCCTTTAATGGCCGAGACCACAAATTTGTCTTTGAGAGGAGCTGTTAACTTCTTAAGTGCCGACTTGATAAATGCTGACGGGATAGCCAGTATGAGGATATCAGATTGCTGAACAACCTCGTTGATATCATCCGAAAAGTTAATTCGGTCCGGGTTAAATTCAACACTGGTCAGATAGTTCGGGTTGTGCCTGAAGCGTCTGAAGTCATCGATGTGTACTTGATCCCGAAAATACCAGTTGATGGATGGAACATTATTCAATAGCATTTTAGCAATAGCAGTTGCCCAGCTTCCGCTACCTATAATACCTACCTTTGATGATTCATCCATAAATACAGTTGTTTTGAATTAGAATGTTAAAAATAAGACAAAAAAGGAACAATTACCTTTTTTGTCTTAATTGATTAGTTCGTATTAAGATAACCAGGCTTTTACATCGTCTTGCGATGGATTATTTAAGCCCAGCTTATTTTTCTTGTTATAGCCACAAATATCCTGGAAAACCTTTGTTGGCTTGGCTTCTTTCAAGGCATCCACCTTGCTGAAACCTACTTTGCGGATGACCTCGATCCATTCGGCAGGAATACCCAGCTCAGCAAATTTCTCGTCGCTATCTGGCAAGATGCGTTTCTCTGGGCGCATTTGCGGGAAGAACAACACATCCTGAATAGAATCAGAGTTGGTCATCAGCATGGTTAAACGGTCGATACCAATACCCATACCCGATGTTGGAGGCATACCGTACTCTAATGCGCGCACAAAGTCGTGGTCAATAAACATGGCTTCGTCATCACCTTTTTCCGATAAACGCATCTGCTCCTCAAAACGCTCTTTCTGGTCGATCGGATGGTTTAGCTCTGAGTAGGCATTACAGATTTCTTTACCATTCACCATCAACTCAAAACGCTCTGTTAACTCTGGGTTGTCGCGGTGGCGCTTAGCCAGTGGCGACATCTCCACAGGATAATCGGTGATAAACGTTGGTTGTATGTAGTTGTGCTCACACTTCTCACCAAAAATTTCATCAATCAGCTTGCCTTTACCCATTGAGTCATCAATCTCAATTTCCAGCTCACCACATACTTTGCGCAACTCTTCTTCGTTCATGTCCGATACATCAATGCCTGTATGTTCTTTGATAGAATCAAGGATAGAGATGCGTTTGAATGGGCGTTTGAAATCAATCGTTTTATCACCTACTTGCAATTCGGTTTTATCATGCAGGTCAAGGGCGATTTTTTCCACCATCTCTTCGGTGAAGTCCATCATCCATTTATAATCTTTGTAGGCCACATAGATTTCCATCACTGTAAACTCAGGGTTGTGGGTACGATCCATACCTTCGTTACGGAAATCCTTGGCAAACTCATATACACCATCAAAACCACCAACAATTAAGCGCTTTAAGTAAAGCTCGTTGGCAATACGTAAATACAAAGGAATATCCAAGGCATTGTGGTGTGTAATAAATGGGCGCGCTGCAGCCCCACCCGGAATTGATTGTAAAATTGGTGTTTCTACCTCCAGGTAGCCACGTTCGTTGAAGAACTGACGCATGCTGTTCATCAGCTTGGTGCGTTTGATGAATACATCTTTAACGCCTTCGTTAACGATTAAGTCAACATAGCGCTGGCGGTAACGCAACTCAGGATCGCTGAATGCATCATACACCTTGCCATCTTTTTCTTTAACAATTGGCAGTGGCTTAAGTGATTTACTCAGGATAGTCATCTCCTGCACATGGAGGGTGGTTTCGCCCATTTGTGTCTGGAAAATAAATCCTTTTACGCCAATAATATCACCAATATCCAACAGTTTCTTGAATACGGTATTATATAATGTTTTATCCTCACCCGGACACATATCGTCGCGGTTCAGGTAAATCTGAATACGCCCTTCGGCATCTTTTAGCTCGGCGAAAGAAGCTTTACCCATGATACGTCGGCTCATGATACGTCCGGCGATCACCACCTCTTTCAGGTTATCTTTTTCAGGATCAAATTCCTGTTTTATCTCAGTTGACAGATGAGTGGTTTTAAATTCTGCTGCCGGATACGCGTTAATACCCAGCTTGTTTAGCTCTTCTAAACTTTTTCGTCTGATAATTTCCTGTTCGCTCAGTTCCAACGTACTCATTCTATTAATCTATTTTTAGAACATTACTAAAATGACAGATTTGCCTGTCAACCGTTATTATTTCGCTTGTAAAAAGTGAAAAAGTTTTGCAAAGATAATGGTTTTCATCGAATTTGGTATTTTGTCATTTATAAGTTGACACACAATTAGTTTATTTAACAGCTTGGAGTACATTTGTTATAAAAATTGCATGGTATGAAAACGATTGACTTTTCGGCTGTTGATGCCTATTTGTTTGATTTAGGAGGTGTTATTGTTGATATTAGTCCACAGGCTGCCATTGATGCCTTTGCCGCTTTAGGTTTCGTTAGTATGCAAAAGCACATTACACAAAGCCATCACGAAGGATTATTCAAACAATATGAGATTGGTGCTATAAGCGATGATGAATTTATTGCAGCCATTCAAAGTGAGCTGCCAAACGAGGTAGAGCCTAATCAGATAATAGCTGCCTGGAATGCTATGTTGGTGAGTTTGCCAAATGAACGCGTAACCTTGCTAAATAAGCTTCGCAATGAAAAACCTGTTTATTTATTGAGCAATACCAATGCCATACATCGCAAAGCATTTATAGGCATGGCAAACGATTATGGTAATCTTGAAAAATTGTTTACTGATGTATTCTATTCCTATCGGATGCAATTAAGCAAGCCCGATGTTCGCTCGTTTAACTATGTGATTGAGAAGACCAATATTGTTCCTCGCAGGACACTGTTTTTAGATGATTCGCTCGCCAATCTGGAGGCTGCAGCCAGCTTAGGATTTCAAACTGAGTTGGTGACACAGGAAAGGGGTGTTTTAGAAATATTTAACGGATTGTAGTTCAATGTAAGGTAGATCTTGACTTTTAAAATATAGGTTAATAAATTTATTGATAATATATTGTATTATCATGAATCGACTAACCTTAACCTTTTGTGTGGCAGTGCTTACTGGAGCGCTTACATTTGCTCAAACCATAGACTATTCAGGACCCGTCAGCGCTGCTTTGGGTTTTACAAAAGTGTTTGACAATTCCTCCATGTCAGGACTTAATAATGTGGCTAACCTGGCTTCATTTGAACATTATGCAGTAGGAGCCGCCTATCAGATGCGTTTCAATATGGATGAGATGAGTGCGCGGGCCGCAACGCTAGTAGCGCCTACCAGGTTGGGTACTTTTGGAGGTGTCATTTTTCAGAGTGGCTATTCTAAAAGCAATTATAGTCGCTACGCCTTTAGCTACAGTCGTTTGTTTGGTGAAAAAGTTTCTGCCGGTCTGCAGTTTAATTACCTGACTCATCAAATAGAAGGGGCCGATCCGGCCAATTCCTTTTATACGAGCCTTGGGTTTAACTTCCTGATATCGGAACAGTGGGCTGTTGGAGTCTTTATACAGAATCCGGAACAGAGTCAACTCAGTTACCAATCCACCAGCTATGTAATACCTGTTTTATTCAATGCGGGTTGCCGCTGGCGCCCTACTTCGCATTTTATGTTGATTGTAGAGACAGAAAAGCAGCTTGAGCGCAACCTTATTTATAAAACAGGAATTCAGTTTAGTTTTAATGAACGGCTGTTTGTGCGTGGAGGTATTAAAAGCAACCCTGTTGAAATGACCTTTGGAGGGGGCGTTCGCTTTGCTGGATTATTCATTGACGCTGGTTTTGCACATCATCAGCAGTTAGGAATGACTTCAGGAGTGGGACTGAGCTATTCATTTAACCGAAAACACCGTTAGTATGAAGCGCTTGTTCTTTTTACTCACAGTCTGCCTCATACCTTTTGGTGTTATTTCACAACAAGCCGGAGACATTCAAAAACTCATTAGTGACATGCTTGAATCTTTAGCTGATAAACAATTGCTAAAAGCCGACTATGAAGAGCTGGTGAACGACTTAATCGCCTTGAATCAGCAGCCTATCAACCTCAATACCGCCACTAAAAGTGATTTGGAGCAATTGTTTTTCCTGACTGACTACCAAATAGAAAACTTCCTGTACTACCGCTATACCAATGGGCCGCTTTATAGTATATATGAGCTGCAGGCTGTTGAGCGGATGGATAGCCTCACAATTAGAAATATGCTGCCTTTTGTGGTGGTTGAGGAATTAGGTAGTGCTCCATCCAAACGAGTGATGGGTCAAATCATGGCGCGTGTCCAAAGTACTATTCAAACACCACTTGGCTACAAGCCTAAAAATGACTCAGTAGCGGCTGCTTACCTGGGAGGAAAAGAGAAATGGATGACCCGCGGACGTATTGGGTTTGGCGATAAAGTGGAAGCTGGTTTTACATTGGAGAAAGATCAGGGCGAGCAAGCTATCCCGGAGTATTTCCCGGCAGCTGACTTTACATCAGGTTTTCTGCGACTTAATCAGCCTTTGAAGTTTATTGATACATGGATAGTCGGCGACTATCGCTTGTCCTTTGGACAGGGGCTGGCTGTGTGGACTGATATGGCCTTTTCCAAATCGCCTGAAACGGCACAGTTACGCCGTCGTCCCAAAGGCATTAACTCTTACACATCGGTTAACGAAAGCTCTTTTTTAAGAGGCACAGCCTTGCAGCTTAAATTTGGCAGGTGGATGGTTGCACCATTCGTGTCCTATAAAAAACGCGATGCTTCGACATTGGAAGACTCGGTGGAGAATCAGTATTTATCCTCTTTACAAGAAACCGGTTATCATCGCACAGTAACCGAGCTATCGAACAGGTATGCTGTTAATGAACTGGTGTATGGTGGGCGTATTGGGTATCACCATCATTTATTTCAGCTGGAAACAGGGTATGCTAATTGGTCCGTCGATCAAGCGATTGCTCCCAAAGAACACCTGAAGGACAAGTACCGATTTACCGGAAGCGACCAGGAGAGTGTATGGCTGTCTCATTCCATTTTTCTGAACAGACTGATGATTTTTGGTGAAGTGGCGCTGCAGAACCAGGTCGATTATGGTATTTACCAGGGGATGACCTACAATGCGGGAAGCGATGTGGTGGTTTCCTTTGCTTATCGGAAATACAGCAGAGGATATACTGCCATTTTATCGAACCCATTCTCCGAATCATCAACACCGGCTGGCGAGTCGGGTTTATTCGCATCCATGAGTTTTAAGCCACTGGCAAAATTGGAACTAAAGGCCTTTGCCGATGTGTTTTCATACGATTGGTTGCGATACAATGTGTACCGCCCTTCCGATGGATTCGAATGGTTTTTACAGGCCGATTATCGTATTAATGATGTTCATTCGGCTTATTTGCGCTATAAGTCAAGTCAAAAGGAGATTAATGGCTATCAAAGTACCGCCAATTATGAGATTAACACCTATCAAAAGGATAATATCCGCCTGTTTTATGCCTTAAATTCCAGTGAGAAGTGGCGGTTTCAAACCCAAATTGAGTATGCCTTTTACAATGAGAGCGAGCAGGAGTCGAACGGTTGGATGGCCTTTCAGGATGTCCGGTTTAAGGCTAGTCAAAGTTACATTATGTCGTTGCGTTATGTGCTGTTCGACATCGATGATTATGACAGTCGCATCTACAGTTACGAACCCGATGTGTTGTATGCCTTTACCATACCGGCCTATCTCAATGCTGGTTCTCGCGTAATATGTAATCTGAGTTATTCGCCACTGCCAAATCTTCGTCTTTGGGGCCGCCTTGCTCACACAAGTTATACTAACCTTGAAGAGATAGGTTCTGGTAATCAGTTAATCAAAGGCCATCAGTTCACAGAGTGGAAACTTCAGCTTCAATATCGCTTTTAGCCCGTGTGATTAAAATTGCATAAAATGCTGCCACGAAAGCCAGCGTTAAGCTATTCCTATTTCGAATCATTTGCTATTTTTACAGTGAACAAATCACCTGTATCATGGAAAAGAAGAAGGAAACAGCCATTGAAGCCTTTTACAATGGCCATAACTGCGCACAATCGGTTCTGAAGGCTTATGCAGATGAGTTAAAGTTTGACGAGGAACAGGCGCTGGCTTTAGCGCTAGGGTTTGGTGGGGGAATGGGTAAAATGCAGAAAGCCTGCGGAGCTGTTACGGGGGCTTATATGGTGATTGGATTGCGCAATTCAAAGGCCATTGCCGATTTTGATGAGCGAAAAGAGAAAACCCCTGAAATGGTGCAGGCCTTTCGCAAGCAGTTCTGTCAACGGCACCAGACCGACCAGTGCGTCCACCTTTTAGGTTGCGATATACGCACCGATGCAGGCAGACAATACTTCAATGATCACAAGTTGAAAGACAAGGTTTGCTCCAAGTGCATTGAGTCTTCGCTACAGATATTGGATGAACTTTTTAAACACTAATGCATGCGAATACTTCATACCTCAGATTGGCACATTGGGCAAAAGTTACATGGTAATGATCGGGAGGAAGAACATCAACTTTTCTTCGATTGGCTGAAGCAAAAGATTAATGAATTACAAATAGATGTTCTATTGGTGGCTGGTGATGTTTTCGATGTGGGTTTCCCATCCAATAGTGCGCTTAAGTTGTATTATAACTTTTTGACCTCTCTCATTCATACGCACTGCAGCCAGGTGATCATTACAGGAGGTAACCACGATTATATCAGCACACTTGAAGCACCTTCTGAAATACTTTCGGCCTTAAACATACAGGTAATAGGCGGTGCCAAATCATCAATTGCAGATGAAATTATTGAGCTGGCTGTTAACGGACAAACCGAATGCGTAGTAGCGGCCGTGCCATTTTTACGCGATAAAGATATCCGGCAGGTGAATGCGGGGGAGTCCTATGAAGACAGTGTGAAAGCTACCAATCAAGGTATTGTCAAACATTATGAGCAAGTAGCGGCAGAGGCGAAAGCATTTAAGTGCCCGATAATTGCCATGGGACACTTGTATGTGCAGGGGGCTGGGTTATCGGACAGTGAGCGCGATATTCATATAGGTAACCTGGCGGGTTTGCAGGCAACATCATTCCCCAATGTATTTGATTATGTGGCCTTGGGGCACATTCATCGGCCCCAAAAGTTATCGGCTGATGGAAAAATACGCTATTCAGGTTCACCCCTGCCTTTGAGCTTCTCAGAGCGAAAGGATAATAAGCAA
The DNA here is from genome assembly GCF_018156225.1 of Carboxylicivirga sediminis. GTDB lineage: Bacteria > Bacteroidota > Bacteroidia > Bacteroidales > Marinilabiliaceae > Carboxylicivirga > Carboxylicivirga sediminis. Next base: position 19,110 of record NZ_JAGTAR010000032.1, read on the forward strand.
CTGGTGTTACTGGATGTACGAAAGGATCAAACAATCGAAATGGCAGAGCTAAAAGTCCCCAGTTTCAGAAAGCTTATTCGTGTAAGCGGCACCTTTGAGGAGGTGAAAACAGCATTAAAAAACTACCGGGGAGAATCACAACTGGCCGATTGGGCCGAAGTGCTTGTTGAGGAAGAGCAAATGGATACGGCCATTCGCCAGAGTTTTGAGAAACTGATTGAGGAAACAAATCAGGCTGACAACAATTTGATGGTGATAAAACCCTTGCTGAAGTTTGCAGGAGGGAATGAAATGGATGATAGTGTTGTAACGACTTCCTTGAGTGATTTAAGTGTACAAGATGTATTCAACAGCCTTTTGGACAATAAACAAGTGAGCAACGTCGATACCCTTAACCAAACATTCGCCGAATTGTTGGATCAGTTTTATCATCAGACGGAAAAAGAATAGTGCATGCAGTTACTTCATTTACGCATCAAAAACCTGAACTCTCTAAAAGGAGAACACCATATAGATTTTGTGAATGGCCCGTTGGGGGCTACTGGCTTATTTGCCATTACTGGCCCAACCGGAGCCGGTAAATCAACAATCCTGGATGCCATTACCCTTGCACTTTATAATCAAACACCAAGGAGCGGTTCCGTTTCGAAGAATGATATTGCCCGCTTGGGAAGCATTATAACGCGTAACACCGAAGAGGCGTGGGCTCAACTAGACTATCGTACTAAAGGAGTGACCTATCGCTCGCATTGGGGTATCTCTGTTAACCGTAACGGAAATTTACGCGATTACTCATTGGTATTGTCTAGGCAGGAGCCTGATGAAACTTTTGTAGCACTGGATGTTAAGCGTAATGAGGTGCCCAGGCATAATGCGCAACTAATCGGGTTGAATTTCGATCAGTTTTTGCGTTCCATATTACTTTCTCAGGGCGATTTTGCCCGCTTTCTTAAGTCGAATGCCAATGAGCGAGGTGAGTTACTCGAGAAAATTACTGGGACCGAGATATACCGCGAGATAGGCAAGACCTGTTTTGAAAGACAAAAAGCAGAAAATGATGTACTCAGGCAACTACAATTGCAGCTTGAAGGAATAGAGCTATTACCCGAAGAACAAGTGCTGCTGTTAGAAAAGGAACTGCTTGAAATTGACGGTTCGACCAAAGACCAACGTCAGCATATTGACGAGTTGAGAAATCAGCAACGCTTGATGGAAGAATACACTCAAGTAAAAAATGATGTTGGACTGACCGAAGAGAAACTGATGGCAGTCAAACAGCAAAAGGAAGCTTTTGAGCCGGATCAGAAAAGGTTGCAGCAGCATTTGAAGGTGCTGCCTCTGAAAGCTGATATTGTAGCTATTCAGGGTCAACGAAATTTACTGCAAGATAAGCGTAAAGAGTTTAAAACAAATGAAGAGCAATTGGCTGCTTATACGCATGAACAGTCAACGTTGAATGAGGAAAAAGCTGACCTTAGTCAGCTGATAGAACAGCATAAAGTTAGGGAAGAAGAGTTACGGCCCATCATCAAACAGGTGCGCCTGCTGGATGAAGCGATTAGGCTGGAAAACAGTTCTTTGTTACGCCTAAAGAAAACGGCTGATGAAGAAGGTAAGCTCATTGATAGCCTGCACAAAGAATTAAAAGAGCAGGATGCGAAGCTTGAACAGTTGGAGGTCACCCAAAAGGAGCTGCATACGTTTATTGATTCCAATAAGCAATTAGAGCGGCTGGCCGAACAGCTGCCTCTCATCAAGCAAACATCAGAAGTAGTGCTATCATTACAGAAAGTGGCTGAATCAAAGCAACAGGAGCTTGAGCCATCACCGACTAAGCAGCAATTGGAGAGTGTGCGACATGTGGCAGAAAAAAAGGAAATACTGTCCAAAGCCATAGAGCAAAGTCAGGCATTTATTGTGGATAAAAAGCAATTGCTGGGTTCTCAGTTAAATGATAAAGAGCAGCTGTATGAGACGCTAAAAATAGTGCAGCAGAAAGACCGCGCATTGGAAAAGGCCCTTGAGCTGGAAAAGTCCCGGGAGGAGATGAAGAAGGAACAACAAGATTTATCTGTGACTTTAGATAAGGCATCCAAGGAGTTGTTAATGAATGAGAATAAGCTTCAAGTAATTGATAAGGCTCAACTGATTAATATCAAGCATATTGAGGAGCTAAAAGCAAGAAGGGAACGTGAACTGCTGGAGGCTAAATATGACGAAGCGCGGAAAAGGCTCAAACCCGAAGAGGCGTGTCCCTTATGCGGCTCTCTGGAACATCCTTATGTGGAACATTACACTGTCAATTCTAATGAGACAGAGACCAAATTAGCTAAAAGAAACGAAGAACAGCTAAACTTAAAAAATGAAGAGAAGCAACTCATTGCAGAAGTTTCGAGGTTAAAATCCTCTATCATAGCTTATAAGCAGCAGATAGAACAAGTAGGGCTTAAAGCAGCAGAGTATAGCAGAACAATTGAAGGACTGGTCAAAGACATGGAGATAAAGTTGTCTACAATTAGTCAGAAGACGATACAGGAAGAAAAAGAACATCTGACAAAGCAACTGATTGAAGTCGAACAGACTATCAGGTTGGTGGAGCAATTTAATACGGCTGTTTCGCGCAGTAAAGATTTCCAGAACCTGTTGGAGCAATTGGAAAATTTTTCATCAGAGCAGTTTAAGTTAGACCAGTTTTTAAAACAATACAATATAGATGATCGTCAGGTGTCATCTAATCAATTGATTCAATTGCTTGAACAAAAACTTCAACGCTATCAATCTAAGCATGAAGCCTTGCAAGCAAACGAGAAGCAATTGCTGCAGTTGAAGGTAAGCCGTGATGAAAAGGGCGCGCAGTTAAAGAAAACCATGGGGCGTTTTGCCGAACTTGATAAAGAACTTGAAATGGCTGAGAAAGCAGTGAAAACAAAACATGCAGAGCGGGATAATCTGTTTGGTAAACGACTGCCCGATGAGGCTGAGCAGGAGTTGAAGCAACAGGCTGAGCAGGTTGCAAATAGAAGCAATGAGCTGAATGTCAGGTTAAAAGAAAATTCTACCTTAATAGCAACATTAACTAAGCGTCAAGAGGTATTAGGTGCTCAGGTACAAACGGATGAGCAACGATTGATGTCTGATTCAAACGCTTTGCTAAAGCGACTCGAAGCACACAACCTTGCCAGTATTGATGCTGCATTAAATAGTTTATTAGCCGAACAAGAAGTGCAGCAACTGGAAAGTCGCCAAAAAGAAATTACTGCAACTGAAAACCGCTTAGAGCACTTACTAAAAGACCACAAGGCCAGGTTATCTAAACTTGAAGAAAAAGCAAGAGAATTGCCAGGTAAAGAAGTGATAGTGGAAGCTCTTAGAGCGAAAGAACTCCTATTGAATGAGGCGCTTGGTAAGGCTGGCGCCTTATCAGAGCGTGTAAAGGCAGATAAAAGTAACAAGGCCAAACATAAGGAGAAAGCTTTGTTAATAGAAAAGCAGGAGCAGGTGGTCAATCGCTGGAATGACTTGACACTTTTGATAGGTGATGCAACCGGCAATAAATTCGCCAGGTTTGCACAGGAGTTAACACTTAAACAAGTTTTACAGCTGGCTAACCAGCACCTGGGAACTTTAAGTGATCGCTACAAGGTTAAGTACATTAAAAATGACAATCTGGACGATTTGTTCGTGGTTGATTTATACCACGGTAATGCTGAACGGTCGGTCAAAACCTTATCGGGTGGTGAAAGTTTTCTGGTAAGTTTAGCGCTTGCGCTGGGCTTATCCGATTTGGCCGGTCAAAATACGGTTATCGGCAGTTTGTTTATCGATGAGGGTTTTGGAACACTGGATCAGAATACACTGGACCTTGCACTATCGGCACTTGAAAGGCTGCAGCTTGAAACCAACCGAACCATTGGTATAATCAGTCATGTGCCGGCACTCAAAGAGCGCGTAACTACACAGATTGAGTTACAAAAGGATGCAGCTGGTTATAGTACTTTTATGGTAAGAAGCTAGATGTCCTTTAATAGTTCAGCTGCTTTATTATAACCCAGGTCTATCATTTCATCTGCTTTGTGAAAATCGAGGGTCCCACAGGCATTACGTGCAATCTCAATTATATAGTCTGGAGGGTATGCGGCCAGCTTTTGTCGTGCAATGGCATTTTGCATAGCATCAAATGCTTGATCGGCAATTTGATACATGCCTGATTGGCTTTGTTGCGGCTCTTTTATATTCTTTCTCCATAAAGCGGAAGTTTTATTGTTTGAAGCAGTAGGCTTATTCTCTAACGCATCGGACTTGGCACCAAGGTTTACTGCTATAATAAGGTCGCTGCTGTCACTAAAAACAGGCGCAATTGGGATAGGGTTCAATACACCACCATCAATCAGCTCGGTATTATTAATATTAACCGGAGTAAGAAACAATGGTAATGAAATAGAGGCTCTGATGGCATCAAATAAGTTGCCTTTCGACAGCCATACCTCCTTCTCATTTTTAACGTCAGCTGCAACGGCAACAAACTTAATAGGAAGTCGCTCGATATGTGTGTCTCCTATAAGGTCCTTAAGCTTATTAATTAGTTTTTCACCTTTGATTAGTCCGCTGCTGCCCCAGGAAATGTCCATATAAGAAGCAATATCCACTAAGGTGAGTGATCGTACCCATTCTTCAAACTTGTCAAGTTGTCCGGCTGCGTATATGCCGCCAATTACCGAACCAATTGAGCAGCCAGAAATGGAATGAATGGTGTAGTTGTTTTCCAGAAGCCATCGTATGATACCGATGTGGGCTAATCCTCTTGCTCCGCCGCTTCCGAGTACGAGTGACACCGTTTTATTGTTATTGTTTCTTTTCATAATGCTGTTGTTATTATTGATTGAAACCGGTAATACAAAATATCACTTTTTCTTTGTAAGTCCACCTATAACAGGTCTGGCAGGCTATTGTCATATAATTGCTGAAATTATGACAATTGTTATGAGTACTCATTTACCTGTTTATATTCGTCATAAGTAATGGTAATTTAATCATATTTTTTTGTGTAATTATCAGTATACACCTATTTTCACGTCCATTATCGAAGTAGATTATATTAGGGAGATAATTGACTTCGGACATAAGACTCATTGGGATTAACGGCTAAAGCACCAGTTTTTGTTGGTGGCCGGTGCATGCACCGGTAATGTGCAGTAGTTATGCTGATGAGATTCTTTTGTCGTTAAGCTAATAAGTCTCTCCGGGTCGTTTGTCTTGCCAGATATATTGATTATACATTTAAATTGATATACATGCATAACAAACAACAAACATGAGAAAATCAATCTTGTTAATCTGCGTCTTATGCTTAGGCGCATTGTTAAGTGAGATGAAAGGGCAAACAGCCACTTTCAAAGCACTTTTCCTCTACAACTTTACTAAAAACATCGACTGGCCGGCTGAAGCTAATGGCTCTGATTTGGTAATCACCATTTTGGGTGACGATGATGTGAGTGCAGAATTGGAGAAGATTGCGAAGGTTAAAAAGGCCGGAAACAAAAGCATTAAGATTGTTCAGGCCCGAAGTGTGAAAGAAGTGGGTGATTCGCACATTGTATTTTTAGGCGCTGCCAAAAGCGCGTTAATGCAGACATTGAGTTATGAGCAACAGGATAAACCTGTGCTGCTGGTGGCCGATAAAGGTGGTTTATGTAAGCAGGGTGCAGGTATTTCTTTTGTAACCGTCAGCGGTAAGTTACGTTACGAAATCTGTCCTGCATTAATCGAATCACACAACCTTAAGGTCACACAAAAAATAATAAGTCTGGGCATTGAAGTCCAATAGCAACAACTGTTTAAAGTCGTAAAAATGTTAAAAACAAAATACATTATCATCGTATTGTTTTCACTGTTTGCCTGTGCTGGTGTAATGGCACAAGAAGGTGAAAAAACTTCTTTAACCAAAGAAAAAGTACTATCGATGACAACCGAGGAACTGAGTGCCTTATCACTCGAAGATTTGATGTCAGCCATTGATGTAGTAGGTGTTTCATCGCTCGAAGAACTGTATGAGCTATTGCTGAATAAGGATGTGACGTCCGCATCAAAATCAGAAGAGAGCCTTTTCGACTCACCATTATCAACAACCGTATTGTCGCATGACCAGATTATTGCTTCAGGTGCAACAACTATTGAAGAGGCTTTGCGCCTTGTGCCAGGTTTAATTGTGCGCGAAAAAACCAATGGTAATTTTGATGTGCATATCCGTGGTAATGATAATCTACCGGCCAAAAACATGCTGTTATATTCCGAAAACATGAATACGCTGGTAATGATTAATGGCCGTCCGGTATTTAACTACTCGCACGGGGGAACATTATGGGAAACATTGCCCGTTGGTTTTGAAGATATTGATCGTATTGAGGTTGTTCGTGGCCCATCTAGTGCGCTTTATGGGCCCAATGCACTTTCAGGTGTAATTAATATTATTACACAAACCATTACCGACGAATCGCCTTTGGTATCGGGTAATGTGCAGGCAGGTAGTTTAAATACATTAATTGGTGATATTGCTTATCGTGAAAAGCTTAACGATAAAATAAGTATTGGAGTAACAGGTAATTTTGAAGCACGCGATCGTGAACGTGAAGAAATCCTGATATACGATCGAGGTGGTTCACAATATTCGTTAGATGGTCAGCCTGTAGATCCCGGATATTATAATGTTGGAGAGATAAATCGTATGAGAAATGGTTCGTTACCTGTTTGGCCTCCATACGATGTGAAAGGTGAAAGATATGATATCTACAAGTCCTTTCCTGATCCTGAGCAAGCGAAAGAGCGTAGGGGTATTAATGCCTATCTAGATTACAAAGTATCTGAAAGTACAAATATCAGCTTAATGGCCGGGCATCAGAATTCGCAGGCTGTGACCTCAAGTATGGGTGATGTGCCAACTCCTTATACCACAAAAATTGCCTCTACTTCGTATGTTGATATGCGTGCTAATTATAAAGGACTTAGTCTGCAAGCTAATTACAATGGTGGAACCATTGACTATATGTCAGGTAATGAAGGTTTTGAGTTGGATAACCAGCAGCTTAACCTGCAGGCCGAATATGATTGGAACCTGGGTAAGGTAAGCATTCGTCCCGGTGTGAGCTATCAGTCAATGTCGTATGATGATTCGGAACACATTGCTAAAGTAGGTAATGGTTACCTGAACCAAAAAAGAACTATCAATATTTTGGCCGGTAGTGCCCGCTTTGATTACCGACCAACTGATAAGTTGCGTCTGGTAGCTGCTTTGCGTGCGGAAAAATATAATAAACCTGATGATGTATATGCATCATGGCAGTTGGTTGGCTCCTATAAAATCAGTGATGATAACATTGTAAGAGCTGTTTATTCAAGAGCTAATCAATCATCATTCCTGGTTAATACGTATTCTAATTATACCTGGAATGTGGTAAATATGGAATACCCGCGTATTATGCAATTTGATGGTAATGAGGACCATGATTTGAAAACAATGGACATGTTTGAGGTTGGTTATCGAACGAGACCAGCTAAAAGCTTATTCCTGGATATTGAGGCTTTTTATACAATATCTGAAGATTTTGGCGCATTAATGCCTTCTTCAACTTCTTTTGCCGTGTTTAATCCTCTGGACGTTGCAATGACCGGCGCAACTCCTGATGTTAACGGCATTGTTAATATCAATTATCAAAACATGGATCTTGTGGCTAAGCAACAAGGTGTAACAGCTTCTTTCGATTGGGTGATTTCTGAGAAACTGGTGGCTAATGGTAACTTTACCTATCAGCAAACTAAGCTTGATAACTACTTTCCTTTAAACAGAAATGAAGTGGTAGGCTATCAGGCCGGTGTTTTAAGTGCTGATCCGGATTTACCAACTAAGATAGGACAGGCAATTGCAGACTATGTCGGAGGAGTGCAAGGAGGACTAATAAATCCTGAAGAGCAGACATATGCCATTGTTTCCTCAACAGGAGGAGTACCTGATGTAGAGCAAGACGATTACGAGCATAAAGCTACGCCATCCTATTTTGGAGGTTTTTCTTTAACGTATCGCCCTTGTAAAAAGCTTGAGATATTCCCGCAAGCCTATTTTTTTGGTGAGCAAACGTTCGAAAACCAATACAGTACTGAAACGATTGATGCTAAGTTCTTATTGAATGCAAAGGTGAGTTACAAAGCGAACGATAACCTTACTTTCTTTGTAAACGGGCGAAATATCCTGAATATGAAAGACAGAGAATTTGCTTACATGGATGAGATACCTGGTATGGTACTGGGCGGTCTTAACTTTAAATTCTAACGAGAATTATATCCTGACAAGATTCAGGGACAACATCTTAAAAAAAAGGAAAGCCATCTCATTTCGGGATGGCTTTTTGTATGCAATAATTGTCTGTTACTGAAATGGATTGCTTTCGAATGGGTTACTGTTGAGTTGAGTATTGGTAGCTTGTGCAGCACCTTTAGGTTTACCTCCGGGCCCCCAGCCTCCGCCTTGCCCGTTACCATTGCCTAGTACATTGCTCATCATTACCAGCGATATATTTTTATCAATAGTTATTTGAGTTATTTGTGGCCTTGTATAACTTTTCTTCATTAACGGATAGTTCTCCTCAACTTCACTGCAGTGTAAAAGGTTATATATATTTGTGCACTGCAATGCATAAATACCATTGATCGCTATCCTACGAATTACCTGGCTAATGGTTACTTTTTGTTGCAAATAACTGAACATCCTGCTGTGTTGAGTAAGCCAAAGAATGTTAATGAAAGCCAAATCCTTGTATCTAATTTTAAACCCATCACAAAAAAACTTCTCTACTTTTCAAATTTCAACTATTTTTGTGCTTCTGATTAAAAATCATAACAATATAATATGGCACAAGAGGACGTTTTTAAGAAGCTGGTGGCTCACTGTAAGGAGTACGGTTTTGTTTTTCAGTCAAGCGAAATCTATGATGGATTAGGCGCGGTTTACGATTATGCGCAAAATGGTGTTGAGCTCAAGAATAACATCAAGAAATACTGGTGGGATTCGATGGTATTGCTGCACGAGAATGTGGTGGGTATTGACTCAGCCATTTTTATGCACCCAACTACCTGGAAGGCTTCGGGCCATGTAGATGCGTTTAACGATCCCTTGATTGATAACAAAGATTCTAAAAAGCGTTACCGTGCCGATGTGTTGGTGGAGGACTTAATTCAGAAGTTCGAAGAGAAAATCAACAAGGAAGTTACCAAGGCTAAAAAGCGTTTTGGTGAGGCTTTTGACGAAGCTCAATTCCGCGAGACGAATCCGCGCGTATTGGCTAATCAAAAGAAAATTGATGAGGTACACACCCGCTTTGCCAAAGCATTAAACGATAATGATTTGGAAGATTTGCGTCAGATCATTGTCGATTATGAAATAGCCTGTCCTATTTCAGGGACTAAAAACTGGACCGATGTACGTCAGTTTAACCTGATGTTCTCAACCGAAATGGGTTCAACAGCCGATGGTGCACAAAAAATTTACCTACGTCCAGAGACGGCACAGGGTATCTTCGTTAACTACCTGAATGTGCAGAAAACAGGTCGTATGAAGCTGCCATTTGGTATTGCCCAGATTGGTAAAGCTTTCCGTAACGAGATAGTGGCTCGTCAGTTCATCTTCCGCATGCGTGAGTTCGAACAGATGGAAATGCAATTCTTTGTGCGTCCGGGTGAAGAGATGAAGTGGTTCGAATACTGGAAGGAAGCCCGCCTGCGCTGGCACAAGTCGCTGGGTATGGGTGAGGAGAAATACCGCTACCACGACCATGAGAAGCTGGCGCACTATGCCAATGCAGCTACCGATATCGAATTCAAAATGCCATTTGGGTTTAAAGAAGTGGAAGGTATTCACTCACGTACCGACTTCGACTTGTCTCAGCACCAGGAATTCTCTGGTAAGAAGATTCAATATTTCGATCCTGAGCTGAACAAAAGCTATGTGCCATACGTGGTAGAAACATCTATTGGTGTGGACCGCATGTTCCTGAGCATCATGGCAGGTGCCTACAACGAGGAAGAGGTAGAGGGTAAAGATGGTAAGAAGGAAACACGTGTGGTACTAAACCTGCCACCGGTATTGGCTCCAATCAAACTGGCCGTTATGCCGTTGGTGAAGAAAGACGGACTGCCTGAAAAGGCACGTGCCATTATTGATGAGTTGAAGTTTGACTTCAACTGCCAGTACGATGAGAAAGACAGTATTGGTAAGCGTTACCGTCGTCAGGATGCCATTGGTACACCTTTCTGTGTAACGGTTGACCACCAGGCGCTGGAAGACGATACAGTAACCATTCGCTACCGCGACACCATGGAGCAGGAGCGCGTGAAAATTGCTGATCTGCAAGGTATCATCGGCAAGAAGGTGAGCATGCGCGAAGCGTTTAAGAATTTGTAGAAGTCAGTTGATAGTTATAAGGCTGAAGGCAGAAGTTGCCGGATGCTATAAAATAGTAATAAGCCCGGCTGTTAAATCAGTCGGGCTTTGTATTTCTATAAATAAAATGTCAAATCAGGCTTTTAGAAGATAAAAATTCAATTCTTCTTATTCTTCTTCTTTTCTGCTTCAGCCTTTTCTTCTTCCTGTCGTTTCTTCCATTCCTCAACTGTTTCAAACTTTGGTGCATCCGGATCTCCATCGCGGTAGCCTTCTTTGTATTCGGGGTATTCATCATAGCCACTACCAGAGATGCCAATGCTTTTGCAGCCAAAGATGCCGGTAAAAAGTAGGAGGCAGGTCCCATACATAAGATGCTTCATAATGTGATGTGTTGAGTTTATTAAGTGTATTTAAAAATAGCAATAATAAATTAATTGCTTTGTACGAAAATAAACGCAGCTCACGAGTTTGATGGGTTCATTAAGATCTTTACAGTTTTCTTTTGATGAATATTAATGACGGGCCATGGAATCTTATATGCAAATGGTAACTTATAAAGAACTTTCGTCATTAAAAACTTATTATCATCTATATTAGCAAGCAAATAAAACTAAGGGTATGGCAGTTGTTTATGTTTCAGTCGCTTCATTGGCAATGAATCTTGTATTGGGGAAATACCGTGCTAACTACAAAAAGATGAGCATACCCTGGTGGTTGCTCATCCATGCTTCAATACCGGTGTTGATACCCTTGCGCATATGGCTGGATACACCTGTTGCCTTTATTCCACTATTTATAGCGATTGCTATATTAGGGCAATTTATAGGGTCGCGTTACCTGGTTCGTCGAGCGAAAGAAACAAATGAATAAAGAATAAGGGATGGAGCAACCTCATAGTGATTATGATTTTCTGAAGGTAGCACCTAAAAGATATACTAATTCAATTCCAGTACGTTCAGCATCCTCTTAAACTCTTCAAATGGCTCAGCTTTTAACACCAGCATTTCGTTGGTTATCGGATGCTCAAATTCCAGTTGACGGGCATGCAGCAGCATGGTGGTCATGTTCCAACGCTCTTTAAACAAGCGGTTTTGCTTGTTGCAACCGTGCGGCCGGTCGCCAATTATTGGGTGGCGCAGGTGGTTCAAGTGTTTGCGTATCTGGTGCATCCGCCCTGTTTTGGGGTATGCCTCAATCAACGAGTAGCGCGATGTGTCAAATTTGCCAAACGGAATGTGCAGTTCACTTCGCCGGATGGTTTTAAAGTGAGTAATGGCATCTTGTGTTTTACCACGGTCATTGGTGAGGGCATAGTCCACCACAATGGCATCAGGGAAATATCCACGTACGATGGCAATGTATGTTTTTTGCGTTTCCGGATTCTCAAAGATGGTTTTCAGTCTGGCTGCTACACGGCTGTTTAGTGCAAACACCAGAATGCCCGAAGTCTTCCGGTCAAGCCGATGCACCGGGTATACTGTTTTGCCAATCTGATCGCGGACCATCTGCAGGGCAAACTCCTCAGCATCGGCCGCAATAGAGCTGCGGTGCACCAGCAGGCCGTGGGGCTTGTTGATAACAACCAGGTATTGGTCTTGGTATATAATTTCGAGCATAGCTGTATTTTGTTACAAAGGTATTGGAAAAGCTGATAGCTGTTAGCTATTAGTGCGAATCAATAGTTGAGCCCACTCCGGGTTACTATTTGTAATATATTAATATACCGCTGGTTGCATTCATGGTATGTTAAAATTAAATCCCTTCGGGATAAAGAAAATGTCCGTAGGACATTAACAATAATAGCCCCGTGCGAAGCGCGGGGTTGTTAATATGGTGAGAAAACAATCCTGATATGGGTTGAAGGTTTATAGTTAAGCAAGTTTTAACGATTGATTCACATTATTAGCTTTTTTTCTAATCCAATTACATTACGTATTTTCACATGCAAAATATAAACACACTACCATGTTCGACAAATTGAAAGGCTATCTGCCTTATTTAGGCGCAGTTTTGTTATTTATCGTTTTAAGTTTTGTTTACTTCTCACCAGTGCTGGAAGGGAAGCAATTGCCGCAGCTGGATAATACCCATGCCAAGGCCATGTCAAAAGAGTTAAACGACTATGAAAAAGAAACCGGTGAAAAGGCCATGTGGACCAACTCCATGTTTGGCGGTATGCCGGCCTACCAGATTAAAAGCGACTCGTCCAAAAATATTTTCAGTTACCTGAACCGCTACACGCGTTTGGGTTTACCATACGAAACTGTAGCCATCGTGTTCTTATACATGCTGGGTTTTTACCTTTTGCTGTTGAGTATGAAAGTTGATCACTGGCTCAGTGTGATTGGGGCCATTGCCTTTGCCTTTGGTTCCTACAACCTCATAATAATTATCGCCGGGCACATCACAAAAACCTATGCCATTGCGCTGATGGCACCGGTGGTGGCAGGTGTGCTGTATGCCTATAATCGCAACCGCTTTATTGGTGTGGTGATAACCACTGTGGCATTGGGGATGGAAATTGCCTATAACCATGTGCAGATTACCTATTACCTGGCGTTTATGGTGGGTTTCATTGTGCTGTCGCGATTGGTATATGCTATTAAAGAAAAGGCCATTAAGCCTTTTGCCCAAACAACGGGTATGTTAGTTATTGCTGCTCTGCTGGCGGTGTTGCCCAATATTACCAACCTGTGGACCACTGCTGAGTATGGTAAATACTCCATCCGTGGTGCTTCAGAGCTAACGCCCAAAGAGGGTCATAAGGAGCATTCGGGGTTGGATGTGGACTATGCCTTTAGCTGGAGCTATGGCAAGCACGAAACATTAACGCTGCTAATCCCTAATATTGTAGGTGGTGCTTCTGAAGCTCTGGCTAATTCAGATGATGCTATGAAGCACGTTGATCCACGTTTGAAAGAATATGTGGGGCAATCGAGCCAATACTGGGGTGGTCGTATCTTCACCAGTGGACCCGTTTATGCCGGTGCCTTAATATGCTTTTTATTCTTTATTGGCGCCTTCTATTACAAGGGTAAAGAGCGCTGGTGGTTGATTGGAATTACCGTGTTTTCAATATTGCTGGCCTGGGGTAAAAACCTGCAGTGGTTCAACTATTTCATGTTCTACAATTTCCCCTTATACAATAAATTCCGAACTGTTGAGATGGCGTTGGTATTGGCCTCTATGGCTATGCCGGTGTTAGGCTTTCTGGGCTTAAAAACCATTCTGGAGAAGCCAGAGGAGCTTAAGAAAGATAGCAAGAGGTTTGCCATTGCTTTCGCACTAACAGGTGGTGTTAGTCTATTATTTGCTTTATTTCCGGGTGCCTTTGGAATATATGAGTTTCTGTCGCCAATGGAGTCACAACAGTTTGGTGCACAGATACAACAAGGTGGTGAGCAGGCTCAAATGTACCAGCTATTGGAGTCTAACCTGATTGCTGCGCGTCAGGTATTAATGACTTCCGATGCATGGCGCTCATTTGTATTCATCTTGCTTGGTTCGGGTTCTATTTGGTTTTTTGCACAAGGAAAGCTTCAGAAGCGTTACCTCATGTGGGGACTGGCTTTAATTGTCTTTATTGACCTTTGGGGCGTATCAAAGCGCTACCTGAACAATGATAATTTTGTGACCAAAACAAAGGCACGTCAGGAACTGGCCCAGTCCAAAGCCGATCAGGCCATTTTGAAAGATACTGATGATTATTACCGGGTATTCCCAATCAACCGTGATCCGTTTAAAGATGGCTTTACCCCATACTGGCATAAGTCGGTTGGTGGATTTCACGGTGCCAAGCTGCGCCGTTACCAGGATGTGGTTGATAAGTACCTAATGAATGACTGGCAGGAGCTGGTGCGTGTGCTTCAAACAGCTCAAACACCAGGCGAACTGGAAGTGGCCATGGAGAGCATGCCGGTATTAAACATGATGAATGCGAAGTACATAATCTATAGTGGCAATGCAGCGCCTATCTTCAATCCTAACTACATGGGCAATGCCTGGTTTGTGAAAGATGTTCAGCAAGTGGCTAGTCCTGATGAGGAGATTGCCGCGTTGGGAACTACCGACTTACATAGAACAGCAGTGGTTGAGAAGCGCTTTATCGAGCAGGTACAGGGCTATGCTGTAGATTCGGTGATGGGACGTATTCAGTTGACACACTATGCACCCGACTACCTGATATTTGAGTCGAATGCACCACAGGATCAACTGGCTGTTTTCAGTGATATCTACTACGACAAAGGGTGGAAAGCCTATATTGATGGAAAAGAAGCGGAGATGATACGTACCAACTATATTCTGCGCGGCTTGATGATTCCGGCTGGTGAGCACGATATTGAGTTCCGTTTTAAGCCACAATCTTTTGCTGTAGGACAAACAGTGGCCATCATCAGCTCCATCATCATTCTGTTGCTTATCATTGGTGCCGTTGTAATCGCCCGTAAGAAGCAGTAAGAAATTAAGATACAGGAAGAGTTAATCTTCATTTAAAAACCAAGGGCCGTATCCTGTCGAATAATCGTTGGATACGGCCCTTTTTTTAGCTTTTGGCCGCTAGCTGTTAGCTATCAGCTATTACCAAGTGCTTAATTTCCTTTGAGTTTTGCATTAAGTCCTGGGTCTTATGTCTTGTCTTTATATTTCATTATGTCTTAAGGATCGCATCTTAATGTCCATTGTGTAAATAAAGATGCCATCCTTCGGTCTTTGGTCATCTGCCTTCAGACACTGTCAATGTGGAGCGCAGTCTGATGTCATTGGATGAGGCGCCAATCATGATTCTGAAATCACCTGGTTCAATCACCCTGTCCATGGCTTCGTTGAGCATGCTCAGCTGCTCGGGCGTAATGGTAAAGCTGACTTCTTTTGTTTCACCTTGCTTCAGGTGAATGCGCTGAAAACCTTTCAGCTCCATTACTGGACGAACGACTGATGCATACAAATCTTTGATATACATCTGTACCACCTCATCGCCATCGTAGGCACCGGTGTTTGTAATCTTAAAACGCACGGTGCTCGATTCACCGGCAGCAATAACCGGTTGATCTATCTCTAGTTTGCTATAGGCGAATGAGGTATAGCTCAGTCCATAGCCAAAGGGGAAAAGCGGTTTGCCACTCAGGTTAAGGTAGTCATCGCCACGGCCAGTAGGTTTATGGTTGTAATACAGTGGTAACTGTGACTCATGTATAGGGAAGGTGATAGGCAGACGTCCGGCCGGGTTATAATCGCCAAATAGCACATCGGCCACCGCATTACCACCCTCATCGCCCGGATACCAGGCATCAACGATAGCGGGCACATCATTTATCCAGTTGTTCATGGTAATGGCGCTGCCACCAATCAACACAACTACCACCGGTTTCCCTGTGGCTGTCACTTCTTGTATTAACGCTTCCTGGTGACCCGGCAGCGTCAGGTAGGCTCTGTCTCTGAACTCGCCTTCTTCGATGCCAACAACGACTATAGCCACATCACTTTTTTTAGCGATGTTAACGGCTCCTTTTATCTCTTCTTGCCAGCGGTCTTTTACCCCTGCATTCCAAATCAGTTTCAGGTTGACATTGCCCGTGGTTTCATAAAATTCCAGTCGTATGTCATAGGTCTTGCCTTTGACAAAATGATAAGGCCTGGTCAGCTGTCGGAAGGTTTGTTTCTGCCAGTTATCAATGTGTAGCTCATCATTGATGTAGAGGCGATAGCCATCGTCCCCTTTAATGCCAATCTCATATTGGCCGGTGGCAGGCGCCGTCAGTTGTCCGGTCCAGCGAGCCGAATAGAAATCGTAATTGATGGTGGCCTGGTCGGGCGAGAAAAGCGTCCAGCGGAAATCAATCACTGGATCGATGCGCTCCAAAGCAGGTTCGCCTTCAAGCGTAATATTGTTAAAATACGCGGCTTTCAGGCCCT
The DNA here is from genome assembly GCF_018156225.1 of Carboxylicivirga sediminis. GTDB lineage: Bacteria > Bacteroidota > Bacteroidia > Bacteroidales > Marinilabiliaceae > Carboxylicivirga > Carboxylicivirga sediminis. The sequence continues at coordinate 35,452 of NZ_JAGTAR010000032.1, forward strand.
TTTGTTTTTCATTTGCCAGTTGATGCGAAAGCTGTCCGGCTGGTATCGTTACGAAGCTTTCAGATTCGCGTCCGCAGCCGGGAGCATAGTTTACCTGGCAGGCAGTGCCCAGCTTTTGTTGGATGCCATCCTTGATGCTAACAGATTCGTTACCCGGACCAGAGTAGCCGCCTAAGCGAGCTTCCACAGCATCGGTACCAATAAGAGCAATGGAGAGTATCTCTTTACTAAGAGGCAATGTGTGATGGTCGTTTTTAAGCAGTACCATCGACTTGAGTGCTGCCTGTTTGGCCACCTCACGGTGCGCCTGGGAGCCATTCACCTTGTCGGCCTGTGCAGGATCGATATAAGGATTTTCAAACAAGCCCAGCTTAAACTTAGCTCGCAGAACGCGTCTCACTGCTTCGTCAATGGCTGCTTCATCAATCATGCCTTCCTCAAAGGCCTCGAAGAATAGCGGATAGTGGTCGTACGAAGTCTGGAAGATCACATCCAGCCCGTTTTCAATTGCCTGTTCAGTTGATTCGGCATAATTCTTTGCCGTGTAATGCAACACATTGGCCCCACCTGTAGCACCTGCATCGGAAATAACGAAACCATCGAAGCCCCATTCATCTTTCAGTTTTTTATTAAGCAACCAGTCGTTGGCGGTGCATTGGCGTCCATCCAGCGAGTTGTAAGAAGTCATTACCGACCAGGCCTGTCCATCAATAAAGCACTTCTTAAAGGCTGGAAAGTAAATTTCCTCCAACAGGCGCTCGTTAAAGTGAATGGGGTAGCTATCACGTCCGCCATCACCAACGTTAGCCACAAAATGCTTTGGGGTGGTGATAACGCCCGATTTTTCAAACTGGGTGATAAAGGAATAGGCCATCTGTGTGGTCAGGTAAGGATCCTCACCATAGGTTTCTTCGGTGCGTCCCCAGCGCACATCGCGTGCTATATTCAGCACTGGTGATAATATTTGGCGGATACCGCGCGTTTTGGTTTCCTGGGTGATGGCACGCGCCACATCGCCAATCATCGTGGTATCCCAGCTGGCGGCCAGGCCAATGGCTTGCGGAAATGCCGTGGCACCATCGCGCACCAGTCCATGCAATGCTTCATCAAACGGGATGATAGGTATGCCCAGGCGGGTTTCTTCCACAAAGTATTTCTGGATGTCGTTAATGAGTTCGGCTGTTTCCTGTGCCGTGCCTTCGCCCAAATAGTCGAGCAGTTGTTCTACTTCATTGGCCGACTGGCCCTTGGTGGCCACCTGAAAGCCAAATATACCATGGCGATAGCGCTCTTTACCATCCGATAAGTCACCCGGTATCATAAACAGTTGCCAGAACTTTTCTTCCAGCGTCATTCGCGACAGTAGATCATCAACCCTGTCCTCAATGGGTAATTCCGGATTTTTGTAAGCAGGGTCATCTGCCTGTTGACAGCCGTGTAGCAACATAAATAATGTCACCAAAAGCAGGCTGATTGTGTGAAATCGTTTCATAGTTTTTTCATTATTGAATTGGCAGCTTTATAGTCCAAACAAGCCACCTGTACTGTTTTTCTTAAGGCAATAGAGTATTCAAACATAAAGGAATCAATATTTTGCCTGGTTTAGGGGTGAGGCATGTTCAATTATGCTGATACTTTTAAGGCACTATTGAGGTAGCGGTTAATAACACTGCATATGGTTATATGGAATCCCCTTAGACAGGGAATGTAGAAGGGATGATAAGGAAGTTGGTTATGACCCACGTGGGTCATAAGGTATCTGCAGTATCTGTAGTGGTGCAAATGGGGCTATGTTTTTATTCTATTGTAAGTAGTTGCCTGGCCCCGGCATCTTGAGAGTGAATCATAGGTTCTGTGTCTCATGTTCCAGAAAAATAATTATTGACAAAAATGGTAGTCAGTTATAAATTCAGAGTATGACTAAAACAGGTGAGATATTGTACTGGACGCCCCGTTTTTTGTGCATGGTGGCTATTGTGGTGATTTCCATGCTCACCTTTGAAGCGTTTAAGCCAGAGTTTACTTCATGGCATCAGCTTCGTACGTTTTTTATGCAAATGGTGCCTTCATTTGCATTAGTGCTATTATTAATTTTTGCCTGGCGAAGGGAGCTGGCCGGCGGTACTTTTTTCATAATTATTGGAGCAATTATGGCCTTTTTTGTCTATAAGTATCATTATCATCTGAGTCATTCTTTTATAAAAAGTGCTTGGCGGGTTATTATAATGGCGTTTCCTTTGTGCTTGACTGGTTGTTTGTTTGTCATGCATTATTTCTATAAGCGGAAGCGTGGAAATCTGATTCATTAAAAAACCGGCAGGGTTCAAATAGTGGCTGATCATCACTTCCTACACCAATCTTTTATTTCGTCGTCTTTTGTCCGTAGCATATTTTGTTACTTTTGTAACAAGCAAGTATAAATCATGCAAGCAGACGATAAAATTCAGACGAAACAGTTTTTACTCGATCAACGTTATTTGGCCATGGCGCGCATATGGGCCCAAAATTCCTATTGTAACCGCCGGCAGGTGGGAGCTATTATTGTTAAGGATAAGATGATCATCAGCGATGGTTACAATGGTACGCCATCGGGCTTTGAAAATGAGTGTGAGGATTGTAACAACAAAACCAAACCTTATGTACTGCATGCTGAAGCTAATGCTATCACCAAGGTAGCGCGCTCCAACAATAGCTCTGATGCTTCTACTTTATATGTGACTGCCTCCCCCTGCATTGAGTGTTCAAAGCTGATTATTCAGGCAGGTATTAAGCGGGTAGTGTTTGCCGAAAAGTATCACAATACCGATGGTCTTGACTTGTTGACACGTGCCAATATAGAAGTGGTACACATCCAGGATGAACTGATTAGGGTAGAAGATGGTTTAATTCTTGGTAATACACACGAATAATATTTAAAGTTCCTTATTAGAAAATACTACACCATTATGCAGTCAAATACACGCAAGCAAATATTTATGCCTTTCCTGTTCGGCCTGTTAGTCGCACTGGGCGTATTCATAGGACGCAATTTCTTTAGTGCACCGGGCGGTAAAAGCAATTCGCTGATGATTTATCCGCAAGCCAATAAGCTGGATGCACTTATGAATCTTATTGAGGAGGAGTATGTGGATACAGTGGATCGCATGGCCATTGAAGAGCGTATTATTCCTGAGATACTGAAGGATTTAGATCCACACTCGGTGTATATACCGGCGAAGGATCTAAATAAGGTCAATGAAGAGCTGCAGGGTAACTTTGGTGGCATTGGTGTGCAGTTTAGCATGCAGAATGATACGGTGATGGTGATTCAGGTCATTCAGGGCGGACCATCGGAAAAGGTGGGTATTCTGCCGGGCGACCGTATTGTGGCGGTTGATGATTCAATTATTGCCGGTAAAGGAATAGCGACCGATGATGTGATGAAGAAGCTGCGTGGCGAAATGGGTACTGATGTAAAAGTGGGTGTGCTACGTCGTCCGAATAAAGATTTAATCGATTTTAATATTACACGTGGCAGCATTCCTCTTTACAGTGTGGATGTGAGCTACATGGTGAACGAAACAACCGGTTATATTAAAGTTGACCGTTTTGCTCAGAATACCTACCAGGAGTTTTTAACAGCCCTGGCTAAGCTAAAAGCGAATAACTGCCAGCAGGTAATCATCGATTTCAGGGGCAACTCAGGCGGACTGCTGGATGTAGCTATTCGATTGTGTAATGAGTTTTTACCTGCCAAAGACCTGATTGTGTATACCGAAGGCAAATCGCAGAAGCGACAGAACGTGCATGCCAATGGAGCAGGTACGTGCCAGGATACGAAAGTGGTGGTGCTGATTGATGAGTTCTCGGCTTCGGCCAGTGAAATTTTTGCCGGCGCTATTCAGGATAACGACCGTGGTTTGGTGATTGGTCGTCGTTCGTTTGGTAAAGGCCTGGTGCAGCAACAGATTCCATTACCAGACGGTTCGGCATTGCGACTGACGGTGGCTCGCTATCACACGCCTAGTGGACGTTGCATTCAGAAACCATACGAAAACGGGGTGGATGAATATTACGAAGATATTTACAATCGACTGGAGCATGGTGAGTTTTACAATGCCGATAGCATCAGTTTTGATGATGATTTAAAGTACACCACTAAAAATGGCCGCACCGTTTATGGCGGCGGTGGTATTATGCCTGATATTTTTGTGCCACGCGATACTTCCATGATCACCAACTATTTTGTGCATTTGCGTATGAATGGTATCATGTATCGCTATGCTTTGCAGTATACCGATAATAATCGGCAGAAGCTGGAGCAGTTCACCACTGCTAAAGCGATTAAAGAGTACCTCGATAAGCAGAATTTATTAGCCGATTTCCTGCGCTTTGCCAAGGATAAGGGTGTAGCGTTTAAGCAGGATGAATACAATATTTCAAAAGCGCAGATTGATATTGAGCTGAAGGCCTACATCGCGCGTAATATCCTGGATAATGAAGGATTCTATCCAATTTTCCATGAGGTTGATGATGTATTTCAGAGGGCTGTAGAAGAAGCTTCTAATATGGGCAGCTAGGCTGTTGATGGATAAATTATTAAAGCGCAGGATATATACATTCTGCGCTTTTTTGTTCCAATTTCATTGACACATGACATATTGACTCTGAAACAGCCATATTAACGACGGCTTGACAGGTTGCCATTCTCAGTTTATCTTTTGCACGATAATTGTTGAGATAATCGGTATATTTACAAAAACATTATTGCTATGCTTATAGGTCTTGCTAAAACCATATTCTTCCTGATTACCTTTTACTACCTGTTTAAAATAATTGGCCGTTTGCTATTGCCATATGTGATGAAGAAAGGTGTGGAACGCATGCAACAACAGCAGCAACAAGCCGCCACCAACTATCAGCAGCAAGCCCGTAAGCAAGAAGGAAAAGTCACTATTAAGCAGGATGCTCATAAGCAATCGACTCATATAGTGAATGACAATGAGGGCGAGTATGTTGATTATGAAGAAGTAAAGTAGTTGTCTGATTTGAATGTTGCCTGAAGTTTTATAATTTTAGTAATTAAAACTTCTGCTATGCGACTAACGTTATCCCTTCTTATTAGCCTGTTTTGCCTGACAGGCATGTCCGCACAAGATTATCTGGCGTCTCCGGAGTTTAATAACTTTTGGCGCAATCTGGAAAACATCAAAATGCTGGAAGGTGAACAGCCGGTTGAGTATAAAGGCTCTCCCTATATTTATGAATCGGAAGAGGCCTTTATCACCCTTGAAAATGGCCAGCAAATTAAGCCATTAATTCTCCGTTATAACGTGCATGATGATGTAATGGAAATCAAAAAGGATGAGCGTTATTATACCATTCCCAAGCAAAAAGAGTTTCCATTATTTACCCTTGGTGAGCATAGTTTTGGGCTGAAGGTGTATCAGCTCATCAACAAAAAGCAGATTGGTTATTTTGAGGCCCTGGTGGTCGATTCAGGTTGCAGCTTATATTTAAAGCACAAAGTATTCTTACAGGCTGCCGAAGAACCTAAACCATTCCAGGATGCTAAGCCGGCTGAGTTTAAAAACAGGGCGCCGGATCTTTACCTATCGATAAACGACGGCGTATTGCAGGTTGTCAGCAACAAAAATGATTTAATCGACATGCTGCCAGACCACCAGCAAGAACTCAGCAGTTTTATTAAAAAGAACAAGATCAAATTTCGAAAACCTGAAAGTGTAAAAGAAGTGGTGGAATATTATAACTCCCTTTAGTTATTTCTTCTTTTTCTTAGCCCGTTTCTTTTTAATGGCTTCATAGGCGATCTCATCTTCTTCAGCCTGACGCATCAGTGTTTTCCAGTCGGCGTGTGTCTCGGTTGAAAAGTCAATGGTATCTGCATATTCCTCACGATCAATGTCTGTAACATCAATGGGATAGCCGGTGTAGTTCTCAATGGTCTCCAACAGCTCTTTTTCTTCTTCTGCGCAAAAAGCAATGGCATAACCCTTCTGTTTGCCACGACCAGTTCGTCCAACACGGTGTACGTAGTTCTCAGGTTGTTCGGGTAAATCGTAATTTACCACATAGTCTACATTGGGAATGTCAATACCACGGGCACTTACATCGGTGGCAATCAATAGTTTTATCTCACCCGATTTGAAGTCTTTCATGGCCTCATCGCGTTCGTTTTGTGATTTGTCGCTGTGGATCGTTACAGCTTGTATGTCGACGCGCTCCATGGCTTTTAGCACGCGCTCACAGCGTACTTTGGTTCGCACAAAGGCCAGAATCTTCTTCTCCGGATTAGAGCGAATAATCCGCTCCAGGAAAAAGCGTTTATCATCCATTTTGATAAAGGCCACCGAATGGTCAATATTCTTAGCTACCGGATTTTTAGGCGATATCTGTATACGAATGGGGCGGCGAACCAGCGAGTAGGCAAGTTTTTTTATCTTTTTGTCGATGGTGGCCGAAAAGAATAAGGTTTGTCGTTGTTTGGGCAGGTACTTAATCAGGTCCTGAATATCTTTGTAAAAGCCCAAATCGAGCATGTGATCGGCTTCATCCAATACCAGTATTTCTGCATTATACACTTTTACAACGCCCTGGTTGATGTAGTCGAATAAACGCCCTGGTGTGGCTACCAATACATCGGTTTCTTTTTTCAGGCGCTCCACCTGTTCCGTTTGGTCAACACCGCCATAGATAGCTGTGAACTTCAGTGATGTGTTCTTGCCAATCTGCTTAAACACATCCGTAATCTGTTTGGCCAATTCGTGGGTAGGTACCATCACAATACAACGAACACCGGTATCCTGCTTTTTGCGCTTTTTCTGAAGTAACTGAAGAATTGGAATAACAAAAGCAGCCGATTTACCGGTTCCGGTTTGGGCAATGGCCAATACGTCTTCTTTCTCCAGTATAGCCGGAATGGCTTTAAACTGGATGTCCGTTGGGCGCTTATACCCTAATTGGTCGATGCTTTTGGTAATCTTCTCGTCTAAGCCAAACTCTTCAAACTTCATTGTATCTAATTTTCGGCAAAGATACGATTAAAAGTAAGAAAGTTGCGAAACAGTAGCTGAGGTGGTGAATGAGTGGATTGGAAAGCAACTTGCTTAGAATAACAGAGGCTAAACAAGTTGCTTAAAACTAACTATTCTGTGATTCTTAATCGTAAAATAAACCAGCATACATAAGAGATAAAGAGCAGAAACAGGCCCCAGATGGTGCTGACACTCGCAGCTTTTAAACCACCGGCCAGTGCTGTTTGTGATACCTCACCCATTTGCTGGATAACATCAAGGATCTGATATAGCCCCATTGCATTCCACACTAAGCCCGCAAAAAAGGACATACTGCCCAGGTAAAGTACACTGTTGAGTAGCTTGGGAGAAGTTTCTTTTCGGGCAGCCTGACGGCTAAAGTTATAAACAGCCATTGCCAATGCGGCTATGCCTAGTAAGGTTATAATCGACATCCCGTAGATGCCACCCTGAATTAAAAAATCAAACATGATGAATCATTTAGGTTTAACAATATATGCCAAACTTATTGGTGAACCATAGAAGTAGGAAAAAAATGCGTTGAGTGACACTAAAGACAAGTCCAACGACCATTTATAGCAGTTACATGGTAATATTGCGGTTCGTCTTATTTAACGAACCTTTTATCGCAAAATTCAAGGCTTAAAGCAGCTTTGCATCTTAATTTTGTTAATTTGCCACTATGCTTGCATTGCGCTCATTAAATACACGCAAAGTTACCATAGGACTTACATTCGCTGTCTATTGGCTAATCGCGTTTTTCTTTTTCAAAGGATTTTATGGAGGCAACAACTCCGAGCAAAAAGTTACATTAATTTTTACTACTATCTTTTGGTTTATCTCCTTTGTGTGTGTCGATATTCATCATCGGTTTGTTACCCGCCCTAATCTGGAAGCAAAGCGTTATTTTCGCTTTATCATCTTTTCATTATATGTGTTTATGGGGGCATTCTGGCTGGAAAGTGTTTTGTCTTTTATTCTTAACCTTTACTTCTGGGATTATGAAAATGGCCGTGTTATTGAGGATGCTGCAAACGTGAGTTACCAGGTGGGTGGTGTTAACATGATAGTTTTTGGTGGGGTGGCCATTCAGTTTATGTTGGAAACTTTCCGCTTAACGCAGGACAAAGAACTACAGGATAAGAAAGTGTTTGAGCGCGAACTCATGCTGAAAGAAAAAGAGCTGGAGATGCTCAAGAAGCAGGTGAATCCACATTTTCTGTTTAATGCACTCAACTGTGTTTACGGTCTTAGCCTGGAGAAGTCGGAGCGAACGCCAGAAGTCATTTTGCAGCTATCGGGCATGCTGGATTATATGCTGTACAAATGCGAGCGAAATGTGCTATTAAGTGAAGAGATACAGCAGATAGAAAACTATACAGCCATTCAAAGGGTACGTTTTGGTGATGCTCTGCAATTAACCATGCACACTGAAATAGGAAGGGATTTTAAGGTCGCTCCTTTGCTGTTGCTACCTCTGGTTGAAAATGCCTTTAAACATGGGCGCCCCGCAGATGATGGAGTATTGTATATTGGTATTACTATCAGGAATGGTAATGGTTTGTATGTAAGCATTACCAATACCTGTGATTCGAATGTAAAGAGAGATAAATCGGGAGGAATTGGCCTCTCAAACCTTCAGAGACGCCTGGCATTGCTTTATCCAGAACGTTATGAACTTTATCAGCGCTTTGAAAGCAATACCTTCCATGTTAATCTCAAGCTTAACCTGTGTTAATTATGAAACCGATCAGATGCCTTATAGTAGATGATGAACCAATAGCCATTCGCATATTGGAGCGTCACCTCGAATTGTTTCCCCAGGTAGTAATTGAAAATACCTTTACTCAGGCAGCTTTGGCCCTGGAGTTTATTCGAACAAATAAAATCGACCTTGTGTTTTTAGACATTGAAATGCCACGTATGACAGGCATGGATTTTCTGAAAGCGGTAAAAGAACCTCCTGCTATAATATTCACCACTGCGTATCGTAACTATGCTGTGGAAGCCTATGATATGGATGTGGTGGATTACCTCTTAAAACCCATCTCGGTTGAGCGTTTGGGTAGGGCGCTCAATCGCTATGAAGAGCGTTGTAATCAGGCAAAACAAGTCAGTGCTATAGGAACAGGTGCCTGTATCAATGTAAAGACCAGCAAGGAAATACTTCGTCTGGCCATTGATGAAATACTGTATATTGAGAGTTTTGGCGATTACATCATCATATATGATAAAATGGGTAAGCATGTTTCGCGCGAACGCATTAGTTGCATGGAGGAACAACTGTCCGTTTATCAGTTTATACGCATTCACCGGCAATACCTGGTGGCCGTTAATAAGATTACAGCCATAAGGGGTAACATGATTCTCATAGGAGACAAACAACTGCCAATCGGACGAACCTATCGTGGTAATATCAAGGAAAGCGTTCTTGGAGTTTAGATTTAACAGGCAGAATCGCTTTGGGTAGGTAACCGTGTTTATTGATTTTATCAGAAAGGATTTTCAATGTTGGTAAATCCTCAGGCATTTTCATTAACATTGTTAACTGTAGCTAACCTAAAGCAATAATATGATTTACAACTGCCACATTCACACTTTTAAAGATGCCGATATACCACGTGGATTCCTGCCACTTGGTTTAGTGCGCATATTGTCCACCAAGCCCGGCTTTCGCGTGGTGTCGAGGATACTTAATAATATTAATCCCTTTTCTGATAACGACACCTTCGATCGCTATGTGAAGTTTGTTGAGTTGGGCCGACTGGGCTCGCAGGAAGCTATTTATCTCAACTGTCGTAAGTTTTACCCGAGGAACAGCCGGTTTGGCGTGTTAGCAATGGATATGGCCTACATGGGAGCCGGCAAGGTGCCACGTGATTATATGGACCAGTTGCACGAGCTGGGCCAATTAAAACAAAAGCATCCCGAGGTGATCCCTTTTGTGCATATCGATCCGCGACGCGACGAGTACATGGATATTCTTAAAAAGTGCGTGGAGGAATGGGGGTTCAGAGGGCTGAAAGTGTATCCGCCACTGGGCTATTTCCCATACGATGAGCGCATGTATCCGGTATATGAGTATTGTCAGCAACATAACCTGCCCATTGTGACGCACTGCAGTCCCTTCAATCCCGTTCATTTCAAGGGTAAAAAAAAGGAACTAAGGAAGCTCTTGGAAAAGTCGCGCGACAAGATAGATACGCGGGGGATGAATCGCAAAGAGATGTGCTCCAGGTTTACGCATCCCTTAAACTGGGAGTATGTGATGCAGGACTTTCCTGAACTGAAAATTTGCCTGGGGCACTTTGGTTCAGCTCACTACTGGAGTGAATTTTTGGATAACCCGGATGGACCGGATAACTGGTTCTTGATTATTAAGGAGATGCTGGAGAAGCATCCTAACCTGTATTCCGATATTTCTTTTACGCTCAATAAAAAAGAGTTCTTCCCATTGCTGAAAGTGCTGCTGCAGGATAAGCAACTGCGCTCAAAGGTATTGTTTGGCTCCGATTATTACATGGTAGAAACAGAGGCGACCGAACGACGATTTAGCCTCGACTTACGGGCTTACCTGGGCGAAGATGATTTTATGACCATAGCCCGAACAAATCCTGAGCAGTTTTTTAGAACCCATCTTAATGACTAAAATGATCCTGTTATGAACATTGAAAAAGTGAAGGACTACAATGCACGGATGCTGGCATTGTTGTCGACCATTCTTGTGCTGTTAGGTGTCATAGCGATTGTTGCTATAGCCGGTGTTTTTATTAGTGACTTATTGCCAAGGCAGCGAGTGGATAATAATACGCTCGTGGCAGATGATAAGGCTGAGCAGCTGGTTGCTAATAACCTGCGAAAACATTTGGTGTCGTTTGATGCACCGCATCTCGTTGATACGGCAGCATTACTTTACATTATACCGGTTAAAACCAAACAGCTGAGTCGCCCCGAGGACATTGGTGAAGGTGTAATGAATATGTATGAAGAGGAGGGAAGCTTCAGGAGTTCTAAATGGAAAAAAAGAACCTACTATTATGATGCTTTTAATAACCTGCTGGTGTATGACGGACATGCTGGGATAACTCATAAAATATTGAATGAAAGAGTTGTTGGCACTGATTTGACCTATAATTACATGGAGAAGGATGTGTTGTTAATCTTTAATATTGTTGATAGTGATACTAATAATGACGGTGAAATCTCAGAACAAGATTTATCCACCCTGCATATCTATTCCGTCGGTAATCAGAAACTGATGCCATTGCCTGTGAGTTCGACAACAGTACTTAACTATGAGCGAGTACCAGATAAACACCAATTAATGGTTACCTTGGGTGTTGATCGTAATAATGACGGGCGTTTTGACTATAAGAACGAGCCAACGACAATAGTCAGTTTTGATTGGGAGCATAACCAGGTAAGTACGGTTATATCAGATGAGTTAAAAAGCGAATTGCAGCAAATCATCGATAGAGCCAGCCATTAACTGTTTGACATTAATCTGTTATTTGGCTATGTTGCGGGCATGGCTTTATCTTCAGCACAGCAGGCTACGGTAGAAGTATTTTCCGGCACCTTATGGGAGGCTGAAATGATACGCACCTTATTGATGGATGCACAGATAGCCCACTTTCTAAAGAATTCAACTTTGAACGACTTTATGTATGATCCGATTGGTGCAGAAGGGGTTAAAGTGATGGTGCTGGAGAACGAAGTAGAACGGGCGAAGGAAATTATTGACAACTATTTACAAAACCTAAATATGTGATTTATGAATACAATGGTATTATTAGCCGGGGTCATTGCCGGGTTGGCAACTCTGGGACATTTTACAGCCGGCACAAAAATGTATTTAAAGCCTTTTAAGGCATGTGATCTGGATGTTGTGCCAAAGAATGTGATTTTGTCGGTATTTCATTATGTGTCAGTTTATCAGATTTTGTCTTCGCTGTTGCTGATAATGGTGGGAGTCAATTTCGAAAACTGTATGTATGACCCTACCATGGTACTTAATTTTATAGGAATGAATTATGCCTTTTTTGCCTTGGTTCAAATCATTATTGCTTTAACGTCTTCTGTTCAGGGAGGCTTATTTAAGATGTTCCAATGGATTTTTTGGGTGTTAATAGCACTCTTTATTTTCCTGCGATAATAGATAACAACAGGCCGCTCAAGGGTTGAGGAGCGGCCTGTCTGGAAAATCAAGTTTAACTGATTAAAAGGGTATTTTACGATACAACCTTATTGGAGGTCACCCACTCGTTGTAGGCTCCATCATATACTTTCACATTTGTATAACCCAATTTGGTTGTCATTATAGTATACAGCAAACCGGCACGCGTGCTGGTCTGGCAATACAGAATCACTTCCTTGTCTTTTGTAACGCCTTTGGAAGCAAACAGCTTGTTTAAATCTTCAGCTGATTTAATCAGGCCTTTGTCATCGCGCATCAAATCAGAGTTGATGCTGATGGCACCTTCTATATGGCCTTTGCTTTTAGGATCGGTACCATTGAAATAGTTATCAGCGCGCGCATCCACCAATACAACGTTGCTTTTAGCTTTTTGGGCCTTTACATCATCCATAGTCAGGTAACTTGAACGGTCCACATTAGCTGTTACGGTCGTTTTCTTTGGCATTTTTGGCATGCGGGTAACCGGTTTGCGGGCTGCTTTCCAGGCATCCAGATTGCCATCAAGCAGTTTTACATTGCTGGCACCCATCATTTTCATAATCCAATACATACGGCCGGCATTGCTGCCTTTATTGCAGTACAATACAATTTCTTTGCTGAAATCAACACCATGAGCGCCCATTACCTTCGCTATTTCAGCATCACTTTTCAGGATACCTTCAATGGGTGTTTTGGTCGATAGCTCTTCAACCGGGAAACTGACAGCGTTACGGATGTGTACTTGTTTGTATTCGGCTTCTTTGCGTGCATCAAAAATCTGCACTTTAGAATCATTGATTTTACCCGCTAATTCTTTAACCGAAATAAAATCACCCTGTGCAACTGCTCCTATGGTATAAATAACAAGGGCAGCTACTATACATAGTTTCTTCATCTCTTTGTTGTTTATCGATTAAAATTTCACTTGTAATTGTACATACAAACCATCGTTATTGCCTTCAACCGGCTCCTCGGCACGATAGAGGTAGTTCACTTGCAGACGTGTCCAGTCGTTGAAAAAGTAATTGGCACCAAAGGTCATGATGTCCTCGCGATAGTCGTTGACTCCGGCATCAAAGAACTCATATTTAAAGACTGGTTCAACATTCCATTTGGTCATGTACATGGCTTGCACGTATGCACCTTTACGCTCATCGCCAAGGGCAATCAATTCGCCACCGCAACCACCGCCCAGTGAGCGATCGTATTCGCCTTCGTCAACAATGTATTCACCCATTGCTCTGAAGGGACCATAATTGAATTCGGCCTCCAAAGCATATGATGTGCGCTTATCATCGTCATTGGTTGGATAACCCAAACGATAACTACCACCTACGTATAAGAAATCAAGCGGATGGAATACGGCACGGGCAATAATGTCTTTTGAATTGTTATTGTCCTTCTTCAGGCCAGCACCATTCATATAAGCCAGGCGATACTGGAAGAACGTGCTGCGGTCGCCACCCAGCACCATTATGCCTAAGTCGCGCTGTGGCACCACCAGCTGATCAACTGCCCGTGAGCGGAAAATGGTATTAATACCACTACAGGCTGTACCACCCAAATCCATACTAAAAGGATTTTTGAATGAACCCATGGAAATTTTCGCCCAATCCCATCGGCCATAAGTAATAAATGCATCTAGTAGATAGGCACTTCCGTTGCTGCTGAGCATAGGACTCATTTCCATTACCACATAATAGGAGAAGTCGTAAGGGATGTTACCGGTCGCTCCTAGTCGTGCTCTTCTAAAGCTGAACGAGCTGGTTGTTTCGTCGGTAAACTGTTGGTCGTATTCGGCCTGTAAAAACCCGAATATTTTTAGTGCTTCATCACTCCCGGCTGCTTCTTCGCAGCCCTGCGCCAACAAGTTAGCGGGCAACAGCAGACAGGAAGCCAAGATGAGTAGAATAATATTTTTAGTCATGATCATTTAATTAAGATGGGAAAAAGAAGCCGCTCCTCGAAGCGGCTTTATCTCGGATTACTGCTCAAGTGGTAAATTCTTAGGGTTTGAATCGCCTCTCCACTGGTTGGCGGTCCATGCATCGCTTGAGTTTGATAGTTTATTCATACCAAACTTCAGGCTGTAGGCATCATAACCCAGTACGCGCAGGTATGCAGTAATAACAGCTGATGTTTGACCGGTGTAGCAATAGGTAACCACCTTCTTTGAAGGATCAAGGTTGGTTACAGCAGCTTCCTCTGTTGAGCTGGGGCTAACTAATAAAGGATTCATTCGGTAAGCTCCATCTACATGCCCGAAAGCACTGTAGTCGGTTGTATTAAAATAGTTATTGATAAAGTATCCGCTAGGGCTTCCCAAAACATCTGAAGCTTCAACTCCTTTGAAGCCTTGAGATACGATGTATTCAATACGCTCTTTTAGAATAGCTTCACCTTCTGTAGCTGTAGAGGTGAAAGCAGGAGCATCGTATACACCTAAGGTAGGTTCGCTGGCATTAAACGTCCAGTTTGAGTGACCATCACTAATATCGGCTATGGCATTATCCCATGGGCCGGCGGTAGCTTCGTTCCAACCAGACATTCCCCATTTTAAGGCCTGTGCATCGTGGTAACCATATAGCCTTAATAATGAAGTTGCATAGCAAGCCGTTTGGCCGGTATAACAAACCACTAATATTGGCTTGTCTGCTTTGGCAGCTTCAGTCAGGATGTTTTTAAAATCAGGTACGTTAACCGCATTGGTGATATGGCCAGCATTAAAAGCTTCAGCGCTTCTGATATCAATGATATACTTGCTGCTCACATTACCATCGGCCGGTGCGCCCATCACAAATTTTTGCCCATCACTGTTTTTGATAACATGGTTCAGATCCATATCAATCTCCACCAGGTAGTCCATCAATGTTTCAGCTGGATTTGTAGTTGTGGTAGGATCATTGTCGTCCTTACATCCGGTAAAAACTACTGCGCTGATAGCCAGCATAAAAAAGAAATAACGAAATAGATTTTTCATAACTTAAAGGATTTAATAATTAAAGAATTGTATGTATTTACATTATTGTTAGAATCAATTTTTAGCAGCCACCGCCATCATCATGTTTGGCAGGTCCGCCAGCCAGCATTTCCAGGTTCTTATCGCAAAAATCGGGGTAGGTGAGTTCCCAGTTTTTCCAGCCTCCTTCAAGCACATAGACTTTTTTATAGCCCATCTGCATCAGCGTTTGTGCAGCTAAAGTGGAGCGCTTACCTTTTTTACAGTAGAGGAAAAGCATCTCCTCTTTTTGAGGAACATATAAGCCTTCTGCTTCCCAAAACGCTTCGGTGCCAATATTGAACTCCATACTGCCGCGAGGAATATTAACAGCGCCAGGAATGAATCCATGATAATGTTCATTGCTTTGGCGTACGTCGATGACTGAAAATATCTCTTCAGATTCCATCGTTTTCATTAAATCGGCTGGTGTTGTGTAGGTCACCACTTTAGAGGCTGATGCCACCATGTCGTCAACACTCAGGTTGCCGGATTGTGTCTGGCAGCTCATTAAGGCAGCCAGGCACGAGATGTATACAAATAATCTTTTCATAGTTGTTAGTTTGTAGCAGTTTCAGTTTCTTCATCAAGCTCTTCATAGCCTGTTATCATGGCCTGAAGGTTGGAAGTAATCGTATGTCCTGTTGTAATGAGGTAGAGGTGCGCCAACACGAAGGCGACCAGCAGAAAGGCGCCCAGTGTGTGCAGCACTGCAATGGCCTCCAGCCCTTCAAAAGCAAATGGCTTATCAGGATAATGAAAGAACAGGTAAGAGAATCCGGTAATCAATTGCACCGGAAATACCAGGATAATCAAACCAAAATAGATGATGCGCTGAAGCGGATTGAGCTTGCTATCGGCAGTCTTCTTCACCGGATGAGGTTCTTTCTTGAAAATGCCCGATATGTAATACATTATTTGGGATTTGATATTGTTGCGCACAGGCACAAATTGTCGGCTCTGGCCGGTTACCAGCATCCAGAAGATGGCGAAGATAGTCAGTATCAGAAAGGCCCATCCGGCAGCTGAATGCAGACGCACTGAGGTTTCAAAGCCGAATGCCTCAAAGGTGCCGTGGATTTCAAACCCGGTGATGATTAATAGTAGGATGAGCATCATTTGTGTCCAGTGCCAAAAGCGCTCAAAGCGGCTGTATATTTTTACTTTTTCCATAGTTATCGGTTTTTGAAATAGGCAACAAGGCGCCCAAAGAAGTGTGCTACAATACCAATTAGGGTCATGAAGATGAGACCAAAGCCTGCGTAATCAACCGATTTGTTGTAATCGCGACCAGGTAAGTAAAAGTCATTGAGTTGCGCCAGACGGCCATCGCGGCTGTGACATTCGGTACAGCTAAGTGTTTCCTCTTTAGGCGACACCATGTGGTTGATGGGCCAGTATACTTCTGAGGCGATAAAATCATAGTTGCCACTGTAAGGGCGATTGTTATACTCCATACCCAGGCGTGCAGCTGTATCCCAGTCAAAATCCTTCCAGAAGGCGCCTTCGCCTTTCTCAGCTGCCCACAGCTTCAGGCTGATGAGTGTGTTGTTCCCGGTATCGTAGATTTGCTTGCCTCGGTGCACTTTCACCGGCCATATCTTGGCGGTTGAATCGCGGTAAGCACCAAACAGGCTGTTGATTTTAACCGGTACTTCCGTAATAGTGTCAGAAGACAGGTAATGATCAACAGTACCGTTGAACCAGTAGTATTCAGGCTTTACATGGTCGTCCCACACAAAA
This sequence comes from Carboxylicivirga sediminis, assembly GCF_018156225.1. Lineage (GTDB taxonomy): Bacteria > Bacteroidota > Bacteroidia > Bacteroidales > Marinilabiliaceae > Carboxylicivirga > Carboxylicivirga sediminis. The sequence goes on from NZ_JAGTAR010000032.1 coordinate 52,403, forward strand.
TTACCTTTGATGGATAAGTAGTTGTGGTTGCCATCAGCATCATCTTCAGAGTAGCCATTACCATGGTCGTCGGTTAGCCCGGCCGATGACCAGTCCCAGTAGAGCTTGGTAGCATTGGCTTTGGCATAGATGGGTATATGACAGGTTTGGCAGGCAACCTTCTCAAAATGGTTGTCTAATACCTTGTCATTATGGGGTGTTGTTGTGTGGCACTGGTCACAATGTATACGATTAGTATTGGCCGATGAAACCGAATACAATTTACCCATGATGTTATGACGTTCGGTTGTATGGCAATCAATACAGGCCATATCAGGACCGTCCATGGCCATGTGCACATCCACTTCTTTTGTGCACGATAACAGTGCCTCCTCGAGATCCCCATGCTTCACATTGTTACCACCACCACCATAAAAATGGCAGATCCCACAGTTATTTTTCTTTGGCAAACCAACGTTCTGAGCTACGTAAGGATAATCGGGCACCTGATATGCTGAGTTGGCTGTTTCGGCAGTTGCCGGCATACCACCTTGTCCTTTTTGTTTAAAATACGTGTCAGTCTGATCATGACACACTAAACAGTCAATGTTGCGGTTGTCGGCAAAATCAAAACTTTTATCTTTCCAGCCCAAACCAATGTGGCAACGCATGCAGGAGCCATTATTACCATTGGCACCTGTACAGAAATTATTTAACAGGTTCTTTTTACCTACCGAAACAACTCCCCGGCCAGGAATTTCCTCTTCACGCTCCCATTTCCAGTGTGCAGTGGCCATTATTTCTTCATCGCGGCCTGTGTGACACGATAAGCATGCAGCTGTCACATCATGCGGTGTTTCAAAATCCTGCTGAAGGATTTCAAATTGCGAATGGTCTACCGATGAAATGTGTTCGGCCTTAAGCTTAACATCCACTACATCAGGGGTGCCCTTATGGGCAGCAACCTTTAAGGTTAACAGCAATACGGCAAGCGGGAGCAGTAAACTTACCAATAAAGCCATCACTGATTTCGAGAATTGATTTTTCATATAAATTGGATTTGAAGCAAAATTAGCTTTGAAGAATTTTTTCTCTATATAAAAGTGTCTGCAACAAAACGCGGATCGGATGGTAACTTTTGGCGGCTTTATATGATCCAAATCAAGGAAAAGTATGATGCGTTACGGTCAAAAGCTTGCAACAAAACGTATGTATATATGTATAATTGCAATGATGAATATATATAATTAGATAGTAGTGACGGTTATGGTTGATTATAAGTAGGTTTAACATGAGTAATGTCATGATGGTAATAATCATGTTTTAAGTATATTTACCTAACCCTTAAAAGCTAAAGAAATGCCAAAATCAGTTGTTTATAACGGATGTTCAGTGGGAGAGAATCCACTATGTTGTTTTGATAATTTGACAGATGATGAAATTGCATTTGTTGAAAAGAACAGTGTTGAGGTGGAGTATAAGCGTGGTGAAACAATATGCAAGCAAGGAGCATTTGCCTCGCACATTATGGTAATGAAAGAAGGCCTGGCCAAGATTTACCTGGAGAATGGCAATGACTCATTGATTCTGAAAATACTACCTGCAATTAATATTATTGGTTTACCCGCTTTATTTGATGGGAATAACACCTTCCCGTATAGTGCACAGACCTACATGGATTCAACCGTTAAGCTTATTGAAATAGGCGCATTCAAAAGCTTAATAGAGAACAATGCTCATTTCGCAGTACAGATTATAAGTCTGCTGGCCGAGAATTCTGTCATTATTAATGGTCGTTTCTTCTGCTTAACCAAGAAACAAACCTATGGTCGTTTGGCTGATGTGTTATTATGCCTGGCCCAGCGTATTTATAAGCAGGATAAATTCCCGCTGCAACTTACCCGCAAGGATCTGTCTGAACTGGCCAGTATGTCTATTGAAAGTACAACGCGCATTTTAACGAAGTTTAAAGAGGAAGGACTGATAGCCATTCACTGCAATGAGATAGAGATACTCGACCCGGATAAATTACTTGAAATTAGTGCGATTGGTTGATCTGTTGTTCAATAATGGCATTGATGACGGCATAAATATAGACGGCAATTAATTTGGCTGTTCGGTTATCCGCATCAAAGCGGGGCGATACTTCTGCAAAATCAATGCTGCACACTTTACCGGTTTTTATAATGCTCTTAATAAGCTGAAGAACTAAGTCAGGGTCCAGTCCAAAGGGCTGTACGGCAGATACGCCTGGCGCATGGGCTGCCGAAAGCACATCGGTACATAGTGTCAGGTAAACGGCATCTTTGTCGTGCAGGTAATAGTGTATTTGCTCATCTACCTGAGAAATATGGGCCGCGGTTATCTCTTTGGCCAAAATATACCGGGCGCCCATTTCATCGGCTTTAGCAAACAAACTTTGCGTGTTGGCATAGGTCTGTGGTCCGACGCATAAGTAATTAAACGGCTGTTGGAGTTGAGAACAGATTTCATGAATCTGATTAAACATAGTACCCGATGAACCTTTATCCTGCACAGGTCTTAAGTCGAGGTGAGCATCAAAATTAACTATAGCAGGAGCTGCTCCTTTTGATTGAAGTATGCCATTGAAATGACCAAGCGCTATCTCGTGACCACCTCCCAGTAATATGGGGAAATAGCCATGTTCCAAAATCAGCTGTACCGCCTTGGCTAAAGCTTCCTGGGCTTCTTCAAGATTACTGTCTGTACAGGTAATGTTACCGGCATCAAACAGCTGGGCATGCGGGTGGCAGTTGGCCGGCCAATTCGCCATTTCCTTACGAATGCTGGCCGGGCCTTTGGCCGCACCCGGTCGTCCCAGGTTTCGCTTTACACCTTCGTCGCAACAGAAGCCTAAGAAACAGATATTTATCACCGCGCTATTGGCCTTTACTGGTTGGTTGAGGTTCAATGGATGGACGATCTGGTGCCATCTAAAAGCCATTGGATCACTGATGCTATCTATTCGTCCTTGCCAGGCTGTTGGCTGCTGGTATCTGATGTGCATGGTTCACGTTTTGATGCAAAGATGCTGGATAATACTGACAGAACTTCTGATATGCATCAATTGTGTGGTAGAAATAAAAAAGGCCGCATGGGCCTTTTCTCGCTATCAAAATTTGCTTATAACATCGCTACCAGTTGATGATGTTATAAACAATATCAATTTCATGGTCGTAAAATGGTGCCGGTTTGAGAGAATAGCTGTCATATATATAGTCCGGATCATTATAGTTGCATGAACAGTCGGGATATCTGAATCCGGGCCAGCCATTTTGCGGACTTAGTATAAATGTGTGCGAATCGTAGGAATTCCAGTAAATAGTGATTTTGAATATCTGCTCATCCATGCAGGGTTGGTAAATGTAACCACGTGCACCTGCAGCATTTACTTCGGCCCTGTCAAAGGGTACCATGTATTCATTAACTATCACCTTGCCCGCCAAAAGATCGATAGGGCGATTGTTTCTATCCCTTATAAAAACCTGCACTTCTCTTTCGTCATGCACATTTTGTTCAATCTTCACCTTCACCTTTAGCAAGTGCGGGTCTGTTATTTCCATATCGCTCAAAACCGATTTTGAGCAGCTGGTTGAAATGATGGCTATCAGTATTAGTATATATTTCGCTTTCATAACTTGTGGATTAATGGTTATACAAGTTACAGCTTCTGTTTTCGGGCCCTGATAACATTCTCACTGTGTACTGATATGACAGATGACTTATCCTTCACACGTAATAAAAAATGACACTGCGGACGTAACTGGCAGAATAATAACTTATTGCAATTGTAGTCGTACTTGATTTTGGACGAGGCGTGGTGCTGAAATTGTCCGTTTAAATCGCATTAAAGAGTGTAGAAATCTGTTTAGTGTCCGTTGCTGGGAACAAAACGGTTGATGGTGCTGAGCAGGTCATCATAGCCAATTGGCTTGGCAATATAATCATCACATCCGGCTTCGCGCGATTTCTCTTTTTCTTCAGACATAGCATAGGCCGTTTGTGCAATAACCGGCACTTTTTTACTGAGGCTCTTAATTTGGCGGGTAGCCGTATAGCCATCCATCAATGGCATTTTAATATCCATCAGAACCAAATCAATACCATCAATGCGTTTAAATACATCCACTGCTTCCTGACCGTCGCGAGCCCAGATAAGGCTGGCATTTGATAAGGCTAAAGCAACTTCAATATATCTGAAGTTATCTTCTTCATCCTCTGCTACTAAGAATGTTTTACCTTCCCAGTTAAATTCCCTGACAGGCTCTTTGCTTTCTTCCTTGAAGTTCTCAGGAATAGCCAGTCGGTGATATGGTACTGTAAAAAAGAAGGTCGTACCCACTAGTGGTTCTGATTCTACCCACACTTCTCCACCCATTAGCGTAACAAGGTGTTTCACAATGGATAGGCCAATGCCAGTGCCACCATATAAGCGCTCTTTGTCATCGTTAAATTTAGAAAAACGGTCAAAGATTTCATTCTCTTTACCTTTGGGCAGTCCAATGCCTGTATCTTTCACATAAAACCTCAGAAACTGGTCATCCTCTTGTGTGTAGCCAAATTCAATAAATCCTCTTTCGGTAAATTTAACAGCATTGCCAACCAGGTTAATCAGAATCTGCTTCAAGCGGTGTTCATCCGTTAGTATTCGGATGTTTTCATCACTCACTCCTTCTTTCAGATACAGCTTCAGGTTGAATAATCCACGACGTTTGATGTCATCTAAAAATGATTCATATACCTGCATCATCACATGGTGCAACTTACAAGGAGCATTCTTAATCTGAAGTTGTCCACTGTCAATCTTTGAGATATCAATAATATCCTCCACCAGCGTCAACAGGTTTTTACCATTGATGCGTATGAGGTTGATAAATTCTTCTTTTTCCGTTGTGCTTATGTCAGGGTGAGACAATAAATTAGAGAAGCCCAGAATGGCATTCATCGGCGTTCTAATCTCATGCGACATGTTGGAAAGGAATGAAGTTTTCAGATGATCACTTTCCTCAGCCTTGCGTTTGGCCAGGGTGAGATCCTCATGCTCGCGCCTTAAAAGTCTTCGGTAGCGTGTTTCTTTCTCCAGGTTAAATATCAGACCATTTAGCAGGCTTACAAGGGGAAGAAGCGTTACTAAGATAATCACCAGGAAGATAATGGACGTCTTGATGTATGCTTTAAGAGGTATAGATGCTTCGAAAGGTACGCTGAGTATGTTGGTATAGAGCACCATGGCAATGGCTGCAATTGTAATGCCGATTGTAATTACCGACATCCACGCACGTTTTTGTCCTACCAGTATGCCCGAAAGCAAAGCGTAGGAAATAAAGAACGCGTACCCTAAGGATGAATTATTGGATTCGAGTAGTGAATATACCCCAATGAGATAAATGAGGAATAATATCCAGGAGACTCTGAACTTTAGAGGCAGGCTCCTGACCGTTGTTGCGAATACAGCTGAGAAGAATACAAACGATGAAAAAATAGCATAGGCAAACTTGGCATCTTTGATAAATGAAAGTCCCAGGTACAAGTATACCACCAATCCGATGAACAGAACGCCTATGGAGAAATAATGAAAAATCCGTTCCCGCCAATAGAGCAGTCCGTCACCCGAACGTAAGTTGGTAGGTCCTAACCTCCTACGTATAAATACATCTAACTTCCTGTATAACCTTGCCCCAGTAACTCTTCCCATAGTTCGTTTAAGGCATTATAATGTGTGCAATATCAACGGTTTTGTTTTGGAATTCTGGTTAAAGTTAAATAATTATAACAGTTAAACTATTTATTTTATTGAATTTTTACGAAGGATTTATTAACCGATGAAAAGTGGTGATAAACGCTATTTTAAGCTTGATTACACCTGCCCGATAAAGCGATGTTTAAAACAGGTGCTTGCCCTCAGGGCAGTTGGTGCACATATCAATGCTATTGCGCTGTTTAAATATCTGTTGCTTAAATGACAAGCTCTTGTCTCCAAACCACAATTCATCAAAGGGCTGCTTGTTTACGTTGCCAAAAGTATGTTCGGCATCTTTATCATAGCAGCAGGGCGATAAACGACCATCCCAGGTGATGGTAGTCGAATGCCATTGTCGCCAGCACCTGTTTTGGACGGGGCTTTTCAGGAAGCGGCCCAGTTCATCAGAGTAACGGCTGTACCTGGCATTCAGGGGTGGACGCATGGTGCCAAAGCTATTGAATTGGGCGGTTTTAACTTCCAGCTTATCCACGCTTAAACGCCGTGCCAGTTTTTTAATTTGCGGCAGCTCATGTTCGTTGTGTCGAAAAACCAAAAACTGCATCACAATTATTGGGTAGGCAGAACGTGCTCGCTTTTTAGCTCTCACCACATCAATAATACTTTGCTTAACCCGGTTAAAACTGCCACCAACGCGGTATAATCCATAGCTTTCCTGGCTGGTGCCATCCACCGAAAATATTATACGTGTTAATCCCGATTGCACCAGTTGATCGGCCAGTGACGGATTCATGTAATGGCCATTTGTAGAAGTAGAGGTATAGAGCCTGTAACGGGTAGCTCCCTTTACCATGGCTCCAAAATCAGGATGCATCAATGGCTCGCCCTGGATATATAGGTTGAGATACAACAGTTCAGGCGTCAGCTGTTTCAGCATATTTGAAAAGTCCGATAGCTGTATCATACCTCTTGGACGCTTAAGTAAATTGGCGCCGGTAGGACATTCGGGACATTTTAGGTTACAGATACTGGTTGGCTCTATAGCACAGGCCATCGGTTTACCTTTTATTTGAATTGTATGGCCATAGTGAGCACGCAGATAGGAATAAACTAAGCGAAAAGCATTTAACAGGCGCCGCAGAGTGAGAACTCTTATAAGCGCCCAGGCCTCCAATATAAATGCTTTTAGTGTCATGCTAATTATCCAGTTCTAATAGTTCAAATACTTCTGACCAGCGAGGTGTAAGTATTATCTCGGTTCTTCTGTTTTTTTGTAGGGCGGCAGCATCATTTCCTTCGATGAGTGGAATATGCTTGCTTCGACCGGCTGCAGTGATGCGACGAGGGTTTATTGTACTATTATCCAGTAATATTCTCACCACTGAGGTGGCACGTTTCACACTTAAGTCCCAGTTATCTTTCAGTTCGCCCCGGCCATTGTAAGGAACATGATCTGTGTGCCCTTCCACCAATATATCAATGTCTTCATTTTGCTCCAGAACCCGGGCAATTTTTTGCAGTGCTGTTACCCCTTGCTGGTTCACCTCATATCTGCCTGATTGAAACAGTAGTTTTTCCTCAAGCGATACATACACTTTTCCATCTTTCATATGCACCTGCAGCTCATCGCCCGAGAAGCCGGTCAGGGCATCACTAATGGTTTGTTTTAGTGAACGCATGGCTTCGTCTTTGCTGGTCAGCATTTCTTCCAACTCAATGAGTCGTTTATTTTGCTCTTGCAACTGCAATTGTGCAGCAGATAATTCAGCATTGGCTTGCTCCAGTTTCTGCTGTTTTTTCAATAAGGCCTGCTCCGATGTCACTAACTCATCTTCTCTTTTTTGCAAATCATCCTGCAGCTTTTGCAGATAGGCCAGCAGTTTCTTATTATCCATATTACTGCCAGAGTTGGTCTTCAGTTTATCAAGTAACTCGGTGTAATTCTGAAAAAGCTCATCGTAACGTTGCTGCAGTCGTTGGTTCTTGCGGCTCAGGCGCAAGGTGTCATCACTCAGAGAGGCCACTTTTGCTGTGTATCGTTCGAGTTGCCCTGTTAATTCGCGGTTTTCAACCTTGAGCGCATCATTTTCTTTAGCTACTTGTGAGGCGCTCATTTCAAGTTGTTCATTCTCCTCAGTCAGTTCTTCAAACTGTTTTAATGGTACGCAAGCCATCATCAATAGCGTGGCTAAACATGTAAAGGCAATTCTGATCATCTTAATCAAGGTTGTTTTTCCATTCAAAGATTGAAAAAAAAGCTGAAAGGTCAATAGGTGTGAGCTGTCAATAGAATAATAATATACAAGCAACGGTCGCAGTGTAATCAACTAGCTAATGGATTGTGGTTTAAGTGGCATCTTAAGTACTCTGATTGACGGGGGTAATGAAATTTCTATATATATGCGCTTATAACCCCATTCTTATTATCTTTGCCCTGTTAACTACACTTAGGATACAATTGGAATCAGCTCACGAAGTTAAGAATATGAATGAAGGCCCAAGCCGCTTGTTGGATGCGATTGATTCACCTGCTGACCTGAAGCAGATTGAAGCAGATAAATTGCCGCAAGTATGTGATGAATTAAGAGAGTTTATTATAGATGCGCTTTCGTGTAATCCGGGGCATTTTGGTGCCAGCCTGGGTGTGGTTGAGCTAACGGTGGCTCTGCATTATGTTTTTAATACTCCCGATGATAAGATTATCTGGGATGTAGGGCATCAGGCATATGGGCATAAGATACTCACCGGCAGACGTGACGTTTTTCATACCAACCGTAAGTTTAAAGGTATTAGCGGATTTCCAAATGTATTTGAGAGTGAATTCGATGCCTTTGGCGTGGGGCACTCTTCCACCTCTATTTCGGCAGGTATAGGAATGGCTACTGCAGCGGCAATGGATAACGATAGCGACAAGCATGTGGTGGCTGTGATTGGTGATGGTGCCATGACAGCAGGGATGGCTTTTGAAGGTTTGAATAACATGTCAACCTTAAAGTCTAACATGCTGGTCATTTTGAATGACAACAACATGGCTATTGATCCGGCTGTAGGTGGTTTTAGCGAATACCTGGTGGATATTGCCACTTCACAAACTTATAATAAGTTTCGCTCAGAAGCATTTAAAATGCTGGAGAAGATGAAGCTGACGGGGCCGCGTTCCAAGGAGATGATCACCAAGCTGAACAACTCGCTTAAGAACCTACTGACCAAGCAAACGAATATATTCGAAGGTCTAAATATAAGGTACTTTGGACCGGTTGATGGGCACGATGTGGGGCATCTGCAGCGTGTATTGAGTGATTTGAAAGATATACCCGGACCGAAGGTGCTGCACGTGATCACCAAGAAAGGGAAAGGATTTAAGTTTGCGGAAGAAAACCAGACTGCTTGGCACGCAGTGGGTGACAAGTTTGATAAGGTAACGGGCCAGCCACTTGCTGCTAAATCTTCGATACCCAAGCCGCCCAAGTTTCAGGATGTGTTTGGCAATACCATTGTTGAGCTGGCCGAAAAAAACGAAAAGATTGTAGGTATCACCCCAGCTATGCCATCGGGTTGCAGTCTCAATATCATGATGGAGAAGATGCCCGATCGCGCTTTTGATGTGGGTATTGCCGAGCAGCATGCGGTGACCTTTTCAGCCGGACTGGCTATTGAAGGGTATACGCCATTTTGCAACATCTACTCATCGTTTATGCAGCGAGCCTATGATCAGGTGATTCATGATGTGGCCTTGCAAAACCTTAATGTGGTATTCTGCCTCGATAGGGGAGGATTAGTGGGAGCCGATGGTGCTACTCACCATGGGGCCTATGATCTGTCGTATATGCGAGGTATACCCAACCTGGTTGTTTCGTCGCCCATGGATGAGGAGGAACTGCGTAACCTGATGTATACCGCTCAGTTGCCCAACCAGGGGCCTTTTTCCATTCGTTATCCACGCGGTAATGGTTCATTGATTGACTGGCAGCGACCTATGCAGGAGATAAAAGTAGGAACAGGGCGTAAGCTGAAGGATGGTAAGGATTTGGCCATTGTCACCATTGGTCCGATAGGTGTTAAAACCAGTCAGGTGATTCAAAAACTGGAGCAGGATGGTCGCACTGCAATAGCGCATTACGATATACGCTTTGTTAAACCGCTGGATGAGGCACTGCTGCATGATGTGTTTAAGAATCATGATAAGGTGATGACCATTGAAGATGGAACTGTTATCGGGGGCATGGGTAGTGCCGTGCTGGAGTTTATGGCAGACCATGGCTATTGTGCAAGGGTGAAGCGCCTGGGCATACCAGATAAGTACATTGAGCATGGTACACAGACCGAACTCTATGGTATATGTGGTTTCGACAAGGAAGGCATAGAGAAGGCCATACAAGAGATGCTGGCGTGGTAAACCAGCCTTTATATTGCATAGGCAACGGTGTCCTTCCGTCTGTTATTTGACCTTAGGATTGTCGCGCTTTAGTAGTATTTGTCAATGCCTCCAAAGCCTTTTATCAATTTGTTTTCTGTTGTTTTGGCAATAAAATTGTGTAAACGCTTCTCAAACTCTTCCGGCCTTTTCCTGGCACTTTCGATATAGGCAATTCTGATGCGCTTATATGGTTCCGAAAAGTTCTGGTAATTCTCCCAGGCAACTTTCTTCGTCTTAAACTCCCGTATTATGTCCTCTGGAAAAGTGAACTCCTGTTGAATGACTTTTAAAACGTCATTCTTAATTGAATCGTGAATCAAGTTGTTCTCAAAAAGCCACCTCAAACGTTCAATGTTTGGTTGTGAAAATGTTGAGTTTTTTCTTCTTCTACAAAACCGTTGAATAGAGGTCTCATTGTTGAGTGATTTAAGGGTGCTGTCGATCCAACCAAAACACAAAGCTTCTTCAACGGCATCATTATACAAGATGCGTTTTCTACCGGTCTTCTTTAAAGGATATTCCAGCCAAATATCATCTTCCGACTCAAAATGAGCCTGGAGCCACTCTCTCCAGTCTTTTCTGCTTGTAAAATATTTAGTTATTATTTCACTCATCTCATAAGTTGTTGGCATTGTCCTTGTGTATGCGGGATTCAGGTATTTTAAGCGTACTGCGTTACTATGTGAACGGAGCTCATATTTGTTTTAGGTTTTCCTTTTTATAGCTGAAAGTCCAACTAATATTAGCACAACCATTAAGATTATAAAAAATGCACTTGTCGAGATACTTTTTAAAATTGAGAATGTATTTGTCATACTTACCGAATCGTGTGTTATGTCCGGATAACTATTCAACATCGTAATTATTCCAATATTTTCCAAATAATCTGAAATACCTGCAAATACAGGGATTAGGCATAAATACAGAAATGGAGTCTTTAGTTTATTTAGTTTTTTTAAGAAATACCCTAGAAGTATACAGTAGGAGAGAGCGAAGAGGAGTGGGTAAATCAAATCCACAGGTATTTGACGGGTTAGGTATAACCTGCGCCCATTTTCTCCAAGAGCACTGAATAATTCACTAACATAATTCAAATCATACCCGGTAGGCATCATATCCAACAGCTTCATTCCATCAGAAAACGCCATTGTTTTAGGAATGGTGACAGTCAGCATGAAAAAATAAACGATATTGGTCAGAATAAATAATCCTAAAACCTTTTTTCCAGAAATGTTCTTTTCAATAAATGTATTCAATAGCTTCATTTAGTTCATTTTAGATAAGTGCACTTGGTGTTCGGCATAAAAACCTAACTATCGGCAATGCTATGTTAAAAGTATTTATTTGTAAGCATTCGGCCTCGCACGTCACAAAAGCTTAAATCGAGACACTCTAATTGTCCATAGAATCCATGGACAATTCTCACAATTCTAAGAGTTCT
>NZ_JAGTAR010000033.1 GCF_018156225.1 Carboxylicivirga sediminis
AATGAAAGCAGTGATGAATTTACTATCACACCAGATGCCGGATACAAATTAACATCATTGCAGTTAGGCGGAGAGGAAGTGCAATGGGAAGACAACGCAGGTGTTTTAACATATACGGTAACTACTGTTACAACTGATGTATCTTTAGTCGCAGCCTTTACACAATACTTTACAGTAAGTGCAACAGCAGGCACAGGAGGTGCTATAACACCAGGCAGTTCAGAAGTTCTTATCAATGAAGATAGTGACGAATTTACCATTACGCCTGAAGCCGGATATAAATTAACGTCCTTACTGTTAGACGGAGTGGAAGTGCAATGGGAAGACAATGCAGGTGTTTTAACTTATACGGTTTCTGCGGTTGCAGCTGATGCATCTTTAGTTGCTGGCTTTACACAATACTTTACTGTAACGGTAAATGCTAATGATGGAGGTACAGTAGAAAATGAGGGTGCAAACGAAGTGTATATCAACGAACTTTTTGATATAGTAATAACGCCTGACCAAGGATATACAATTACCTCAGTAACTATTAATGCTGGTGATAATGTTGTTGGCGAGTTAACCGAGGATAATGGCGTGTATTTTATGCAATTGACCGATATAGCTGAAAATAAAAATGTTGAGGTGACTTTTGAACTGGCGAATTCGATTTCGAAGACTAGTGCTGCAAAGCATCGGGTATATCCGACAGTTACCAACGGATTAGTTAATGTAGAAGGTGACTATGAACGTATAGAAATCGTTAGTTTAACAGGTAACGTTGTTAAGCAGTTAAAGAACGATACAGGCGGTCAGCTTGAATTGTATGATTTAAGTCCGGGCACTTATATTGTCGTTATTCACTCTAAATCCGGGCGAACGTTATCAAAAATCATTAAAAAATAAAGTTTAGCGATGAGGGGTTTATCCCCTCATTGTGTTTTACTATTAAAATATGAAGGTAGCTTTATTGATCCGTACTCTTCTATCAGGTGGGGCAGAGAAACAATGCGTAATTCTGGCTGAAGTATTGACTCCTTTACATGATGTTATCGTAATTGTGCAAAACGGGGAGCAAATAAATCCGCATTTCAGGGAACGGCTGGAACAGGTTGATGTACCGGTTTATGGGTTGGACTACGCCCGTTGGCACAATAAATTAATGAAGCTAAATGGTATTGTTAAGGCTGAAAAGGTTGATGTATTATTCTCTTACCTGACCAGTGATAATATTTTGGCCGGAGGGGTTCGAATGCTTAACAAGCGGCTTAAAGTCGTTGGGGGCATAAGAAATTGTAAGATGGATAAAGGACGGTTTATGGTGAATAAACTGTTAAGTCGATACCTGCATGATAAGACCGTATTTAATAATTACTCAGGTTATCAGGAATTTATTCAAAGAGGATTTCGACCTGTTAAGTGCCAGGTTATTAGTAATAGTATTGATGACCTTAATGATGCCTTCATTGAGCGGAGCAGTAACCTGAGGGTTAATATATTGTCGGTTTGCAGATTTATTGAACAAAAAGACTTACCAACCGCTTTCAATGTTATTAAGCAACTGGTTGAAAAGGAAGGAATTCAGATAAATTACCTTTTGGTGGGTTATGGTGAACTGGAGGAGTACCTAAGAGAATTAATAATTGAGATGAGATTGTCTGATAGTGTTGAGATGGTTATCAAACCTGATAACTTGCAAGATTATTATAAGATGGCTGATATTTATTTGTGCACGTCCTTATTTGAGGGAACTTCCAACTCAATTATGGAGGCCTTGAGCTATAATTTGCCAGTTGTAACAACCAATGTTGGAGATAATAATCAGCTTGTTGAAGAAGGAGAAAATGGCATGGTACTGGAAGTAGGTGATGTTGATGGTATGGTTAATCATTTAAAGCGCTTATGTACCAATGGTCAGTTAAGAAAAGACTATGGTGCGAGATCAAAAGAGATATTGGCAGAGAAGTTTTCCCGTTCAAGGTTTGAAGAAAACTATCAATTACTTATTAATGCATTAAATGGGAATGAGCGATGAAAAAGGTGGCTTTACTGCAATCAAACTATATACCCTGGAAGGGCTATTTTAGTATTATTGCTAATGTTGATTTGTTTGTGTTTCATGATGATTTACAGTATACTAAGCAAGATTGGCGTAATAGAAATAAAATAAAAACGGATAAGGGGCTTGAGTGGCTCACTATCCCTTGTGGGAGCAATGAGCATATCAATATTTGTGATGTTCAGCTAAACGATAAAGGGTGGCAAAAGAAGCACTGGAACAAGATATATCAGCACTATCGTAAAGCAAAATATTTTAAGGACTATCAAGTTTTTTTTGAGGAAATCTATCTGGGTACTCAGTGGGATAAGTTATCAGATATGAATCAACTGTTAATAAAGCGCATTTCCACAGAGTTATTGGGGCTTAATGCCCAATTTGATGATACCCGAAAATACAACCTGAAAGCCACAAAGTCAGATAGGGTTATTGAGCTTTTAAGAAAGGTTGAAGCAACTGATTATTATTCAGGATCTGCGGCAAAGTCATATCTTGACGTAGTTAAGTGTCAGCAACATAATATTAATGTGCATTGGATGGATTACTCTAATTATAAGGTGTATCCGCAACTTTATAATGGATTTGAACATGCCGTTTCAATCATTGATTTGGTGTTTAACGTTGGCCCGGATGCCCGAAAATACTTATAAAATCTCTTAAGTTATGAAGCACTTTAAATACATGTTACTGTTCATTTTGATGAACCTCTTTTTTGTAAACTGTAACCAAACAAACTCCAATATGAATACAGTTAAAGTTATTTTTCTACACCATAGTCTAGGAAAGATTGTATGGACTGGCTCTACCTCTAAATGGGTTAAGGCTCAACATAAACTGGGATTAAAAACAGCGGTGCCTAAATGGTTCTCTAAATATAATAAGACCAGTGATTACAAATATGACCTGGAAGAGATTGACTTTCCCAAAAGAGATCCCTACGGATGGAAGAACTTCCCCTATGATTATTATAACCTTTGGATTAATGAGGACACCAAAGGCAAATATCCGGATCCTACACTTGAAGAGTTGACTGCTAATTATGATGTGGTTATACTCAAGCACTGTTACCCTGTGAGCAAGATGGAAGGTGATACTCTGGCAGATATTAAGTCAAATCAAAAGACCCTTGCCAACTACAAGCTTCAGTACCAGGCATTGAAAGAGAAGTTTCATCAATATCCAAATACGAAATTCATTGTTTGGACCAGTGCCGCATTAAATAAAAATCGCACGAACGAAGAGGAAGGATTGAGAACCAGGGAATTTGTTGAGTGGGTGCGCGATGAATGGGATACACCTGAAGATAATGTTTACTTGTGGGATTTCTATGAGCTGGAGACACAGGGCGGATTATTTTTGAAGGATGAGTTTGCAGAAAGTGAACGTGATTCACATCCGAATACACAATTTGCTCAAATGGTATATCCTTTGTTTTGCCGAAGGATTGTTGATGTGGTTGAAAGCAATGGTACAACAACAGATTTAACAGGTAGAAAATGAGTATTGCGAGTAAAGTAAGAAATGGTGCATTTACCATATTAAACAGGCTATTATTTGGGCAGTTGAGAATTGCCCTATTGCGTGCATATGGAGTTAAAATTGGTGCTAAGTGCAATATTTACTATTCCCAATTTTCAACCGAGCATTATTTAATCGAAATTGGTAATCATGTTGTAGTTTCAAAGGGGGTGCAGTTTTTAACACATGATGGTGCCGTTTGGATTTTTCGGGATAAATATCCTGATTTAGATCTGTTTGGGCCTATAAAAATTGGAAACAATACTTGTATTGGTCTCAACTGTATTATTTTACCAAATACGCATATTGGGGATAATTGTATTATATCAGCCGGCTCGGTAGTTAAAGGAAAAATCCCTGACAACTCCCTGGTGATGGGGAATCCGGCAAAGGTGGTGATGAAAACGAATATGCAGGAAAAGCTATACTTGCTATCGCCCAATAAAATTCCAACGAAAAACTTAAGCTATAAAGCTAAGAAGCAAAAAATTAAAGCTCATTTTAAGACAGAATAAGTAACTCGTTTGCCTTGGTGGGTGTAGAAAAATTAGTTTAGGGCAAAAGGGTGTTTATCCTTAAAAACGGTTAGTTGGTAAAAATAAAAAGAGGCGTAAGTCCAATTTGTTTACATTAGAGTAATTGTGTAATAAGGTAGCATTTGCAGGTGATCTTTAAATGCAGGTGTTGCCTTTGAACCAGATACTTTAAACTAAAATTTTAGCCAAATGAGACTTGCCCTGCAATTTTGTCTTGTATGTATGGTGTTCGTAGCATGCGTTCCCCAAAAAGATGTCGTATATGTTCAAGGTGATGCGGATGATCAATATATGGATATCGAACATTCAAGTCCCGAGGAAAAAACGACGATTGAACCTTATGATGAAATTTACATTGAGATCTTTAGCCTGGATCAGGATGAGGTGAATTTTCTTAATCGACGCCAGGGAGTTACCAATACAGCAGGCCCAGAGGGCTTTTCGCTAATTGCCCATCGAGTTGATGAGTTTGGTCGTATTAATCTACCAGTCATTGGAAAAATTAAATTATCAGGGTATACCCTTGAAGAAGCATCTGATTTGCTGGAAACAGAGCTTGCAGGTTACCTTAATAGTCCATCAGTTAAACTGAACTTTGTAAATAAAAATATTGCAGTGATGGGCTATGTTGCTCGTCCAGGAAGGTATTACTATTCAACTGATAAAATATCTATTTTTCAGGCATTAAGTATGGCTGGTGATATCCAGGAGTTTGGAAACCGAAAAAACGTGTGTGTGATTCGTAATGTGGAGGATAAGATTACCAAGCACTACATAAACCTCACCAACGAAGAGTTATTTACTTCACCGTACTATTATCTCCGCTCAAATGATATTGTATATGTGGAGCCATTGAGAAGAAGATGGTGGGGCTTAGATACCTTCCCATATGCGCTTGTATTATCCTCAATTACAACCTTTATTTTAGTGTTAGATTATGTTAATAGACAATGATGTAAATCAGGGAGATCTGAAAGTTATTATTGCTAAAGTTCTTCGCTATTGGTATTTATACCCAATCTGTGTGTTGATGTTTACGGGTATGGGTATTGTATATCAAAAGTACTCACAGCCTGTTTATAGTGTAGGTGCCAAGATTGTTGTGCATCAGCAAGAACGAGGTACCATTGATCCAACTCGCTTTTTCAGTGGCTACGAACTATTTTCGGGACGTACAAATTTTGAGAATAGTTTAATAACGCTGCAGTCAAGACCTCTGCTCGAAAAAGTGTTTGAAAAACTGGACTTTAATGTGGCTTATTTTCGTCAGGAACTATTTTATGAACGTGAAATATTCAATAATGTACCGTTTCAGGTAGTTTTGGATAAAAATACCCCACAATTAACAAACACTAAGTTCTCGCTGAAAATCCTTAACTCAAAAGAATATCAGTTGGAACTGGAAGAAGCCGAAGGAGAGATATATGACTTCTCTAAGCAATCCATAATTGAATCGGTTACAGGGCTTACGATTAGTAAGAAATACAGGTTTGGAGATGTGGTCGAAAGTGAGAACTATAAGTTTGTAGTTCTGCTCAAAGAAGGTATTGACGTTAAAAAGTCGATGAAGCATGATTTTAACTTTGAGGTGAAAAGCAACCAACAACTTGCCAGAGATTATTATGGCCGTTTAAGCTTAACACCTACCAGTCGTGAAGCAAGTGCCATTAATGTGACCATGGTTACGTATAATATTAGAAAAGGAATGGCTTTTCTGGATGCTTATCTGAAAACAGTAATAGAAGACAACCTTGATAATAAGAATCATATTGCCCAATCAACCGTTGCATACATCGACCAGCAGTTAACCGAGGTCTACGATTCGCTGGATTTAGCTGAGCGTTCATTGCAACAGTTTCAATCTAAGGAACAAGTATTGGATGTTAATATGAAAGCATCGCAGATTTATGAAAGTATCCGTCAGATTGAAATTGAACGGAGTGCCAAAGAATCGCAAATTCAGTATTTACAGTTTTTGAACAACAGTTTTTCATCGGGTGATGAGGACACTGAATACTCTTTAACAACGGTGTCAGATTTGGGTAACCAGGTTTTGAATGACTTACTGAATGAGTACATTTCATTAACTGCCAGAAAAAGACAGTTGATTGAAAACAATCAGGGGAAAAGTCCGCGAATAAAGGATCTGGATTTTCAGATTAGGAACTTGCGAAATACCATTTTGGTTAATTTGGAGTATGCTTATGACGCAGCAAACAATGAACTTTCCAGGATTAACAGAAGAATGAGTAGTCTTAATGCCCAGCTCAATACATTGCCTGAGACGCAAAGAAATCTGGTTGGCTATGAGCGAAATTTCCGTTTGCACGATGCCACCTACATTTATCTAATGGAAAAAAGGGCAGAGGCACAAATAGCCAAGATTGCCAACTTACCCGATTATGAAGTGTTCGATTATCCATCGTTTGCAGGTATTCAGTCACCCAAGCGCATGAGGATTCTGATGTTTACCATCTTTCTTGGGTTGATGATACCAACAATATTTATACTGATTTACGAAACCTTCTTTGAGAGGTTTAATGATGTTGACGATTTCCAGCTTGAATTTAACCTGCCGGTGATGGGACAGATATTCAAAGTGCCAGGTAATAAAAAGCAACTTTTTGAGGATAAAGATCTGATTATCTACCAGGAATCTTTCAGGAAATTAAGAAGTAATATTGACTTTTTTAACTGGAAACATGATAAAGGCCGTGTATTGCTGGTAACTTCAACAATACCGGGTGAAGGTAAGTCGTTCTGCTCGTATAATTTAACTTCTGCCTTTGCAGCTTTAGGTAAAAAAACACTGTTATTGGATTTTGATCTAAGAAAAGGAGGCTTATCATTTGATTTCTTTAATGATAAAGAGAGAGGACATGGTATGACGGAGGTCATGTCAAAACAAAAAGAGTTGAAAGATGTCATCAGGACCTCTGATAATGAACTCTCATTTGATTATATCACCTGCGGTGCTTTTCCGCCAAACCCTTCAGAGTTGATTGAGAATGAGAATACCGAAAAGCTGCTGGAAGACTTAAGAGAACAGTATGACTTTATTATCATTGATAGTGCCCCAGTTTCACTAACATCTGAGGGAAGTGTATTAAGTAAGTTTTCGGATATGGTGCTGTATGTGCTCAGAATGAAGCACACCATGAAGAAGGACTTTAAGAATGGTATCAATGAACTGAAAGTAGAAGATCATAAGACCAGTGTGGTACTGAATAATATAAAAGTCAATAGGCAGAAATATTATTACGGCAACTACTATTCTAAAAAATAGCACTTTATGAAGCAATTATCATTTGTTGTTAATTGGTATTTTAAGTTGCTTCCTTTGGCACCTCTAATTTGTATGATTGATTATTATACAGTACATCAGGGGTTTAGGAAATTATATGGTACCAGTATAATGGCTGTTGCTATTGCTATTCTTTTAGTAAAGGGATTAAAAAATTCTAAGATACATTACCATATTTTCCTTGGTTTTCTGGTATATCTCTATTACATCATCTGGGACGTAATCAATCAGTTGGATACCTATCAGCGAAAAGGCTTTGTATACGATTTTATAACTAATCCTTATTTGCAGTTAATTTTCCTCCTCTTTGTAATCGATAACCTGATAATCTTTAAAAAGGATGTTGTTTTAATTGTGAAAATATTGAAAGGTGTAATGCTTGCAGCAGGAGTGGTTTCAATTATTCAACTGGTCTCAGACCCATTTTTTCTTACACCATCGAGTATCAGTGAGTTTTCTGTTGGAGCAGGATTGCAGGAGAATGTTTTTGAAGTGCGGCGAGTATCTCTGTTTGGTTTTACCGGAAGAATGGACGTGAGTTTATCCATGATCCCGGTCTTAGCCATTATCGTTTCATTTGGTCTGAAAGAATATAATCGCATAGAATACCTTTATCTAATAATTGGAGGCATTATTGCGTTTGCCACTAATTCGCGCTATGTACAGGTAGCCTATGTCTTTTGCTGGTTCCCGGTAATATTCAGCGGGAGATTTTCAGAAACCATTAAGCGGATGTTGCTCATTCCGGTTTTTGCCTTGTTGGCATATCTGGTCATCCAAATTGTTGGATTTGACTTACACGGTTATATCGAAGAGCGAATACTCTCTGATTCAGCAAGTACACGCGTATTAGCTTATGAGATGTTAGTACGTTTTTTTCCTGATAATCCCTTATTTGGTACTGGTTTTAATATGACAGATGAATTGGAAATTGCTATTGGAGGCCGGAGTTCCCAAATACATGTCGGTTATTTTGCGCACCTCTTTTCATACGGATTGGTCGGTAGTATACTGGCTTTTGGTTTCTGGTTTTCAATTCAGTACCGATTATACAGGCATGCCCTGAAAACACATTTCTGGGGTAGTTTCATTGGCTTTTTAACATTTACATGGGCTAATGTAACTTTAGTTTATTACATCATTTTTACGTTTGGTATGGCTCTGGCCTTCTTATTTGATAAATACTATATCAGCGAGTACGAGAAACAATTGAAAGAGAAACAGGATGATGCAGAAGGTAATTAGTCAGATACAACATAAAATATCTGGTAGAGGTTTATCTGTCAGAAGCAGAAAGCTTAGAAAGAATGTGTTAATATCAATGGGTGTTAAAGGTGGCAACATGCTCATTGGTTACATTAGGTTTCCTATAATATTGTCCTATTTGGGAGCTACATTTCATGGTTTATGGCTTACACTTGGCAGCATGGTTCATTGGATGCGCTTTCTGAATATCGGGCTGGGAAATGGTCTGAAGAACAAACTGGCCGAAGCCATTGCTTTAGAGGATTTTGAAAGTGCCCGTAGATATGTCAGTACAACTTATGTGGCTATTGGTGCCATTAGTATGGGAACAATGATATTGGTTTTGCCATTTATCTTTCTAATAAACTGGACTGGCCTGCTAAATGTTGATACGCAATATGAGGATATCATACGCCTTACGATTGCGGTGATGGTAGGCTTTTTCTGTTTAAGATTGTTTTTTTCATTGATATACACCATCTTATCAGCTCATCAGTTGCCTGCCTATGCCGAAGCGATTAGTTTTCTGGCCTCCTTAACTTTTTTTGGTGGAGTGCTGCTGTTGTATTATTACGCTAAAAGTTCCATTGTTTATATTGCCCTGATAATTAACGGTATTCCATTATTGTATATGATCATTTTTAGCATCATATTATTCAACGGGACCTACAAACACATTCGGCCATCGATAAAGTACTTCGACAGAAAAGTTTTTCCGGAGTTAACCTCTTTGGGATTAAAGTTTTTTGTAGTTCAAATTGCCGTTATCATCCTGTTTTCTACCGATAATTTCATCATATCCAATTTATTCGGACCGGAGGAGGTGGTGCCTTATGCTGTAGCACGCAAATATATGGGCGTATTGCAAATGGGCTTTGTTATATTAGTGAATCCTTATTGGGCTGCTTTTACTGATGCTTTTACAAAGAATGACAAACTCTGGATAAAACGCTCGATAACCACCCTGCATAAGTTTTGGGCACTTCTGGTAGTAGGTATGTTGATTCTGTTTTTTATAGCTCCATTTGTTTATCATTTGTGGATTAAGGATAAAGTGACTGTGCCCTGGCAATTAACTATCCTTATGGGTGTTTTTGTCCTAATCAGGAGCTGGAACAGTATCTATTCGTATTTTCTCAACGGAGTTGGAAAAATTAAATTACAACTATACATCTCATTGACTTCAACAGTGTTTAATATCCCGCTATCGATTTTTTTTGGCAAGTATTTGGGTATGGGGCCGTCAGGAGTCATTTTAGCAACAATAGTTTGTTTACTGTCGGGTGCAGTGTTGCATCCAATTCAATATAATCGAATCATAAATGATACCGCCAAAGGTATATGGAGTAAATAAGTAACTATGAAGGTATTATGTCTTACGGCCCACGGGCCATACAGAGCAGGAAAAGTGGCCTATGATTTACACTCGGCATTTAAAAATAACGGGTATGAATCGAAGCTGTTAACTATTTATGATGATTCAGATGATAAGGACGTTATATCGATCTACAATACTAAAGAATGGAACCGCTTACGGTTTAGAAAGAAGATTTTCAGAAAATTGAATAAGTGGTTTGGTGGTAAAAATCAGTCCCCCGCACAAAAGATAGATCGGAAGTATCAGTTTTTTGAACTGGATAACACTATCGAGTATTTCTCAACAGATATAATACTTCAGCGCCTGGGAGACTATCAACCTGATGTAATAATTATATTTTTTACCACGCAGTTTATTACAGCTAAAAATATTAAACAGCTGGCTCAGAAAACGAAAGCGACTGTATTGTGGCAGTTTCTTGATATGGCTCCGCTTACTGGAGGGTGTCATTATGCCTGGGAGTGTGAAGGTTACAAAAATAACTGTGGCAATTGCCCGGCCTTATACTCATCTGATAATAATGATCAGTCAGCTATCAATCTTCGATTTAAACAGCAGAATGTGGAAGGTTATGACTTACGGTTGATGATTGGCAGTAAATGGGATGAGCTAAATACCAAAGCCAGCAGCCTGTTTAAGAGTAAGAAGTTATACCGCACTTTTATGAGTGTCGAACCGGATATATTCACACCTTCAAGCAGGCAAGATGCGCACAGGGAGCTATCAATTGCTGATGATGAATTTGTGGTGTTCTTTGGTTCGGTACATTTTGGTGAGGAACGAAAAGGGATGGATCATCTGCTAAAGGCGCTGCATAAAGTTGAAGCGCATTTTAAAGAGCAGGCGACCAATAAAAATATTTCCTTATTAATAGCGGGTAGTACCAATAATTTTCCTGTTCACGAGTTACCATTCAGGTATCGAATGCTTGGCTATCTAAAAGAAGTAGATCAATTAGCACATGCCTATGCAGCAGCTGATATGTTTATTTGTCCATCCATTTACGACTCTGGTCCTGTTATGATCAATCAGGCCTTGATGACCGGTACGCCCGTTGTTTCATTTGAAATGGGGGTGGCACTTGATTTGGTTGAACATTATAAAACTGGGTATCTGGCTAAATGGGCTGATGCAGATGATTTGAGCGAAGGAATTAAGTATCTGGTAAATTTGTCAGAAGAAGCAAGAGCAGAGATGAGACAGCGATGCCGTGATAAGGCTATTCGGTTATATGCACCAGAGGCTGTTGTGGCTAATTATACAGCTGTGTTTGAGGAAATAAAAATGGAAAAAACCTTATCTTAAATAAAATAGTATGGACCAAACGTATTCAATACCCTTTAATAAACCTTACATGTCTGGTAAGGAATTGCATTATATCTCGCAAGCAGTTCTGTCAGGTATGATTAAAGGTAATGGTAACTTCACCCATAAAGTTCACGAGCTTTTTAAGAAAAAGTTTGGTTTTGAAAACTGCCTGTTGACCACCAGTTGTACCGATGCTCTTGAGATGGCAGCCATGCTAATCGGTATCAAAGAAGGAGATGAAGTAATCATGCCATCATTCACTTTTGTGTCAACTGCTAATGCTTTTGTATTACGAGGTGCCAAAATTCTTTTTGCCGATAGTTTAGCTGATCATCCTAATATGGATGTAAGTAAACTGGAGGCATTGATAACACCAAAAACGCGAGCTATTGTACCTGTACATTATGCTGGGGTGGCATGTGATATGGATAAAATCATGGAGTTGGCCAGTAAGTATAATTTGTATGTGATAGAGGATGCTGCACAGGCAATTGATGCCTACTATAAAGAGCGTCCACTTGGTTCATTTGGCCATATGGCTACCTTTTCTTTTCACGAAACCAAGAATATCATAGCAGGTGAAGGTGGGATGTTGGTCATCAATGATCAGCAATTCTTTGAACGTGCTGAGATACTCTGGGAAAAAGGTACAAACAGGGCGGCTTTTTTTAGAGGTGAGGTAAATAAATACGGTTGGGTAGATGCCGGTTCTTCTTTTTTACCATCTGATATTATCGCAGCTTTCCTTTATGCTCAGCTTGAAAACCTGGAGGATATTCAACGGCGCCGTGGCGAGATATGGCATTATTATAAAGAAAAGTTGCAGGTATTAGAAGATGAAGGATTTATAAAGTTGCCTGTTAATCAGAACTGGACGACTAACAACTTTCACATGTTTTATATCGTTTGTCGTTCTTTGGATGACCGATCAGCATTGATAAATCACCTTAAAGCACATAATGTATTAGCTGTATTCCACTATCTTTCCTTACACAAGAGTGAGTTTTATCAAAACAAGCATGATGGTAGGGATTTACCCAACAGCGATTTCTTTACTGACCACTTGTTGAGGTTACCATTTTTTTATGAGATAACAGAGGAAGAATTGGAGTATGTCGTGAGTTTATTGTTTTCATTCTTTAAAGGCACTAACTAATGGAGTATCCTAAAGTAACCATAGTAACACCCTCATATAATCAGGCAGAGTTTCTGGAGAAAACGATTCTCTCAGTTATTAATCAGGATTATCCCAACCTCGAGTACATTGTGATTGATGGTGGTTCAACCGATAATAGTGTTGATATCATTAAAAAGTATCAGGATAAAATTGATTACTGGGTAAGTGAAAAAGATAATGGACAAAGTCATGCCATTAACAAAGGATTTGCCAAGGCAACCGGTCAGATTTTTAACTGGTTAAATTCGGATGATTTGCTGTTACCCGGAGCAATTCGTATTGCAGTTGATTATTTAACACAAAATCCGGCTATCAAAATGGTATATGGTGACCGGATAGTAATTGGCACCGATGGCAGATTATTAAGAGCTGTTGAGAAACCCCGTTACCTTAAAAAGTATAGTTTTCTGAATGCCAGAATCCCGCAGGAAACAACCTTTTTTACGCGCGACCTGTATGAAAGTGTGGAGGGACTTAATGAGGATTTGCACCTTGTTATGGATACAGATTTATGGAAAAAATTTAAAAGCAAAACGGATTTTATCCATATCCCTTTTTACCTGGGAGCGTATCGTGAGCATATAACCTCTAAGTCAGTTGTAAGTTTAGGCCTCAATAGGGATTCAGATGCGGCTCGAAAAGAGTTAAAGTACCTTCGGGATAAATATGGAATTAGCTATATGAATAAAAGGTGGCTCTTGAAGTTGTTGTATTATTTTAACTACTTGAGGTTAGCCAGGGAGAAAAGCTCTAAAAAACGCCGAAAAGAGGTTGAAAGAATTCTATCACTGATCTATAAGAGTTAAAGCTATGGGAGCAGGAATAAAATTAGTACACAATGGCTTTAGAGCCAGTCGGGTGCTTACCCGAAAACTTTTCTATCTGCAATACGACTATTTTGCCAAAAAAGAGTATGATGCAATATGGAATGATATTGCTGATGGCCAACGGTTTTCTTCGGAAGAAGTTAAGCGATATAAAAACAGGTGGAAATGGAGCCATGCTAATATTATTCCAACTAATCTTTATAAGGTATGTGCAACTATATCAGGTAAACGAAGTGCTGATTTTCTTCCTGACAATGTTTATAATCACTCAATAGAGCCGGTAATTAATAACAAACAAGTAAGTCATGCTTATGCCGATAAAGCCTTATATGACCGCTTATTGGGCAGTCATAAAAAGCTGTTGCCGGTAACTCTGCTGAAAAATGTAAATGGTATTTTCTTTGATGGCCTGGGTAACCAGGTAGCAGACCCTGAAAAACAGATTCAGTCCTTCATTACAAATGAAGAGAAGTTGCTGGTAAAACCGTCCATTGATTCATGGGGAGGGCGTGATGTATATGTGTTCTACAAAAACAATGGCAGGTTCACGCTTAAGAATAAAGATACAGAACTGACACTAAAATGGCTTCTGCGGAAATTTGAGAAGGATTTTGTTATTCAGCAAGTGCTAAAGCAGCATCCTTTTTACAGGCAGTTCAATGAGTCTTCATTCAATACTTTTAGGGTATTCACATATCGTTCTGTTGCCGATAATAAGCTGCACTTATTGCATGTGGCATTACGGATTGGTAAGCCAGATTCGGAAGTTGATAATATTAAAATGGGTGGAACAGCCATAGTGGTTAAACCCAGTGGTGAACTAAATGATTTTGCCCTTCTTAAGACTATGAGGAAGATAGAGCACGTACCCAATAAGCCCGAGTTAAAACTGAAGGAACTGGGTAAGTTGCATAAGATTGATGAAATTAAAGCCACAGCCCTGGAATTAGCCGAATATGTGCCTCACTCACGATTGATTGGGTTTGATATGAGTATTGATGAGGACGATAACATTCGGCTGGTAGAAATCAATACAAGTAACATTGGTATCGGTGCCCAAATTATGATTGGTCCTTTTTTCGGGGAATTTACCCAGGAAGTTATTGATTACTGCAAGAAAATGAAAAAGGTGGACATACTTAAAATCTATTAATTCGTGAAAACCGTAAAAAAAATAGCCGGATTTTTTTACCGGGTTACCAAAAAAGCAGCAAAGATTCAAAGTTGGTACCTTCATCACTTTGCATGTTATTTAAACGGGCGAAGGGTTTGGAAGCGTATTAAAAAGAAGCAAAAGCAAACCAATGTTGAAGCCGGTCTCATTTCTGCAAACAAAGCATACTGGAAACCACTTTGCTCGATGGTACCTCAGGTTTTTATTAAAGAGTTTACGGCCTTAACGGGTATTAAGTCTGAGCTGTTTGTGCCTGAAAATATTTATTTCACAACCATTGAACCACTGCTGAACAATGCCTCAATTTCTTCTGCTTATGAAGATAAAGCTATTATTGACTGGATGCATTCCGGCAATTATTTTCCTAAGATATTCATACGTAATATTCATGGCACCTACTATTCGGAGAAGGGCGAGGTAATACAGCCAGTGCTGGATTTTGGAAATGGAACCATTGAGAAAGTAGTTGTTAAGCCATCTGTCGGGTCTCAAGGCGGGAAAAATATCTACCTCTTTGAGAAGAATGGAAGTCAATGGATATGCGAAGAGGGGCACGTTCTGTCTATTGAGTTTATGGAAAGTCGTTTCGGGATGAATTTCATTGTGCAGGAGTACATACATCAGCATCCTTTTTTCAGCCAGTTTAATCCTTCTTCAGTCAATACGCTGCGGGTAATGACTTATCGTTCTGTTAAAGATGAGCAGATACATGTTATTCAGGTGGTGTTGCGAGTTGGGAAGGACGGTAGTGTAGTAGATAATCAGAGCTCTGGCGGATATGTGTGTGGGATTGGGGCTGATGGATGCATTCGTAACTATGCCATTAATAAGAAAGGGGATGTGGTTAATAAGCTGGCTAAAGGATGTGTTAATTTGTTGGACAGGATGCCGGTGCATATGCTGGATGATGTCAAACAGGTAGCCGAACACATAGCCCAGCGTCATGTTCATTCAAGGCTATTGGGCTTTGATTTTTGTGTAGATAAGGACGAGCAAATCAAATTGATTGAAGTCAACAATATGGATTTGGCTATTGATTTTATTCAGCAGGTTAACGGCCCGTTATTTGGTGAATTTACTCAAGAAATAAGGGATTATTGTTTA
Source organism: Carboxylicivirga sediminis (assembly GCF_018156225.1). Classification (GTDB taxonomy): domain Bacteria; phylum Bacteroidota; class Bacteroidia; order Bacteroidales; family Marinilabiliaceae; genus Carboxylicivirga; species Carboxylicivirga sediminis. The sequence continues at coordinate 15,613 of NZ_JAGTAR010000033.1, forward strand.
CAACACAAACACAGATTAAAGCACCGGATTATATGATTATTGATGCTTTACATTTTGATCAACTGAAACCATTCTTTTTCAAAGGATTCTTATTTGGAAAAGCATATAAAGATGCATGTGCATTCGCAGAAGCAGGTATTAGAGCGAAGGGAAGTGATTTTATTAGTGAACTGAATGGCAGTTTTTGTGGCTATTACTTTGATAAGGAAAAGCAGCAAGTCATCGTGTTTAATGATCGCCTTGGTATGGCAGATCTTTACATGTATAATAGCGGAAATAGGGTTATTATTGCCGATGATTATACTGCGGTATCTAAGCTTATTGACAATGCATCTATTGACATTGGGGCTTTAGGTGAGATGATTAAGTTCCAAACGCCATTGTTTCATCGGACCTTTCATCCACACATCAAGCTTTGTGATAATGCATCCGTTATTACTATTAACACTATAACGAATGAAATTATAGAGTCGCGTTACTGGCGGTACACGGCTGAACCACAAGACCGTAGTCAAAAAAGCCTTAAGAGTGATTTTGTTGATATCTACATCAATGCAGTTGAACAGTGCTTTAATAAATCGGACGGGCGATATGTAATAGCCAACTCGGGAGGACTCGATTCCCGATGTAATATTCATATATCGAAGCAATTGGGTAAGGATTTTCAAACTTATACATATGGGCAGGAGCAATCAGATGCCTGCCACATTGCCAAAAGAATTGAGAAGAAGCTTAAGCTTCAACAGCAATACATCAACGTTGATGACGATTTTTTAAGCCGTTATAGTGAGTTACATCTCCAGAACAGGCCAATGATGCCGATTAATTATTGTTGGTATCAGTCGGCTTATAAGCATCTTGAACAGTTTGATATTAATATAACCGGGTTTGATGCTAATTTTCTGGAAGCTTTCACGCATATGGATCCGGCTGGTGGCTATAATGCCATAAAGAACGCGACTGAAGATAAGCAGTTGCTTTATAATTTCAATCTTCATTCGGTGTGTTCAGATGAGTTGTTTACCAAAATATTCAGGCAGCCGCAACGCATGCTTGACTACGACAGTTATGTTGCTGAGATGCAAAAGTTAAACTCAGCAGAAGTATTTGACAAGTTTGATGAATTTGAACAGATCAATCGACAGAGACGCCTTACTAAAGCTGAACCATGGATGAATTATTACGGTAAGATGGAGGCGCGTAGTCCGATAATTCATAACGAAATGGTGGACTTTAGTTTGTCATTACCACTATCGTATCGTTTGGACAGAATCCTTTATAAAGAAGCGATGACTGATTATCTGGGGGCAATCGGACGTATTCGTTTTGAGCGGATGCCTTGGGGACTAAACGAACCAAAAGGATTGAAGCGTACCGTATTGGAAACCGTTTGGAAGGCCGATCATAAATTGTATAAAAAATATGGAAGAGCCTTATGGTTCAAAGGTGCACATAAGAACATTAAGATGTGGCTAAGTAATTCAGCTAATATCAAATTTATTGGGGATACCCTGCAAAGGCCCAACAGCTTGTTTGAAGAGTTATTTGAGCATCAGTATCTGCAAAGTAACTATCAAAAGCTTATTAAAACCAACTTTCTGGTTTTGTGCAGTATAGTAAGTATTAAAATGTATATGGATAAGCTAAACAAATGAGCATTAACCGTTGAGGTTAATGCTATCATTAGCTAATGAATATAACCATAACCGTCTAAAACCTGATAGGATGAAAATAGCCTATGTTATGGCATCACATGTGCCAAGTAAAAATGCCAATAGTGTTCATGTCATGAAGATGTGTCAGAGTTTGGCAAAATTAGGGCATGAGGTGACTTTATATTCCATTTTTGTAGAAGGTATAGCAGAAAAAGGAGTTGATGATGTCTATGAGTTTTATGGGGTAGAGCCTAACTTTAAAATTGAGAGTATTTACTTTCCGGCTAATGCACGCTTGATGAAGTACCGTTTTGTTTACCTTGCTATTAGTAAATTGATAAAATGGCAACCTGATTTGGTGTATTTCAGAGGGGTATTAGCAGCCTATTATCTTAATTTGCGTTCCCGGATTCCTTTTATACTTGAGTCGCATGGCCCGGTTTTACAAAGTGGAAAGAAGCAAAATCAATGGATGTTGAAACGCCTGTTAAAGTCAAAGCAGCTGAAACAGTTTGTAGTAATAACAGAGGCGCTGAAAGATATATACCAAACAGATAAAACATTTACAAAGGCTAATGTTAACACCTTAATGCTGGCTGATGGTTCTGATAGAGTGCCTGATTTTGAAAAGATAAATGATTTCGCTCTTCACAAAGATGCTTTACAGGTAGGTTATTTTGGACACCTTTACAAGGGACGAGGCATCGATATCATTTTAGCTGTAGCCAAAAAGCTCGAGCATTATGATTTTCATATAGTTGGAGGCAAGCAAAAAGATATTGAGTATTGGAAAGCCCAGGCTGAAGGCATTACCAATATTCGTTTTCATGGTCATGTAAGTCCGGGTATGGTGTATAAATACCGTAATAGCTGTGATATTCTGCTGGCACCCTATCAGCAAAAGGTGTATGTGGCAGGAGGGCAACAGGAGTCTGCACAATATATGTCACCGCTAAAGGTATTTGAATACATGGCTTCACGTAAGGCTATAATCTGTTCCGATATGCCAGTGTTGCGCGAGGTATTATCAGAGAAGAATGCCTTGCTTGTTCAACCCGATTCGCCTGAGCAATGGAGCGATGCCATTGTTAAATTAGAAGATATTACATTGCGTAATCGTATTGCAGAGGAAGCCTATAAAGAGTTTAATGAGCATTATACCTGGGATAAACGTGCAGTATTAGCCCTTAACGGTATTAAACTATAGATTGATTGGAGTGTATGAAAGTTGTAATGTTGATTGATAGCCTCAGAGACGGAGGGAAAGAGAGAAGAGCAACTGAGTTGCTGCAAGGACTGAGCAGGTACTCTGATGTTGATTGTAAAGTGATTTTATTGAAGGATAATATTCATTACAAAGAAGTTTTGGATTTGAACTTCGAAGTAATTGTGTTTAAGCGGGTTTACAAACGAGATATTAGTGTTTTCAAAAAAATATATGATGTAATAAAAAACTATCAACCCGATATTATTCATAGTTGGGGCTCTATGCCCTCAATTTTTTGTTTACCGGCTGTGCTGCTGCAAAAAAAGACATTTATAAATGCCATGATATCTAATTCGGTTTGTCCGGTGATGTCTAAGAATTGGATTCGGTCAAAAATAACCTTTCCTTTTTCAGATGTTATACTGGCTAACTCCAATATTGGCATTAAATCATACCATGTGCCTCAGAGTAAGGCGATGGTCATTAGAAATGGATTCTGTATGAGCCGTGTTGAGAATTTGCCTGATAGAGATAGTGTTATTGATGAGTTTGATTGGCATGATCGTAAAGACCATTTCTTCATTGGAATGGTGGCTTCCATCGATTACCGAAAAGATTTTCCATTATTCATTGAGGCCGCTAACCAATTTCTGGGGAGCAATAGTAATGTTACCTTTTTGGTTATTGGGGATGGGCCTGATAAAAATGCTGTAGAGACTATGGTAGCACCTGGAAGTAAAGAGAATATTCTGTTTTTAGGCAAGCGAAGAGGCGTAGAGCGACTGGTTAATATGTTAGATATTGGTGTTCTTTGTACTCATGGCGAAGGAACTTCCAATGCCATTATGGAATACATGGCTTGTAAAAAGCCAGTGGTGGCCACAAACGTTCCGGGTAATGCCGAACTGCTAAAGGATGGTGAACTTGGAGTGCTTGTAGAACGTGGTAGTAGAATGGAGCTTATTGATGCTTGGCAGAAAATGAAAGATAACCAGTCATTTGCCCAGGAATTGGGGCAGAAAGCCTATAATTACATTACAGAACATATGGATAATAAGGTGGTTGTACAGCAATACGTCGATTTATATCACCAGCTAACCCAATAATACTATGTCAAGATTTCTTTTAACTGTAAAACGTTCAGGTGAGCAAAAACTTACTCCCGAGGTTGTTAAGTTAATTTCAGATACTATTCAGCCTGATAATATAAAGTACAATAATCCGGTGTTAATTGATAGCAAAGGAGTGCAGTATGCAGCTATTAATCCGGTTGCGTCTTTACGCTATTCCGAAAGCGGTATTTGTTTTGGGGGATTATCTCATCCGGGTGATGAATGGGACAGGGTAGGCTCCGAATTTAAACGGGGTGATATTGTTATCTGGCGTAATGACCAACAATGGCTCGAAGTATTATCGGATCCTGTAGCAGTCAGAACTCTTTGGTACTATCTAGATGATGAGCAGTTTATCATGTCAACCTCACAGCGTGCCATTTCTATGTTATTGGGCGACTTTGAGTTTAATAAGCAGGCTGTTCCCTGGATGTTACAGTGCGGCTCAATGGGGCCCAATGCCTGGGATAAACGGGTACATTATCTGCCCGGCAATAGTGTGCTTAAACTCAACCGCTTGAACTGGTCGGTAGATATAGTAAGTGACCCCTTAAAAGCGAATGTGATTGAGCGCACTGAAGCAGAACAGATTGACATGCTTAAGGAGACTATTAACGGTGCATTTAGCAATTTTGAATATAAGCCGGAAGAGTGGCAATTGGCTTTATCTGGAGGGTATGATAGCCGTACTTTATTGTGTTTTCTGCAACAGTTTGCCGAGCCTCATTGCTTGACCTGGGGCATAAAAGAGGCAGTTAATATGCCTGCAAATGATGCGTTTGTAGCTAAAAAGCTGGCAGATCATTTTAACCTGAAACATACTTATTACGAAACCAATGTGGCACCCGAACCTGTTGATACAATTTTTAAGCGATTTTTGATTTGCGGAGAGGGAAGAGTTGATCACATCTCGGGATATATGGATGGTTTTGCCATCTGGAAACGCCTATTTGAAAATGGTGTGCATGGAGTCATACGGGCCAATCAGGGATTTGGCCAACGGCATGTGAGCAGCGAGATGGATGTAAAACGTTGCGTTGGTATAAGGCTTAACTCTGAGTTGTTGTATACTAAGAAGTTTGATGAACTAAACTTGAGTGAAGATAATCTGCCGGAATGGGTGGCTCGTAAAAATAATGAGACACTTGAGGTTTGGCGCGACAGGTTGTACTATAATTTCAGAATACCTTTTATTCATGGCGGGCTAAATGAGCTGAAGGTAGCTTATACCGAAGTGGCTAATCCCTGGTATACCTACAATATCGTCAAAAAGGCGCATGAGCTGCCGGATGATTCACGAAGTCAGAAAACCATGTTTAAAAAGGTACTTCATACGATTGGCCCCGATATTGACTTTGCTAAGTATCCGGCCATTGAGTTTGCTCACGAAATTCTGCATAAGCCCCAAATTAAAGACTTTTTAATAGGCTATCTGAAAGGGATTAAAAATAGCGAATTGTTGTCTGATGAGTTTGTCAATTATGTACTATCGCGTATTGATAAAGAGAAGGTGCGGCCAAAACGCTTTAGCAAGCGTGCCATTGCCATCTTTGTCAGGCAGCATCTGCCAGCTAAGTTAGTCAAGTTCTTACGAAAGGTTCCTGTAACCAGGGATTTGGATGATTATACCCTGGCTTTTAGGATGTACCTTTTAGTGGAGATGGTTCAAATACTTAAAAAAGACAGCTCATTACTCAAATAGCCAATCAGGCTTTAGATGTTTTGCCTGTCATGTAGCGGAATAATTTGCTGGCGATGTATCGGCTAACTTTATAGAGAACTTTTCTGGTAACCACCGGATCATCGGTATTCATATAATGGAAATAGAGCTTGCCTTTATAGCTTTTAAGTAACTGTTTAGGCGTTTCATTTTTTGTAGATATTGAATGATAGGCACTTCGCATATCATACAGTTCATGGATATACGCAAAGTTATCATTGGGCTTTTCTTTAGGCACAATGTTTTGGTTGGTTACATCATTGTAATAGGCTAATGGCAGGTTAGCTCCGCCAACAGTGCATACGAGGGTATTTAAGTCAAAACGTCCAACGGTAGGTTCAATCAGGTAAAACTTCCCATTATTAGGGTTTTGCTTGTATTCCATAGAGCCAAAACCCTTGTAGTTAACCAGCTTAAAAAATTGAATGGTTTGCTCTAGTATTTCAGGATGGTTAAATGGTCTGATGCACGAACTGGTGCCTGTTAAAGAGCGCCACTGCCTTATCTTTTGACCAGTAAAAGATTGCACAAATTCACCCTTTTGGTTGAAATACACAAAACAAGCGTAGATGTCGTTAGCCCCGCCGGGGATAAATTCCTGAACAATCAGTCTGTCTTCTATATTAAGAACGTCCGCTATATCCGCTTCATACTCTTCAAAAGTATCGTAAATGATTGCTTTGGGCCTTTCAGAGGCATACCAGGCTGCCGTTTTCACAAACGGTTTAACAATGATTGGAAAGTCAAGTGATTTGACTTTTTCGATGGCATCAGCAGACGTAATATTAACTGTTGCAGGTGCCTGAAGGTTGTTCTTCAGGGCAAAATTATTTAATTCTCTTTTGTCTAATAGCGTATTTAAGGTGTCAATGGAGGGGAAATTAACCAGGAAATGTTCTTGAATAACGTCGTAGTGCTCCATAACGAACTCAAGGCGATGATCACTTGAAAGGTATAGCACCGGTTTAACCTTTAAGCGCTTGGACAGTGCGATTAACTTTTCCAGTAAATCTTCCTGGGCATTATAATCAATAATCTCAGTAACCCGTTTCGTTTTATTTTCAATGCTGTTGGCCTTGTATGAAAACGCATATAACGGAATTTTGTATTTATATAGGGAGCGAATAATATCGTATCCGGCTTGTGTAATATCCAATATGACTGCCGGGTGTAAGTGGTTGTTTGAATTCATCTTCGTAAAATTACTTCGTGGTTTGATTATTAGTATATATTAACGAGTTTAGCCAATCTTCAATATTGGTAAAGCCATTATTGTTATCATCATCGTGTGGGTTATCTGGAATTATTAGTTTGTGACAGGCCGCCTGCTCAATGTAACCACCAACTTCATCCTCATGAAAAATCCATTTGCCCGTCATCTGGGTAACATCTTTAATTATTCGCTCATCAATGGCATCTCTATTCTGAGGAAATGCACCACAATGAGCCAGTACACGGTTTAATAAGCTATCAGTTGGAATTAAATCCATATGTGGATAATGGAACATAGGTGACGTTGCAATAATTTGCTCACCAGCCTGATTATATGTTATGCCTCTTTGCCATTGTGGCTTATTTTTACCTTTGACTTGATTGCCGGATAAGTAGGCAACGGCATTTTCAGAGATGCGCTCACTGAATGTTATAATATTGGAGTTTCGGTTTTTAATGCCAGGTACGTAATAGTTATTCAATGCTACAATCTGAAAAAGTGAATTACCGTTTTCCCTGTGCCCGAAGTAAATACAATGGGTATCACTGTTATATATAACGTTATTGTATACTAGCGTTTTGAGTGACTCACCTTTTACAAGGGGATTACGATCTGCATTATGAACGAATAGATTTTTCAGAACAGATAGCTCCCCATTATCATAGGCCAGCAAGCCATAGGCATTGCCTCCTTTTGTATCAATGGCTTCACTGATGATGCAATTACTGATAGTGATACCATATTGTGTGGCAGCTATGCCAATGTTTTCATCCATTCCCCAGCTTATAGAGCAATGATCGACAATAACATTATAGGATGAATCACGCACTGATGCGATAGTTAAGCAATCTTGCTTCCTGCTGTTAACACCGTACCTGAGTTTAATATTCTGGATAAGCACATCATGGGTGTGAACAAACAGTGTTGCGTTTGAAATGGTAACGCCCGGTTGTGGAGCCGATTGCCCGGCAATAAAAATATAGGGATTGCGTATATACAAGTCGCGATATAGCTTAATTACACCAGAAACCTCAAAAATGATAATGCGAGGGTAGTTTTGATTAACGGCCCATCTGAGGCTTCCTATGCCTCCATCCTTAAGAGTTGTAACAGTCAATATTTTTGGCCGTACTTCTGTTTGGTAGGCATGCCGAGTATCTGAACCAAAACCTTCGGCTCCCGGAAAGGCATTTTGCGACATGCCTGCCGTAGTATATGTCAGAAATATTAATAGAAGAATAAATAGTCTTAATTTCATATTAAAGTCCGCCAAATCCAATAGTTGAGTTCACAAATCGTGGTAATTTAATTATTTAAGATTAATAAGTAAATACTAACCAGGTCAGAAGGTCGCAATATGAAGGCATATTGACTACAGAAATGACTAGTTGGTCTCCATAATTAATTTAGTCATCTGTATTATTTGCGTATTCGTGTAATAAATAGCACCTGTAACCAAAATATAATAAATCGTAGTAAGCTTTTACCTAAATTGAAATTGCAATCAAAATCATATGAGGAAAAAAGTTGGGGTTATAGGTGTAAAAGGATTACCTGCCATAGGAGGCACTGCCTACGTTGGTCAAAACCTGATTGCTCAGCTTAAAGAGCAATATGATTTTACCGTTTATGCCCTGAAAGATCGAATACCGGAAGGAAGTAAATGGGAGGATGGTAAACAGATAGCGTTTAATAATTTCTTCATAAAAAAACTGAATGTATTTATCTATTATTTAAAGTGCCTGTTTCATGCATTATTTGTGACTAAATATGATTTAATCCATTTGCATCAGATCGATGGCGCATTTATTTTGCCTATCCTTCGTATAAAATACAAGGTGATTGCAACGCATCATGGTAAAACTTATGAAGTTGAAAAGTGGAGCCCTGCCATACAACGGTTTTTTCTGTTTAATGAGAAAATTCTGATTCGTTCAGCAAATGTGGTTACAGCTGTATCAGAACCATTAAGTGACTATTTGAACAGTAGTTACAATGCTAGGGTTCGGTTTATTCCCAACGGAATTAATGTTGAACAAAGCGTTCAACCAATGGAGCGTTCTGGGTATTTGTTTTTTGCTGCTGCCCGCATAATCCCTTTAAAAGGCTTACATACATTGCTCGAAGCCATGAAAAAAGCCAATTATACAAGTCCATTAATTGTGGCTGGAGATATGGAGCAGATGCCCAGGTATGCCGAAGAAATAAGGTTGGCAGCCAAAGGGTTAAATGTTGATTTTATAGGATTGGTGACTGATAAGAGCCTGTTAATGGCTTATTTAGAAAATTCTGATGCATTTATTTTTCCTTCATTTAATGAAGCTATGTCGATGATGCTTCTGGAAGCCGCTTCGGTTAAGGCACGAATTATCTGCTCTGATATTGATGCTAATAAAGCTGTATTCAATGAAGAAGAAGTGTCATTTTTTAAAGTGGGAGATGCTGATTCTTTGAAGCAGCAACTGGAATTGTTGCAAAGCGGCTCTTCAAACTTTGATGAAAAAGCGGTAAAAGCTTATGACAAGTTAAGAACTCATTATTCGTGGAGTAGTATAGCCGAGCAATACATCAATAACTATGAAGAATTAATGAAATAAGATTTATTTGAATGAATCAAACCCGCATCATATTTATTTTAGTAATACTAGTTATAGGCTTGGTAATATGTACTGTGTTTTTTGCCAATGGAATGTACAAGTACTATAAAGCCTACTTGGAGCGTGGCTTGTATCCCAATGGCAATGAACAAAGAGTCGAGTTGAAACTTGACAGCCTTCAGACTGACATTATAATAATTGGTGATAGCCGAAGTAAACATTGGGATATATCCGATGACTGGTGGAATAGTTATGAAGTTCATAAAATGGCGCAATCTGGGTTTACATCAGCTCAAGTTAGAGTGTTAGCAAATAATGCAAATATTGAAGGAGAGGTGAACTGTGTGATTCTATGTATGGGTATTAATGACCTGAAAGCAGGATACTTTTTTAAACAGCAGGAAAATGCAATTTCATCTACTGTTATAGATAATTACGAAAAGATAGCACAACAGTTTGCTGCCAACAACACAAAAATTGTTGTCTGCAATGTTTTTCCAGAGGGGCGGCATGGAGGAATCAGGCGTTTGATATGGCCATCTGGCATGCAGCGGCAAATCGAATCCGTTAACAAGAGCTTGCTTGAGCTTTGTAAGCAGAAGGGCTATCTGTATTTAGATGCCTATGGTACGCTAATGGATGGTCGAACTAAAACTCCGGCTAAAGCAAATTATTATAAGGACTTTTTACACCTCAATAATGAGGGCTATGAAGCACTGAATAAACAATTAAAAAAGTTATTAGATGGAGAGGCGTAGTTATGCATTTGGTGAACTACCTACAGCTAGCAAGTACAAAAGAGCTATTAGGAATTTATTGCTTGTTCCGGCCTGGTTCTGCCCGGTTAAAAAATGGCGTGCTATGTTTCATCGTTGGCGAGGCGTTAAAATGGGCAAGAATGTGGAGATTGGTTACATGGTAATACTGGATAACAGAAGACCCGAATTAATCACAATTGGTGATAATGCCTTTGTCACAGCCATGAGCGTTGTACTAACGCATGATTTGTCACAAAAGAATATGGATGGTACTGAAACAGTGGGTGCTATTGAAATTGGTGAAGGGGCATTTATCGGGATGAATTGCACCATTATGCCAGGGGTTAAGATTGGTAAGAATTCAATTATAGGCAGTGGTGCTGTACTTACAAGAGATACTGAAGATAACTCTGTATATGCCGGAGTGCCGGCCAAAAGAATTAAATAATTAACAAACATAACGACTAAAAAGATGAAAGATCAAATCAAGACATTTATATCTGAAATTACCTTTATTGAAAAGGATACAATAGCAGATGACACATTGCTCTTTGAAGAAGGCATATTTGACTCAATGGGCTTGTTAAGTCTAATTACCTTTTTGGATGAAGAACTTGGTGTGAAAACAGAGGACAGCGATTTAAATGAGGAAAATTTTCAGAGTATTAACTCGATAGTCGCCTTTCTGGAACGGAAAAAATCACTCGTAAACTAAACTGCTATGTGTGGTATCGTCGGATTTACAGATAGTGGCTTAAGTGCCAAACAGCAAGAATACGTGCTCAATAAGATGTTGACACGTATTAATTATCGGGGGCCCGACGAGACAGGTTTGTATATACAGCCCGATTGCGCTATGGGGAATGTCCGGCTAAGTATTGTTGATTTGAGTTCGGGTCAACAACCCTTGTGTAATCAGGATGGCACCATGTGGATTGCCTACAATGGGGAAGTGTATAACCATATTGAGCTGCGCGAGCAACTGATAAAAAGAGGGCATAGATTCAGGACAAGCTGTGATACAGAGGTAGTTCTGCATATGTTTGAAGAGTATGGGCCGGACTGTTTAAATCAATTGAATGGTCAGTTTGCCTTTTCGATCTGGAATGAGAAAACTCAAACGCTTTTTATAGCCAGGGACCGCTTTGGTATCAGACCACTTTTTTATCGCCAGGTTAATAACCAGTTGGTTTATGCTTCGGAGATCAAGTGCTTGTTTGAACACCCTCAGGTTGATAAGCGGGTAAATTATTGTGGCCTGAAAGAATCGCTGATTTTTTGGGCACCTCTCTGTCCAAATACCTTTTTTGATGGCGTAAAAGAGCTTCCGCCAGGTCATTATATGATATATAATAAGGGGCAATGTACTGTTCACCCATACTGGAAACATCAGTATGCTGGCAAGAAGTTTGCCGGCACCATCCATGAGGCTGCAGAAGAACTCTACGGTTTGTTGAAAAGTAGTGTTGATTTACGGTTGCGAGCCGATGTACAGGTGGCTGCCTATTTAAGTGGCGGTTTAGATTCAAGTGTAACAACGGCTCTTGTGAAAGAGGTGCAACCCAATGTGCTCAATACATTTTCAATTGGTTTTGATGAATTGGCTTTTGATGAATCAGACTATCAGAATGAAGTAGCTGCTTTCTTTAATACCAACCATAAAAGTATCTCTTGTAACAATTCAGATATTGCCAAATGGTTAACAAAGGCTGTTTATCATGCCGAAGCGCCTCTTTTAAGAACATCACCTATTCCGATGATGTTGCTGTCATCACTGGTGCGGGAAAACAATATTAAAGTTGTTTTAACAGGTGAAGGAGCTGATGAAATGCTTGGCGGATATAACATCTTCAAAGAAACAATTATACGCAATTTCTGGGCCAGGCAACCTCAATCAAAGTACAGGCCGTTGTTACTTAAGAAGCTTTACCCATATATTCCGCAGCTGGCAACAGCTTCACCTATGGTGTTGAAGATGTTTTTCGGTTATCAGCTCGACCAAACCAATTCACCTATTTACTCACATATGCTCAGGTGGAGAAATGGCCAACAACTGGCTAGTTTGCTATCAGAGGGGATTAGTAATGAACTGAATGGTTATGATCCGGTTGCTAACCTGGCTGAAGAGTTGGCAGGCGAAACAAGTGGATACAGCCTGCTGGAGAAAGCGCAATTGATAGAGTCGCGATTATTTATGTCAGGGTACCTATTGTCCTCTCAGGGTGACAGAGTGGCCATGGCTAACTCAGTAGAAGGCCGGTATCCATTTTTGGATCATCGTGTGGCTGAGTTTTGTGCGTCTTTACCTGACCATTATAAGCTAAATGGATTAAATGAGAAGGTATTGTTAAAGGTGATGATGAAAGATCAGCTTCCACAGTCCGTCATAAAAAGACCTAAGCAGGCCTACAGAGCACCAGTGGCCCAGTCATTGCTCAACGATAAAGCGCTATTGGATGAGTTTGTAAGTCCTTATGCGCTTAAAGACTCTGGCTTATTTAATCCTCGAAAGATTGAAGCTTTACTAACTAAGTTGAACCGAAGTAATATTAGTGAACAAGATAATATGGCCTTAATAGGCGTATTGTCTTCGCAAATATTGCATAAGCAATTCATTTCAGCTTACCAGGAGATTGACGAACGGAATCTACTAAAAGGAGATATAAAAAATAAACAAATTGTAATTCGATAAACTTTTAACCAATGTCTGAACAAAAATTTACAAAAGAGATAATAAGACTATCTGATACACAGAACACAATTGATTCAATTGTTGCCAAACTAAAAGAAGATGTGATTAAAGTACTGCGCAGGCGCGGAGGAGTTGTAGGCATCAGTGGGGGTATTGATTCATCGGTTACTCTAGCTTTGGCTGTTAAGGCTTTTGGGGCTAAAAATGTACTCGGTGTGATGCTACCCGAAAAGGATTCAAGTGATGATAGTAAAGCGTTGGCATTGAAACTTGCTGATAAATTCGGAGTTAGAGTAGTTGAAGAAAACATCAGCGGTGCCCTGGAAGGCTTTGGTTGTTATCAGCGTCGTGATGAAGCCGTTAAAAGGGTTATTCCTGAATATAATCCCCAGACTGATAAGATGAAAATCGGTATTCCGGTTGAGTTTTTGAATTCCAATATGCCTCCTGTGTTCTATGTCACTGTTATTTTTGCCGATGGTACCGAAAAAAGTGAGCGCTTACCGATGAATGAGTATCTGCAGATTGTTGCCGCTTCTAACTTCAAGCAGCGCAGTCGTATGTCAATGCTTTATTATCATGCAGAAGCCTTGCACTACGCCGTAATAGGTACACCTAATAAGCATGAGGTACAACAAGGTTTTTTTGTGAAGTATGGCGATGGCGGTGCTGATGTTATGCCTATTGGTAACTTGTTTAAGACGCAGGTATATGAGCTGGCCAGAGAATTGGGTGTTCCGCAAGAGATAATTGACCGGACACCTACAACAGATACCTACACGGCTGAGCAAACCCAGGAGGAGTTCTTTTATCAAATGCCTTTCGAAACCATGGATTTACTCTGGTATGGCTGGGAAAATGGTTTCTCGCCCGAAGAGGTTGCAATGGGAATAGAGAAGGATGAACAGGAAATCAGTCGCATATTCAAAAACTTTGAGCGTAAAAAGAAAACAACAGATTATCTGCGAATGCCACCAATCCATAACTACTAAAAGAAGGTGAAAGATGAACTGTGTTGACTTTTTACTGCAGGAGCATACGCATCGGCAAGGCGATTTTATTTTGGGACGTAATGGGGAATTAACATATAATTCCCTTATAGATAGGGTTAACCGGCTTGCTATTTGGTTAAAACAAGCCATCGGTCAGGCGCAGAATGTTATGCTGATTATGCCCAATAGCCATTATTCGATTGTGGCTTACCTGGCTATTATGAAGTCCGGCAATGTTGTGGTTCCGCTTAATCCGGCGATTGAATTGGATGGATTTAATGAGCTTGTTAAGCGGTGTGGGTCAAACACAGTTTTTGCTTCTAACCAAGTAGTAAAGCGACTTAATCTGGAGATGACTAATGTGCTCAGTGAAGCAGCCATCGATACAGTTATTGAAGAGACACTTGTTAATGAATGGAGCAATTCAGAAACCCAGGATGATGATTTAGCACAGATAATTTTCACATCCGGCTCCACAGCCAAGCCTAAAGGAGTAATGATTTCGCATCGGAATATCATTGCCAACACGTCTTCAATAATAGACTATTTGCACTTGACGCAAGATGATGTAATCGAAATTGTATTGCCTTTTTTTTATTGTTATGGATTATCTCTTTTGCACACGCACCTTAAGGTTGGTGGTCAAATAGTTCTCAATAACACCTTCATCTTTTTAAATTCGGTGATTGATGATTTAAATAAGTATCAATGCACTGGATTTGCTGGTGTACCCAGTCACTTTCAGATACTGTTGCGTAAATCAGATACCTTTAGGCATAGTGATTTTCCTCATTTAAGATATGTAACACAGGCAGGAGGTAAGCTACATACAACCTTTATCAAAGAATTTTGTGACAGCTTTCCTGATACAAAATTCTATGTTATGTATGGCCAAACCGAAGCGACAGCACGTTTGTCTTATTTGCCACCCGAAAGGCTTGCTGATAAGTTAGGTTCACTGGGTAAAGGTATACCGGATGTTGAATTACGTGTAGTGGATGCTAATGGGGATGATGTGCAGCCTGGTGAAGTGGGTGAGATTATTGCAAAAGGTGATAACATCATGTCAGGCTATTATCAGGAGCCAGAAGAAACAGCTACAACCATAAAAGGAGGTTGGTTGTATACTGGTGATTTGGCCAAAGTGGACGAAGATGGATTTATTTATCATGCAGCCCGCCGAAAGGAAATAATTAAAGTGGGAGGGAGACGTGTTAGTCCTAAAGAAATTGAAGAAGTAATTGTTGGAATAGATGGCGTTATTGATTGCACAATTGAAGCTGTTACTGATGAAGTGTTAGGTGAAGCTATTAAGGCTATTCTGGTTGTTAACAAAAGACATTCTGAAATCACAGAATCTTATATTAAGAAAATTTGTGCAGATAAATTATCTTCTTATAAAGTGCCTCAGACAATTGAATTTATTGAAAATGTAAAAGTTAATGCAGCTGGTAAAAAGGTGAAAGCCTAATTTTTTTGTTGAAATTTTGAATACGGTTATCCTGTTTTTTGGTTCATTCATAAAAATCAAACCTATAAACTTTGTTTTTGACTAAATGTATTATTCTTTAGGGGAAGGCAGAGATATAAGTGATAAGGGGTTATTGTTGATAGTTAGTTGGTTATGAATCGTGCTTTATTGGTCTAAAACTCCTGTACAATTGCCATTTATACTCGTAAATTGTTGCAGAATCGAGAAAAAAAATGTGGGATGAGAAGTGTTGAATCAATAAGTGCTATTGGTGTCAGTCATGAATTGGAAAGAACAACAGTTTCGGAGCTGGAGTTTGTTCCTGTTCAGAAAAAACGTGCAAATAAGAGCGAAGTTATTAAGGAACAATTGCTAAAAAAGTTGGACATAAAAGTGTACGACTATCTTACACAGCATGTTGTTCCGGAGCGAGATAGTGTGCGTATTCTTGATGTCAACCATCCAACTTATCTTCATCAATCAGATTTTGCATCTGTTCGTTGCCTGATTAATGTACACCAGGTCAATAACGTGCGCTACATCAACAAATTTCTAAATAAAGTAAATGAATGCTTGCCCGATGCTGGACTTTTTATTGGGTGCATTGAAACGATTAGAATTAGAAAGCACAAACTGTTTGCAGTTAATAATAACATATTCAAACACCTGTACTGGTTTTTCTGCTTCTTCTTTCACCGGGTGATGCCTAAAATTAAGCATCTGCAGAAACTATACTATTTTATTACCGGGGCAAAATACCGTTGGCTAACCATGGCAGAAATGCTGGGCAGGTTGGTTAGTTGTGGATTTGACATTATTGAATATAAAGAGCTCGATGGCAAGTTGTATTTCGTAGTCATGAAAACCCATAGTCCCGATCATAATCAGAAACCATCTTATGGTCCTGTTTTTCCAATGAAACGGGTGGGGAAAAATGGTAAAATCATCAAAGTGTATAAACTACGTACGATGCATCCCTACTCTGAGTATCTGCAAGATTATGTGGTTAAGTTGAATGGCTATAATAAGGTAGGAAAACCAGCGAACGATTTCCGCCTGGCAGATTGGGGACGTACTTTACGAAAGTATTGGCTGGATGAAATGCCTCAGATATTGAATGTGATTACAGGAAGTATGGCTATTGTCGGATTACGACCATTGAGCCAGACGCGCTTTAATGAATTGCCCAAAGACGTGCAGGAAAAGCGCATTAAGTTCAAACCGGGTTGTATACCTCCATATGTTGCCCTAAATATGCCTGATAGTAAAGAAAATATTGAAGCTGAGCGCATATATATGGCCGCTAAAGAAAAAGCACCTTTTTTAACCGATGTCAAGTACTTTGGTATGGCGCTTTTTAATATTCTGAGTGGTAAAATAAAGAGCTCCTGATGAGCTATTGATTTTATGCTGCAGATAGCATAAATTTATTTTTATGTTATCTGATCTTAACCTCTTTTTTAAAAAATCTCCTTTTGTAAGGTTTGTATTGCCAGTAATGCTGGGGATTTTTTTGACGTTTCGGGTCATCTCATTTGCAGATGTCTATATCTATCTGGCTATATTTTTTGTTGTACTCTACTGTTTACTGATAGTATGGCAGAAACAAACAGCTATATACCGGTATCGCTTCCTAACAGGAATTACTGGGTTTGTTATGCTCCTGACTCTATCTATTGTTTATGCCCAGTTACGACAACCATTAACCTTATCATCATATTCGGAAGCTCAGGTAAAACTGCATATTATTGAATCCATTGGCTCCACTGAACAGAACCTCAAGTTCGAAACCTATTTCAGAGGTTGCAGTTCCGATAGCTTAAGCTACCTAGAAAAGCAGCGGGGCATTGTTTACGTGCCCAAATCAATTATTAAGCATAAACCGGCCACCGATAGTTATATATTTGTAAAAGGCCGATTTATCCCATTTTCAGAGCCCAATAGTCAATTTGATTTCAACTATAGCAACTATTTGCGCAATCAACGCATTGCCTTTCGTTTAATTGTGAGCGAATATCAACACATTGAAGAAGAAAGTGGCATACTTCATCCTGTTATATTGAGTGCCAGGCTGAAGACCTTCCTTCGGGATAAGTATCAGGAAGCTGGCCTTAATGAAACTCAACTGGCTATACTTAATGCATTGTTTTTGGGCGATAAAAGTTTGTTAAGTTATGAACAGAAAAGTGCTTTTTCAGATGCCGGTGCCATGCATTTATTGGCTGTGAGCGGATTGCATGTTGGTATCATATACATGCTGCTAATGAGCATTGTATCTGTTTTCAGAGCAAGGAAATATAAACTGTTGACGGCACTGGTCGTTATCCTGTGTTTATGGTTTTATGCTGCTGTTACTGGTTTCTCACCATCAGTACTAAGGGCCAGTTTAATGTTTACTATTCTGGAATTTGGACGTATTTCAAAACGGCAGACCGGCATTTTTAATTTGCTGGGAGCGTCTATGTTTATCATCATCATTATTGAGCCTCTTTCGATATTCAACATTGGTTTCTGGCTGAGCCACGTAGCCGTAGCTTCCATTGTTTCTTTCTATCCTAAAGTTAACAATTGGTTTCATTTCCGCTTTCCACCATTTAAATGGGGATGGTCAATCATTGCAGTATCAATAGCTGCTCAGTTAGGAACATTGCCCATCGCCATTTATGCTTTTCACGAATTTCCACTTTATTTCATTGTTACCAATATTGTAATGATACCTGTTGTCACGCCAATTCTGGTGATGGCCGTATTAGCGGCTCTTTGTTCCTTTTCGATGTTTATACTTCAGCTAATTGTGCCAGGCATGGGCAGTTTGCTGACTTTTATGGATGATACAGCACATTGGATTGATCAATTCCCGTATTCAACTATTCAGCATTTATATATCGAAGGCTGGCAGCTGCCATTGTTATATGGTAGTTTGATTCTGCTGCTCGTTTATATTAATTATCGCTATTTTATATATTTAAAATATTTGCTGGTACTTGGCATTTTTACCATAGTAACTATCCATGTGCGCAGTTATTTTTTGCCTGAAGAAGTGTTGTATGTAGCTAAAATAAATGGTAAAAGTGTTGTCAATCATTTGGATAAGCAGAGTAACACTATTTATACCAATGTGCCATTAAGTGAGAAAGAGATTGAGTTTGCGTTTAATGGTCTATGGGCCTACTGTAATGCGCCTGTTTCATATACGGTCAGGCAGGTTGGTGATAAACCGAATGCTTCGCCAATTGTTAGTTTAATAGGAGCTAAGGCCTTGGTAATATTGCCCGAAGGAGCCCGATGGAGCTGTAAACTGGAACATCGCAAAGTTGATTACCTCGTTTTAATGGGAAAACCTGAGATTGACTTAAAGGAAGTAAGAAAGACGATGCGGGTTGGGCAAGTGATTATACCGAGTGGTTGGAAATGGTACCAAAAGAAATGGTTCGATGGCTATGAGGAACATATTGAGAACCTGCATGATGTATCGAAAAACGGCGTCTTTTTAGTGGCTTTTAGAAACGAATAGTCATTTATGTCCATTTTTATTTGGAGGATTAGTAGTATTATCTATTAATTTGCGGTGTTTTTGTCGAGCAAAAACGCGTATAAAAGAACGGGTACTTATGAGAATTTTTATTGCAGGTGCAGGGGAAGTCGGAACACATTTGGCTAAAATGTTATGTTCTGCCAATCATGATGTTATATTGATGGATGAAGAAGAGGAGAAGCTCAAGCAAATTGATGCTCACTTCGACTTAATGACTATTGTAGGTAGTATCTCATCCATTGAGGATCTGCGAGAAGCCAATGTAAAATCATGTGATTTGTTTATTGCTGTGCCGCCATATCAGGATATGAGTATTTTGTCTTGCATCTTGGCGAAGCAGCTTGGTGCCAAAACAACTGTGGCCCGTGTAAATAATCACGAGTACCTGATGGAGGAAAACAAGGAGTTCTTTGGTAAGTTGGGTATCGATGAGTTAATCTATCCTGAACAGCTGGCTGCCAAAGAAGTGTTTGCTTCCCTTAAGCAGGTGGGAACACGTCAGTTGTATGAGTTTACTGGCAGCAAGTTGGTTATGTTTGCCTTAAAGGTGCGCGACAATGCCATTATCGTTAATAAAACGCTGGCTGAAATTTCTGCCATGTATGAAAAGCAGGAGTATAATATTGTGGCCATCAACCGCGATGGTGATACAATTATTCCTCGCGGCAAAGAAACATTGCAGCACAACGACCTGGTGTATATCATTACCACCAAATCGGCTGTTAAGCAGGTAATGGAAGATGCCGGTAAGAAGCAGTTCGATATTAAGAACGTGATGATCCTTGGTGGTAGCCGGATAGGTAAGAAAGTGGCTCAAAAACTTGAAGGACAATATAGTATCAAGCTTATTGAAATAGATAAAGATAAGGCGGCACGACTGGCTGATGTATTGGCCGATACGCTGGTAATTAATGGTGATGGTCGTAACCTAGAGCTGCTAAAAGATGAGGGCATTAAAAAGATGGATGCTTTTGTGGCGGTGACGGGGAACTCAGAAGTAAACATTCTGGCTTGTCAGCTGGCTAAGAAAATGGGTGTTCGAAAAACTGTAGCCGAGGTGGAGAACATCGACTACATTGATTTGGCTGAGAATATTGGTATTGGTACTTTGGTCAATAAGAAACTGATAGCTGCCAGCCACATCTACCGCTATACCCTGCGCGCACATGTATCGCATGTAAAATGTCTGACAGCCACTGATGCTGAGGTTCTGGAATTGATTGCGCAGCCTGATTCGAAGATTACAAAAGGGCCATTACACAAATTAAGCTTGCCTAAGGATGTAAATATAGGTGGTGTAATAAGGGGTGAATCGGCTATAATTGCCAGTGGCGAAACAGTGATTGAACCGCATGATAAAGTTGTGTTGTTTGCGATGCCATCGAGCTTTGCCAAAATTGAAAAAATGTTTAGCTAACTGCTGAAGATATGAACAAGGATATATTGTTTTACCTCATGATTGGTGTTGGAGCGCTTATTTTTATGGCTTCACTCACCAACTGGGAATGGTTTTTTAAACAAAGAAGGGCACAAACCATCATTAAGCTGATGGGACGCAATGGCGCGCGCATCTTCTATGCCATTCTGGGAGCCTTTTTTGCGGCTTTTGGCTGGATGGTGCTGTCAGGAAGAATTGATATTGGCTCTTTATTCTGATTTTTTCCAAACAACTTGTAACCTTTCTTTTCTATCTTGTATCTCAGCAGAGAAACAAAATACAATTGATTATGGAAGATGTTACAATAATGTTTGGCTGGCTGGGCTTTTTTGCCGCTGCTTTTTTCTCATGGTATTATTATCTGCAGGCACGCACCAAAGAACGAACCCTGTTAATTGAAAAAGGGGCTGATGCCAGCAATTTCTATGCTAAGAAGCCTGAAAGAAGAGGTTTTCGATTTTCATTCCCTTGGCTGAAAATTGGTTTATTACTGGTTGGAATAGCTTTCGGCTTAATATTTGGTTTTGTACTTACTCATGCCATCTTTCCAAATTCTTTAGGACGCATTGATGAGCCGTTTGTTTTTGGTTCTACAGTGATGTTTGGCGGATTAGGAATGATACTGGCACATTTTACTGAGAAAAAGAAAGACCAGTAGTGGAAGAGCTTTACATCAAAAAAGTAATAGAAGGCGATGAGCAAGGATATCGTTATTTTATAAGGCGTTACCAGGACATGGCCTTCTCTATTGCTATTTCTGTTGTAAAAGATGAGTTCTTGGCTGAGGAGGTGGTGCAGGAGGCTTTTATGAAAGCCTTTGAAAAGATGCCGGCTTTTAAACAGCAATCGAAGTTTAGTACCTGGTTTTACCGCATCATTGTCAACAAAGCATTCAGGCAGCTGGATAAAGAAAAGAAGTGGAAGAACGAGCCCTTGGTGGCTGTTGAGGATGCCATTGAAACGATAGCGATTGACCAGTTGGAGAGTGATGAGCGCAAGTACTTTATTAATGAGACACTGAAAGTGATGGCGCCCAACGAGAGCCTTGCTCTTCGTTTGTTTTACCTGGAGGAGTTGTCGTTAAATGAGGTTGGCGATATTACCGGGTGGTCGGCTAGTAAGTTGAAAGTGGTTATACACCGCGCCAGAAAGAGTTTTTACTCTCATCTGAATGCCATACTGAAGAAGGAATCGAGATTGATAATCTGATAATACTTAAGATGTGATGGAAGAGTTGAATGACCGTAAATTAAAATCACTGCTAAAAGATAGTCGGGTGGAAATGCCTTTTTCCGACTTTGAGAGTAAACTGATGACGCGTGTAAAAACTGAGTTGCATGGGCGTCGGTCTGTAGTAAAAAGTATTCGCCTTTCGTGGTTATTTTTTGTAATGGGTGCTTTCTTTGGGCTAGCTCTGAATATTCTGCTTCCGTGGATGCCATTTGAGCTGGCGGGTATCAGCCTTCATTTTATCAAATACCCCATATTGCTTATTACTTTGGTGGTTATTATCTGGCAACTGGATGAAATGATAAGACTCACACTAAGGCATAAAAGGCATAAACGCCTTAGTTAGTGTCATGTGGATGGGTAAAATAAAATTTTGATCCAACACCAGGTGTGCTTTCAACATGAATTTTGCCACCCAGAAGTTCAACTAAATTTTTGGCAATCGAAAGCCCCAGCCCTGTTCCGCCCAGGTTGGCCCCAAAGCGTTCTTCTTCTCTAAAAAATCGATCAAAAATCTGCAATACCCGTTCTTTCTTTATACCTACACCTGTATCTTTCACATAAAAGGTGAGTTCACTGTTATCGCTGCTATAAACCCCAAACTCGATGGTTCCGTCTTCGGTAAATTTAACGGCATTTTCAAGCAGGTTAGTCAGTATCTGCCGCAGGCGGGTTACATCTGTATTTATTACAAGCAGGCCTTCTTTCAGATTAGGTCCAATGCAATAGGTACAGTCCAGGTTTTCTTTGCCAAGGCGTTTAATTCGGAGTTGGAATATCTCCAGCAGGTGTTCAAACAGTTGTTTAATGCAAACTTCTGCCTTAACAATTTTCAGCTGCGAAGCCTCAATCTTTGAAATGTCAATAATATCAGAGATAATGCGCAGAAGCTGTTGCGAATTTTCCTCAATAATATTCAGGTAGCGTTCCCTTTCATGAATATTGATAGACTGGTCCTTGAGTAAATCAGTGAATCCCACTATGCCATTCATCGGTGTTCTGATTTCGTGACTCATATTGGACAGAAACGCCGTTTTTAAGCGGTCACTCTCTTCGGCTTTAAACTTAGCTTTCTTTAATTCGTCATTAATGCCTTTTAATATCTCATTTTGCTGGCGCAGCAACACCTCTTTGTACCTGAGTTCGTCAGTTGTTCTTCTTAGGTCGGTTACATCAATCAGCGATACAATGATTTTACTCCATGATTGCTCATAGCCATACGGAATTTTAACGGTTACCGAAACGTGAATTTTATTCCCTTTAAATGTGATGTGTTCCGACTCTGTTTCGTATTGGTTTTTACCATTGTAAAAGGCGATAAGTTCTTCTGCAAAATCATCAAGGGCTTCATCGGCAAATACCTTATGGATGTTGTTCAGAATAAAGTCTTTGTTGGCCGCCTCCATATACTGGACCGTGGCTTTATTGATATTATTTATTTTAACACTTAGTGAGCACTGGCGCACAAAATCCCGGTTTTCTCGTATGTATTTTTCAACATCCTTTACGCCACTTTTGTATAAATTATCCAACAGTTTTTTTGTCTCACTAAAGTCCTCCTCCCAAAGCGAGATGGGCGAATCTTCAAACAGTAGTTTGAATCGTTCTTCGCTTAAGGTTAGGTCGGTGTGCATCAATTGCCGGCGGCTTATCTCCTTTTTTAAATTCTCATTGGCATCTGACAGGTCGAGTGTACGCTGTAGCACGGCCTTTTTTAGTCGACGATTAAAGAGGAAGAACACCAGGAGGGTGAGTAGGGATATGATGACGATGCCCAGCAGTATATACAGCACTTCTTTAATTCGACGGTTATTTAATATCTGGTAATCTTCATACAAAAAGCCGTCGATACTATAAAGAGGTTGCAGCAGGCCCATTTCAACAAAGGTATCGGCAATATAATTCCAGCGTTCGGGATTCATATGACCCGGTTCAATTAGCTTGGGCATCACCAGGTCTTCCATGGTGAGGGCTTCATAGTTCAGGAATTCCCTTGTAAGAGAAGGATTGTATTTGTTGATAATGATATCAATAAGTTCCTCTTTATTATCCATTGCATACACCCAACCTTCCATTGATGCTTTCAGAAATCTATCGGTCAGGTCTTTATTATTTTCTACCATCGACTGGGTCGTGAACAGGATATCACCATACAAATCGATACCATAGGAGCGAGGCTTGAAAATTAAAGGTTCAACTCCCGCTTGCTCCAGAAAATAGGGAGCGTCGGTGATATAGGTGGATATGGCATCGGTATTGCCTTCAATTAAATCATTGATATATCCGATGGAACTGCCATAGATATAATTACTGTCAGGTACAGCTAGTTTATTTAATAAGGCTTTGGTAGAGGCTAAGCCATTTAAACCGGATGATATCCGTTTTGTTTTAAGATCTTCTATAAAACGGATGCCTGTATCTTTTCGGCTCAATATTATTTCAGGCGAATGCTGAAAAATAGCGGCTAAAGCTACCACCGGAATATTGTTGTTGCGCGTTATGATTAACCGTGCCGATTCAAGTCCAAAATCGGCACGACCTGATATGACCTCATCCACAAAGTTAACAGAGGTGTTGCCTTCTTTAACAATGACTTCTAATCCTTCTTTCTGATAAAATCCCTTTTCAATGGCCGCATAAAAGCCGGCAAACTGAAACTGATGACGCCATTTAAGCTGTAGCACAACGGTATCTGCCTGCTGAGAGGCAAATAGTGTGAGGTGCATCATTAAAAGCGGTATTACTGCAAAAAGCTTAAGGGCTCGTTTCATCAAAAAGAGACTGGTTATTCGACGTCTGAATATACAATCTTTTTTTGAGCCTTAAAAATATGCATTGATTGGCCGTAATACCGCAGGCGATTGATTAGTTTATGGTTACTTCATCGATAAAGAGCCAGGCTTTGTTACCCTTTCCATTGTGCCATGCAGGGCATGTTTCAACGTTTTTAACCTTTACTTTGAAATAGCGGGCATTTATATCTTCCTGCTGAATGCTGAAGCGCTGTCGGGCATAGTTGTTACGTTGCTCTGGTTCTTTTACAGCTATTTTAACTGCTGGGGTGTATGTACTGCCATCATTTGACCAGCTCACTTCAATATATGATGGGAAGAAAATCCAGTTTTCAGGATTATGCATGGCACCTATAGTGATTTCGTTGGCTGTAACGGCCGTTTCAAATTCAATCACCATCTCCGCATCGTTGCCTTCAAAGCCCAGCCAGTAACCATCGTTATGAAAGCGGTTACCTGCTTCGCCATCGATAAGCCCGGCGGCACCTTTACCTTTGTATTTTGGGTGTGGGGCTTTGGTCAGCTCTATCTTGTGGCCAATAGCTTTGTGTTTAAAGGTTTGACGTTTTACAGGGATGTCATCAGCACTGGCATATTCCCATTTCAGATACTCAGCTTTTAGTTCTTCTACTTTCCCCGGATATTGCTTGGCCAGGTTCAGCATTTCTGTGCTGTCCGTTGTTAGGTTGACCAAAAACAGCATATCATTGTCGGGGTCGAGTACTCCTTTACCGCTCTGGTCCTGCGGATAACCAATCAGCTTCCAGTCGCCCTGGCGTATGGCCCAGCTGCCACCGCTTTTCCATATGAATTGTTCATGTTCACTGGCGCTATTCTTTTCGATGACCTTTCGCAGGCTTATACCTTCCACCTCGGCAGGCAGCGATTTGATTTGACAATAGTCGGCAATGGTAGGCAACCAATCAATGTTAAAGGCCATCTGATTGCGCTGTTGCTGCTGTTTAATTTTTTTTGGGTAGCTGATTATAGCGGGCACACGTATACCTCCTTCGAACAACGAGAATTTAGACCCTCTGTATGGACCGGCGCTTCCTCCGCCACCAAAAGTACGGGTTTCGTTACTGTGGCCATGGTCCGATTGCAAAATAACTATGGTATTATCTTTTAAGCCTTGCTCATCAAGTGTTTTGATGAGCTGGCCAATATATTCATCTATGGTGGATACAAAGGCGGCATAGTCGCGGCGTGGCATATCCATATCCTTATAATACTCGCGCCACTGGCTTTTGGGTTGCAAGGGATAGTGAGGCATATTAATGGCGTAATACATAAAAAACGGTTGGTCTTTATGTGTGGTGATGTATTCACTGGCTTTTGCTGCCATCAGGTCACCAAAATACTCACCGTCATGCCATACCTCTTGACCGTTTTCCCATAAATCGTGGCGGTTAGGACCGTTCCAGTAAAAGAAGTGGGAGTAATTGTCGATGCAGCCTCCCATGTGCCCAAACGAATAGTCGAAGCCCTGACCCAGAGGCCTGGTTTCGGGCGTGTAGCCAATGTGCCATTTGCCAATATGAGCCGTTTGATAACCATTAGCTTTCATTATTTCGGCGATGGTTACTTTTTCGCTGGGCATACCGCTATGGCCTGCCTGTGATGATGCATTGCCCGGTAAACCGGCCTTGTGCGGGTTTTGTCCGGTTAGCATTGATGCCCTTGATGGCGAACAGACCGGTGCTGCCACATAAAACTGATTAAACTGAACCCCCGATTGTGCCAGGGCATCCATATGCGGGGTGTACAAATCCGTTGCCCCATAGCAGTTCATATCAACCGTGCCCTGATCGTCGGTAAGAATAATAATAACGTTGGGGCGTTTACCTTTACTGCCGGATGCATCAGCATTTATTATTCCGGCAATCATCATCAGTGTAACAATGGCGTGTCGTATCATATCATTTGGCGTTTTGCTGCAGGACAAAAATACGCCGAAGCCACGGCAACGATGATTATTGCTGGTTCAGAAAGAGGGAGAGATGTTCAGAAGCATCTACTCTACATAAATAAGCTTGTCTTGCTGTTCGATGAGTTCACCAAAGCACACAGGAGCTATATCATTTTGCTTTAACAATTGTTCCACCTCTTCAACCGCAAAGTCTTCAGCCGCTATCAGCAAGCCGCCGCTTGTTTGCGGGTCGCACAGTGTGTGTCGGTAGGTTTCATCTTTCAATACCACCTGATGGCCATAGCTCAGCCAGTTGCGGCCGGTACCTCCAGGCATGCAGTTTTGGTCAATATAATCTTGCAGCATTGGCAGCTTAGGCACCAGTTCGTATGCTAATTTAGCCGATAGCTGACTGCCTTCACACATCTCACTCAGATGGCCTATCAAGCTAAATCCCGTCACGTCTGTCATGGCTTTGACGCCGTCAATAGTTGCTAACTCAGCTCCCAGCTTATTGAGTTGACTCATGAGTGTTGGAGCTATGTGGGCATGCTCATCCTTCAAAATACCTTTTTTCTGAGCTGTAGACAGAATACCAACGCCAAGGGGCTTTGTCAGGTATAGTTTACAGCCTTTAGTGGCTGTATCGTTGCACTTGAGTTTAGCAATATCAACGCGGCCGGTTACTGCCAGTCCGAAAATAGGTTCAGGACTGTCAATACTATGGCCACCTGCGAGCACGATGCCCGCTTCTTTGCAGGCTTGTCGTCCGCCATCCATCACTTGTGAAGCCACTTCGGGCGATAGTTTATTGATGGGCCAGCCCAATATAGCAATGGCCAGCAAAGGCTGACCACCCATGGCATAAATATCGCTAATGGCATTGGCGGCAGCAATCTTGCCAAAAGTAAATGCGTCATCAACTATGGGCATAAAAAAATCGGTGGTGCTAATGATGGCTGTGCCATCGCCCATGTCGTATACCGCTGCATCATCACGACTGTCGTTGCCTACCAGCAACTTATTGTCGTGTATAGGGGTGATATTGCTTTTTAGGATATCAGTTAATACCGAAGGGGCTATTTTACAACCGCATCCGGCACCATGACTATATTGTGTTAGCTTAACTTCTGATAAATTGCTCATTGAATACTTCGATTAAGGTTTCTGCGTTTTTATGCGCATTGGTGTTTTGCATGGCAATAAAACGGATATCATCAGTCATCCGTTTCTCAATCCCTCTTTTGTAATATTTGTCGTAATAGCCAAGTGTAAGCAGGGCTACCTCGTAAAAATTATCATTAGCCAGGTACTCCAGCGCCTTTTTTGATACATCATTGCCCAGGCGCTTTGATATGCGACCAATTGCATTTTCAAGCTTGCTCTTATCACCTAAAGCATATTCGTCAACCAGTAAATGAGCTCTTTCTTCTTTACTGATTTCAACAAAAAACAAAGGTGATTGCCGCATCTTATGAAACAAGTGCATGGGGATATTAACATCGCCAATGTTAGGACTTTCATCCTCGACCCATATGGGGCGCGAAAAGTCAAACTGTCGCCATTGCCAGTACAGATTATTCTCAAACTGCTCGGTGGTTGGCTGCTTGTCCATTCCGATGTTTCCAAAAGCCGAACCTTTATGAGAAGCTAAGCCTTCGAGGTCGAGCACCTGGTGTCCCATTTCTTGTATTTGATGCAAAATGTGGGTTTTTCCGCTACCCGTGTACCCGCCCAATAACAGTAACTGGCCTTTGTCAAAGTTATTTTGAGCCTCGCGACGGTAAGCTTTATATCCCTTGGTGATGACATAAACCTTGTTAAAGCCATTATCCTTGAGGTGCTGAGCAAAGGCATGACTGCGCATACCGCCCCGCCAGCAGTGAATCACTATATGCTTATCAGGTGCTGCATTGATTGATTCATCAATAAACCATTGTAGCTTAGGTGTAACATACTGGTAACCCAAAGCAACTGCGTCTTCCTGCGATTGCTGCTTATACACAGTGCCCACATGAGCTCTTTCCTCATTGCTAAAAAGAGGAATGTTAGTGGCGTTAGGAATATGACCCTTTTCAAATTCGCCTGGCGAGCGTACATCCACTAATGGCAGGTGACTGAAGTTATTGAGGTATTCTGTTATGCTTATATCTTTTGGCATGGCGCAAAGGTAGTCATTTAGACTATACGTTGTCATCGCTGTGATGAAGATGAAGATTTGATGTGCATGTAATGTGTTATATGCCTAACTTAGTTTTTTTTCAATTGGTAAACTTCTAAGGAGTAAGTTTTGCAATTGCTCCCGGAGTTTTTTACAACAAACGAATCAACAATGGTAAACCCTAAAAACTTTTTTCTGGATAAAGAAAAGCTGCGTACTATAGATACAATTCGCATTATCTATTTGATGGTGTTTATGGTTTGCTTTGCATTAACCGAAGCAGGCAGGTATATATATCGTCCGTTTATTTACGCCAATAACATTAATGACTTTGGTATTGCCGATTCTATGGGTAATTCAGGAGGCATTATTGTTCAAATATTTTTTGGTCTCATGCTTGTCAATCCAACAAAAACAAAGGGGTTGCGGCTTATTGGGTTTTTTGTGATAGGTTACGTTCTTTATGAAGTGGCTCAACTCATATTGCCTAAAGGAGTGTTTGATTGGAAAGATATTTATGCAACGCTGATTGGTGGTCTCATAGCTTTGGGATTATTTCTCTTGCTGAATAAACTTGTAAAAGGCAATAAGACTATTTATAAGTTTTAAAAATCGGATAAATAGGCTAATATCAGCATTCTGGGCTTGGGTAAAAAAAACGACTGGTGACACAGTTTATTGAACAGACCCTGAACAGCCCCCGAAGGAATCCATTTTTTACGCGTAGGAGCTAATGTTACGCCCGTAGGAGGGTACTTTACGACTGTAGGAGCTTATCTTACGCTCGTAGGAGCCTATTTTACGGTGGTAGGAGCCTATCTTACGCCTGTAGGAAAGCATCAAACGGTCAGAGGTGTGAAAAAAGACTGATTTGCAGCTTCAAATTGAATGTCTACGCCAATTTCCGACAATTGCTGGCGCATGTTTGCAATCCGTGCCTTTTATCTTCGTAGCACAGATTACAAATCTGCGCTAGCCATTGGATAAATTGACTGACAGATCAGTGTTTCTCGACCTAAAGCATCGATTTCTTGACTTTCATACGCACTTTCTAGAACAGATCGGTGTTCTTCACATACAATATTGAATGATTGAGAAACAGTTCGATGTTCATGACTTGTAGATGAGGTTTCTCGACTTGCAGCATCGGTTTCTCGACTTGCAGCATCGATTTCTTGACTTGCAGACGTGATTTCTTGGCTTACAGCATCGATTTCTTGACTAACAGATGAGATTTCTCGACTTACAACATCTCAATTGCTGGCGCGGATTTACAATCCGTGCCTTTTATCTGGCGTAGCACAGATTACAAATCTGCGCTAGCCATAGAATAAATTGATAAATAGGATTTGTGAAGGTCTTTAAACAAAACTCCCGATTGATAATCAACCGGGAGCCTATTTCTTTACTTCGTATCCTTTAGCAACAGGGCCACCAATAAGGCACGTTCGATTAGGCTGTGCCGGATGATGCGCTCATTGTCTGATGGCAGGTATTCGCCCACTGGACCTAAACCATCAATAATGGGCATGTCTTTTTTGATGTGGCAGATATCTGCTGAGCTCCAGCGGTGTTCCTCTCCAATACGCACATCAATTTGCTTGGCCAGCTTACTTACTTTATTATACAGTTTTTTAGAAGTGTCAGATACGGACATGGCGGGACGTTTGAGCCCACCTTCAATCTTCACCTGATAGATTTTACTGCGTTTTTGGGTGGCCAATATCTTTTTAATCTTCTGTTCAATCTCGTCCAGCACTTCGGGCGAGTTATAGCGCACACTAATGCCGGCGGAGCCATAGGCATACTTCTTAAAAATGTTGCTCTTATACTGAATGTCAAATGGTGCAATGATGTTTTTATTATCGTTTTGCGATATATCACAAATAGCTGCCAGCGTTTTATTAAAATTCATGGCAGTGAGCGATACATTTTCGGGATTGTCCTTTTTCAGCATCTTTGTTTCGAGGCGGTACATGGCCGAACCCGAGCGCGACAGGATGAGGCCTCCTTTTTTTGAGGCGCCACTGAGTGAAATGACTGCTTTGGCCAACTCGGCTTTCTGCTGAATGATGGCTTTAGAGTAACGGCCATCAATGGATGAGTCGGTCACCAGCAGAATACCAATATTCAGTTTCTTCAGGTTGCGCGAGAACTTAAGTGCCTGAAGAGCGGATATTAAAATGGCCACACCACCTTTGCTCTCCCATACGCCGGTACCCTCGAGGTACTGCTCCTGCTCGTGGTAATTCTCGTGTTGTGCCAGTTTAATGCGGTTATCCAATGGTTGAATAATCAGGTAGTCGACCTCCTGGTTAAATGAGTTGGAGAAATAAAGAATATTACCAACCTCCAGCTGCGGATATATTTCCTGGGTAAAACCCAACTGGCTTAACTCACTACTGATTAGCCCCGAGCAGTAGTTAACCCCTTCTACATTCCTTACATAGGTGTCGGTATCCACCAGCTGCTGCAGTAACTTTTCGGTACGTTGCTGCCGTGTTTTAATAAAGGTGCGCATGCGCGAAGTCTGGGTCGTTCGCCCATTAGCCGGTTGGTTATCGGCTTGCGGCAAAGTATTGGTGAAATACCTGACCGATGCCACATCCAACATCTTATTCACCAGCGACTCAAAATCGTAGCCTGCTACTTTAGCGGCAGTAGGATAGGAGCCTGTTTCGCCAAGGCTGGCCATGGAGTTTATCTCCAGCAGGTAGATGTTATCATCTTCGTCGAGGCGTATATCAACGCGCGAAAAATCCCTTAGGTTAAGTGATTTAAAGGCTTCAATACTCAGTTTCTGCATTTTTTCAGCCAACTCATCCGAAATGTGAGCAGGACACACCTTCTTCTTGGGAGTGTGCTTTTTATCATCAACCGTTTGAATGGCATCGGGATCGCCTTCCAGGTCGATCTCCAACACCGGAAACGGCTCAACAGGCGAATTGCCGATTAAGCCGACGCAAAACTCACGTCCCCTGATGAATTGCTCCACCAGTGCCTGCTGACTAAATTCTGTTACAATAAAATGCACAGCTTCTCTAAGGTCATCCTGGTTGTATACCACCTTCAGGCCAAAGGACACACTTTCCATCTTAGGCTTCACAATTACCGGAAACTTCACCGATGACATGTCTTCATCATGGTTGTTAAATACCCAGAAATCGGGTGTTGGCAGTCCGTTATTTTTCCAGATGATTTTAGTAAGCACTTTATCGAGAGCCAGTGCATGACCCGATGGGGAAGAGCCCACATAGGGCAAACCCAGCATCTCAAGCATGCTTGGGATGTGTGTATAGCGCGATTCGCCTTGTATGCCATAGGCCATATTGAATATCATACCCATCTGCTCACCCTGGTTAACGCGCGGCATAAAGTTTTCGAGGCGTTCAATAATCTGCTTATTGCCATCTAATACAGCCACGTTATGGCCGGCCTTCTCCAGACTCTCAGCGACTTTTTTAACGGTCTTTTCGTTGTAGAACTCTTTGTTCTGCATGCCAAAGGTGTTGATTACACCGCTGATGTCCTTATTGTATATCAGTGCTACTTTCATGTTTTAGTATAATTGTCTTCTGTATTTCTGTCAACTATCTTATTAGTGTTCAATTTATAATCTACTCCTAATTGATGTCAATGGTGCGCAGGTTACTGGGCTTAAATAATCTCACACATCTTGAGGAAATTTTTCACCATCAACATGCCTTCTGGTCCTGATACTTCGGGGTGCGACTGGAAACCATATATCGGTTTGGTTTTATGACGAATGATTTCGTTGCTGCAAGTATCGGATGTCGCCAGGCTTTCGAACGAGGCAGGCAGCTCCGATACATGAAAGGAGTGACGTTTCACCAGCGACACTTCTGTTTTAGACAGGCCGTCAAAAATAGGATCTTCTGGTTTGGTAATGGTAATCAGCTCCTTTTTGCCGTGGTATTCTGCCAGCTTCTTGATTCGTCCTCTGTAGCTAACTGCAATGATCTCATGGCCCAGACAGAAGCCCAGTACAGGCACATCAAAATTCATTAATGCTACAAAATTAGATGTGAGGTTGAGTGGCTCCCAGGGATTGCCTTTGCCACCTGATAAGATAATGCCCTTTATCTGTGTTTTGGCAGATAAGGTGATGGGTTGATTATGGTCGAAAAACACGTAATCAAAATCCTGCTCCGAAAGAAACTGTCGTTTGAATTTCTTTATGAAGGCACTTTGGTTGTCGATGATTAGCAGCATATTAAATCATTACTTATCACTAAATAGTAAACCATTTTGGCGCGATAATTCGCGTACCTAAAATACGGTAAAAAACTATACGATGCAGTCGCAGTATGAAAATATAATACAGGTGTTTACTGGCCTTTATTCAGTATTGCAACATCAATTAATGAGTTATCCATAAAATGCTATGTTAGAAATATATGCGGTGGATGTAGATGAAGCGGAAGAGAGGGATCAGGACCTGACCAATAAAAAAAGCCGCACAAGGCGGCTTTTATGTATAACAAAAATGTTTTTTACTTGGTATAAACACGGTTTTCCTGCTCGGCAACACGGATAAAAGTAGTACGCTTAGTTAGCTCTTTCAGCTGTGATGCGCCCACATAGGTACAGGTACTGCGCACACCTCCTAATATATCCTGAAGTGTGGCCTCAACCGGGCCTCTGTATTCTACTTCAACGGTTTTACCTTCGCTGGCACGGTATTCAGCAACACCCCCTGCATGCTTATCCATTGCTGTAGCTGAACTCATGCCATAAAACTGCTTGTATTTTTTGCCGTCGATATCAATCACCTGGCCGCCACTCTCATCGTGTCCGGCCAGCATACCACCCAGCATCACAAAGTCGGCTCCGGCACCAAAGGCCTTGGCCACATCGCCAGGTACTGCACAGCCTCCATCACTGATGATCTGTCCGCCTAGGCCATGAGCCGCATCGGCACATTCAATAATGGCTGACAACTGAGGATAACCAACACCTGTTTTCACACGTGTGGTACAAACCGAACCTGGTCCGATACCTACTTTTATAATATCAGCACCAGCCAGCAATAGCTCTTCCACCATTTCGCCGGTGACCACGTTACCTGCCATAATTACTTTATCAGGAAAGAGGGCACGTGCTTGCTTAACAAATCCT
Source organism: Carboxylicivirga sediminis (assembly GCF_018156225.1). Classification (GTDB taxonomy): domain Bacteria; phylum Bacteroidota; class Bacteroidia; order Bacteroidales; family Marinilabiliaceae; genus Carboxylicivirga; species Carboxylicivirga sediminis. Next base: position 49,234 of record NZ_JAGTAR010000033.1, read on the forward strand.
ACAAAATGCTCGGAGTAGCCATTGGCCACATCAATACAAATAAACTTCAGCTTTGGGTTAGCCTTAAAGATGCTAACAACCTTATCTAAATCGTTGGCACCGGTACCTGTGCTCACTGCAATGTAGTTCTCAATACCTTCAGGAGCATCAGCCAGAAACTGGTTCCATTGTTCCAGGGTATAGTGTTTATGAATAGCTGTGAAAAGCTCATTCTCGGCCAGTTTAACGGCCATCTCAAAGGTCCCCACTGTGTCCATGTTAGCAGCCATAATTGGCACGCCTGTCCATTCAATGCTGGTGTGCATAAATTTAAAAGTGCGCTGCAGGTTTACCTGCGAACGGCTTTTTAGCGTTGAACGCTTAGGTCTGAACATGACGTCTTTGAATCCCAACTTAATGTCGTATTCTACTCTCATCTTACTAATTCCTTTTTTTGATTACAGACAAAGATACATGAATATTCTCAATAAAAGCAATGGCGCTTTTAACGAAGAAAAATAAAATGCGAATAAGTTCGAACCGAGAATCAGAAAGTGTTGATTTGTGAAGTTTTAAATGGTTGTGAAGAAGAGATTTATGACTCTATTTCTTTAAGTGTTTTTTCTACTTCTTCTTCTGTTTTGTGCAGTTTGTCCTTACAGCTTTTTATAAGTGCACTCACCCGTTTAACCTTCGCCGACAGGTCATCCACATCCAGTTCTTCGTTTTCAATCTGTTGCAGTATGTCTTCAATTTCACTAACGGCCTCGTTGTATGTGAGCTTCTTTTTTGTCATTGCTATTAGTTATTTTTAATCTGCAGTAAAGGTAGTGTAAAATAAAATGTGCTGCCTTTTTCCAGTTCACTTTCTGCCCAAATGGCCCCTTTGTTTATCTCAACAAACTCTTTACACAACACCAGGCCCAAACCGGTGCCTTTTTCATTCAGTGTGCCTTTGGTGCTGAATGTGGAATCAACCATAAAAAGCTTCTCCAGATTTTCCTGTCTGATACCAACGCCTGAGTCGGCTACCGACACTTCTATCATATCATTTTTAGCACTGGCAGCGACATATATAACACTGCCTATGCGAGAGAATTTTATAGCGTTGCTAATCAGGTTTCTTAGTATAGTATTGTAGAGGTTTTCGTCGGCCCAGGCTACCAGGTTACGCTCTATTCTGGGACTGATAACGATATCTTTTTCTTCAGCATTTAAACGAAGCAGCGATACAATATTATGTGTCTGAATGGATATATCAAGCTGTGTGGGTTTGTACTCAGTGGTGCCCAACTGTGTGCGCGACCATTGCAAAAGGTTCTCTACCAGCCCCAGCAGACGCTTGGTGGAGTTATGAATAATCTGGGAGTACTCAACCACCTCTTTTGTGTTTTTCGACTCAGCATTGAGCGTCAGCATTTCGGCGAAGCCCATCAGTGAGCTAAAAGGACTTTTCAGGTCATGAGCAATAATGGAGAAGAACTTGTCTTTTGTGGCATTCAACTGCTGAAGTTCGTTGTTCTTTTCCTTCAGTAAACGCTCAGTTTTACGCCGGCTGCGGAAGCTTAAAAACAAAACCACCACCACCATTAATAAAAAGCCTGTTATTATCAGGTAGGTTGTCCGGCCAGTTCGCACGGTTGCCAGGCTGGCAGATTTGTTGAGATTATCCTGTTCGAGTTTCGATATTTGCTCCTCCTTATTTAAGAGTTTATAGACGGCTTCCATGCGGGCACTACTCAGCATGGCCTGCTCATCGGTTATGGCGTCTTTAAGTTCGGCATATTTCGTTTTGTAATCTAATGCATCTTTATAGTTGGCTTGCTGGCTGTGCCATGCCGACATACTATTGTAACAATCAGCCAACAGCGCTTTTTCATCCAACTCTTTGGCAAGTTTTGTGGCTTTCGTCAGATAGTCACTGGCCTGCTGATAGTGTTTATTGGTTAAAAGGGTTTGCCCCAGGTGTAAATACGTTTCGGCCTTCAACGAAGGATCGTTAAAGGTAAGCATCAGTTTAAGTGCTTTCTCAAAATAGGAGATGGCTTTGCTGTATTGTTCTCCATTTTGGTGGGCACGCCCAATGTTAACATACGATACAGCAATTTTCGAACTGTCACCCTCTTGTATCAGTATGTTCAATGAGGTTTGATAGTTTTCAATAGCTTGGAGAATATTGCCCAGTTCGAGGTGTACCTCCCCCAAATTATTGTAACAGCTGCTTATACCGTCTTTATCATCAAGCTGACTGTATATCGCCAAGGCCTCCTGGTAGTTGCGAATAGCCGCTTCGTTATTGTTTAAAGCACCGTTGATGTTGCCAATGTTATTGAGCAGCACTGCACGACTTTTGGCATCGCTATCCAGCTGGTTTAACTCCAAGGCTCTTTCCAGACAAATCAGTGCTTCATTGTATTGGGCTAAGGTGTTTAGTACCACCCCTTTGTTGGTGAGTCCTTTCCTGATTAATACTGTGTTATCAATTTTCTCTCCCACCGTAAGCACCATGTCAAAGTACTCAAGCGCCTGGGCATAATTGCGCAGATACCAATACATGGCGCCCAGGCTGTTGTAGGTGTTACCTAACTTTTCGAGGTTATTAGTCGATGTAAAAATATCTTTTGCCCGGTTAAAGTGTTCAATGGCCAACTCATTCTGGTTGTTGGCATTCTCAATCCATCCCAGGTATTCTTCTGTTATACCAACGTTATTTTTATCGGTGCTTGCAGCTTTGTAGGTGAGGGCATTATTGAGGTACTCCCTGGCTATATTGTATTGCTTGTGGTTAAAGAGTGCCAGGCCTGCTTTATGATAGACGTCAAATTTAACGGATGGGTTTGGCTCATTGGCAATGACAGATACTGATTGTTGGCACAGTGAAATGACTTCATCTTCTGCCTGAGCTTTTTCGGCTTGTTCAATATACTGAAAAGCTGTTTCTTTATTCTGCTGGCTATGGGCTGTAAATGAGCAGTTAAGGAATAAAAGTATGCAGCCTGTAATGGTGTAAAGTGACTTAAATAGTAGCTTGGTGGTCATCGACATGTGTTAAGGCAATAAAACAGCCTACAAAATATAAAAAGCGTATAATAAAACGTTATTTTTTTTGAGTTATTTTTTCGATGCGACTGATGATTTTACCTTCGTGCAGTTGTGTTAATAGCTCGTCGCCAACGTTTAAGCTTTCCAGTTGCTTCACTAGTTCGTTACCCCGGTATGTTAGCGAATAACCTCTTTTAAGTATTTCATAAGGATCGCATAGTTCAAGAGTCCTTTCAGCCAGTTTAAGCCTTTGTTGCTGATTTTTGAAATAGGCATTTGTTTCAAGCTTTAAGCGTGTTGATTGAAACGCCAGTTTCTGATGACTGCCCCGCAGCTGTTTTTTGGTCAGGTAATGAGCCGATTCCTTTACATGCGAAAAGAAGGAGACCTGCTTGTCGAAGTAGCTCTTGACGGCAAATTCGAGGCGGTGAGCTGCATCTATCTGAAATTGCTTGCTGGCACTGATGGCTGTGTTAACAACCGGCTGAAAACGCTGTGCTGCCAACTCCAGTCGGTGCAACTCGTTAACGAGTAGTTGGGAGGTTTCGGCTACAAAATGCTCTTTTAGATCAGACAGGTAGGCATCAAATTGGGTAATCCGATCGATAATGAACTCGGCCACTGCTGTTGGTGTTTTCAGGCGTGTGTGTGCCACCATATCGGCAACAGATTCATCCCGTTCGTGGCCAATACCCGTTAAAACCGGCAAAGGAAACTGTGCAATATTAAGCGCCAGCATATAACTGTCGAAGCACATCAGATCGGAAGAGGAGCCACCACCACGTATGATAACTACCGCATCAAACGCGTGCTCATGCTCATAGATACGCTCAAGAGCTGCAATGATTGATTGCTCGGCTTCATCACCCTGCATAATGGCCGGAAATAATTTGTGGTATATCTTATAGCCTTCCGGGTTATTGCTCAGCTGGTTGATGAAATCTTCGTAGCCGGCAGCGGTAGGCGACGAGATAACGGCCAGTACCTGTGGAACTTCTTCCAGGTCAACCTCCTTGTTCATATCCATCACACCATCTTCCTGAAGCTGTTGAATGACTTCCAGTTTCCGACGGGCAATATCACCCAGTGTGAATGTCGGGTCAATATCCTTAATGTTTAAACTGTATCCATACACCTCCTGAAATTCAATACTCACCTTCAGAAGCACCTTTAAACCTGCACTTAGCGTTTGCCTGGTGGTGGTTTCAAAGTATGGTTTCAGCATGCGATAGGTGAAGGCCCAGATAGTGGCCCGGGCTTTCGCTTTGACCTGGTCCGAGTCGGTGTCTTTCTCAATGAGCTCCAGGTAGCAATGGCCGCTCCGGACTGTTCGTATTTCGCTGATTTCGGCTATTACCCAATAGGTTGAAGGAAAACTCTCTTTCAGCTGGTCCTTTATATTGGTGTTTAATTCAAATAAACTCAGTTGTTCGCGGGCCATTGTATTAGCGGCTTTTTATCACTTTAACATGTTGCTTTGAGCGATTGTTTTCAATAATGACAATATAAATACCATTGGCAAATGCTGCCACTTCGTTAATAACAATGTTCTTTTGATGCCTGTGCTCTTTGCGGTATTTAATATTGCCCAGTATATCAACAATTGTTACTGTAACGTTGGGTCCCGATGAGTTGAATAGCGTCAGGCGGCTGTTAAACGGATTGGGGCCAACCTTCCATTGGGTATTATAAGCTGGTGCACTTTCAATATCAACGCTATAGGCCTGGTTAAAATCAGGTATGCCATATCCCAACTCGTTATTAGGCGTGTTATGCAGATGTGCACTACTCATTATCAGCTGGCGTATTTCTTCAGCTGTCTTATCGGGCATTGCCTGCCACAAACAGGCGGCCAGACCGCTAATAACAGGAGCTGAAAAAGAGGTGCCATTCCCTTTACTGATGCCACCACTTGTGTTTTGTACCGCTACCGCTCCTCCTAATGCACTTATTTCAGGTTTCACACGGCCATCACTCGACGGGCCAAAGGAAGAGAAAGAGGTTCGGGTGCTGTCGGCATTGACTGCACCAATGGCTAAGCAATGTTTGGCATCGGCCGGGGCGCCAATATGGAGCCAGCTGTTATTGCCTTCGTTGCCGGCGCTGGTAACCAGTAACATGCCTTTTGATGAAGCCATGTCGGATGCCCGGGATATTCTGCTTGTAGCATTCATGTCAGCATACGAATAACTCTGAGAAGGCGCATCAAACTCGTAATAACCCAATGATGTGTTGATGATATCAACCCCGGCACTGTCTGCAAACTCGGCCGCACATATCCAGTAGTCCGGTTCAATGGGATGTTCCGAATGAACGTCTTCGGTGCGCAGCAGCCAGAAGGAGGCATCGGTGGCAGTTCCCATGTATTGCTGGTTGAGCTTACCCCCAATAATCGATAGCACGTTCATGCCATGGTAATGCTCATTAAAAATATTGGAAGCCGGATTAACAAAGTCTTTGGTGCCCATCACCTGACCATTATCCCAAAGGTGTTTGGTGAGAGGCAGTTCATTGGCCTTATAGAAACCTGCATCAATAACAGCGATGAGCATGCCTGCTCCCTTTAATCCATTGTTGTGCAGATGATGGCCGTTGGCTGTACTAACCTGTAACCACGATTCGCCGTAGGGTGAGTCCAGCGCACTTTTGAGCAATGGCACAAGAGGCTCCAGTTTTTTGAAAGTGCCAGTGCTAATGACTGGTTTATTCAGTTCAACTGTATTGATAAAAGGCACACGCTCCAAGGTATCCATCAGGGCCTTATTGTTGCTGAAAACAATGGCGCCATTCATCCATTTGCTGGTGTGTTTAACATCAATGCCATATTTTATCAGGCTATCAATATAAGCCGGATTCACCGGCAAATCACTCTGGTCAACAGCGATGTTCTGTTTGGCTCGTCGCTGAATAGCTCTTATCGATAAGAACTCTTCAGGTCTGTCCAATGAGTAAGGGGAGTTGTTTTTGTCAGTAAACGTTATGAAATAGCCATCCTGTGCCATACTTAGCGTAAGGCATAACCATAAAAGTAGTATGGATGAAAGGTATTTCATAGGCCTGCTATCTCATAAATTGTTCGGGGTTGTTACCCATCTTTTCCGGGTCCTTCAAGGTGGCTCGCTTCTTTTCAAACTCGGCTTGTTCCTCGGCTCTTCTTTTTTCCAGCACTTCGGGGTTCATTAGTTGTCCGTTGCTGTATTTCAACTGGTAATTGATTTTTCCATCGGCATGATAGAATGTCCATTCACCATCTTCTTTGTCGTGCTTGTAGGTGGCATCTATCTCCAGCTGACCATCCAGAAAATAATATAAATATTTACCATGCAACTCATCATTTACATATTGTGCCTTCAGCATGGGCGCTCCATTCTTAAAGAATTTTAGCCATTCACCTTCTTTCTTGCCGTTTTGCCAGTTAATGATTTCAGCAACAGCCCCGTCCTGGTAAAAAACTTTATACTGGCCATGCGATTGCCCATTAACAAATTCTTCAGTAGCCAGCACAGCCTCTTTTGCAGCGTAATAAGTCCAGGTACCAATTTTGTCTTTGCCCTGGTAATTACCTTTCGATGTAAGGTTGCCCTCTTCGTTAAATAAGCGCGCCTTTCCATATTCACCGTTCTCATCGTAGATAATCTCTAAACTCATTTTACCATTGGGGTAATAACGCGTATAGCTTCCTACCGGTTTATTATTCTTAAAAGTGGCCTTGTATAGCACGGTGCCATCGGTATAGCGTTTTTCCCAGGGGCCTTGCTTCATGCCATTGGCATCCGTCTGGTTGTAATGTGCCGGAATAGGGGTGATGTTTTTCTTTTTAGTCGGAATTTTATTGCCAAACACATCGGTTTGACCGGTGGCTGTAGCTGCTGCTACCATTAAAGCTATCGAAAGAAGAAAGAACGTCAGTCTCATGTTAAATTACTTTTATTAATGAAACAATCCTGAGTGAAAATACTCTTTAGTTGTTACTCAGATTTGAGAATCAGGTTTCAAAAATATATAAAAAAAGCAGAGCTGATTATTTACCGATTGACAATTGCATTTCGATTTCCTAATGTCTCAACTCTTTTTGCTGTAAACAAGTTTTGTGAAACGCTTGCCAGGCAATGGTTTTTACGCTTATGAAACAGGTAATTGTATGAGTTGACCAATCAGAAAAAACAGGATAGTGGCAAAACCAATAATGAAAAGAACAGCTGCAGTACTATTCTCAAGCCACTTTTTTCTCTTCGTTGTGTTCTTTATTTTTTTCACAGTGTTCATTCTTCTTGCTTTTGAATGTTATTATTGAGCGCCGCTGTTTTTGAATCCATTTAAAGGTTGTGCCAACCGGGCATAGGTAATGACAGAAAAAATCGGAGATAAAAAGTGAACCTACTAATGCCGCTGGCAGAATATACCATTGTACACCATATCCTTCAAGAGAAAATAGCATGGCAAAGGGTTCGTAACCAGCCAGTGTTGGGTTGGATGAGAGCAAAATCATCAGCACCGAGAACCATAACAGAAATCCAGGTATCTTGCGAATAATGCGTGTGGCATTCATGGCAAATTTCAGGTTAATGCCTGACACTTTATTTAATAACATTTGTGTGGCATGAAATGGACATAGAGCATGGCAATACACATTTTTCCCCCAGATTACAATACTGACCAATGAGCCTCCCATCAATACCCACCATACCAGGTGGTGATGTATATCTGGTAAATACCCCAAAAGAATTCGTCCGAAGTGAGACAAGGAAATGGAGGCATTGAATATGATTCCCATGAAGATCATTGACAATCCCAGGGTGATATATCGAAGTTGTTTCTTCCGCAAATAAGTAGCTATCACTCCCAATATAAATATGGCCAGCACAATACCTTCTTTGGGTGTCAGACGCCACTGTTTTTTAATGGCGGGTGCCTCTTGATTCATGGCTGTTTCGAGAATGGCATATGAAGCATCACGGGTGGCCTGCGCAATTGCTACAGAACTTATTGTTGCACCGGATGCCGCATTCACATCTTGATGCACCTGAAAGGTATCGGCCAGAGCTTTCTGCTTGTATTGTCGGAAATAATATTGAGCCCGCAGCTTTTCAATGAACGAAAAGGTTTCCACATGGCGCAGCAAGTCCATGTTTTGGATGTGTCCTGCTGTATCCGCAAGAACAGCTACCTCCAAAGGACCGCCATATCCCTGTGAACGACCACAGGAGAGATACCCGATTAAGGTATCTTCCCTGGTGGCTGTATATACTTCTCCCATTAAACCAATGCGCTTCAATTCCAGCCCTTCTGATATTTCCAGTGATTGCAGCCCATTGTTTTTTGAATTATTGAACTGGCCGATGGCAAAAGCAGCTATTAAACTGCCATATGCTAACCAGCGAACAACTTGTTTCATTGATATACAGGATTCTGTGGTAGTGATTATAAGATGGATTAACTCTTTTTTAAAGCCATTCTTAATCCTAATGTCAATAGAATTAAAGCAGGCATGCCAAATACCACGATGCCCATACTGGCGGCACGTGGTTCTCCTTCAAGCACAGAGCTAACAGACCAGGCTATGCAAAACAACAAGAGGAATGCTCCCAGTCCAATGATGCTCCCTTTTTTCCAATCCAGGCGGCTTTTCATATTCAAGCTGATGAGACCCAGCATTGCCAGGCAGGATATGAATCCCAGGATGAAAAACAGTAGTTCAATTCCAGAAAATATCATAGTAATATGTTTTTATAAATGTTATACATCCAAATTATTAACCCTAGTAGCCGTTGTATTCACGGTCTTTATCAGCCCAGAATTTCTTCACTGCTTTTTCGTCGAAGGTATCACCATAGCCAAATACAATGTCCATTTCGCGCATGAAGCTGTGAACCGGCCCTGGCATTAATGCCGAAACTTTATCGACCAGCTTATGGTGCCAGAAATCGGGTTTATTATAGGGGCAGGAAGTAATGCAGGAGGCACAGGAATTATTGCCTTCACACCAGTATTCAAAGCAGGTTTTGGCATTAATGTACCACTTCTCCACACCAGGATTATTGAACCAGGTTTCGCCACCATGAGTTGGTTTCATTGTGGGCTCCACATTTTTGGGGATGGATTTGGAAGGGCAGGCATCAGCGCAGCGTTGGCAGCGCTTACAAAATTCACGCACTCCAAATTTAACCGGCTTATCATACTCCACAAAGTCCATATCGGTATATACCTTGGCAATGCGGAAGCGAGGCCCGTATTTGTAGTTGATGAGTAAGCCGTTGCGGCCGCCTTCTCCCAATCCGGCAGCAATGCCATATGGCACACTCATGCCCATGTCGTTTCCGGTTGCCACCGCTTTATAACCAAGGTTTTTAAGAAATACAGACAGCTGAAATGCCGTAACAGCCATTTGAGAATAGCCTTCGCCAATGGCTCCTTCAACCGTATAAGATGGTGCGGTTGCCATGTTTTCATAATCCATCTCCACACCAATTACAATCACTGATTTGGGCTTAAACGGAAACTCTTCCCAACCAATCTCCTGCCCATTCAATGCCACAAAATGTTTATCGTAGTCCCACATTTTATTGCGTGGCGCAATACCAACTAAATCGGCTTTAAAGTGGCGCGCTGCCCGCTTAATGACTGCAGAGGCCTCCGCTTTAGTTGTAAACTCATGCCGTTCGTGGTTGACATAGTTTAAATCCAGAAAGTTCGTTCGCTGTTCAGGTAAATTTTGTTGCCAGCTATACCAGCCAGTATTAGGCATACCAAATTTAGAACCTGGCGTTGCAGCGTGCTCAATAGCCCACGAGCCATGGTGCAGGGCCCAATCGATACGTGTGAATCCCGGGCGTGATTCATCTGTTTCGAATCGCTCAAAGGTGCGGGCCTTGGCAGCTAATGCAGGATCAATGCCGCCCACTGCACGGCTGAATACAGTATTGCGTTGTGAAAATCGTTTATAGTCGGGTGATATCTTTACCGGGAAGTCCTCCAAAGGTTTAATAACCGCTTTCTTGGTTTCTTTATCGAGCACTTCACCGGCTGCTTTATGTGGTATAGCAGCTATGCCTGCAGCGCCCAAAACAGCTCCGGCTGAACCTATTTTCAGGAACTCTCTTCTACCAAAGGCCGCTTTTGTTTTATCCTTTTCTGTTGCCATAATTTTTAAGATTATAGTGAGCTAAATTCAATGATTACAACAAAGAAAGATTTCATCCGTATGGCAGTCGTTCCAAATCCTGATTCCGGCTGAATAGGACGTTCTTATCAGCGTTCTGAAACATGATTTGGTACTCTTACAGCCCTGAATGACAGGGTGAACGGAAAGAGTTTATAATAAAACTAAATAGGGGAGTGTTCTATCAAGCACTGGTATTAGCTTGTAGCTTTTCGGTATTCTGAGGGTGTTTTGCCAGTGAACTTTTTAAATGCAGTATTGAATGTGGTTTTGGATTTAAATCCCGCTTCATAACCAAGCGCCAAAACGGTGTAATGGGCTTTTGATGCATCAGCACATAAGCGCTTATATTCTTCTATTCGGTAGTTATTGATATAATCATTGAAGTTTTGCCCAATTACATTGTTCACCACTTCTGAAATAATGCGCGCCGTTAATTTGACCTGTTCAGCCAGCTCCTGAACGCTCAGGTCGGGATTCAGGTAAGGACGGGCCAGTTCCATGTGTTTATTCAGTTTACTCATGTAATAGAGCGCTTCCTCTTTTTCAAGTGAAGTTCCCTCTTTCTTCTTTTTACCAGACAGGTTGAAAAGAGAAGTATCATAGTGCAACACAACCGGGTTAGAGATGAGTGAATAGGTAAATATCAGGCCAACTGCCGAGTATATAAGAACATTTCCAAATTCAAAATACTTCTGAAAAGAGGCATGATACAACCCCAGGTTTACTTCCAGTAAACGTGTAAGACCATGCACAATAAGCAGAATCGAAATCAGGCGGATATATCTAAAATGTGCAGACCATACAGGGTGTTCTTTTGCCAGTTCCATAAAGCCCTTCTTTTTGAGCCGGGTATACACAATAAAAGAATACACCACAAATTGTATGCTTACAATTTCAGTTCCAATGAGCTGGTAATACTCAAAATAGCGATCCATCCAGGGATTGTGCCCAAAAGGCGTCTTATAAAAGATAAGCAGTGGAATGACCAGCAATAGACTCAGGCCAAGAATGTATAGATGACTGAAAAACTTTAGGCTAAAATCGATCCGGCGCTTGGCCAGTTGCATAAAATACATGTAAAGGAAAGGGCCAAACAGCAGTTCATTAGGTACCCGTATAGCAAATAAGTAGGGGTAGGACTCGAACCATCCTATATTTTTAAAAAGTGTCAAAGAGTTAAATATAGTGAGGTTAACCATTAAAATGGCAAATATCAGATTGGGCAGATTCCGGTGTTCCTTCTTGGCCAGAATCAGAATTAACCCAAT
>NZ_JAGTAR010000034.1 GCF_018156225.1 Carboxylicivirga sediminis
CTCAAATCGCTTATAAATGTTTAGTTTCAAGGAATATTTGTGAAAGCATAGCGAGCTATGGTGAACAGATATGACGATGAAAATGAATATTTATAGGTGAAACTCTAAGCTTTTCCTTAAATAATCGATTTACTGCTTTAAATTTCATCACCGTAGCTCGCTACGCTTCTGAAATTTGCATTGTAAATCAGTTATTTAAGAAATTTTGAGCTCTGTAATTTTAATCGAACTCAGGTTTTTAGCATACCTTCTGTCAATAAATCAGGATTGGGTTGTGATCATCTTTCTTTTCAGTAAAAAAAGTTAAGAAATATATTTTCCATATGCGATAATTATTTAGGCTTAATGTTTAAAAATTCAATGGATTACTCTTGCTATTGGCTGTTGATGCAGCTTGTCGAAAAGTATGGCATCATCGGCTCATTAATTAAGTCGGAGATCAACTTTATTACTCCAGTTATTCAATTTATCTGCTCCAATTTTGATTTTATCGACCCAAATACTCATTTTATCACCTCAAAGATTGATTTTGCCGAATTGAGGAGTGACTTTATTTCTTCAGTTATTTATTTAATCTGTTCCAATTATGACTTTATCAGTTCAGATATTCATTTTATTACCTCAATGATTCAATTTATTGAGCTGAGGAGTGTTTTTTATTTCAATTACTTTTAATTTATCGAGTCAAATGGTGACTTTGTCAGCCTGTAATACGATGATGAAGCAGAGATATCATCCGCACCTGGTAATTGAAGATTCTCTTTGGAATAATAGCGAATAAGTTTCACACAAAGTGCTTGAATTTAAAAAAAGCAATTTCCTTGTGAATGAAGACTGTAAATAGGCACTTCTTATCCTTTTTGTGTAACTTATAGCATCTAAGATACCTTATTATGTCATCTATGCCTCATCCATTAAAGCTTCCGGCTACGGGTTCTCAGCGCGTGCTCGATACCTTGAACCAGGTTTTGGAAATTATTCAGCAGGAAAACCCGGTTGATGAAACCATTGAAGAAGTGATAGAAATAGTGGGTAAAGGCTTTACCTACCCTGATATATGTGTGCGTATCCGCTATAAGCAGATTGAGTTTTCGACCAGCGGATTTATGGAGACCTTGAACGGGCTCACTGAGCGCTTTTCAACCATAGATGGTAAGAAAGGCGTTATTGATGCCTTTTATATAGAGGAACACCCGCCAAAAGACGAAGGCGTGTTTTCGCGCGATGAGCGCTCACTGCTCAACCAGCTGGCCCGTATGCTAACAGGTTTTATTAACCGCATTGTGGCCGAGCGTAGTCATTCCGAATCGGTTGAGCGCCTCAAAGAATTATCAACCATTAACCGCACTACACGCATTATCAATGAAGGGAAGTCAATAGATGATGTGCTGCAACAAATAGCATTTATTATGCCCCTTGGCTGGCAGTACCCCGAGTTCACAGTGGCGCGCATCAGCTATGGCGGGCGCGAGTACAAGAGCGAACATTTTATGGAATCGGAGTGGGTGCAAACGCAGCGCTTACATACCAGCGACGGGCAATCGGGTTCCATAGATGTGTTTTATATCAAGGAATTTCCGTCGCTTAATGGTGACCCTTTTTTGGCCGAAGAGCGTGATTTATTAATCAACCTGTCGCGACTGATAACCGATTTTCTGAATAGCCAACTGGCCGCCAAAGATAAGTTTGAACGGCAAGAAAGGGTCAAAGAGCTGCAAACCATCAATGAAACGGCTCGTATTATTGCTCTTCAAATGCCCATTGCATATACCTTAAGTCACATTGTTGACCGCATGCCGGCGGGTATGCAGCACCCCGATTATTCGGTAGCCCGCATAACATTGGAAGGGCAGGAATACTTAAGTCCTGGTTTTGTTGAAACACCCTGGTTGCTGCGTCACTCCTTTGAAACCATCAATGGTAAAAAAGGAACTGTTGAGATATACTATTTGAAAGAACTGGCCAAAACTCAGGAAGAGCTCTTTCTGAATGAAGAGAATGACCTGATACTGAATCTGAGCCACCTGATAGTGGGCTACCTCAACAGCATGGAGGCTCGCAACCTGATGGAGAAGGTGGGGCATCCGCACCAGGTTAGAACCGTTAGCCATGAGTCAGATGTTGTGACCGAATCAACCGGTAACAGCAAGCACCTGTTGCAGAATTTTATGCACCGTAACAATGCGGCGCGGGATATTTACCACGATTTAATGCCCTTTAAAGTCAAGGAAATACTGCTGGTAGCCACTTTGTATGATGCTTATGCCATTGAAAATGAAGGACGATTCACCGAACAGGTGATGGGTGGGTTTTACCAGTTGCACCTCTCGCTATTGCCACGTGTAACAGGGGTTACCACCTATGAGGAAGCCATGGCCAAACTCAGCGAAAAGCACTACGACCTTATTATTGTGATGGTGGGCGTTGAAAAACAGTCGCCCATGGCACTCAGCCAGATGGTGAAAAAGGAATACCCCTACATTCCCATTTTCATGCTGCTCAATAACGATGGCGATATACCATATTTTCAGGCTCGCCAGCGCGAGTTAGGTGTACTCGATGAGATTTTTGTGTGGAATGGCGATCCTAAGGTGTTTTCATCCATGGTTTACCACCTTGAGGACAAGGTGAATGTGGAGAATGATACAGAGATAGGGCTGGCTCGCGTTATTCTGTTGGTAGAGGATTCGGTGCGCTATTACTCCAAGTATTTGCCACTGCTTTATGCCAGTGTGCTGGAACAAACCAAACGCCTGATAGATGATGTGAAAGAGGATGAGCTGTATGCTGTGTTAAGGCATAAGGCACGACCTAAAATACTACTGGCCCGCACCTATGAAGAGGCCCAGGAGATATTTGAAAAGTACCGCGACTACCTGTTATGCCTTATCTCTGATGTGGAGTTTTCAAAAAACGGGCAGCAAAATGCCAATGCCGGTTTTGAACTGGTTAACTACGTTAAGTCGCACATCAAAGATTTGCCGGTCATACTACAGTCATCCAAAATAGAGTATTCGCAGGATGCCTATGAGCTAAAAACTGTTTTTATCAACAAATATTCCGAAAGCCTGATTCAAGATATCAAAACCTTTATCAGCCATTATCTGGGCTTTGGTAATTTTGCCTATAAAGATGCCAATGGTCGCACCATTGCTGTAGCCCGCAACCTGAAGGAGTTTGAACGCACCATGCGCAAAGTACCAGCTGAATCAATCGTCTACCATGCACGGAAAAATCACTTCTCTTTATGGCTGATGGCGCGTGGCGAGATTAGGATTGCCCGTAAGATAGCCCCGTACCGCATCACCGATTTTGAGGGAGCTGAAGAGATACGTTCGTACCTGTTAGAGGTGATTAAGCGGCACCGCGAGGAGAAGAACCAGGGCAAGGTCATTGATTTTGATGAGGTGGAAGTCATTGATGACACCAATATTGTTAGCCTCTCGGGTGGTTCGCTGGGAGGTAAAGGGCGGGGCCTGTCTTTTATCAACACCCTCTTGTTTAATTTTGATTTTGAAACACATGTACCAGGTATTAATATTCGTACACCACGCACTACGGTGGTGGGAGCCGATGAGTTTGAGTTATTTATGGAACGTAACAGTTTCAGAGAACTCATCTTTCGTAACCTCAACTATCACCAGATAAAAAAACTCTTTCTGGGTGGGGAACTGTCTTTATCGCTGGTACAGCGCCTGAAACGCCTGCTGACCATATTTACAGGTCCTATTGCGGTGCGTTCATCCGGCTTGCTGGAAGATAGCCAGAAGCAGCCATTCTCCGGTGTGTTTGAAACCTACCTCTTGCCTAATAATGCCGATACTCAGCAGGAACGGCTTAAAGAGTTGTGCAACGCCATCAAACTGGTGTTTGCCTCCGTGTTTAGTGATTCTGCCAGGGCTTTTACCGAGGCGGTTGATTTTAAAATTGAGGAGGAGAAAATGGCTGTTGTGATACAGGAGGCAGTGGGGCATACGCACGACAATGTATTTTACCCGCATATAAGTGGCGTTGCTCAGTCGTACAACTATTACTCATTTGGTCACATGAATCCCGAGGATGGCTTCGCAGTGATGGCCCTGGGTTTTGGTAAGTATGTGGTGGATGGTGAAAAAGCCTTGCGCTTTTGTCCGGTTTATCCGGACCTGGATAATAACTCGGCCAAGGACCAGTTGAAGAATAGCCAGACAGAGTTTTATGCCATTGATTTAAGAAAGAAAAATCTGAACCTGCTTGAGGGGGAGACGGCAGGACTGGTGCGCCTCGATGTTGATGAGGCTGAAATGCATGGGACGCTCAGTCATCTGGCCTCGGTTTATAATCCCGATAATAATACCATACAGGCCGGACTGGATGCCAGCGGGCCACGTGTGCTAAACTTTGCCGATATACTCAAGTATAAATATATTCCTTTGTCCAGGGCACTGGAAGTAGTGCTCGATGTGGTGAAGGAGTCCATGGGTGCACCGGTGGAAATAGAGTTTGCTGTGGATCTGAAAAAAGACAAGGATGGACGGGCTACCTTCTACCTTTTACAGATTAAGCCGTTACTGGGTGGTGCGCAAAACTACAGCATCAATATGGAGCGCATTAATACCGATGAAATAATCCTGCAATCGGAGCAAAGTATGGGCAATGGCAAGAACAAAACCATTACTGACATCATTTATATAGATAGTGCCCGGTTTGATAAGGCCAAAACAAGGGATATGGCCAGCGAAATTGAGCGCTTAAATGCAAAGATGAAACAAGAAAACAGGCATTATATATTAATAGGGCCGGGTAGATGGGGCACGCGCGATCCGTGGATTGGCATACCCGTCAACTGGACCCAGATATCTAATGCCAAGATGATTGTAGAAACCGATCTGGATGATTTTCCTTTGGAGGCTTCCTGTGGTTCGCATTTTTTTCATAATGTTACCACCATGCAGGTGGGCTATTGCTCAGTGGTGAAGAGTGAGCCCGCATCGTTTATCAAGTGGGAAGTGCTGAAAGATGCCAGGCAAATTGAGCAGACCACCTATTTCAGACATATTCGCTTTGATAAGCCCTTGGTGATGCGCATGGATGGTAAAAAACGGAAAGCAATCATTACCTTGTAGGCACATAAACCAGTAATCAGCGTAACTATTAGTTTAATGACAAACCCACAAAATATACAGCAGACCGGCTATTTTTCTGAAACACCTTTTGGGCACCTGATGCAAAAGCGCATCCATAAAGTTCTGCTAATCTGCAGTGGCTACGATGCCTTTATGTTGGATGAGGACGGGCGTATTGATGAGCAGATTTTCAATGAGTACGTGTCGCTCAACCTGCGTTATCCACCTCATTTCATTCATGTTGAGACCTCTGAAGAAGCTTTGGAGGTGCTGGGTAGTGAGCAAATCGACTTGGTTATTACCATGTTGAGTATCGGCGGAATGGACCCTTTCTCAATGGCCAAAAAGGTTAAAGAATCGTATGAGAAGATTCCGATTGTGGTGCTCACTCCGTTCTCCCGCGAAGTATCGGTGAGGATGCGCCGTGAAGATACGAGTGCCATTGATTATATCTTCTGCTGGCTGGGCAATGCCGACATTATGCTGGCCATTATCAAGCTGATTGAAGACGAGATGAATGTGCAGCATGATGTGGAAGAGGTGGGGGTGCAAGCCATCTTGTTGGTGGAGGATTCGGTCAGGTTTTATTCGAGCTATCTGCCGCTTATCTATCGCATCATACTTACGCAGGCCAAAAAATTTATGGATGAAGGGCTGAATGAACACCAGAAAATGATGCGCATGCGCGGACGCCCTAAAATTATGCTGGCACGCACCTATGAAGAAGCCATCGCTATTTATGAGAAATATGAAGATAATCTGCTGGGAATCATTTCTGATGTATCCTATGCAAAAGGAGGTGTGAAAGATACTGAGGCTGGTATTAAGCTGGCCAGGCACGTCAAAGAACGGAATAAGTACATGCCGTTTCTGTTGCAATCCTCTAATCGCAGCCTCGAAAAGGTAGCTAAGGATTTAAAGGTCGCTTTCTTATATAAGCATTCTTCATCGCTGTTAAGGCGCCTCAAGCATTTTATTAATAAATACCTGGCTTTTGGTGATTTTGTTTTTGTAGACCCTTCCAACGGGCAGGAAGTGGGACGGGTAAGTAGCCTGAAGGAGTTGCAGGAGAAATTATTTCAAATTCCGGATGAATCCTTGTTTTACCATTTTCAGCGCGATCATGTTTCAAAATGGCTCAATGCCAGGGCTTTGTTTTCCATTGCTGAGGTGATTAAATACTTGAAGGTGGAAGATTTTGCCAATCTGGATGCCACCAAACGCTTTTTGTTCGACACCATTGCCAATTTCCGATACAGCAAGTCGCGTGGCGTTATTGCCAAGTTTTACCGCGAACGCTTTGATGAATACCTTACATTTACCAGAATTGGAGATGGCACCATCGGTGGTAAAGCCCGGGGACTGGCATTTCTTAACCTGTTGATAAAGAAGTATGATGCTATCCATGCCTTCGACAATGTATTGGTTACTATTCCGCGAACCGTCGTGCTCAGTACCGATGTGTTTGACGAATTTATGGAGGTGAATGAATTGTATCCGATAGCCTTGTCAGAGGCTAGTGATGAGGAGATACTGAAAGCCTTTGTAAAAGCGCATTTACCAGAGCGTATTCATGGTGACTTGTATAAATTTATTTCCATCGTTAATAAGCCCATTGCCGTGCGTTCATCAAGTGTGTTGGAAGATAGCCATTACCAACCTTTTGCTGGGATCTATTCAACCTACATGATTGCCAATAATGATGAGGAAAATATTGTGCTGGAACAGTTGTGTAATGCCATTAAGTGCGTTTATGCCTCTGCATTTTATAATTCCAGCAAGCGTTACATGGAAGCCACCATGAACGTAATAGATGAGGAACGCATGGGTATTGTGCTGCAGGAGGTGGTTGGTCAGCGCCATGGCGATGTGTTTTATCCAACCTTTTCAGGCGTAGGACGCTCTGTTAACTTTTACCCTATTGAACCTGAGAAAGCCGAGGATGGAACTGTTAATGTGGCCATGGGATTGGGTAAACACATTGTAGAAGGCAGTGCTTCCTTACGATTCTCCCCCAAATATCCGCAGAAAATACTGCAATTATCCAGCACCGACATGGCCGTTCGCGAAACACAAAAGAACTTTTTTGCGCTTGATCTTAAGTCATCCAGCTTTCATCCTTCAGTCAATGATTCCGTAAACATTGAGAAGCTCGACCTGAAAACAGCTGAGGAACATGGTACCTTACGCTGGCTGGGATCGGTATACGATTATAACAACCACATGATTAGGGATGGTTTAATGGCCAAAGGCTTGCGCCTGGTTACCTTTGCCAATGTGCTTAAATACGATGCTTTTCCGTTGGCCCCAATTATTCAGAAGGTTATGGAGATTGGTCAGAAGGAAATGAATCAGCCGGTTGAGGTGGAGTTTGCAGTGGATTTGCAGGTGCCTCAAGGACAGCCACCTGTATTTTACCTTTTGCAAATCAGGCCTATTGTTGACTCCAAAGAGTCCATTACAGAGAAGCTGGAAGAGCTTGAACCATCAGATACTTTGGTACATTCAACATCGGCTCTTGGAAATGGAATTATTGATGATATACAGGATGTTATATATATTAGGCCAGAATCATTTAACCCGGCCAATAACACTAAGCTGGTGTTCATTATTGAGCAATTAAATGCTCCGTTTCATCGAAACCATAAGTCATATATTTTGATTGGTCCCGGGCGGTGGGGGTCGCAGGATTCCTGGCTGGGAGTTCCGGTTAAATGGACACAGATTTCGGCGGCCCGCCTTATTGTGGAAACAGGCCTTGAAAATTACCGGGTTGATCCATCGCAAGGCACACATTTCTTTCAGAATCTGACAAGCCTGCGTGTTGGTTATTTTACGGTGACCCCTTCCATTGGCGATGGTTTTGTAGACACAAGCTACCTCGACAGTTTACCTGCCGAATATGAGGATGAGTATCTGAGGCATGTGCGTTTGCCATCGGCCTGCACAGTGAAGATTGATGGTCAGAAGGGGATAGGAGTGGTATTACCACCTGGATATAATGCTGCCAAAAATGAAGAATTTCCTCTGGAATATAGTATCGAATAAAAACTTCAATTATGAGTTTGGATAGGTTTCTGTATCAGCTACAACTTAATAATCCCAATGAACCCGAGTTTATTCAGGGTGTCAGGGTCTTTCTTAGCACAGTTGAAGATCGTATCAGAGACGACTTCAGGCTGAGCAACGCAGCTGTGTTAGAGCGTTTGACTGAACCGGACAGGGTGCTGCAGTTTAAAGTGCCCTGGCTAAATGATGAGGGCCGGGTGATTGTGAATCGTGGCTATCGGGTGCAGTATAATAATGCATTGGGGCCTTATAGCGGAGGAGTACGCTTTCATCCTGCATTAACATTGGGTACGGTTAAGATGCTGGCTTTTGAGCAGGTATTTAAAAATAGCCTTTCTTCGCTACCATTGGGAGGAGCCATGGGAGGAGCTAATTTTGATCCTAAGGGTAAATCAGAAGCTGAAATTATGCGATTCTGCCAGAGCTATATACTGCAACTGTGGGACGCTGTAGGTGCTGATATTGATATATTGGGCGGTGATATAGGAGTAGGCAGCCGGGAAGTTGGATACCTCTTTGGTATGTATAAAAAGCTAACACATCAGCACAGTGGTGCCTTTACAGGCAAGTCACCCGATTGGGGCGGTACCGGTTTACGAGCCGAATCCAATGGCTATGGCGTTGTTTATCTTTTAAAGTCCTTACTCAAGCGGCATAATGATTCATTGGGCGGTAAAACAATAGCCGTGTCTGGTTTTGGTAATATGGCCCATGGTGTTATAAAAAAAGCCAATGCTATGGGGGCAAAGGTGGTAACCATTTCAGGGCCTGATGGCTATGTGTATGATCCGGGCGGCATTGATAGTACAAAACTCGAGTATCTGATTGAGTTAAGAGCTACATCGCAGGATTTAGTACGCCCTTATTCCATAGAGTTTCCAGGGACTATTTATGTAGAGGGGAAAAAGCCATGGGAGGTGGAGTGTGATGTTGCCATACCTTGCGCCATTCAAAATGAGATAGATGTTAAGGAAGCAGGCATGCTTCAGGCTAATAAATGCCGGTATCTAATAGAGGCCGCCGATCAGTCATGTACCGAAGAGGCCATCCAGTTTTTGATGGATAACTCAATAACATATGTGCCCAGCAAGGCTGCGAATGTTGGAAGTGTAGCAATTTCAGCACTTGAACTGGCGCAAAATACCATGAAGGTGGCCTGGTCTGATTCGGAAATTGAAAATCGCCTGCAGGATATTATGGAGCGGACATATAATTTATGCCGGCAGTTCGGTAGTCAGAATAAAGAAGGTGTGAACTATTTGAGAGGAGCTAATGTAGCTGCATTTCAAAGGGTGGCTGAAGCTATGATCGACCAGGGGGCTGTGTAAAAATAAAAAGCCCGGGTTAAACCGAGCTTTATAAAGTAATGATTATCGATATTGTTAGTTCTTCTCAGGAATTATAATCGGCAGGCTTTCAATAATGGTAGCATTAATGTGTGTATAGATATACCCATCTATCTGATAAAACTGAGCAGCTACTTTCATGCCGAGTTCTTTTTTAAACTTTTTATAGAATTTCATGCGCAGGTTCTGACGGGCTTTCTGTGCTTTATCTAGTGCAATAATTTTTTTGTCAAGCTCATCTTCAGATAGTGCACCTTCTTTGGCAATAATTTCTTTAAGTAATTCAACCCGCTGGTTGCTAATGGGTTTTAAAGCAGCTTCATATTCATCATAAATCGCCCAAAAAGCTTCACTTTCTGATGTTGACAACTTAATGTTCTGTGCATAGAAAACTTTTATCTCAGATTTTAATATAGAGCCAATTAGGCCTAATTCTTGTTCTGTTTTCTGCGCATTAATCCCTGAAATTCCTGCCGATAAGATGTAAATGATAAGTAGTAATTTTTTCATAGTCTAAAAACTGTTATGGTTCATTGAACTGTAAAAATAAACCAAATTAGTCATATATTTGTTCTTTTGTTTGAATCAAAAAATGTAACTGCTTGCAAAATTTTCCTTAAAATTGTTACTAAGCGCAACTATTAACGCGTAATTTTATCTAACCTTAAATAACGATATTATATGAGAACACATTTGAATTTTTTATTAGTCATAGGGCTATTATTTTCAGTTTATGCCTGTTATCCGGGTGGAGCTGAGTATGTTGATGAATTAGATACCTCAATATCAAAATATGATCCAGCCTACAATTGGGATGCATTAGATGGTAAAACCTACTCATTACCCGAAGAAATTTTGTATGTCAAAGATGGCGATGAGGTTGAAAAACCTAACAGGGTGCATGATGAAAATATTCTTAAGCAGATGCGTGAAGAATTAAATAGTCTGGGTATGGTTGAGGCCGAAGCGGATACTTCACTAGCCATTGCTATAGTGATATTAGAGCAGAATAATTCTGGTGCAGCCTGGGTTCCGGGCGGTGGCTGGTGGGGCGGCTGGTACCCTGGTTATCCCGGTTGGGGATGGGGTGGCTGGTATCCATGGTACCCTGTTTATTACAACTATAAAACCGGATCTATTATTATAGAAATGGCTGATTACGAAAATCGTGATGCAGAGAAGAAAACAGCGCCACTTGTTTATACAGGTGTTCTTGATGGTTTAATGCAGGGCAGCCAAAGCTATACTGCCAGTCGCATCGAAAGAGGCATTGATGAATTATTTAATCAGGCTCCTTTTTAACCTAACATTACCTCAATCTTTTAATTACAACCAATATGAAATTAGTAAAATACATATTCATTTTTGCCCTTACAATCATTAGTCTGGAGGTAAGCGCACAAACCAAAACGAACGTATTCTATGGTATGGCATTGCCAATGGGCGATACCAAAGATTATATTAATCCGGCCAGTTTCAGAGGCGCCAACATCGAATTCGAGAAGTTTGTAAACCCAAGCATCGGAGTAGGTCTGTTGGTTGGCTGGAACACTTTCTATGAGGCCAAAGACAGGGCAACACAACCATTGCCAAGTGGAAATGGTGAAATTACCAGTAATGAATACCGCTATTTAAATGCGATACCTATTCAGGCAACAGGTAAATATTATTTTGCCGATGACGATGCAGTTGTAAGGCCATTTGTAGGAATTGCAGCAGGTACCTATTATATGGAGCAACGGCGCGATAATGGATTGTTCTCGACAAGTGATAAGGGCTGGACCTGGTCAGTGGCTCCCAAAGCAGGGTTGTTAGTGCCTGTTAACTACCGAACCAGTCTGGCAATAAGTGTTGATTACAGTACTTCATTTAAATCCTCGGATGTGCCTCAACAGAATTGGTTAGGCATTAATATTGGGTTTAGCTGGGATTATTGATTGGTGTAAAGTTCGATAATATTAATAAAAAGCGAGTTGGTAGATACCGACTCGCTTTTTTATTTCCTCCTAAAAAGAGGTTGCACTAGGCAACCTCTATACACACAGGAATTGTTGGGAGGAAAATAACTCTCATAACGCCCCAAAGGTCTTCTTTTAGCGCATGCCTGTAGTTACCTCTCTGTTATTTATACTTTAAATAAAGATTACCAGTATTAACTTGAGAGGCGAGTCAATTTGGCACCTATTAATTTAAAACCAAGACACATTGGCATGTATGAATTGTAATAATCTGTAATAGTGGCAGATAAGCGGTGGTGGCATTATCATTGAAGTAACATGACCAAACAGAAAACAATTAAAAATTTAAATAATAGGAGATTTTAATTATGAGACTAGTGAAATTTAACAACAGGTATCCACAATCAAGTAATTTGTTAAATCATTTCTTTGGCAATGAATTGTTAAGTGCAGCTGATACTTTAAAAGGAGGACAGTGTTTTGATACGCCTAAAGTGAATATTGAGGAAAATGATGATGCTTTTGCTATTGACGTAGCCGCACCGGGTTATGAAAAGAAAGATTTTAATGTAACGGTTGATAACAATGTATTAACGATTGAAGTTGTTAAGGAGGAAGAGGCTGGGAATAAAAAATATTCACACTATGAGTTTACCTATGGAAGCTTTAAGCGTTCATTTTCGTTACCAAAGGATAAAGTGAATGACGCCAAAATATCTGCCACATACAACAATGGTATACTAAATGTATTACTGCCAAAGAAAGAAGAAGCAAAGGCCCAGCCAAAGCGGCTGATTGATATTTTTTAATTAATTTTTCAGACGATACTTTTTCATAATCAAAGTGATTTTTAGGGCTGCCGAAAGGCAGCCTTTTTTTTTGTGTATTGCATAAAGTCAGGATGTGTATTATTAACCATGTGATGTTAAATAAAGTAAAATAATTAAGTGTATTCCATAAGCTGGCTGTCATTAGCATAAACCAGTAAACCTAATTCTATGAAAGTTAAAGGCTTTTTATGCTTTGCATTGGCTCTCGTTTTGTGTTCTTCATGCGAATACCTCTTAGATGAGGTGATAGATGATATGCTTTACAATGCTCGCTGCGAAGTGGTAAGGCAAACGGAACTTATACTTGTTAAACCGGGTAAGGCAGTTATGGAAGTAAAGGTGAAGAACAAAGGTTCTTTGGATGCTTGTGATGTATGGGTGTCAGTTTGTTTAATGAATGGCGACTTACTAGTTGAAAAACAGCAAGTATATATTCCTTATTTAAGTGCCAAGTCATCGACCACAGTCAGGCTAACATTTACTCAGCTAATTTATGGTTCAGAATATTCCAGGGTTGATGTTTCATTATACTGGACAGAGGTTGAACGTGAAGATTATGACGACGATGACTGGTAGAATTTCCTGCTAATTGAATATAGAGGTCAATATAATCGCCTCTTCTTACGTGTGTACTTACCACCTTTGCTGCTCAATGGATTGGCCGATTCACTGCAAGGAACAGCGGGTCTTTTGCCGCCCAGCCGCAAGCCGCCTCGCTGATTAAATTCGAAAATCAACGATAATTCATGTGCCCCGGCTGTTGACCACCCAAGACTTGAAATGGTAATGTCGTAGCTGTACCCAATTCTGAGAGGCCCCAAGTCATACGCTAGTAAAGCAACTATGGCATCCTGATTAAGGCTTTTGCTGTTAGATTGATTAAACACTGGTATGCCACGGTACCACATGCCAAGCTCAATAGGCGAATTATGCCAGTAAACACCCACATCGAGTTGGTTGAACTGCCCCTGGTGCTGATACCTGAAACTGGTTGAAAAGGCTCTTTGCATTCCTGTTCGCCGGCGCTGTTCTGTCCAAATGTTCATTCCTCCAAAGACTACATATTTGTAATCAAATTTAGATTCCTCATTCAGGAATGTGTAGTTGGGTCTTGATAAATGGTCAATAGTAACTCCCATCCAGTATTTGGAGCTGTAAACAAACACAGATGCAGCCATATCAATATAGTGTATCTGTTCGTTATTGAGGCGATCGTATGAACCTGAGGCACCTACTCCACCTGGTGGTTGATCGGGGAATATTATTTTACTGAAATCGACTGATTTATTACCATAGGCAAACTGGATAGCTGGTACAACTTGCCACTCTTTCGATATCATCAGGTTATAGGAATATTGGAAGGCGGCATGTGTACTCGTAAGCCCAACACTACCCGCTTTATCTTGAAGGAGGTAAAAGCCTAATCCGCTGTTAAACTGGGGAAAGAAGTTATCGAACGAAATGGCATATGTCGAAAAGGCCTTAGAAATTTCGGGCCATTGGTTGCGGTAGTTCATAATCAGACGGCCTCCATCGGTGGCACCAGCTAATGATGGGCTTAGGTACAGCGGATTAGCATAAAACTGCGAAAAGTGATAATCCTGTGCCCAGCCTGAGTGATTAAGGCCACAAAAAGTAAGCAATATGATTAGCAGTTTCCTCATTATCTGAATAATGTTACATCTCCGGTTAATGTTTCAGTCAAACCATTTGAATAGCGGCAATATACCTTCCAGATATAAACTCCTCCGGGGCATAATTTTCCTCGGAAATAACCATCCCAGCCAATATTTATGTCTGTACTTTCAAATAGGATCTCTCCCCACCTTGAATAGACTCTAAACTCGTATTCTACAACTCCTTCTGTTACAAATGGGTAGAATACATGGTTTTCGGGTGAGCCGGGTACATATACTCCGCCATTGGAGCCGTTAGGATTGGGGGTAAACGAATTGGGGAAATCGATGCGTCCTGCTTCTTTGGCCGTAACTGCATTTCTGATAGTTAAAGAGTCTTTACACCCTTTGTCGTTAATTGCAATGAGTGTTACATCATAACTGCCAGGATCCTGGTAGGCATATTGGATGGAATGTTCGGTGGAGGTATTACCATCGCCAAAATCCCACAGGTAATTGATGGCGCCTTCCGATTTATTTATGAAGGATACTGTTTCTGGTATTTTAACAACAGTTGGTCTCACTTCGAAGTTGGCAAATGGCTTATCATAAACATGGATGACCACATCATTGCTTTCAACAATACCACCTGGGCCTTCTATCAACAGTGTGACATTATATTGGCCGGGTGTATAGTAGGTATGCTTTGGTGCTTTTTCGGATGACACATTTCCGTCGCCAAAATCCCAAAAGTAGGTGTGAGCATCGATAGAATTGTTGTAAAACTGAACTTCCAAAGGCGGGCAGCCTTCGCTATCAGGACCGTAATCCAGAATTGGCAGGTTGGGATGTATCAACACCCGTTGCATCAGAGAATCACTGCAATATTCGGCATCTGCTCTTAGCCAGATTTCATATTCGCCAGATGCATTGTAAGTATAATTACCAGGCTGCTGCGCTGATGATGTGTTGCCATCACCAAAGCGCCAGAGATACTCAAGGTTGCTGCCTGTAGTCAGGTTATTGATATTAACAGTTGATTCAGGCATTTGGAGCTCCTGCGGTGTAACAGTATATTCAGGAATTGGTCTACGGTAGGCCGTAACCTGTGTATAGGCTGTGTCGCTGCATGCAAACATAGAAGTTGCAATCATTGATACTTCGTAAGTTTGATTACTGGTTGTATTGTTGATGTATGTATGGTGCCCATTAAAGCTGTCGGATGTATTGCCGTCGCCAAAATCCCAGAAATAGCTGTTGGCTCCTTCGGTATTGTTTTGAATACTCTCAAAATAAGGTGTACAACCTGCTCCACCATCTGTAATAGCGGCTTTTACTTGCGGAAAGACACTCAATGATACTTCACTTGAGTCCTTACAGCCATAACTGTTTTCAACAATTAGTTTGGGTAGCCAATAATTAATTGATGTAGTTGTATTGGTATAGGTGTGTGAAGCAGAAGCATTTCCTCCTCCATTCTCGGTGTCTCCATCGCCAAATAGCCATCGGCTTGATTGTACATTAACTGAGTTGTTTTCAAACTCAACTAATAGAGGGGAACAGCCTTCAGTAACATCAGGAGTGAAACTACTGACAGGAGAAGGATTGACGGTAATAGATGTTTTGCTGGTGTCAAGGCAGCCGAAAGCCGAGCTGGTGTAAACTTGTACCTCAATTGTTTTCGGCGTGCTTTCAGTGTTTTCAAAAACGTTCATCATGGCGTTGGCTCCATCAGTTATATTACCATCGCCAAAATCCCATTTATACCACATGGCACCAGGCTCTGTTAACAAGTCAACTCTTAGGGGATGACACCCTTCCGTTGGAGAAGCGCTGATGGTGTAGTCATATTTTGGATATACAGTGATGTATGTATCGGCCGTATCGCTGCATGAGTAGTTATTGTTGGCTATCAATTCAACGTGATAGGCTTGCACATACTGTTCGTTGTTAAAAAACGTGTGATTAGGGTTTTCTCCTGTTTCAGATGGAGAACCATCGCCAAAGTGCCATTCATATGAGCTGGCTCCCTCTGATTGATTTGTGAAAGTTATTTCAAGCGGGCTGCAACCAGGGTTATCGCTATTGGCAAAGTTAGCCCTGGCATTAGGTAGTACACTTATATCATAAATACTCGTGTCGGCGCATCCAAAATCATTTTTAGCGATAAGTGATATCTCATAATCGATAATGTCAAATGTGAAATTGGTAAATGCATGCAAAGGGTTTTCATCTTCCGAAGTAGCCCCATCACCAAAATCCCAGTCATATGAATTGGCATTGGTGGAAATATTCTCAAATTGAACGTCTGCCGGACTGCATTGCTCATTGTCAAATGGCTGTATTTGTGCTACCGGTATTGGGAAAAAATCAACCTGTGTATCTGTGCTGCCAATACAACCATTATTGTTTTCCGTCCACCTGAAGCTATAGTTGCCTGGTGTTGTAACAGTAACGCCTGTAATATCTGCCGAGGCATCTTCAAAAGTTACAGTGCCAGGACCTGTTAATAGAGTCCATTGGCCAAGTCCAACATCTGGTGTTACTTTTATTTGGTAAACGAGTCCGCAAGTGTCAGCATTCTCCATTGCAATAGGCGTTGGTACCTTTGCAAATGTAAAAGTTACCTGATCGCTTGAGATACATGAATTATTGTCCTCTGACCACTGGAAGGTATACTCGCCATAGGTATCTACATTAATATCTGAGGTAGGTGAGTTAACATCTGAAAAGGTAACACTTCCTGTTCCGGAAATAAGTGTCCAAGTACCAACTCCTATAGATGGAACGGCAGCCAGTTGAGTTGCCATGCCACAGACTATGGTATTATCCCCGGCATTGCTAACCGGTTGTTGGTGCACAACTATTGTAACGGTTGTAAAGTCGGAACAACCATAACTGTCCGTTACAGTGTATGTATAGGTGTAAGTGCCGGGTGTCAGGCCTGTAAAATCAGGGTTTTGTATGTTGGTAGCCGATAGTAAAGCTGTGTTGGTGCCTGTCCATAAATGCTCCACAAACACTTCTGAACCTCCTGTTGGCATAGGATCTATATTAAAAGAAATGCCGGTACAGGCAACGAAATCGTTGTTTGTGAATTTAATGCTGATTGTATCGGTAATTATTTGAATTGCATCTTCATCGAAACAGCCATTTGGGGATGTTACCCGGTAATTCAGATTAAAAATACCTTCAGTATTAGCCTGGAATACAGGATTAGGGATTGCTGTGTTGCTGAGGTAGGCAATGTCACCTGTCCAGATATGGGTATATGGTGTGGTGCCCCCACTTGGATTTCCATCCAACTCAATTATGATGCCCGGGCAGGCACTGGCGGGTGAGGACGGGGTTATTGCAGCAGAGGGGGTAGGTTTAACTTCTACCAATACATCGTCAGTACCAACACATCCTGCGGCACTAAATACGGTATACTCAATTAGGTGAATGCCTTCACCAGCCATCGAAGGATCAAACTCACCCGTAGACGCATCGACTATGCCATTGCCAGTCCATACACCACCTCCTGTAGCAGCAGTCAAAAAGATAGGTGCATCATTTTCGCAAAGCGGGGCCGGCTGAGTAATGGTTGCATCAGGATTATCAACAATAACGATGCGAGCCCTGGTAATCACCGGATCGTGTGTTGGATAGGGATTACAATAGTTCCAGTTACGTAGCTCAATTTCAAACTCATCGCCCACAGCTCTTTGATCATTCACTTGAATAGGCATTGCTTCACTAATGGGCGGGGTTGGTCCAAGTATTGGCTCTGTGGTCTCCTCAACCGGTGCTTCGAAAGGATAAGCTCTAAGTGTGCCATCTACCAATGCGTCATCAATGAAGTTACCTGCTCCAGAGTTGGTGCCATATACCCATTGTACCCATCTTTTTCGGTCGTTGGGTACATCTTCTTCATCGGGGGGGGTACAGTTCCATTGGCTGTTGTCAACAAAATTAGCTGTGCCTCCATTGCCAACACAAATTGGATATTCAACAGGGTTGATGTTCATCTCGCCACCGTTCATATCATCCGTGTCCCAAACAGTAACTGTTTGTTCCTGCACTGAACTGGTGCACTCAATACCATCCACCACCAATGTTACTCTTGGGTGATAATTACATTGGTCGCCACCTATTGGATATATATGGTTGTTACTGGTTTCCCATTCGCCAGTTGCTGCATCAATAAGCGTTGCATTAATTATTTCTATTGGTGAACCGTCATCCCAGTCGTAACGCATTTGTACATTACCGGTACCGCCATCGTCCACACCACGATACACCACATCCCAGATAACTGAAACAGGGGCACACAATTTGTCGGGTTCAATATTATTAGCTCGTGAGGTTATATTGCAGGATTGCGAATAACCACGCGTACTAATAACTACCAACAACGCTATTAAAATTGCTTTTATTTTACCGTCCATAAGCATTTTAAGAGGTCGTTCTGTTATCTCTTCTAACTAGTGAAGAGTATATTTTATTATCGTCAAATTACGATTTTTTCCTATTTATGTCATTTATCATTTAAAATTTCACTCATTGTTTGAATAACGTGAGTTTCGTCATTTTTTATTTTCCAAAGTGTTCCAAAATTTACAATCCTGAATTCAAGAATTACTCCCTGGGAAACAAAATATTGCTATTGACATTTTGTCGGTATTACGCAGCTATTGTCTGTTTGTTCCGATAAAGGCAATTTTTTTTATAACTAACTAAAAGGAAATCTACGATGATGAATAAATTAATTGCAAGAACGCTTCCGTATTTTCCGAAGAAATTTGTGTGGATTTTTTCGCGAAAATATATTGCGGGAGAGACGATCGATGAAGCTATTCTGGCTTCCAGGCAATTGAATGAAAAGGGCATGCTGGTTACTGTTGACCTTCTGGGAGAGTTTATCACAAATTTGGAACAGGCAAAAAGTAATAAAGATGAATATTTAGCAATCATTGAACGCTTTGAAGCTGAAAAAATCAAGGGAAACTACTCCTTGAAGCCCACTAGTTTTGGTCTGTTACTTGATGCAGAGGTGTGTTATGAATACGTTAGGGAGATTGTTGCAAAGGCGGCTGAGTACAATAATTTTGTTCGCATCGATATGGAAGATTCAAAGTGTGTGGATCTGGAGATTGATATGTTTCGTCGCATAAAGGCTGAATTTCCTAAGCATGTGGGATTGGTTTTTCAGGCTTACTTAAAGCGTACGATGCCCGACCTGGAGGCTTTAATGGATATTCATAATGAAGAGAATCCGATTAACTACCGTTTGTGTAAAGGTATTTATGTAGAACCCAAAGAGATAGCCTATAAAGACTATTATGAGGTAAACGAGCATTACCTAAAAGACCTGGAGTACCTGTTGAAAAATAAGGTATATGCAGGGATTGCTACTCACGATAGAAAACTGGTTGAAGGCGCTATTAAAATCATCGAAGAAAATAATATTCCCGAAGAGCAATTTGAATTTCAGATGCTTTATGGTGTAACACCTGAGCTGCGTAAAGAGATATTAAGCAAAGGTTATAAGATGCGGGTATATGTGCCTTATGGTAAAGATTGGTTTGGCTATAGTACCCGCCGCTTGAAAGAAAATCCTAAAATGGCCTCACATATTATTAAGTCTTTATTTATTAAAGGCTAAGCGTGCAATTTAATTAATTGAGTGTGGCATCTCATCAATACGGTGAGATGCCATTTTGTTTAGTAGCACAAAGGGGTTATTGCCTGAATACGCTTAGATGTTTATAAAAAAGGGTTTGAAATAATCCGCGGCTTAGCATAAACGCATTCATAGATAGCCATAAGGCGTGGTTGCCAATTGAACCCTTCAGCAAGGTAAAAAGCAGAAAGAACATAACTGTTGCCAAAAGCATAGTGTTACGCATGAGGCGTGAAGCTGTGGCTCCAATATAAATACCATCCCAGATGAATGATGAAAATCCGGTTAGGGGCAACAGCATTAACCATGGCAGGTAGTCAGATGCAGTGCTAATCACTTCCTGCTGATTGGTAAATAGCAGGAGCAAATATTGACCGCCTAAAGCATAGAGCATTAAAAAAATAAAGGCAAATGCAAAGCCCCAGCCAAAGAGGTAACGCACAGCGCGCTTTACTTCAGTTATGCTGCGTCCTCCTGTAAACTTACCAACCAGAGCTTCAGCTGCGTAAGCAAAACCATCGAGAAAATAGGAGAACAAAAATAGAAATTGAAGCAAGGCACTGTTGGCAGCCAATATAAGGTCACCATTTCCGGCCGATTTGGAAGTGAAAAAGGTAAAAACAATAATGATACAAAGGGTGCGCAGAAATATGTCGCCGCTAACGTTTAAGAACCCAAACATGCCTTTTTTGTCTATTAATTCATACCAGTCAAATTCCTTAAGTATGTAAGTGTATTTTTTTAAGAACAGGATGATGGACAACATAAAACCAACCACATTGGCCACTACTGAACCCAGGGCTACGCCCTCCACTTTCATGTTCAGTACTTTCACAAAGAAAAAGGATGAGGCAATGTTGACAACATTAATGGTGATGGAGATAATCATTGGATAAATGGCGTTTTGCATACCTAAAAACCATCCGTTAATCACCATTAAGGAGATGGCAAGCGGAGCAGCCCAGATGCGCACATAAAAATAGTCACTGGCCAATTGCTTAACTTCATCACTACCCTCCAGAATTTTCAGGCTGATGCCAACAACTCCTTTCTGAAGCAGAAGAAGTAACAGGCCAGCCGAAAATGCCAGCAATAATCCTCTGAAAAGCATCATGGCCATTTCTTGTTGATTATTTCTGCCAAAAGCCTGTGCTGCCATGCCGCTTAAGCTCATGCGCAAGAAAGCAAAGCCCCAATACACAAAGTTGAATATGACACCACCGAGCGCAACAGCTCCCATAAAAACCGATGAATCCTGGTAGCCCATCAAATGCATGTCAACCATGCCCAATAGGGGGACAGTCAGATTCGTCAGAATATTGGGGATGGCGAGCTTCAGTATGTCTTTATTCATAATGTGTGATATTGGCCTACGAAGATAACTTTATTTGAATAACTGACCGAATACTCTGTAAGGTGTTGGTTGATAAGAGTTAGGTGGTTATTTTATAAATAAAAGATAAAATAGTCTTTATTTTATTTGGACTAATTCCAAATAGTTTTTAGTTTTGAATCGTTATTCTAATTTTAAACCTAATAATAACAATAATATGGCTTTTGAATTACCAAAACTAGAATATGCCTACGATGCATTAGAACCACATATAGATGCACGTACAATGGAAATACACCACACAAAGCACCATGCTGCATATACTAACAACCTGAATGGAGCTGTGGCCGGAACCGAACTGGAAGGACAATCAATTGAAGATTTACTGGCCAACATTTCAAAGCACTCAGTAGCTGTGCGCAATAATGGCGGTGGTTTTTTTAACCACAATTTATTCTGGACTGTAATGTCGCCCAATGGCGGTGGCGAACCAACTGGTGAGTTGGCTGAGGCTATCACTAAAGACTTTGGCTCATTTGATGCCTTTAAAGAGGCGTTTAATAAAGCTGCAGCCACACGTTTTGGCTCAGGTTGGGCATGGTTGGTTAAGCAGGCCGATGGTAAGTTGGTGGTGAGTTCAACCGCTAACCAGGATAATCCATTAATGGATATTGCTGATGTGAAAGGAACACCAATCCTTGGATTGGATGTATGGGAGCATGCTTATTACTTACACTATCAAAATAGACGTCCTGATTATATTGGTGCGTTCTGGAACGTTATCAATTGGGACGAAGTAACGAGACGTTTTAAAGTTTAGTTTGTTCATTTTGTCTGGGAAAAAGGGAATTCAAACGTGAATTCCCTTTTTATTTTTTTAAGGTTTTTGAAAACATAAAAAATGTAAGTTTGTTTAATCCCAAGACAAATATTTAAAACGAACAAATATGAACTTTGAATTACCAAAATTACCGTATGCGCTGGATGCGCTAGAACCTGTTATCTCAAAACAAACCATGGAATTTCACTATGGTAAGCACCATCAGGCTTATGTGAATAACCTGAATAACCTGGTTAAAGGCACTGAATTTGAAAATGCCGATCTGGAAACCATTGTTAAAAAGTCGGAAGGTGGTATCTTTAATAACGGTGCACAGGTTTGGAATCACACTTTTTATTTTATGTCGTTTAAACCTAATGGAGGCGGAGCTCCAAGCGGGGCTTTAGCAGAAGCCATCAATGCTTCATTCGGTTCTTTCGATAAGTTTAAGGAAGAGTTTTCAGCTGCTGCAGCTACTCTGTTTGGATCGGGTTGGGCCTGGTTAGTTAAAAAGGCAGATGGCTCATTAGCCATCGTAAAAGAGAGCAATGCCGGTAATCCAATGCGCGATGGACTAACGCCAATTTTAACCTGCGATGTATGGGAGCATGCCTATTACCTTGATAAGCAAAACCTGCGTCCAAAATACATCGAGGAGTTCTTTAGTATATTGGATTGGGACGTTATTTCAGCCAGGTATTAGTATTAGGAAATTATCTTACTTTTTAGCGAGACTTGATAACATTTTTTGTATATTAAGTCTCGCTTTTTTTACCCGTAAACAATAACTAAAAAACGTTTTTATGCTGAAAGATTTAATTCTTAAAAACCGCAGTTACAGGCGCTTTTATCAGGATGAACCAGTGGAGGTGGAAACCTTGCGTGAGCTGGTTGATCTGGCTCGTTTATCGCCATCGGCCCGTAATGCACAGCCCTTAAAATATTTCTTAGCCAATTCACCGGAAATAAACGATAAAATATTTCCACACCTGTCATGGGCAGGCTATTTGAAAGATTGGGCAGGCCCCGAGAAGGGCGAACAGCCTTCGGCCTACATTGTGGTGTTAAACGATACTGATATTTCGGCCAACTACTTTTGTGATGATGGTATTGCTACCCAAAGCATTTTGTTGGGAGCTGTGGAAAAAGGCTTGGGGGGTTGTATAGTGGGTTCATTAAACCGATTACAATTACACAGAGAGCTTCGCTTGTCGGATAATCTTAAAATTGTGCATATCATAGCATTGGGTAAGCCAAAGGAAGAAGTAAAGATTGAAGCGATGAAAGAGGAAAGTATCAAGTATTGGCGTGATGTACAGCAGGTACACCATGTACCTAAGCGCGATTTGAAAGACATTATTGTTTAAACAGTTTAGTGTATTATTAGAGGCCCGATGTAGTTCTGCATCGGGCCTCTTTATTTGTGTTTTATCCAACCAAATGGCAGCTGGATTGTTACAATTAGTGAACATCTGTTTAAACCATATCTATTAAACTATGAAATTAGGAACACTAATCACTCTGCTCATTTTAATATCCGGTGGCCTTTGTGGACAAGTAACAAACAATGATTCCATCCGGGTTACGGGTGTAGTACTTGAAAAAGATAGTCTGACAGTTTTGCCATACTCCCGTCTTAATCGTCAAACAATGGATTATGCATCGGATGAGAAAGGACAGTTTTCGTTTTGGGCCCGACAGGGTGATGTAGTTCGATTTTCTCACATGGGATTTAAGGATACCTACATTCAGATAAACGATTCATTAAACCAAAAAAATTACCTGTTAGGCGTATTTCTCTCGCGAGATACTATTGAGATTAGCGAAGTTATAGTCATGCCACGATATGAGCGCCTGGCTCTCGAAGCCAAAACAATGCCGTTGGTAATAACGCCAGATATGGCCCGTGCAACAAATAACGTGAGGAACTCTACAAGGCAGGCACTGACACAAACACCTATACGCATGGATGCTGAGATGAATCAAGAAATGGTGTTGCAAGAGAGAACCTGGAGTACTATCTATAAAACACAAATCCCGCCCAGTCAAACAATAGGTGTTACTTCTGATAACATGGCATTGATGCGATTCTTTGAGCCAAAGAATAAACAGAAATTGATGGAGACCGTTCCAACGGCCTTGTCGCGAAACGAGTTGGAATTAATATTACGGATTTATGAACAACGTACTCAAAAGGGCTTGCCAGTTCCTTAAAGAAAAGTGTGAAAGATATAAATCAGATAAATATCAGTTATAAATTAAAAGAAAATAGGCACTTTTGCAGCTTGCAAAATTTGTTCTGTCAAAAAAAGCACAATGGAATTTACTTTAAACGGAGATAAGGGATATTCAAAGGTGGAGTCATACAACGACGAAACAACCAATGAATTATCGAATCACTATCATAAAATACTTGAATCGTTAGGTGAGGACCCTTCGCGTGAGGGGCTGGAGAAAACACCATTAAGGGTGGCCAAAGCCATGCAGTTTTTAACACAGGGCTACCATATGGATCCGGAGGAAATAATTAAGTCGGCCATGTTTCGCGAAGATTATCAGCAGATGGTTGTGGTGAAAGATATTGAACTGTATTCGATGTGTGAACACCATATGCTGCCATTTTTCGGTAAAGCCCACGTGGCCTATATTCCGCGTCATCATATTACCGGATTAAGTAAACTGGCTCGTGTAGTGGAAGCTTTCGCCCGTCGACTGCAGGTGCAGGAACGTTTAACAACGCAAATTAAAGAGTGCATTCAGAATACACTTAACCCACTTGGAGTGGCTGTTGTTATTGAAGCTCAGCACATGTGCATGCAGATGCGTGGGGTACAGAAGCAACACTCGGTAACAACTACATCTGATTTTACGGGTGCTTTTCAGAAAAACCTGGCTACACGCGAGGAGTTTATGAAAATCATTAGTTCGAATTTACACTAGGAGTAATAATACTGAGAAGCCCCGCTAACCTAATTAGCGGGGCTTTTTCATTACTTTTATTGTCATTTAAAAGAATAATACCGCACCAATTTGCAAATATTCAGATTTTAGATCGGCATCGGTTTGATTAACTAAACCCCAGGTATAGCGAGCCTCAACACCGAGCATTAAGAATTTAAAACCTACTCCAAGATGAGCACCTGCATCAAGCGTTGAAAAGTCCCCAACATCGGCTCCAACTTCTGCAAAATCTGATGAGCCACCGAGTTTAACGGCACCATTGACACCACCGAGGGCATACACCGGCCCAAGCTTTAATTTTAGAGACAGGGGTACACTTAAATAATGCAGTTTCAGTTCAGCACTACCTGTTTTACCCCCAACCTGGAAGTATTCAATGCCAGAATCCCATTTGAGCATGGGTACAATATTACTGCTGTTAAAATAGCCTACGTAGAAGTTGTT
Organism: Carboxylicivirga sediminis; assembly: GCF_018156225.1. Lineage (GTDB taxonomy): Bacteria > Bacteroidota > Bacteroidia > Bacteroidales > Marinilabiliaceae > Carboxylicivirga > Carboxylicivirga sediminis. Next base: position 25,148 of record NZ_JAGTAR010000034.1, read on the forward strand.
GTAAGGATCATCAAAGGCCTTATCACCATCTATCTTAAAAAAGCTGTTCTGATAACCGGCCCTAATCCCTCTTCCGTCAGGCCCTTCTTCGGCCTTTACGTTTGAACCAAAGCTTAGCATACCTATGGCCAGGCAAATAATAAGTATTCGTTTCATAGTCTAATAATTAAGTTGATTTGTTGTGCCACACAAATTACTTAATACAAACCAAAAAGTAAAGTTGAGCGTTCTTTGAGGTGATAAGTGAGGGAAGGTATTGGCAGTAATACACACAAAAAAAAGCCGGCCTTTAAAAAAAGAACCGACTCTTATTATAGATTTAGGTATATTTTATATTTCTGGAACAGGCTTTTATATGCCAAATAATTTAAAGCCAACGGCAAATGTTAAAACATCGGTTTTTTGACCGATTTGTGCTTTTGAAATATCTTTCATACCCCACTCGTAACGTACATCGGCTGTGAAGCGCCAGAATTCAGCACCAAGGCCCGCCTGAAATGTCCAGTTGGTATTCTCAACACCATTGTAATCAGGGAAATCAGTTGTTGACTTGGCATTAAATGATGCAACCGGGCCAGCCAAGCCATATATGCTGGCTACTTTCAAATCTAGTAGGCGTGCATTTACCAATAGAGGAATATCCCAGGTATGGTAAGTTACATCAAAACTCATAGGTGTTTGTCCATCAATACTTATACCCTTAAATTCACTTTGTTTTTTAGCATAGTACATTTCTGGTTGGAAGCTAATGTTGCCAACTAACCGCAGGCGACCATAAGCACCAAAAAGAAAACCATTATTGGCTTCGTTTTTAACGGTTTCACCATCCGGGATGTCGCTCAGTTTTATTTTGGTAGAGTTAAAACCGGCTTTTAATCCAACTGCAACACGATCCTGTGCTGATGCCATGCTCACTATAGCTAGCAGGGTAAGCATTAATACTGCCTTTTTCATTGTATTAGGTTTTAATGATTTTTTGTTAGTGTCAAGTAAATGACACCTGCCATGTCAAATACACTTATATAAATTTTTTGTAAGGAAATAGGTATAGCTTCGTCTAAGTCCGTAAATAATCATAAATCAAATATTTATACCATGAAGAAAGGTGTTGCATTATTTTTATTTTTTATTGGAAGTATTTATTGGGTGACAGCTCAGGAGGGCATTCGGGTTAATGAATCAGCTCCCATGTTTACGGCCATCGATCAGCGTGGTGATACCATTGATTTAGCCGAAGAACTGACCGAAAATAAGGTCGTATTGCTGTTTTATAGAGGGCAGTGGTGTCCGTATTGCAACAGGCATATGTCTGCATTACAAGATTCTGTTCATCTGATTAATGCAAAAGGAGCCATGGTAATAGCAGTTACGCCCGAAAACCAGGAAGCCATTGAGGAGACCATAACAAAAACAGGGGCCAAATTTCCGATTATTTACGATAAGGATCATCAAATAATGGACGCCTGGGATGTGACATTTAATTTGAGTAAAAGTAAGCATGTCGCCTACCAGGCAGCAGGCATAAATATTAACCATGCAAGCGGCAATAACGACCGGGCTTTGCCAGTACCAGCTACCTATATAATTTCACGCGAAGGCATTGTAACACACCGTCACTTCGATAAAAATTATAAACAGCGAATGAGTATTCGGGAGATACTGGATAATTTATAATGCATCAGTCTGGCTGATTAGCTTTTTATACGTTTCTAGCACCAGGTAGTTGTTGTCATTAATAAAAAGGACGAGTGGATTGTTTTCACCTCCCTCAAATCGGGTGGTCTTACGTATTAAAGTAAGCACGTATAGCTCCCAGCTTGATTCGCAGCATTGCGATTCGCAGTTGCTTTGTTTTATGCTGAATGAACCGTCGATATTAGCATCATACTTGCCTTCGCATTGGCTGTTGCCGAAACTAAGCCTGAACTCACCTTGTTTTGGGAAATCAATAGAGATGGTTTGCTGCTCTTTTGGTCCCTTAAATGGGTAATCAGGCGCATTAATTGCTTCCAGCTGGTATTCCTTGTTAAAATAGTGTTTTTCGGTAATGTAGGTGGTTGGATCGCAGTTGCTCAATAGAATTATACAACAAATTGCAGTAAGAAATTGGGTTGATTTGGTTAGCATACTGGTTGTTTTAGGTTAGGACAAAGGTAGTTAGATTGCTTGTTTTTAAAAATATATATACAATTTATTTGGGATGAAATTGAAGCTTTATTTTGACTGTATCTTCCACCGGAAAACCTTTATCGGTGGCTGGTAACCATCTTGAACCATTGCGTATTGCACGTATGGTTTCAATGCTGTAAGATTCGCCCGGACTGCGTTTGATTTCAATATTTTTTATTTCGCCTCTTTGATTGATGGTAATAAGCGCCACAACCTGTTCCTTTTTGCCCGTGCCATTAGCAGGGTAGCGCAGGTTCTTCTCCAGCTCAATGATGTAATCATCCAGACCTTTCTCGGGCCGGGCATCTATCTTTTCATCAATCTGACGTTTTTTCTCTGCGCCGTATGATATTGTCACCACCTCACTTAAGGCATAATTTTGTTCTTCCAGTACAAAGTTAAGTGAGTCATTAACCAATAGATCCGACTCTTGTGGGACAAAGCCTATGAAATCAACCCGTATAGACTTGCTGGTGTCTTCAACCGGGATAGCCATTTCATAACTGCCATCAGTTTTGGCCACCGTTGACAGGCTGGTGCCTTTAATATTGACACTGGCTCCCGGAACTGGTTGCTGGCTGCGATCGATAATCCGACCTCTCACAACCAACATATCACCACTACTGCCACTGTCGCTCAGGCCTTGCAGGCTGTTGCCTTCCAGGGTGCCGTAGTCAACGCTCATCACCTCTTTTTCTATCCGGCCAGCCGATGATTTGTGCTTCGGTACTTCAATTTTCATTTCTTCTGTATCGGCCAGCTGAAAATCAGAGTATGATTTAAGCGGTTCGGCGGATTTGTCCGCCTTTGCTGCTACAGCGACCGGTACTTCCATATCAGGTAGAGATTCTTCCGCATCGTTTTCTACCTCAATCATTGCTATTGGCTCTGCTGCTTGTTCGCTCGATATTATTTCAACCTCTGTTTCAGGTTTTATTGCTTCAATAGACTCAGCTTTGGCTGCAACCGGAGCTTTGGGTAGCTCCATGTGGTCCGATACCGTTGGCAGTTGTTTGGGTTGGAGTAGCCACAAAACAGATATAAGTCCAATGGTAAGAGCAAATGATGCTGCTGCATAAAAGGCTGGTCGTTGCCAGATGAATTTCCGTTTACTGATTTTTGATTGAAGAGATGCCATGTCGTCCCTGAACGCTTTGGCACCAATGGACGATAAACCTTCGAGTGCTTCATTTTCGAATGAGTCGTTGAGTAGCCGGCGCTCAAATTCGTGCGCTTCATTGGGCTGCATCTCATTGTTCATATAACGTTGAAATGCATCCGCATCTGTGGTTGTATGTATCTTTCGTTTATTCACTGTATGACTCTATACACAACTTTAAATTTCGCTTCCCATTCTGGATGTAGCTCTTCACCTTTTTAATATCAATGTTTAAATTATCACTTATTTCCTGGTAGCACAACTCCTTAAAGTAGAACAGCTCAATGCAGGCGCGCTGATGCTCTCTTAGCTTATTCAAACACGCTTGCAGACGTTTGTCCATTTCTTCGGGCTCCCAGTTATCACCATTAGGATGCATTATAGCATCTGATTCCATAAAAGGAAGTTCACTTTTTTCAAAATCTTTTTGTTTGCGCAGCTGTGTTTGCTGACTTCGCAATTGCATCAGACAATGATTTTTAGTCACCACATATAGCCAGGGTTTAAAATTGTTAACCTCTTTGCTAAGCAGCTCCCTGCCTAGTTTTTCGTATAACTCCATCACAGCATCCTGCGCATCCTCCCTGTTCTTAAGGTATTTCAGGCACACGCCATAAACCAGGTGCATATAGCGCTCAAACAGCAATCCAAGTACATCAATATTACCGGTTTGCTGAAACTCGCTCAATAGATGTTCGTCGCTTTTCTCCTTGTTTTTAAACCACTTAATCGCCATATGTTACTCTGGTGAATTTAAAAGTAGAAAAAATATCAAAAACTTTTATGGAATCCATCGTAAAGCTGCATCCTAATGGCAAAACGTTTCATGTAAAAACCAATAATGTGTTGTATGATTGCTCTAAAATGCTTGATGTTTTTTGTTTCCTTTTTGTCACAAGGAACAAAAGGAAGTCTGGTTTGGGCGAAGCGCCATTAAAGTAATTATACAGTACCCTATTGATTTAAAACCTTAAGATTATGAAAAAGAAAGTTTTGTTTTTAGTCGCATTAGTTGCCATGCTAGGCATAGGCATACAAGCGCAAACACGAATGGTTACTGGTTTAATTACCGATGAAGCAGGAAGCCCATTGCCGGGCGTTTCGGTGGTGAGTAAAACTACATCAGAAAGCACAGTCTCCGATACGTATGGTAAATACGCGATTAAAGTATCAGGTGAGAAGGATATTCTTCGCTTTAATTTTATTGGCATGGTGCCGCAGGATATCAAGGTAGGGAAGCAAACCGTTATAAACGTAGTACTCAAAGCTGATGTATGTGAAGTGGAAGAAGTGATGGTGGTTGCTTATGGCTCTAGTCAGAAAAGGTCCTTAACAGGTGCAATAAGTGGCATCAAAATTAGAGGAGCAGGTAGAAAAGGTAAGCGACAGAATGCTTTACAAGGACAACAGGCCTATTTTGTAATGAATGATTACGAAGCTGATTTTAATACCGAGAATTATGCCTCTATTAATGAGAACGGTTATAAGCAGGTGACACAGCAACCATTGTCAACTTTCTCGGTGGATGTCGACAGGGCCGCTTACACCAACGTGCGCCGTTTCTTAAACAGCGGGCAGATGCCGCCTCATGATGCAGTGCGTATTGAAGAGATGATCAACTATTTTGATTATGAGTATGAGGCTCCTGCAGATGATCAACCTTTTGCGGTTAAATCAGAACTGGCTGTTTGTCCCTGGAATACTGAGCATCATCTGCTGAAGATTGGTTTGAAAGGACGTGAGATTGAAAAGGATAACCTGCCACCGTCCAACCTGGTGTTTTTAATCGATGTGTCGGGTTCGATGAGTAGTAACAATAAGCTGCCACTGCTTAAGTCGTCGTTCCGATTGCTGGTGAATGAGCTAAGACCCGAAGACCATGTGGCCATTGTGGTGTATGCAGGAGCAGCCGGTGTGGTGCTCCAACCAACATCGGGCAGGGATAAGAAAACGATTCTGGCTGCCCTTGATAAGCTGGAAGCAGGCGGATCAACAGCTGGTGGTGCCGGACTTAAACTGGCCTATAAGTTGGCTAAGGAACATTACCAGGAGCATGCCAATAACCGCATCATCCTGGCTACCGATGGCGATTTTAATGTGGGCGTTAGTTCCAATGCGGCCATGGAAGAGCTGGTTGAGAAGGAGCGTGACAGTGGCATCTTTATGACTGTATTGGGCTTTGGTATGGGTAACTACAAAGACGACTGCATGGAGATAATAGCCGATAAGGGAAATGGTAATTATGCCTATATCGATAACCTCCAGGAAGCACAAAAGACGCTGGTGAGTGAGTTCGGCGGCACCTTGTTTACCATTGCCAAAGATGTGAAGTTTCAGATAGAGTTTAACCCGGCTAAGGTGCTGGCCTATCGCTTGATTGGTTATGAGAACAGGCTATTGAATGATGAAGATTTTAACGACGACACCAAGGATGCAGGTGAGATAGGAGCTGGTCATACGGTTACCGCTTTGTATGAAATCATACCGGTAGGGGCAAAGGATAGCAAGGAGTTGGTTAAATCAGTGGATAAGCTGAAGTACCAAAAGCAAAAGGAGCCTGTAGTGGCGGCTTCGGATGAGTGGTTAACCCTTAAACTGCGCTATAAGCAACCCAATGGAAATAAAAGTCAGCTGATGGAACGACCTGTCAGCGGTGTGGTTAAGCGCTTTGAAATGGCTGGTGACGATTTTCGTTTTGCAGCAGCAGTAGCCGGTTTTGGTATGTTGCTTAGCGACTCGCAGTATAAAGGTGATTTAGACTACGAAACCATCAGGGCGATGGCAAAAGCGGCCCGGGGCGAAGACGAGCAGGGCTTTAAGGCTGAAATGATACGATTGGTAAAAACCGCCGAATCATTGGATGCCAACCTGGTTTATGCCGAATAGGATTCCAAAAGGAAGGTTCGCATTTCAATAAGAAGATAGGGCGAACCTTCTGTTTCATGTTATCTCAATAGCCTTCGTTAAAATTACTGACAGATGCAAATTCTCCACTTATGGCATTACATTCCTCATGGACATGGTATTGTCTTGTTGTACATCAAGTCTGTTCAAATTTCAATCAGATTAGCGGCGCCTCTGAATGATTGGTTTTAACCGGCAGATGAGTGTTCTTCAAAGCCAATAGAGTTATCGCTACTTGCAGATGATTTCCTTACCCTGCAGATTCGGTTCCGGTAAGTGTTAATTGAGTGTTCTTAAATGTCAGATGAGTGATATCGACTGTAGGATCGGTGTTTTCCACTGCGGATAGGAATTGTTTAAATGTAAGCTGCCATTGCTTCAAAGTAGCTGTTGATTTATTAACTGTCAGCTGCAATTGTTTTACTGTAGATGTTGATTGTTGCAATGTAAGATGGCAATGCTTCAGTTCAAATATAGAATTCCCCACTGTAAGCTACAACTGTTTAACTTTAGATAGTGATTGCTTAACTGTATGATGGTAATGTTTCAGTTCAGCTGTTTATTTCCAGGCTAACAGACACGCTTTTTCCAATGAACGTATAAAATTATACGCATTGACGCCATATTTCACAGTCTGACAAATATACCTAAAGGGGTATTAAAGCGTCTGAATAATCGCTATCGCATCAGCCAACAGCGATTAGCTTTTTATCCTTCGATAAAACTGATACCTGCCAAGGCAATGTCTTCCCAGTAGTTGGGGTACGACTTGGTGACCACCATCGGATCGTTAATCACCAGGTTGGCATATTTAAACGCTGCCGGAGCAAAGGCCATCGCCATGCGGTGATCCTTATACGTGTCAATGGTAATAGCTGCTTCCTGTTCGATGACTGTGCGTTCGCCATCCCACTTTAAATCATCAGTATCGTTGCTGCTTAGCTGGTAGCCCAGTTTCTTTAGCTCGTTAATCAGTGCATTAATGCGGTCAGTTTCTTTAATCTTCAGCGTTTGCAGGCCGGTAAAGTGGAAAGGGATATCCATCAGGCAGCAGGTCACCGCCAGTGTCTGGGCCAAATCGGGCTCATTGATAAAGTTATAGTTAAAGCGCCCTGGCTTTTTACCGGTATTCGTCAGTGTGGTGCCTTTCTGCGAGAATTTGGTTTTCACACCCAGCTTATCAAACATATGCTGCACCTGCGAGTCACCTTGCAGGCTTATCTTTTTTAGTCCTTTGAGCGTGACTTCAATGGCCGGATTAAGTGCCACCATCTCATACCAGTAGCTGGCTGCACTCCAGTCCGATTCAGCCGTCACTACCTTGGGCTGATAGGGTGCTTCAGGCACTGTGATCACATTGCCTTTCCAGTGCGAAGTAACACCAAAATCTTTCATCAGAGCCAGAGTCATCTCCAGGTATGGCCGCGAAATAATCTCACCAGTCAGTGTTAGTTTGAGCCCATTTTCGATGGTTGGCGCCACCATTAACAGCGCCGAAATGTACTGACTACTCACATTACCAGGCAACTCCAGTTCACCACCTTCCAGGTTACTGCCAAAGATGCGCAATGGCGGGTAGCCCTCTTTCTCAATATACTCAATCTTAGCGCCCAGCTTGTTCAACGCATCCACCAGCGTTTTAATGGGGCGTTGCTTCATGCGCTCCGAACCGGTCAGTGTCCATTCGCCCACTATCTTCGATAAAAAAGCCGTCAGAAATCGCATAGACGTACCGGCTGCCCCCACATCAAAGCTATTGGTGTTGGAGTTAAGTACACCCAGCATCGCTTTAGTATCGTCACTGTCCGATAGGTTTTTGATTTCATACGGACTGTAGCTTAAAGCATTGAGCAGCAACAGTCGGTTACTGATGCTTTTTGACGATGGTAACTGTATCTGGATGTGATCTGCTGAAGTGGTTGTATTGAGTTGATAGTGCATGGTAAAATGTGATTCTGAAATTGGACAATGATTGGAATGATAAAACTAGCTGATGTTTGTATAAAAATGAAGGGCATCAAACACTTCATCTTTCGTAGCCTGACAGTTTATCTGAATCTTACCGATAGACTCCAGCAATGTAAAGTTAATCTGGTTCGATTCATTCTTCTTATCGTGTGTCATCAACTGGTAGAGCTCTTCAAAATGCGCTTTGTCAAATTCGAAATGGCCAAATATGGCTTCCAGATGATTGGCAATTTCCATTACCAGTGGCATCGGAAAGCCCAATCGTATATGCGAAAGGTATAGTTCACAAATCATTCCAAAAGCCACTGCATAGCCGTGCAGCACAGGTCGGTTTTCGTGCATCGCCAGGCTTTCAAAGGCATGCCCAAAGGTATGGCCAAAATTCAGGGCCTTACGGATGTGATTCTCTAATGGGTCGTTCTGTACAAAATGGTCCTTAATACGTATCGAATCGGCTACCAGCTCTTTCAGCAGCTTGTAGTCTGGGTTCTTAATGTCATAGTTTTTCAGCTGCTCCCATTTGTCAGCCGAATAAATAAAGGCATGCTTCAGCATCTCGGCAAAGCCCGAGATAATATTCTCACCGTCCAGCGTGTCCAGAAAGCTGGTTTCGATCAGCACAGCCGTGGCCTGATTAAAAACACCCACTTCGTTTTTAAATCCTTCAAAGTTAATACCCGTTTTGCCACCAATGGATGCATCCACCTGTGCCAGCAAAGTGGTAGGGATGTTAATAAACTGAATGCCCCGCTTGAAGGTTGAAGCTGCAAATCCACCCAGGTCGCATGGCATACCGCCTCCAAGGGTAATCAGTAAGGATTTGCGGTCGGCGCCACCATGGCTCAGCAGGTGCCATACTTTTGACAGTGACTCAATGCCTTTGTTATGGTCGCCCGATGGGATAATCACCGTTCTGTCAGCCGATAGTCCAATGGCGTCTTTTATCTTGGGGTAGCATAATTCGTAGGCTGTTTCATCTGACAGTAAAAAGACTTTATCGTGCTGAAAACTATTGATGAAATACTCAATGTCTTTCTTTAAATCCTCAACAATAAATACATTCGACTCTTTAGATAATAGCGGATACATTTTTTATGTAATAACGATGAAACAAGCTAACTATGCATCATACCAAAGGACCGCATCAAATTGCTTAGCAGCTATTGCCATGATGCCTGCAAAAATAGTTATTTTTAGCAATTGGATTGATGTTTTTACTTTTCTTTGGGAAAAAGTAACGGTTTGTAATATTTAAAACCTGATAAATATCACATTGAAAGCATTTGACCCGATGAATCATTTTAATCGCGATATATGACCATCAAATTTGACAATAAAGGCAGGGCTAAGAAAGTCAGTAATGTTTTACGCATTATTGTGATGCTGGCCATTGTGCCCATTGGCGTAAACTATTTATGGATTGAAACCACCGATAAGATGGTGGAGATGTTTATGTGGCTGTTTCTGATCGTTATAATTGCCTTGTATTATACAGGTGGATTTTGTTATGTTGAGGTCGATGTAACACCCGCCAAACTGGATGTAAAGTACTATAACCTGTTTCCTTTCTGGCGCGAATATAAGCGCATTGTTATTCCGGTGGAGCGCATCAAGTATGTTAAAGTCAGAAGGGGATTAGGCAGATTCGGCGCTGGTTTATTAATTTGCGGTCGAATAAAGGGGCGATTGGCCATGTTTCCATCCGTTGGATTAAGTGCCTGTAGTCAAAAGCAAATAGAGGAATTAAAAGTGTATGCAGCATCGTTTTCGGATAAATAGCTATTGGAATATAAAGGGGAGAGCCATTGTGTTATCACTGGTTTTACTCACTGTTGCGCAAGGTCTAATGGGGCAGTTCAGTAATAAGGACTGGTACATCAGCCCTAAAATATCATTTGCCGACTATAGCAACCGGCATGATTGGGATGGCTATAGTATTCAAAAGGTGCCGCCTATCTCATTAGCTGTCGAGAAAGGACTGACCGACTACCTGAGTGCAGGGGCACTGATGGGCTTTAGCCGCGATAAGTATAAAAACGATACATTAGCCACCAATGTGCATCGCTACTCCGAATTTGCTTTTGGAGGTGTGGCCAACGTGCATTTTGCCGGATGGATAGAGAAATGGACCAACTATAAAGTGTTTTTGGGCGATTGGGATTTTTATGCAGGCCTTAGTTTGTTAATGAAATGGAATAATGCCCGGGAAGATGATGTCTGGAATGAAGAGACTCAGCAGTTAGTGAGTTCTAAATCAGCTGACTTTAACTTTAGTGTTAGTCCTTTGGTGGGTGTTCGTTACTTTGTTAATGATAACTTTTGTATGCTTCTTGAGATAGGGCCTGGTAATATGGGCTTTTTCACCACCGGTATTACCTTTCGTATTCCTTCTCAATACTATTGATTCAATTGAAGCAGATAGTGCATTGCGGACAGTGACCATCAATTATTCACCTTTCAGTAATCACTTCTCACCTCTTTATCTTATGTCTTAAATCAAGCTACTTCTGAATAGGCTTTTTCATAGATAGTTGAAGGTGGTTAAAAGCTTTAATTGAACGGCAGCAAATATGTTCAACAATAGCTCCAGAAAGCTTGACGATAGAACAGTGCGGTCGTATTATTACGCCAAACTATTTTGTTATGAAAAGGATACTATTTACCGGATTTGCACTGTTGATTGTATTAGGTATAGCAGCGCAGGAACCATTTAAGGTTCATAAGCCATTTATCGAACAGAAGCTCGGAAATATGATTGGGCAATGGGAATATATGGCCATTGTTTCTATCGGTTATGCCAAAGCTGAAGGAAAAACCGCCACTGAGTTTGGGCATTATGTTGGCGAACAGTTTAAGACCTCCTGGGACAAAGAAAAGGGATTTAAAGGATTAGTAAATGGAATGCTCTGGAATTTATCCTGTTTCTCACTGGAACCTGAAATGGAAATAGTTAGTCAGACAGCCGATAAAGTAGAAATGAAGTGTAAGAAATTTGCTCCGTATTTGGAAAAGAATCAACCAGTTTTCGATGTTAGCTATCAGGAGTTTATGGATTTTATGGATGCTTTGATGGCACCAATTGCTGAGTATTTAGGATGTTCTCATGAATTAAGGACTGATGAAAAGTGGGTGTATATTACTGTACAAAAGAATTAGGGCAATGAACGCTTCTGCTTAAGTTATAGCACTGTTTGATAAATCTGGCAGTGCTTTCTTATTTTTAATTTGCAATTTAATTTGCATTACTGCATCATGTAGTTTATTAGTTTAAATGCGTTAAGTTCTCATCACTCTCTTCTCATCTTTGGTTTCTCTTTATCTTATGCATGGAGTCAAGTGTCTTATGTCTTAACCCTAAGTAAAACATAATTTATTCAAGTTAGGGCTTGTTTGCATCAAAATAATTTCTACTTTAGTAGTTGATAATCAAACCTTAATTTGTCAGAGCGCTTAAAATATCAAATTGGCATTAGTCTGATCAAGGGCATCGGTCCTAAACTGGCCCGTAACCTTATCGCCTATATTGGCGACGAGCAAGCCGTTTTCTCCCAAAGTTTAAGAGCATTGACTGCTATACCCGGAATTGGTTCAGGGCTGGCACAGGCCATTAAATCTGCTGATGTGCTGCCGCGTGCCGAGCAGGAACTGGAGTTTATTCATAAGCACAACATCAAAGTGCTTTATTTCACAGATGATGATTATCCAGCACGCCTTTCTCATTGTGATGATGCCCCAATAGCGTTATATAGCAAAGGGGTTACCCAGTTGAACCAACAGAAAATGATTGGAATAGTTGGAACCCGCATGGCCTCTGATGATGGCCGGGTGAATTGTGAGCGTTTGGTGGAGGAGTTGGCACAACGGCATTCGGGTACAGTTATAGTAAGCGGGTTAGCTTATGGTATTGATGTTTGTGCGCATAAAGCGGCTCTTAAGCATGGTTTACCCACTTATGGTGTTTTGGCGCATGGTCTTGATCGCATTTATCCATCGGTGCACCGCAATGTTGCCAGGCAAATGCTGGAAGAAGGTGGGTTGATAACCGAATTTATGTCAGATACAAAACCTGACAGACCTAATTTTGTGAGGCGAAATCGTATTGTGGCCGGAATGGTGGATGCTTTAGTGATGGTGGAGTCGGCCATAAAGGGAGGTGCTATTATAACAGCACGTATTGCTCAGTCATATAATCGCGATGTGCTGGCTTTTCCTGGCAAACCTGGGGATGAGTTGGCCAGGGGAGGCAATTACCTGATTAAAAAAAATATTGCTGCATTAATTGAAAATGTTGAAGACCTGGAATATGCTCTTGGGTGGGAAGGTACTGAAAGAAGTCAGCCAACTCAAGCTTCATTATTTCAGTCATTTAATACCAAAGAAGAGGAACAGTTGTACCATGTATTATTGGAGAATAAAGAGCTGACAGCTAACGAGCTGTGTATAAAAAGTGGACTGCCGGTAAGTAAAGTCAGCGCTTCTATGTTATCATTGGAGTTTGCAGGGCTTGTAAAGTGCTTACCAGGTAATGCATTTCGGCTATATAAGTAAATTAAGCAATCTAATTACTAAAACTATTGAAACATTTAGCGCAAAAAGTCAGCGTTTCAACAAACAAAAATGACTATTTTGCGTACAGTTTTTTTAAGATCTAAGAAGTATAAGAAACTAAAAAGGGGGTTATGGGCGTAAATACCCAAGCGTTAATCGGTTACCGATTAAAAAAGAGGATGGCATCTTCGATGTTAATCCTTGTGTTGTTATTAATATCAGGAGTTAAGGCCGTTGGCCAAATCTATCAATACGACAATAAATGTACCGGAGGAGTCATTTATGCGTCAGAAGTATTGGCAAATGCTATTGGAGCAGGGGCAAATATTCCACTGGCCGATCAAACCGGAGGTGTATTCGTAACAAGTGATCCTGATTTAATACTGGCAGGGAATGATGAAAATGCCATTATCTATGGAACCAAAGATGTGGGTGGTGGCCAGCGATTAGATTGGATTGTTAATGGAATAACCTACCGCATTAATATTAAAAAACTGCTTGGAAGTGCGGGAGCACCGATCGTTATAGATTTTTACACTAATACCCCTGATGTTTGTACAATTCCATATAATGCCATCGTTTATGTAACTATTCAAGGTGGTAGCTCTTTCTATGATATAACCATCACTGATGAGACAAATGCGGTTATTTCAGAGCTGTTTAACGTTAGTACGAATATTACCAATTACCCCATTAATTTAGGTAATTTTTCAATCGATAAAACATTTACAATTAAAGCAGTTTCGGACGGAGGGGCCTGTGTTGCTGATGTTTCAGCTGTCATGCCAGTCTCTTTTACTGCATCAAATATTCCGCAGACTTATCAGTTGCAGGATATTAATGGTAATACCTATGCAACGGGCTGTTCAAGCAGCGGTGTTGATCTTTATCTGTCAAATAGTGAAGACCAGGTAACCTATAATGTTTATAGCGGAGGAACCCATGTGCTTGGCCCCATAAATGGCAATAATACCGGTAATCAACTGTTTCTTGGAACAGTCAATACAATTGGCATTACTTCTTATTATGTTGAGGCTACGCATAATGGCTCAGGCTGTCAGACAACGATGGGTAATATGACAGTTAACCTGTCCAATGCCCCTGTGGCTAGCATTGCACCTGGTACAGTATTTGAGAAATGTTTCGGTGCTCCGGATCAGTTTGATATCACGCTCAATATCTCGCCTATTGATCAAGGACCATGGAACGTTGTAATTACCGACGGTACCAATGATTATGCATTTGTTGCAAATACCTATGATGATGCCTGGCGAACGCCAAATATACAAGCTACAACAACTTTTACCATCAAGTCCATAGTTGATAAGAACGGATGTGTTAATACTGTCAATAATGGCTCTGCGCAAATAACTGTTAATCCTAAACCTGCGGTTACGTTAGTAGGACCCGACAGGGTTTGTATGGGTAATTCAATCAACCTGGGGACTTCTGTGGCGCCGGTTGGAATAGTTATAGTTGATTATGATTGGAGCACAGGAGCAAAGGGACCTGGACTTGACAATATTAATGTAACACCTAGTATTCAGCCAATTCATACATATGATGTTACTGTTACATCAGATAAAGGTTGTATCGGTTCAGCTGTCAAAAATATTACTGTTAATTCGCTGCCTGCAGTTTCGTTTACATCTCCTAAGTATACTTTCTGTCAGGATGATCCTTCGGTGACGCTTTCAAGTGTTCCGGCCGCGGGAGGTAGTTACAATATTGGTTCAGCAGTATTTGATCCATCAATCATGCCAGTTGGTAGCCAGAGTGTAACTTATACATACACCGATGTAACGACAGGCTGTACCAATAGTGATACCAAGTTGTTTACCGTTAATCCGGTGCCGAATGTTTCTATTACTGGGCTTAATGCTTCATATTGTGCTGACGCAGGTGTTTTGACCATGCAAGGTAACCCGCCCGGAGGAGGAGCAGTTCCTTTTGGCAGTTTCACTTGTTTCCCCAATGGAGGCTTCTTTAATGATAATGGTGATGGTACAGCTGATTTTAATACTGTTCAGGCAGTAGCTGATCAGGGGCCCGGGGATTATTACTTCTCCTATACTGCTGTTAACTCATTGGGTTGTGATGCTACTGCAACCGAAAGTGTAACGATTAATGCAGATCTGAATGCAACCGTTAATTATACCGGTCTAGCTAATTTCTATTGTGGTGATGATCCTACACAGGATGTCACCTTAACAGGCAATGTGCCAGGTGATGGCATTTTTACCATTCTACCAGCTTGGGCCGCAACTGGAGCCGATGCTGCTTTTGTAGACAATGGCAACGGAACTGCGACTTTTAATCCTTATAAAGCTGGTGGTGGTACCTTTGATATTACCTATGAATATACTGATGCTACCGGTTGTACTGGACGCAGAACCTATTCAACAACGGTTGGGGCCACGCTTGTTTTTGATCTGGATGGCCAAACTTTCTGTCAGGGCGATCCGGTACAAACATTATCGGCAACACCTGTAGGAGGCTACTTCTCAATTGAGGCGCCTGATGGTACTGTGCACTCCCCAATTGCTAATGGCAACAGCACCTGGTTTGATCCAACAACTCGAATGCCAGGCATTTATCAGATTAGCTATCGCTATGACAATGGTACTGGTTGTTTGACTTCTCAAACTTATCCAGTTGAGATCAAAAAAGCGCCATATCCCGACTTTAGTATCGAAGGAACTGGTAAGTACTGTGAGCAGCAGGGACCGGTTAAATTGACCAAGGTCACAACTAATCCGGGTGTATTTACCGGAACAGGTGTTACAGAAGTAAGTAATGTGTACTATTTCAATCCGGATATTGCCGGAGAGGGGATTCATACAATTACTTTTACCACCGATAGCTTGGGTTGTCGTTCAACCAAAACCATGGATGTGGAAGTGGTTACATCACCTGTGCTTGATATTCAGGTGGACCCATCACTTACCTATTGTGATAATGAACCTGGTGTGGTGATTGAAGGATTGGTTGATGGTACAACCTCATTAACAGGTAACTTTACCAGTGCTACTAACCCTGGTGGTGATCTGCTGGTGCTCAATGAATATGCAGCTGAGGGCATTGGCCTCAATGATGGCAAAGGCTGGTTGTATCCGGGAGTGGGACCTGGTAATTATGCTGTTACATACATTTATGAGAACCCGGGTAATGGCTGTATTTATCAGCATACTGAAAATATTCAGATACTTCAATCTGACGGTGCCAACTTTAATGGTATAAGTGACGGTGCTGTGCTGTGTCAGGGAACCGGTATTGTTAATCTATATGGGTTATTGCCAAATGGAGGAACGGGTCGATTCCCAACTCAGAATCCAGCCGATCCAACGCCAGATCCAACAGCTGATCCGGATAAAAACACAGGTGTGATTAATTCAGGAGCACTGGATGGGGAAGCTTATTTTGATACACGATTATTATCTCCGGGGAATTATACTTTATTATATGAATATACCAATGCTGCAGGATGTACTAATTACAGCGAAAAGAACTTCACCATTGTTGAAGGACCTGTAGATGTTTACCAGGTAACCGGTGGTGGTGCCTACTGTGTGGACGATCCAGTTGCTACTAAGGGTGTATTTATTGGTATTGATGGTTCTACCGCGGGTGTAACTTATGAGTTACGATTAGGTGGTACGCCTGTTCAAACCAAGACCGGACCAGCTGGCGGAGGCCCTATGAATTTCGATAATCGTGTAACGGATGTTGGAACTTATTCGGTATGGGCTCGACTTGGTGGTTGCGAAGCGCCAATGTCAGGTAATGTAAATGTTGAGTTGTATGACTTGCTGCTTCAACTTGATGGTGTCAATGCAGTGAAGCATGTCACTTGTTTTGGTGCTAACGATGGTGAGGTAAAATTAGTAGCTTCCGGCGGAAGTGGTAACTATACATTTGAGTATAGTTTGAATGGTGGTGCCTGGACTGTGAATCCAAATACTACACCAGATCACTTTATTAATCTGGTACCTGGTAATTATCAGTTCAGAATTACCGATCAGTCGGGTACAGCATGTGCCTTACCAGCTGGTAGAGAGGTGAATGTAACCATCAATTCTGCTGCTGCAGCCTTGAATGTTGTTTATACCCAGCTTAGCAAAAACGGCTGTGACTGCTCAGTGCCAGCTGCAGACTGTGATGGTGCTGCACTGTTAACCATCTCAGGAGGAACGAAATATACCGACCTGGTAACCTATCCAAGTGGTTACCTGGTTGAGTGGCCGGCAACGGTGACTAACCTGAGTGCCGACCTGTTAACAGCGACGCACTTATCAGAAGGAACTTATACCGTAAATGTGACTGATGCCAATGGTTGTACTTCTTCGGTTATTGTAACAATTGAGAAAGAAGCCGACTTGACATTAGTACTTAATAGTCAGGATGATAATCAGTGTTTTGGGGTTAATACGGCTAAGGCGAGAATAACAGCCACAGGTGGTTCAGGTCAGTATCAGTATTCATACGATGGAGGAACAAACTGGACATTACCTACAGCTTCAACTACTTACGAAACAGGAGTGCTGGCTACCGGTAACCATAACATATTAGTACGTGACAGCGAGCATCCGCATTGTACGGCCGGTTTTACAGTTACCATCGTTGGACCTGCAAGTGGTTTGGTTGTTGGTGTAACCCCAGCTGGCGAAACATGCGTTGGCGATGCTGACGGATACATCACCTTGAATATCACTGGAGGTACAGCACCTTATCGCTACCAAATGGATGGCGCAGGTGCGATTATGGCAGTTCCGGCTAACTTCGAAATTCACGGAATTAGCAATGGCGCACATACCATTACAATATTAGATGATAATAACTGCTCTGTTAATGAGGTGTTTACCATAGCAAAAGCACCAGTGATTGATTTAAGCGGTGTAGTTACAAATGCAACATGTGATAGTAGTAATGATGGTAAGGTGGTGCTTACAGCGAATCCTGCCAATGTTAATTATGTTTACTCAATTGATGCAGGTGCCAACTGGCAATCATCTCCAGTTTTCGATTTTCTATCGGCTGGTACTTATAATTTTATAGTACAGGACAATGTAAAAGGCTGTACTGCAGTTCTTAATAATCTAGTTGTCGCTGATGACCCGGCAATAGCAATTAATCCGGCTGCGGCTATTCAGCATGTGGTTTGTTTCGGTGAAGCCAATGGATCATTTACAGCCGTAGCAACTGGTGGTCAGCCAACTGGCTCATTTGAATATGCCATTGCTACCGACGCAGGAGGAAATCCGATTTACCAGGATTCACCAATCTTTAGTAGTTTACCAGCGGCTACTTACGACTTGTGGGTGCGCAATAAGGGAACACTTTGTGAAGTGTATCAGTCAGATTATGTAGTTATCAACAATCCGGCCGCTCCACTATCAGTATCATTGAATAGCAAAACAGATATTGAGTGCGTTGGCGGAAACACCGGTGAGATTGATATTGATGTGAATGATGGTTGGCCAGGTTATACATATCAGTGGCGCAACAAAGCGACCAATGAAAATTTCGGAACTACACAGGATCTTAATGCTGTGACAGCAGGCAAGCGAATTGCCGGAGCAACCTATGAAGTGGTGGTAACAGATAACCAAGGTTGTACGTTTACTTTTGAAGAAACTGTTACGGAACCATCGGCATGGAATGCAACAGTGAGTACAACACCTAATACGATCACCAATGCCGCGACCGATCCGGCAATTATTGGAAATGGAACCGCAGCATTATCACCCGTTAGTGGCGGTAGCGATCCAGCTACGTATACATATGAGTGGTTCGATAGTTCCAACACATCCATCGCAACTGGTGTCATGGCTATCTCAAATTTGGATCCGGGTAACTATTATGTGATGATCACCGGTAGTGCAGCCGGATGTGATCACCGTGTGGATTTTGTTATTGGTGATACGACAGTTCCTTTGGCTTTCGACCTGGCAAAAGTAGATGCCGCTTGTTATGGTGAAAATGGAAAATTAATTGTTTCGATAACAGGTGGAACACCTGACTATACAATTCAATATCAGCGAAATGCTGATCCTGTTCAATCAATTTCCGGAACATCAGCTAATTACCATGAAATAGCTGGGGCTGCCGGAACCTACCTTGTAACTGTGCTTGATAACAGTGGTGGAACTGTAACGCAAACTATTACAATTATACAACCTGACGCATTTACTGTTAGTGGAATTGAAAACTACGATAATTGCGAGGCAGCAATTGATGTGACTATATCTGAAACGGATGATTACCGTGTCACTTGGGTGGTACCAGCTGGTGCGCCTGCCATTGCTGTACGAACTATTAATTCAGGTAATTCATTTACTGAGAGCGGATTAACTTACGCAGGCGATTACATTGTAACCGTAGAGAATATCGCTTCAGGTTGTATTCAATCTGACATAATTACCTTACGTGAACCAAAATTAACTGTCGTTGAGGATCTTACACAGCATAAGGATTTACTGTGTAATGCTGCCGATAATGGTTACCTGGCAGTCAGCGTGACTGGAAGAGAGCCTGGACACGTCTTTAATTATATTTGGCAGAATGTAACAACAGGCGCTCCTTCAATTGATACGGGTTCAACACCATCAATCGGATCGGCACATGCAGTTGATGCCGGAGTATGGCAAGTGACTGTCACTTCATCTGATAATTGCGTGGCAGTGTTGGGTGGTATGATTATTACTGAGCCGGATGCATTAACCTTATCAGATCCGCTTGTTAAAAATATCACAACCTGTTCTTCTCATGATGATGGTCAGGTTGAAGTTTCGGTGAGCGGCGGAACTGCTCCTTACACAGTGACCGTGACTAATGGAACGATCACCAGAACACAAACTTTATCCGTATCAGCATTTATATTTACAGATCTGCCTGCCGGAAGTACGTATACCGTTAGTGTTATTGATGATAATACTTGTGCACCAGTTACTAAGCCATTTGTTATTACAGCTCCTCAAGCTGTAAGTGTTACAAATGTGGACGGTACCATATCGTGCTATGGTCCTAACGATGGTATTATTTCGTTTGATATCACCGGAGGTGTTCAGGATGCTTCTAATAATCATAACGTATACGATTTAGTGATTACAGGCGACAACGGTTTTAACCTTGGTACGCAAATCGATGTTCTCGCGATTCCATCGTATACCTATAGTTTACCAGGCTTAGCACCAGGAACTTATACTATTAAAGTGTGGGATAACCTGGCAACAGTGGATCCAGCAAGTGGATGTCCGAATCCTGCTTATGAAACCAGTGTGACTTTATCACATCTGGAGGTGACAGAATCAATTATTAATAAAACCTGTCCTGGTGGTATTGATAATGGTTCGATAGAGTTAACTATTATTGGTTCAGGTAATTATATGTGGGTGTGGACTTATCCTAATGGTACAACTGTAAGTTCTCCTGGTATCATCAGTCAGTATAATTTAGCAGCTGGCACCTACACATTATCACTTACAGATGTTGATCGCGGATGCCCATTACCTCCTTTAACGTATACTGTAGATTACGATCGCCAGGTTGAAATTACCAATTGGGAGTTAAAAGATGTAGACTGTTATAACCAGGCCAATGGTTCGATTACGAATATTACTCATACTGCCACAGTACCACCGGTTTATACATGGACAGGTGTAGCAGCTGGTAATGAGAATCTAACTGAGCAGACGAATCTGGATGTTGGGTTTTACCAGCTGGAGATTAGGGAACCTGGAACAGGGTGTTCGGCCATTGAAACATTTGAGATCAAACAACCGGATAATCTACATTTTAATTTATTGAATACCTTAAGTTGTTCACCATTCAATCAACGAATATATGTAGATGGATTAGTGGGTGGCAATGGAGTAATCGCTAATTATACTTACAGATGGATAGGACCGGATGGTAACTTGTTACCTGATGTGACTGATAATATTGATGTTACACAAGAGGGTTTGTACACGGTTACAGTGACAGATGAATTGGGTAAGTGTAGCCTGACTAAATCAATAAGCATCGAAGGTGAGATGTCTGTTGTGATTACCAAACAACAGCATGTCAGTTGTTTCGGACTTGCTGATGGTGCAATCGAAGTGAGCATTCTGGGAGGGCCATCAGACAGGCAGTTTGTGTATAACTGGGAAGTGTTTGATGGTACGAACTGGGTAAATACCGGGGCGCCAACAGCTAATGCTTCTCTTACAAATATTACGAAAGGAACTTATCGCGTTGTTGTAAGTGCAGTTGACGCCATAAACTATCCATGTTCTGTTACTTCATCTGATATTGTTATAACGGAACCACTTGAAATTCAATATGTAAATATTAATCCGATTAATATTACTACTTGTTCGAGCGCAGCAACAGGCGCAATTGAATTAGCTGTTACTGGAGGAAGTGGTGTTTATTATTTAGATTATACAGGTGATAATGTGACTGATTTGGTATCTAATGACGGCTTGTTCAGGGTTGATAACCTGACAGCCGGACTCTATCAGTTAAGATTAAGTGACTCAAATGGTTGCGTAACAAATCCTGTGATTGAGGATGTTCCAGTTACTGCGCCTGACCCATTGGTGTTGACTATTGATAATGTGGCGACTACTATCGACTGTGAAACAGAAGGTACTGGTGCGATTGTGTTTGATATTCGTGGTGGTAACAAAGATGGTAGTGGTAATCCACATTATCAGATAACAGTTACTGGAGAAACCCCTCGCGATGTTTATGCCGAAGGAACGGAAAGCTATTCTGATTTGAGTTCAGGAACCTACGTTATTAAGGTAGTCGATATGCTGGCATCAACCCAGTCGGCCTGTACGCAGCTTGAAGAAACAGTTACTTTGGAACTGTTAACGGTTGATGGCTTGGTAATTAATAATACATGTGCTTCAACCTCTAATAATGTGGGCGCTATTCGCAATATCACCATTAGCGGATCAACCAATTACGATTGGCAATGGGATGAAGTGAATGGTGACGTAGTGAGTGATAACAACTCACTCAACCAGGAGAATTTAGCGGCAGGCACCTATATATTGAATGTGACTGATAATGACCGAGCTTGTACCATCTCCAAAGAGTTCATTGTTGGGGAAGACATTACCTTGAATATTACCGGAGTAGCTGTGCCTGTAACATGCTATGGGGCCAATGATGGTAAAATATCTGGTGTAAATATTACAGGTACAGTTGATTATACTTTTAATTGGTCAGGGCCTGGTCCGGTTGATAATACGCGCATTGATGGTCAGGAAAATCTGGAACCTGGCTCGTACTTGCTGGAAGTTATTGACAATACCAATGGTTGCCGCGTTAATCAGACCTGGTTGATAGAAGAGTCCCCAGAAATTACTTATGATCTGGAATTTGTCGTAGAAAGTTGTGAGCCTTATGAGCGTGGTATTAATGTACTTAATCCGTCAGGAGGTAATACCAGCTCGCCTGCTGATTTTAGTTATACATGGCGAGGCCCTGGTAACGTGGTTTATAATGGCCAGAACCTTACCGGATTAACAGTAGGCGGAATCTATACGGTGACTGTTGCGGATAATAATTGCTCAGTTACAAAGTCAATTGATGTACCTAAAGAGTTGGTAATTACACCCACTATTACAGAATTAAATTGTAATGGTAATGTCAATGGTGCCATCGCCATCAGTATAACAGGTGGATCGGGTAACTTCAGTTATCAGTGGACAAGAAATGGAGTAGCCTATAGTAATAACCTCGATATTAGTGGACTAGATGCCGCAACATATGAATTAACCGTTACAGATAATACAGAAACAGACGGAAGTAATTGTACTTATATCTGGTCCTACGATCTAAATGCGCCTGCTCCTATAATAGTGACTGGCACAGCAACGGATATCATCTGTAATGGCGATGCTAATGGGCAGATAGCCATTAATGTAAGCGGTGGTTCAGGTATCTATACTTATAACTGGACAACAGTTGATGGTAGTGGCCTGGTGCCAGCAAACCAAAACCAAACCGGCCTGTCAGGAGGTACCTATACGGTAGTGGTTGAAGATTCGAAAGGTTGTGTATCTGCGCCATTTGATTTTACGGTTAATGAATTGGAGGCCATTGACTTTACATTCATCCCAACAGATGCCGATTGCGACGGAGCTAACGGAGCTATTGATGTAACGCCTTCAGGTGGAAGTGGAACCTATGCCTACCACTGGAGTGCCAGCGATGGTGGCGTGGTAAGTGCCGCCGATAAAAATCAGGAAGACTTAAGTGGTTTGGTAAGTGGTACGTATACGCTTAAAGTGTGGGATGCCGATCCATTGGAAAACAGAACAAGCTGTTTTATTGAAAAAACGATACAACTAACCAAACCAATTACAATTGAACCAACGGTGAAGAACCAGACATGTGCAGGTACTGAAAATGGTGAGATTGGTATTATTGTAAATGGTGGTACTGCCCCCTATTCATTTGTTTGGTCAACGGCCGATGGCAACGCGGCCAAATTGGATGTCAATGCTCAAAATCAGAGTGAACTTTCACCAGGTACTTATACAGTTGAAATAACTGATTCACGTACAGTTGCTTGTGTGAAATCCTTTGACATTGTGGTGGGTATTGACTCTAATATCGAAATAATCAGTAATGTGTCACCAGTAAATTGTAACGGTGGAACCGATGGCAGTATCACCTTAGTGCAGGTATCAGGTGGGCTGGCTGGTAACTATAGTTACAACTGGACGGGCTCAGGCACAGGAATAGTGCAGGGGCAACGTAACCAAAGTGGCCTGAGCGCTGGTAACTATGTTGTTACTGTAACCGATGATGATACTGGTTGTAATGTTCAGGAAGCATTTAAGGTAAATGAACCATCTGTCTTATCAGTAAGTGTTGATAACCTGGTTGATGTGCTTTGTAAAGGCGATTTGAGTGGTGAGATAAGAGTTGTGGCAAGCGGAGGAACTCCATTCATCGATGGAGTAGGAGATCCTTACTATGAATACGTATGGATTGGCCCATCTGCTAACCTTATTCAGGATTCAGATACGCAAACCGGCCTCGTAGCTGGTAATTACTCCGTAACAGTTAAAGATGCTAACGGCTGTAGCTCTGCCACACTTGATATTGAAATTCAGGAACCAGCAACAACTTTATCTGCAACATTGGATAATGTAATTGATGTAAGTGCCACAGGTGGTAATGATGGACAAATATTCATTACTGTAAGTGGTGGAACAGGTGGAAAAAATATCGCCTGGACAGGTATCGATCTGTTGGGTAACCCAATACCTGGTATTACGCAAAATACAGTTAATCCGCGTGACCTGGTGGCTGGTACTTATAAAGTTGTCATCACAGATGATAATGGATGCGATGTCACTATTGATGGTATCGTTGTGGAAGAGCCTAATATGCCTCTGACAATGACTGTTTTAATCGATCATATCAAACCATGTCATGGCGATGGAAATGGTGCTATTTCAGTAACAGCTAATGGTGGTACTTCACCTTATATAATTACGCTTTACGACGCAGGTAATAATGTGATTCAAACTGTTAATGCTGATGCACTGAGCCAGAGTAACCTGGCCGCAGCTGTGTATCGGGTCGAGATAAGCGACAACGGAGGTAATACCATCAGTCGAAATGATTTGGAAATTACGGAACCTTCACCATTAGTGATTACTGCTACAGTAACGCAGCATGTTGATTGCTATAATGCCTCAACCGGTGCCATGAATTTCCGTGTTGACGGTGGTGTGCCTGATGCTTCGGGCTACTATAAAGTAACCGTTACAGGGCCACAAGGTTATCGTAGCGAATTAGATAACATCGAAGAGGGAATTGATTATCCATTAAATAATCTGCCTGCAGGCGCCTATTGGCTGTCTGTTATTGATGATAGCAATGGCGATGGTGCTTTTGTATTAAGTGATAACTGTTCGGCACCAACAACAGCTACTATCAATCAATTGAGTGCTATTGTAGATGTGGACAATGATGTCACTATATGCGTGGGTCAATCGGCTGCCTTGCAGTTAACTGTGAGCAACTATCCGGTAAGTGCAGCTAATCCGTTGGATGTTACCTTAAGTGATGGAACAACTGCGACTCTTACTGGTATAAGTACAATTGTGAATGTTACGCCTATTGCAACTACTGTATATTCAGTGGTTGATATTGAAGATGGCAGCGGATGTCCAAAGGGACCTGGTAATAATGGCAGCAGTGCTACTGTAATTGTAAATGAGCAGCCAATCGCTCAATTGTCGTTGGTAGGTGATGGTGAGATTTGTGAAGGCGAAACGGCATCATTGCGTATACGTTTAGTGGAAGGCGTATCGCCTTGGTCGGTGACCTATACCGATGGTGTAACATCAACCACACTGAATAATATTAATACGGCAGATAGGAGCACTATTGTCAATGTATCACCTGTGAGCAATACCACCTATAGCCTGTTGTCGGTAACCGATGACAATGGCTGTTCAGGATTGGTGGCAGGAACAGTGGATATCATTGTTAATGAATCACCATCTGTTACAATGGCAGTTTCTGGCAATACAACCATCTGTCAGGGAACAGCATCCGCTTTAGAGTTTACTTTCCCAACGGGTTCGCCAGATTACAGTGTTACCATTAGTGAGAATGGAGTTAATCGCACCTTTAATGCTACGCCATTGGTGGGCAATGTTTATACTTTGCCAGTATCACCTGTGGTAACCACCAACTATCAGTTAGTGGCAGTGGCCGATTCAAAGGGGTGCAGTGTGCCTATTAGTAGTGGTACAACTTTAACCATTAATGTGGAGAATAATCCGGCTGACGCAGGCGTTATAACAGGAGATATGTTGGCGTGTCAGGGAAGTACAGGTACCTATTCGGTAGGAGCTATTGCGGATGCCGATTCATACTTGTGGACTGTTCCGGCAACTATGGGCACCATCGTAACAGGCAATGGTACAAATACCATTACAGTAGAGTTCTTGAATTCATTTACAGGTAGCGGCTTAATCACAGTGAGCGGCGTAAATAGTTGTACCACCGGCGTTAGTTCAACGATTGGTGTAACAGCCAGCTTGCTGCCGGCTAAACCTAATACACCGACTGGACCAATAAATATTTGTGAAGAAGAAACAGGGCTCAGGTACCGGATTGACCCGGTTACTAATGCCAGCTCATATACCTGGTCTATTCCAGAAGGTCTTGATTTTGTTGGTGATAATACGGGAACAGAAATTGAATTGGAGGTGAAGCCTGCTTATAACAATTTCGTTGGTGAGGTAAAAGTGACGGCTACCAATGCTTGTGGAGACGGACTTGAGTCAGATCCTTTATTAGTAACAGTTTCGCCATTACCAGTGGTTAATGCCGGAACCGATGAGTTTGGAGTGTGTGCATCAACTCATCAGTTGAATGCGATTGATCCAGGAGCTGGTTTCACCGGGCAATGGACAGTTACAAAAGGAACAGCGCGCATTGTTACAGGAGAGGAAAACCTATTTAATGCCAATGTTACTGGTATTTCTCATGGCGAAAATACCTTTGTATGGACAGTCACTAACAATGCAACCGGCTGTTTTGCTTCCGATGAAGTGAGCTTCTATAACGATCAGGTGGTCATCAGTGCTTCAGCCGATAACAATCATGTTTGTAATGGTGAAGTGACAGTAACAGGCACGCCAGTTTATGCAGATGCTAGTCACGGCTATTGGACCGTTATTGTTGGAAGTGGTAACATTGAAACACCGTCTGCGCCAACAACGCGTATCACTAATTTAGGCGATGGCCTCAATACCATTGAATGGACTATCGTTAAGAATGGCTGTGAAAGTAAGGCCACTGTTGATGTGTTTAATAACCAGCCAACCATGCCGGTTATCTACGATAAGGATGGTAATCCGGCCACTGTAATTGATCTGGTTTGTGGTGAAAACTTTACAGATATATCTGCCACAGCACCTGTGCTTGTAGGTGAAGTTGGCACATGGCGTGTTGTTTCCGGTTCGGCCAATATTGGTGCTAATCCCAATGCTGCCAACATCAATGTTACTGATGTTGCCCTTGGCGAGACAACCATTACCTACACCATGCAAAATGGTTCATGTATTGAAGTGGCTACTGTAGTGCTTCGCAATAATAAACTGAATGTATTTGCTGGCGATGATGTTACTCAATGTGATGACACGTTTACACTTGATGCCACAGTGCCGGAGCCTGGAGTTACAGGACAGTGGTCTATTCCTGCGGGCATGGGAACAGGAGTGTTCAGTAATGGTAATAGTGCAACCGCAACAGTTAGTAATTTAGGCCGTGGAGCCAATACTCTACGTTGGACATTAACTAAGAATGGTTGTGAAAGCTTTGATGAAATTGTCATTACCAATAATTCGTCGACCGTAGCTTCGGTAGGAGCGGCACAAACCATTTGTGCTTACGAAGCTGTTTTAACAGGCAATACGCCTTCTGCGGCCATGGGAGAAAGAGGCTTCTGGTCGGTAATTAAAGGCTCAGGTACTTTTGATGATGTCAATGCACCTGATACAAACGTTACTGGTTTGGCTCATGGTGAGAATATTTTCCGTTGGACGATTGTTCATAATGGCTGTTCTTCATCTGCCGACTTGATTGTGAACAACCTGCATGTGGATGTATATGCTGGTAAAGACACAATTATTTGTGGAAAAACAGTGACATTGAACGCCAATACACCGTTACCGGGTCATACTGGTGAATGGTCATTGATTGCAGGTGAAGGTGGTGGTACCTTCAAGCCAGAAGATATTAATAATCCAAGCATCTTAATCGGAGGATTGGATTATGGCCGTAATGGTTTTGTATGGACCATAAATAATGCAGGATGTACATCATCCGATAGCATTTTTGTGACCAATGACAATCCTTATTACTTAGACTCAAACGGGGATAAACGAGAGATTTCAGCCGGTGACCCCATTTACGTGAATAGTCCTAACGCCGTAATGGTAGCAGATACACCGGAAAGTCCGGGAACTGGTATCTGGTCATTGGTATTAGGCGGCGGTGATATTGATAATCCTACTAATCCTGGGACATTAATTACAAACTTGAGGCAAGGAGAAAGTATATTCCGCTGGACGGTGACGAACGGAACCTGTAGTTATTTCTCTGATGTAACCATTACCAATGGCGCGGTTGAGCAGGCTAATGCCGGTCAACGCGATACTACTTGTACGGGTGAAATTAAGCTGAATGCGAATGAGCCTATCAATGCATTGGGAGAATGGAGCGTACTGGTTGGTAATGGTAATTTTGAGGATAAAACTAAGTTTAACACCGTTGTTACAAACTTGGATAAAGGCGAAAACCATTTTGTATGGACGCTATACAATGGTAGTACACAATCGAAAGATACAGTGGTGATTGTTAACAACATTGTGGCGCAGGCCTATGCAGGTTTAGATAAGGCCATTTGTAATACTGATACCTTTGAATTAAGTGCTATTGCTCCAGAAGTTGGTCGAGGTACGGTTCAGTGGTCCGTTGTAAGCGGAGGCGGTTTGTTCGACGATGTGGCATCTCCATCAACCATTGTGAGAGATTTAGGTCAAGGAGCAAATGTGTTGAAGTACCGGATATCTTTAGGTAAGTGTTACACCGAGGCCTATATAACAATTTCAAACAATACACCAACCACACCAGATGCTGGTGAAGACCAGGTGATTTGTACTGATTCGATTCAGTTATTGCCTAACACGCCTGCTTTTGGAACCGGTAAATGGAGTGTGGCAAGTGGATATGCAGATCCTGATCCACTACTTAGCGACTGGGCTAAAAAACTGGCACCAGGTGAGAATTTGCTTGTGTGGACCATTGACAATGAGAATTGTAAGCTTTCTGACACCATTAAGGTGCAGAATAATCAACCGTCAATTGCTTTTGCAGGCCACGATAGAGAAGTATGTGAAAGTGAGGTTGTGCTATCAGCTAATAATCCTGAGCAAGGTGTTGGCCACTGGGAGTTAGTAGCTGGTTCGGGTACCATTACTGATGCAACTGACCGCAATACCCTGGTAACTGGTTTAGGTAATGGTGTCAATCGATTCCGATGGATTATCGACAATAATGGATGTATCTCAACCGATGAAGTGGATATCCACTTCAACCTGATTGAGGCCTTTGCTGGTTACGATGATGTTATTTGTGAAGACTACAAAGTGCTTTCGGCCAATGCTGCCTTCCCGGGTACGGGAACCTGGGGTGTTGAAGCAGGTGCCGGAACAGCTATTTTTGACGATCCAAGCGATCCATATACCACTGTTAGAGGATTGCAGCCAGGACCAAACGAGTTGCTTTGGACCATTAATTATGGAGGCTGTTCTTCTACCAGTAAAGTGATTATTACGAATGATAGTCCTTCACCAGCTTTTGCAGGCGATAATCAGTCATTGTGTGTGAGTAATTCAACAGTGCTCTCTGCTAATGATCCGGCCAGGGGTGATGGTGAGTGGACTATATTGAATGGCTCAGGCTCATTTAGCAGTATGATTGAGCATAATCCAACTGTCACAGATTTAGCCTTTGGCGATAATATCTTCCGCTGGACAGTCACACATAATAGCTGTGTGTCAGAGGCCGATGTAATGGTAAGCTTTAATCGAATTGATGCTTTTGCAGGTGATAATAAAGATTTATGTTCTGATGAAGTACAACTGGCTGCCAATACAGCTAATCCTGGAGTTGGAACATGGACGATTGTTGGTGGTACCAGTCAAGCTGTCTTTGAAGATATTAATAACCCTAATTCCAAGGTTAGTAATCTGGCGAAAGGTGCCAATGTGCTACGATGGACCGTTAATTATCGTGGCTGCGAAACCAAGTCAGAAGTAGTTATGACCAATAACTCACCAAGTAAAGCTTATGCAGGTAACCTGCAGGAGTTATGTATTGATAATACCACTCTGGATGCGACCATTCCAATGCCTGGTGTTGGAGAATGGGATGTGCTAATGGGATCAGGTACAATTGCAGAAGTGAATAATGCTAAAACGGCTGTTACTGGTTTGTCAAAAGGTGATAATGTGTTCAGGTGGACCGTCACTAATGGTGTTTGTACTTCTATCGATGAAGTGCGCATCATCAATAACGAACCATCTGTGCCTTATGCCGGAAAAGATGAGGAGAGTTGTCAGAACTTTATGAATCTGAAAGCAGAAGCACCAACCTTTGGTAGTGGTTTGTGGAGCATAGAGCAGGGTGGTGGTAATTTCGATGATCCAACCAGCCCAACAGCTACAATTACGAACCTTAATCCGGGGACTAATATTTTAAGATGGACCATCACTCAGGGACAGTGCGAACTGAGCCATTCAATTACTGTAACTAACAATGCTGCAGCTATAGCTAATGCAGGGCCTGATGTTCAGGATTGTAAAGACTGGTCGCAGCTGGATGCCAACATTCCTCAGACAGGATTGGGTATCGGCGAGTGGTCGCTAGTGTCGGGTAAAGGTGATTTTGATGATATTTCGGGTGCCAAAACAACTATTCGTAACCTGGGATTTGGCGAGAATATTTTGATGTGGACCATTACCAATGGGGCATGTTTCTCATCTGATCAAGTAACCATTTTTAATAAAACACCAGATCAGGCAGCTGCAGGCGATGACCGCACTACCTGTGAAGATTATATTGTGCTTAATGCCAATATACCAGTTGATGGAGTTGGAGAGTGGACGGTAGTAAGTGGCAGTGGTGCTTTTGATGATGCCACCAAGTACAATACCATGGTAACAGGAGTCGGCTATGGCGAAAACATCTATAAATGGACGATTGCTTATGGAGATTGCGTTACAGAAGATGTAGTGGTGATCACCAGTAACAAGGCCTATCCGTTTGCCGGTGAAGATGATGTTACTTATGAGCCGGAATATGCTATGCAGGCACAAAATCCAGGTTCGTTCAATGGTGTGTGGTCTGTTGTAGCCGGAGGCGGTACGTTTGATGATCCAAACTTCTTTAATACAACGGTGCGTAACCTGCCTGCCGGAAAGAGTACCTTCCGCTGGACCATTACGACTGATGGGTGTGAGGCATATGATGATGTAATTATTGAATATAAAGAGGTGCCGGAAGCTGGCTTTACGGTTAATAACGAGGCTGGTTGTTTCCCATTGGAAGTGAAGTTTACGAACTATTCGGTGGGCGGAAGTGCGTTTACCTGGGAATTTGGTGATGGAGGAACAACAACTGAAAGAAGCCCGGTTTACACTTATCAGAATCCGGGAACATATACAGCTGTATTAACGGTAGCTGGTCCCGATGGCAATGATGCTATTTATACTCAGCAAATAATTGTTCATGATCATCCGGTAGCTGATTTCAATGTAGGACCTGAAATTGTGTACCTGCCGCAGGATGAAATCAGGTGTTACGATATGTCGGTTGATGCGGCCAGTTGGTTCTGGGAGTTTGGTGATGGTCAGACTTCTACCGAGCAGAATCCATCATATACTTATGCCAAAGAAGGAGTTTATTCCATCAGCCTGACTGTTCAGAATGAGTTTGGTTGCGAAAACAGGTATACGCAATCAGATGCCGTAACAGCGTTGTTGAGTGGATTTATTGAGTTTCCTAATGCCTTTAAACCACGTCCTGGAGGCGCAGGTAATTCGGGTACAATTGGTGAGCGAAATGATGCTATATTTAAACCTAAACACCGCGATGTTGAAGTGTACCATATTCAGATATTCAACCGTTGGGGACAGCTGATTTTTGAGTCGCACAACGTAGAAGAAGGATGGGATGGCAATTATAAAGGCCAACTGGCACCGCAGGCTGTATACGTTTATAAGGTAGCAGGTAAGTTTACCAATGGACGCGAGTTCAGCAAAGCAGGTAGTATATTATTAGTGAGATAAAAACCATGATAAACAATATGCACACATTTGAAAGAATACTTAGTTATCTTATAAAGAGCACTTTCGTCTTATGCTGTTTGCTGTCAATCAGTGTCAGGGCGCAAGATGTATCCTTTTCTCAAATGTATGCTACACCTATGTACCTGAGCCCTTCTTTTACAGGGCTTACTCAAGGTACAAGAATGAGTTTAACGTATCGCGATCAATGGCCAGGTATTGCCAAAGCCTATCGTTCATATGCTTTGGCAGCCGACCATTTTTTTGATCAGTACAGCAGTGGTCTTGGCATTATGGTTTTGCGCGATGACAGTGGTAATGGTTTATTGGTAAGGCAGGATATTAGTGCGCTTTATGCCTATGAAATTGAAATTGCCCGGGATATATATGTCAGACCGGGTATTGAGTTCATCTACAAAGAGCGTAACCTGAGTTTGCTGGATGCCATTTTTCCCTCGGACCAGGGAGATGGAGGTGTAGCCTTGCCAAGTGCCGGAAGTGGAAATAGCGAGTATAATCACAAACAGTTTGATGCTGCTGCATCAGCCATGATTTATAACGATAACTTCTGGTTTGGTTTTGCCATGCATAATCTGGTTAAAAGCAATGTGGGCGTCACCGATATTGAAACCTATAATCCGTTTAAAACATCGGTGTATGGCGGCTATAAATACCGCTATAAAGATAAAGCCAGACGTAACGATGAACAAAGTATTACGCTAGCATTTAACTATCGTATGCAACAAAACTTCAATCAATTGGATATCGGCACCTACTGGTACATTAATCCCATGGAACTTGGCTTGTGGTACCGTGGAATTCCGTTTGCTTCCAATGGAGGACTCATTAACAACGATGGCCTGATCTTTATTCTCGGCATCAATGTGGGACCAGCACGATTGGCATATAGCTATGACTGGACTTTGTCAGAATTAAGTGGTTACAGTAATGGCGCCAATGAGTTGAGCTTAATCTATCGGTTTAACCAGTCGGTTAAGAAGCATAAATCAAGAGGCGCTATACCATGTAGCGCGCCTGGTTATAGTGGTTCAGGGTCCAAGTACCGAAGAAAAACACGTTCATTCTTCTAATCTTTGACCTTGTTTAATCATTCCTAATCGCTTAGTCTGATTTTACTGATGTATCAGGAATAGCAGATTGTCAAATCACCTGCACTGTTCATTAAAAAAAAGGAGCAAATATTTTTATATGATGGGTAATCAGTTATATTTGTTCTCCGTTAAATTAAAGGTTAAATTTCACTAGGGAGAGTATGAAACAATTATCAACAGTGCTGAATGGCGTTTTATTAATTGCTGTTATTATATTATTTGTATTACATTTTAAAAGCACCGGAACTGACAAAAATACATCGGCTGCAGACGGACAAAGTGCAGGCGGAGAGTTTTTTCCTGTAGCCTATATTAATACAGATTCTTTACTTCTGCATTACACTTTTGCCAAGGAAGTTAACGAGCAACTGATGAGCAAAGAAGAAGCGTCAAGAGCTGATTTTAACGAAAAAGCCAGGGTGTTTCAGCAAGATGCTGTTGAGTTTCAGCGTAAAGTACAAAACAACGGTTTCTTGAGTATGGAACGTGCTCAAAAAGAGCAGCAGCGTTTGGCCAAAGCAGAGCAGGATTTAGCTCAGTTAAATCAAACACTAACCAATGAGTTGATGAGAGAGCAGGAAAAGCTTAATCGTCAGTTGCGCGATACTTTAATCAACTATCTGGAAGAGTACAACAAGCAAAAGCCATACAAGGTGATTTTAAGCAATACACTTGGAGATAATGTGCTATATGGCGCCGCAGGTGTTGATATTACCAACGAAATTGTTGAAGTATTAAATGCACGTCATGCTGCATCAAAAAAATAATTAATCTATTAATGATTGAAAGGCAGAGTTCGTCAGACCTCTGCCTTTTTTGGTTTTTATGGATATTCTTTCTCAAAAATATTTTGCTAAGCATCAGGTTCAACAGCAGTCTGTTGTTGAGAGTGCAATTAAAGTGGTGGTGCCTGTCTACCTCGAAGAAGATGATTTGCCTGTGTTGCTGGATAGCCTGAGTGATGCGCTGGCAAAAACACGGCTTGAGGTTGAACTAATACTGGTATTCAATTATTCAGAACAGGCCAGTGAGACAGTCAAGGCCAGGCAGCATCGTTTGTACAGTAATATAGATGCTCTAAGTGAAAACTTACCTTTATCGCTGCGTGTAACCAAACTCGAAGATTACAATGTGCCTAAAAAGCATGCAGGTGTTGGCCATGCCCGCAAGGTAGGGATGGATTACGCTGCCTGGAGCTATGCCCAACAAGGTATTAGCAATGGACTTATAATATCGCTGGACGCCGATTGTACCGTGGCTGATAACTATTTCAAGCATTTAAGCGAACATATCCATTCAAATGCATTAACTGGAGGTACTATTTATTTTGAACATCCTTTAAGTGGCACGTTAGCTGACGATGTATATGAAGCTATTGCTGAATATGAGTTGCATTTGAGGTATTATGTGCAGGCATTAAGATATGCTGGGTTTCCTTATGCCTTTCATACAGTTGGCTCATGTTTTTTTGTCACAGCCGAAGCTTATATAAAGGCAGGAGGCATGCCCCGCAAACAGGCAGGAGAAGACTTCTATTTCTTGCAAAAAGTGATTCCTCAGGGCAATTTTAGTGAAATCAACGGGACTGTGGTTTATCCTTCAGCCAGACCGTCCGACAGGGTGCCTTTTGGCACAGGGCCTTCCATTAACGAACTATTGCATTCAGGTATGGAATACCAAACCTACAATCTACAAGCTTTTATCGACCTGAAAGAGTTTCTGGATATTAAGGATGACCTTTATGAGCTGAGCCAGAATGACATCGATGAATTTACGCATCGACTAGGCGGGCGTATGCGAAGCTACCTGATGAATTCTGATTTTTTTACAGCTCTTAAGCCGATTAAGGATAACTGTGCATCACTGGATGTGTTCAGGAAACGTTTTTACGAGGTTTTTAACGCATTTCGCGTGGTGAAGTACCTCAATTACACCCACACCCACTTTTTGGAAAAAATGCCTGTTTTCGACGCTGCTTTAAATCTATTGGAGCAAGGCTTTGAACAGTCTGTTGATGTATTTGAAACAAAGGAATTGTTGCAAGAATATCGATTGATGGAACAAAAACAGACGTATTCAATTTAATAAACCTGAGTTCGACGTCAAATTTTGAACTCAGAACGCTTACAAATAGTGAGTTTCAAGTGTATATTGACGAAAGAATAGCGGGCTATTTTGAGTCGATTACAAGAAGAAAAT
>NZ_JAGTAR010000035.1 GCF_018156225.1 Carboxylicivirga sediminis
TGGTCTGGTAGTTCAGCTGGTTAGAATGCCGGCCTGTCACGCCGGAGGTCGCGGGTTCGAGTCCCGTCCAGACCGCACAAAAGCTCATCTGATTAGGTGGGCTTTTGTTGCTTTTAGCCCTTTTCTTTCTATTTCTCATCGTATTTCATCAAAGGATATGCATGCTTCACCGTGTCAATAGCTGACATTCATGTAAAGGTGGGCGTGTATCAGCAACTAAAGCTCTGTGCGAGCGTACAAATTGTCGATAGATTAAATTAATTCTAGACCATTGATGAGAATACTTAAACCTATACTTAAATCAGTACTTTTTGTACTTTATTTTTATCCTTTTATTGCTTTTTCTCAAGAAGGGACCAAGCAATTTATGCCCAACTCAAGCGATAGACTGTGGTTAGAAATTTATCGATCTGATGATAAATTGTTTGCAACGCAGAGTGCCACTGACAAAGAACGCTTGTATGTATACCTGAATGCTGGCGAAAAAATGCACTTCGGAATGCGCATGGCCAATTATTCAGAAGGAAGAGTGTCACGCACTTCCTTAAGAGTCAAGGATGGCCAAGGGAATATTGTGTTTTCAGAAAGACGCTTCCCGTCATCAGGATCTGGTTATATTTCAAGTTACTCAGAAGCAGTGACAGGCCCCGAAGGTGTTATTATAAATGGAACAACCATATCAGATGGTAATGGATACACGCCTTATATTTATGAGGCACAATCTACAGGTAATCATTACATCGAGTTTGAAACATGGCGTTGGGATTACACGCCAGGTGGTAATAACCAAATACGGCGACGGCGTTTTGCTCTCGAATTTTTTGATGTTACCGTAACGGATGCTGGTAATAATGTAATTACAAATCCTGGTCAGCCTAATGTGTCAGCGGGCAGACTTTGGTCTAAGGGTTGGGCATTTACTACAACCAGCTATACCGACTATCCAGTAAAGGCTGATTTTTTTGTATTCACCGCCGATGAGTTTGTGAATAAGGTGCAGTACGAAATGAAGCCCTATTCGTTCAATTTTGTGGCAAATTCATATGGAGTTTCGCTGGATGTGAATGATAATGTTATCGAGAAGGCGCAAAGCCAGGATGGCGATTTAACCAATACCAGTGATATATCAGAATATCGAATTTTCTTAAATGATCCGGACAGGGCTGTGTGGCAGAATACAGCCTTACCGCCTCCTTCGGTCAAAGTATGGTTCGATGACAATCTGATATACGATTATGACTATGATCGTCAACCTCAGGAATTAGCCCTGGAGCCAAGTGCAATTGTTTTGGAGAAGAATAATGTTACTTGTCCGTTTGAGAGTATTACCATGTTTAAGATAGAGACTAATATTGACGGTTTCGCCACAGTGTTGCTCGATTTGGATGGTAATGGATACTCGACTGCAGGAAATGACAAAGCATTGCAATTGGAGCTTAAAATTGGTACTAATTACGTGCTCTGGGACTTTACCAACGATAATGGGGTGGAGGTGGCTGATGGCTCTTATTCTGCTACTGCAACCTTTTTGGGGCGCGGACCAGCTCACTTTCCTTTGTACGATGTTGAGTCGCTAAGTGGTATATCCACCTATTCCATTCGTCCGTTTAATAAGCTGGGGCCTACTCTTTACTGGGATGATACACAAATTGGCTCATGGGGCGATCCCACCGGTAACGGTAGTATGGATGAAACACAGCAGAAGCAGTTAATCATTAATAATCATATGCCTCGCGTATGGATTTATGATTCAAACAATACCGCTTACAATGGTAACGGAACAACCATGAATTCATGGTTTAATGCCATTGACCTGGGGATGCCTTTAATCAATTTCGATGTCATCACCGGAACCACCAAGTGTGTCAATGGTGAAGCTCCAGTGTTGGGGGACATCCATTTAGTGGCAGGTATTGATGAGGTTATTAGCTTTAACCTGACTGATTTTACCGACAAGTATTACGATCCTAATGATTTAGACCTGACAGAAATACAAATACTAACGCTGCCGGCAGATGGCAGTCTACGGCTATCTGGCGTTCCAATTACTGCTGGACAGGTAATTTTAGCCAGTCAGATAAGTAATATTACTTATACACCACCAAGTGGGTTTGGTGGTAAGTATACTTTTGAGTTTACAGCTTCTAACGGTACAAACTATGCGTTACAATCAAGTATTGTTAACCTGGTGAGTAATTCGGCACCAAGTATAAATGCCATTAGTGATCAAACTATTTGTACCAACGAAGGATTATTGAGTTTCCCAATTACCATTGGAGATGCTGAAACACCAGCAGAAGACCTTACCGTGATTGCCTATTCTCATGACCAAAATGCAGTTGAGAATAGTGGTATCAGTTTGTCTGGGACTGGCGCCAGTCGTCAGCTGAATGTGGTGCCTATTCCTGATCAATCGGGTTATGCTATAATCTATGTACTGGTGGACGATGGCTATTCTCAAAGTATAGAGGAATTTGCCTTGCATATTGGGCCATCGGTATTATTTACAGGTGACGTATCTGTTTGTGTGGGAGGAACATTATCACTAACTGCCGAGGAAGTTGGCGCCAGCTATGTATGGAAGAAGGGTGAAACAGTGTTAAGTACAGCCCAAAATCTGACCGTTAATAATCTGACATTAGCCGATGCAGGTACCTATTCATTATCTGTTGCTAAGGCAGGATGTGCGATTACTAAGCAGTTTGAGGTATCCATTGCGCCAATCGTCTCTTTCACAGGTGATGTGGCTCTTTGCGTTGGTGAAGATTTATCGTTGAGTGCCGATGAAACAGTAGCAACCAGTTATACCTGGAAGCGGGGAACATCGGTAATTGGCAGCTCAAAGGTATTGGCAAAGACGGATGTAACGTTGGCTGATAATGGCTCTGATTATACATTGGAAGTGACAAAAGAGGGTTGTTCCAATGCTTCTGCACCTTTTACTATTTCTGTTGTTAATGTTCTTGACAACAGCCTGATTGTGCAGGGCTCACAAGTAGTAGAGAATGTTGCAGGAACTGTAACCATCCAATCCGCAGAACAGGATGTGGTGTATACAGTTTATGACTCTGACAATACGCCAGTGGCCTCGGGAACAGGCAGTGATGCAAATTTAAACCTGAATGTATCAGAAACATTTTTAAATGTAGGCACTAATGTATTTGCCATTAGTGGAGATAACGGCAATTGCACGGTTGACTTGATTAATAATGCAAGTATCACCGTAAATGGATTACCAACAATATCGTCACAAGTGGTTAGTACCGATGAAGATATCCCTTATGTTGGCAACTTGCTAACAGGGGCTACTGATGAAGATGGTGGTAACCTCACTGCAGAAACAACACCTGTTACTCCTCCATCTAATGGGTCCGTAACGATGTTGGCTAATGGTAACTTTACCTATACGCCTAATTCGAATTTTAATGGTTCGGATAGTTTTACTTTCCGCATTTGCGATGATCAAACGCCTAATGGATGTGTGACTGCTGATGTGAGTATCACTGTTAATGCTGTTAATGATGTGCCTGTAGTATCCAATGTAAATCTTAATGCTACCGAGGATGTTGATTATATTTTTACCGCGGCAGATTTTACAACAACCTACACCGATGAAGAAGGTGAGCCTTTAGCAAAAATTCAAATTACTGGCTTACCCAATGCTGTAGCAGGTGAACTTCAATTGTCAGGGAATCCCGTGGTCCTTAATCAGGAAATTGAATTGGCGGCCATTGGTAATTTAAAATTTTTACCGGCAGTAAACTGGAATGGTGCGACCTCTTTTCAGTGGAAAGCCAGTGACGGCATAGCTTATTCTGAAACCAGTGCAGCTGTTAATTTAAGTGTAGCACCCCAGGATGATACGCCATCAGTTATTAATGGAACGGTTTTAGTTTCGGAAGATGCCACTAACAATATCATACTATTTAATATTAATGATCAGTTGACTGGAACAGATAATGATATTGATGGTGAAAAAATAAGCTATTCAATTCTGTCAGGTAATACATCCAATGCTTTTAAAGTGGATGCCAATACTGGTGAAGTAGCTGTTAATATAAGCTCTGCAATTGATTATGAAAACCTGACAAGCTATAGTCTGGTTATCAGGGCAACTGATGTTAATGGCGGATTTGAAGACCTCGTATTAACTGTCAATGTACAGAATTCAGATAGTGATGTTGTGCTGAGCATAGCTAATGCTTCACTAACAGAAGGAGATGCTGGCACCAGCAATATGGTGTTTACGGTATCAGCATCAGAGAATGTGGCTGCAAATCTTTCATTTGATTTTACTATTACCGGAGTAACTGCGACTTACCCCATAGATTATACTATTGAATCCGGTTCGGGAATGATTGCAGTAGGTAGCAATACAACCACTTTTAGTGTGCCAGTTGTTGGCGATGCTATTGTTGAATCAGATGAAACATTTTCTGTTGCCTTGAATAACTTGTCGGCCGGCTCTGTAGCATCTGCTGCAACTGGGACTATTACCGATAATGATAATGCTTCTTTGGCTGTTATTAACGCTTCTGCATCAGAAGGTGACGGACAGATTGCTTTTGATGTAACGCTTAATGGGGCTGTTCAGGGAGGGTTAACCGTTGGCTATAATCTTACCGACCAGTCGGCTAATAGTGGAAGCGATTACAATGGAGCGAGTGGAACAGTCGTGTTCTCGGGAGTTGATGGACAAACGCTGCAAATAATCGTACCGCTTAGTGATGATAATGTGGTTGAGCCGACCGAAACTTTTACCGTTAGCTTAAGCTCAGCTAATCCTTCTGTTGATGCCTCAGATAATGCAACTGGTTCGATTACTGATAATGATGGCCAGGCAACTCTTTCAATAGCCAACCAAACAGTTGATGAAAATGGCTCAGCAGCATTTACAATAGCAGTTGATAAGGCCGTGCAGGGTGGTTTTACAGTGAATTACAGCACAAGCAATGGTTCAGCTATACTGGGAACTGATTTTACAATTACAGGCTCAAGTCTGGTATTTACCGGTACAGAGTCGGAAGCTCATGATTTTAATATCACTGGTATTGACGATGCCATTGTAGAAGGTTCAGAAACTTTCACCATCAATTTATCAACTGGCAATCCATTGGTAAATAGCGGTAACACTGCTACCGGAACCATTATAGATGATGATGTGGCCGTAGTGACAGTGGGCGATGTAACAGTAACAGAAGGGGGAAATGCCATCTTTACAGTGGCTCTTAATAAAGCTGTAGCCGGAGGTACGGTGATTACTTATGATTTAACAGATAATACAGCCGAAAAAGGAGTAGATTACTTGGAGGCTATTGATAGAACAATGACTTTTACAGGTACTGCAGGTGAGTCACATAGTTTTACGGTAACCACACAGAATGATGATATTGTGGAACCTGTTGAACAATTTACAGTGAGCTTGTCATCAAGTAATCCATTGGTGGGTACCGATGATGTTGCAACTGCTACTATTACAGATAATGATGGAACAGCGGCAGTAACTGTTAATAATATCAGTGTAGCTGAAGGTGACAATGCACAATTCACATTAACACTTGATAAGGCTGTTCAAGGAGGTGTGGTCATTAACTATTCGACCAATAATGGTACGGCCATAGCTGGTGAGGATTATACAGCTGCCAGTGGTTCTGTTGTTTTTGCAGGAACAGCAGGTGAGACGAAGCCTGTTAATATAACTACTGCCGAAGATTTAGTAGTGGAGGAGGATGAAGACTTTGCTCTCGCATTGTCTGCGGCCCACACATTGGTTAGTGTAGCAGCAAACGCAACAGCTACCATTACAAATGATGATGGCCAGGCTACCATCAGTATTGTAAATGCTTCGTTTAATGAGAATGGAACAGGAACTTTTAGTATTCTTGCTGATAAAGCAGTGCAAGGTGGCTATACGCTAAACTATAGCTTTGAAGATGGCAGTGCTTTGGCAGGAGTTGATTTCGATGATGAAGTGACGCCGGTTAGTTTTGCAGGCACAGCCAATGAGTCTCACGAAATCAATGTAGCTGGAGTCGATGATTTATTGTTGGAAGGTCCCGAAATATTTACAATCCGATTAGCATCGTTAAATGGCTTAGTTGTAGCTAATGGTACAGCACAAGGAACGATCATAGATAATGATGCAGCAGCCATCACCATTGATGATGTAACGGTAAATGAAAATGAAACAGCAACTTTTACCATTTCCCTTGATAATGCGGTGCAGGGTGGCTTTACGGTTGATTATGCTTTTATCAATGGCTCGGCCACAGGAGATGATGATTTTACTACTATATCAATACCCTTGGCCTTTACCGGAAACATCGGGGAATCGCATTCCTTTGATGTGAACATTAGCGATGATAATATAGTCGAAGCTAGCGAAAGTTTTACAGTAACTGTTACCAGTTCAAATGCACTGGTAGATGATTCGGATACGGCTACTGGTAATATACTTGATAATGACGGACCAGCCAATGTAACGGTCGCTGACGTAATTGTCGCCGAAGGAGGAAGCGCAGAAGTGGTGTTGCTGCTTGACAAAGCCATTCAGGGAGGTTTTATTGTTGATTGCTCAACCGCTGATGGAACAGCAACTGCCGGACTTGATTATGAAGTATCGGCAGAAACTTTAGCGTTTGATGGAACGAGTAACGAAACGCAATCATTCTTTATTGATGGTCTGACTGATGAGGTAGTGGAAGGAATCGAAAATTTCACCGTTAACTTCTCAACATTATCAGCATTAGTAAATGTTCAGGCTTCATCACTAGTGAATATTACCGATGATGATGGGCAGGCCAAGGTAACAGTCGAGAATATTACAATGAATGAGAATGGTTCAGGAACATTTACCATTAGAGCTGATAAAGCGGTACAGGGTGGTTATACGCTTAGTTACTCATTTATTGACGGTACGGCCATTGGCGGTGTTGACTACAATAATGCAGGCGGCAATATCGTATTTGCAGGTTCTGAGGGTGAAATGAAAGACGTGGTTGTAGCGTCTGTTGATGATGATATTGTTGAGGTATCGGAGTCATTTACTATGCAGCTAAGCTCAGCCAGTACATTGGTTGATGCCAGTGATAATGCTACTGCTACTATTTTGGATGATGATAATGCATCATTGGTAATTGGTGATGCTCAGGTGACAGAAGACGGAGTACTAAGTTTTGTTGTTACATTATCGCAGGCAGTTGATGGCGGAACAACTGTAACATCTAACTTCGTTGATATAAGCGCCACTGGTGGTACGGACTATGATAATGACCCACAGCAATGGGTGTTTGCAGGTATTGAAGGAGAAGAGCATACTATAAGCGTTTCACTTACTGATGATCTGGTTGTGGAAGCAGATGAGACCTTCAGGGTGCAGCTATCCAGCTCCAATGTTTTAGTTGATGCTTCTCAAACTGCTATTGGTACTATCCTTAATAATGATGGCACAGCTACTGTAACAATTGCTGATGTTGATGTCATTGAGTCAGATAAGGCCATTGTTAAACTGGTGGTTGATAAAGCTGTTCAGGGAGGGTTTAATATTTCTTATGCTACAGCTAATGGTACTGCCATGTCTG
Organism: Carboxylicivirga sediminis; assembly: GCF_018156225.1. Classification (GTDB taxonomy): domain Bacteria; phylum Bacteroidota; class Bacteroidia; order Bacteroidales; family Marinilabiliaceae; genus Carboxylicivirga; species Carboxylicivirga sediminis. Next base: position 7,581 of record NZ_JAGTAR010000035.1, read on the forward strand.
TTTCTGATTATACTTCGGTAGTCGATGTGCTTGCTTTTGATGGAACTGTCAATCAGGAACAAATCATTGAAATTAATACTATCGATGATGCCGTGGTGGAGAATGCAGAGAATTACGTTGTTAACTACACATCCAATAGCGGTTTAGTGACAGTGCCAGCGTTTAATACGATTACTATAACTGATAATGATGGCACAGCTACTCTCGCAGTTAGTGATGTGTCAGTTACCGAAGGTGGTTCACAGTTGGTTACATTAACCGTAGATAAGGCTGTTCAGGGCGGATTTGAAGTTAGCTATCAGTTTTTAGATAACGAAACATCAGGTGTGAATGATTATGAAGCAGCAGGCGATCCGCTTGTCTTTAACGGCACACCAGGTGAATCAGTCACCTTTGAGGTGAGTGCTTTAAACGATGATTTGGTTGAAGGGAATGAAACGTTTAGTATCGTTTATACGCCATCAGTTGCAGCAGTTCAGGCACCGGATGCATCACTTATTACCATTATTGATGAGGATAGTGCTAACCTGACAATTGAAGATGTGACGGCTAATGAAGATGAGACTATGACCTTCATTGTTGCACTGAACCGTGAGGTGGCAGGCGGTTTAGTTGTGGATTACAACCTAACACCGCAATCGGCCACCGCAGGTGATGATTACACCAATATATTTGATGGTCAGCTGACGTTTATCGGTGGGGCCAACGAAACACAGTCATTCACGGTTGATTTGAATGATGATAATGTAGTGGAAGGCAACGAGACATTTATGGTGTCACTAGCGAGCCAAAATGCCTTGGTGGGTGATGATGATTCAGCTATAGGAACAATTGTAGATAATGACGGAACAGCCACAATAACAGTTGCTGATATCACTGTTAATGAGTCGCAGCAAGCTATATTTACTTTAGAAGCTGATAAGGCCGTTCAGGGAGGTTTCAGCATTGCTTATCAAACAACACCTGGAACGGCATCCAATGATGACTTTGTACCTGCATCAGGTGATATAGCGTTTGCAGGCACTCTTCTCGAATCACAAATTATTACCATTAATCTGGAGGATGATGACATAGTAGAAGCCGATGAGGTGTTTGCTATAGCGCTTTCAACATATAGTGGTCTTGTAAATGTAGTGGCATCCGTAAATGCAACAATTAACGATAACGATGGTGTTGTAACCCTTTCTGTGGAGGATATTTCGTTTGAAGAGAATGCAACAGGACAGTTTGTTGTTGTAGCAGATAAAGCCATCGAAGGTGGTTTTGAGTTGAACTACTCATTTGCCGATGTATCGGCAACAGGTGGGGTTGACTATAATAATGCACCAAATACCATTTATTTTGCCGGAAACGCAGGGGAGGAGCAGGTAATAGCAGTCGCAGGTATTGATGATAATGCAGTGGAAGCTGATGAAACCTTTACACTTCAACTGTCATCGGTTAATGCACTGGTTGATGCCACTGTATTGGCTACTGCCACTATTACTGATGATGAAATACCTAATAAGGTGCCTTTGGCTACTGCTGATGATTTCTCAACAGATGAGGATGTCTCTTTACAAAGTATGGATGTGTTGGCTAATGATGCGAACCTGGAAGATGGAAATATAGTGGTTTCAGTTATAGCGCAACCAACCAATGCTTTGGTGAGCGTTAACCCTGATAATACCCTAAAGCTGGTTCCGGGCAATAACTATTTTGGCGATGTATCATTTGAATACCAGGTGTGTGACGGCGATGGTGATTGTGCATCAGCCAGCGTGACGGTGACTATCCATCCGGTGAATGATGCCCCAACTTTGTTATCCGATGTGGCGACTGTTAATCAGGACGAGGTGCTGAATGGTACCAATCTGTTAAGTAACGATACGGATCCGGAAAACGATGAATTGACCATCAATACAACACCGGTTGTTGATGTAACCAATGGTACCTTGGTAATTAATACCGATGGAACCTATACCTATACACCTGTTCAGGGCTTCTTTGGTGAGGATGGCTTTACATACGAGGCCTGCGATAATGGTAGTCCGGCTTTGTGCTCAAGTGCCAGTGTTCAAATCATTGTTGCAGAAAAGAAGGTGGTTAATGAAGCTCCAACCGCTGTTGATGATGTGTTTGAAACAGGGCGTAACCAAGTATTGGAAGGATTTTCTGTTTTGGATAACGATACAGATAAAGAAGAAAATACGCTGTATGTAACAACAGTGCCCCTGGTAAGGCCCGGCAATGGAACAGTAACTATTGAGGTGGATGGAACATTCGCTTACATGCCTGATGCCGATTTCGTAGGTGTAGATTCATTTACCTACCAGGTCTGCGACGATGGCAGTCCGAGCGAATGTGCTACAGCTACCGTAACGATCTCAGTGGTGATAAAAGATAGTGATGAAGATCTGATTCCGGACGATATTGAAGGTGATGATGATCCGGATAATGACGGTGTGCCTAACTATCTGGATGATGACTCGGATGGCGATGGTTACAGCGACAAGGAAGAAGGTATTGGCGATTGTGACAATGATGAGGTGCCTGACTATCTGGATATCGACTTGTGCTATGATGATTATCCGCTATCCAAAGGCTTCTCGCCCAATGGGGATGGCATCAATGACTTGTATGAAATACCATGGTTAGGTCAGTTTACAGAGGTGAGCATAGAGGTATTCAACCGCTGGGGAAATGTGGTTTATACAGCTGATAAGTATCTGAATGATTGGGATGGCACATCCAATGCAGGTTTCTCCATTGGTGATGAGTTGCCTGTTGGTACATACTTCTACATTATTAACATTAAGGATACCAAGCAGGTCTTGAAAGGGTATATCTACTTAAATCGATAACTGATAATACAATACAGAAATGAAGATGATGAAATTATTTAAGATGACATTGGCTTGCTTACTGGTTGTTTTATCAGCAAAGGTAGAAGCCCAGCAAGAGCCATTATATACACAGTACATGTTTAATGCCATGTCGGTCAATCCGGCCTATACGGGTACGCAGGATGCTTTAGAGGCAGTGTTTCTGTCGCGTATGCAATGGACGGGTTTTGATGGAGCGCCGCGCACCTATTCATTTGCCGCGCATACGCCGTTTACGCAGCACGATATGGGTATTGGAGTGGCTTTGGTAGCCGATAAAGTTGGGCCGGTCAATAACTTTTATTTCAATGTAAATTATGCCTACAGAGTGAATCTGACGGATGATTTAAAACTGTCGATGGGTATCAAAGGGGGATTTTATAACTATCATGTAGGGTTGGATAACTTGTTGCTCGATGCCAATTCAATCGATCCCTCTTTTCAGGGACAGGTGGAGCGCAAATTTCAGCCTAACCTGGGTGCTGGTTTATACATCTACGACGATCGCTTGTATGCAGGAATATCCGTTCCCAAGTTATTTCAATCAGAGATTAATCCTGAGGAGGCACAGGAAGATGCTTTGGCTGTTTTAAAGCGTCATTATTACATCATGGCGGGTTATCTGTTTACCATCAATGATGACTTTAAACTCAGGCCATCATTCATCAATAAATTTGTTGAAGGGGCACCGCCATCAACTGATATCACTGCTCAGATGGTGTATCAGGATATGTATTGGCTTGGTATGACATATCGCTTGGGCGATGCATTGGCTTTTATGGCTAATGTCAATGTATCTGAAGAGTTGATGATTGGTTACTCTTACGATTTCTCAGTATCCAACCTGGGGAATTACAATAGTGGTAGTCACGAAATTATGCTGAGTTACCGCTATGGAGGTTTAATAAAATCAAAACGAACAAGACGACTGCGTTAAGTCGACTAATCGGGAGCTATGAATAGCGGCCGGCTAATTTTAGCCGGCTTTTTTTATGCGTAGATATATTCTATAACTCCAGCAGAATCGCATTAATGCCTTGCCAGAACTGAACATGAAACTGCATGCTCTCTTCATTCAGAAAATCCGACAATAATTTTGGTTGTGTGCCAGGTTGAAAGATGTACTTCTTAGATTTTAAATAGAATTGTGAACGCTCGGGATGAAACTGTACACCAAACACATTGGGATAGTGTGCATGGAACATTGCCTCAATGATTTTTCCATCGGTGGAGGTCGCCCCAATGACAAAACCTTTACCCAGTTTCTTAACGGATTGATGATGGTAGCTGTTTACCCAAGGCTTTAGCTCTGGTTTTACCTTTGCCAGACTGGGAAAAAAGTAATCCTTGAACTCAATTTGGTGGAAACTGGAGCCTGCAAGTTGCTTACCCTCATTAATTGGCATTTTAGCATAGGCATTCCGGTGTATCTCTTCTGGTTTGAGGTGTTCAAGACCCTTTGTTTCATCGCTATTAAATATTTCACTTGGTATATCCTGAATAAGGGTACCACCAGTGGCCACATTCATCGATTGCATGCCCAGGCAGATGCCAAATACCAGGTAATTGGTGTTTTGCTCAACTAAAGGTGTATAATCGCTGTTTTGGTAGCCACCCAGCAGGTGATACAGAAAAGAGATTTCATAATAATGGCGGAAAGGATCGGTAACTACAGTGCGGTCGTGCGAAAGTTCATTGTATATAGCCGGTGGAATGTCAGGACCGCCAAAGAAGATGATGCCTTCGCTCTCGTCAAATAGTTGTTGAAACGTTTGAGAGCAGGCATTATGGCAAAACAGGCTATCAGTGAATAGAGTATCTGTTAGTTGGTAAAGCTGCATGTTAATACCTTGCAAGGTATCCAGCATAAGCTGCGACTGGCTGTAGTCATAAGTTTCATCCTTATGGTAAACGCCCACCAGTTCAATGCTATTTAGGTCAATTAGTTGATGTTGATGAAGTGTTGAAATAACCTCGATGGTACTGGTAGTTGGATGTGCCAGAAGCAAACGTTTATTCAAATGATCGGGTAAAGGACTTAACAATTGAGCGCTCAGGTTGAAGGAGCAGAGTAGTAACAGGAGGATTGGGCTTCTCATAATGTGCTGTTTTGAACAGCTAAAGTACAAAAAAAAGCGACTGTCATAGATTTCATGACAGTCGCCTCAAACAATAATTAATAGTATTTCATAGATTGATTGGGATGTACATCTTTATATAGATTCATACTCATCGTCTATCGATTTTGTATTCTCTTCAATGTCAATCTGAATGCCCTTGGCTATTTTTTCATCACTCGCATCTTTACCTGACTTCTTTGCGCCTGCCTTTATTGCAGTCTGGCGAGTTGGAGTTTGTTTAGTTTTGAAGAATGAAACTGTTTCTTTCATTTGAGCTGCCTGTGAAGATAATTCCTCAGCAGTTGATGCCAGTTCTTCTGAAGATGCAGCATTTTCCTGTGTAATATTGGCTAATTGCTGCACACCTGAATTGATTTGTGTCACACCGGCACTCTGTTCTTCACTCGAGATGTTAATTTCCTCAACCAACTGTGCCGTCTTTTGAATCTCGGGCACCAGTGTTTTTAGCATATTACCCGATTTCTCGGCAATATCCACACTTGTAGCTGCCAGTTCTGTAATTTCGCGGGCAGCGCGCTGGGTTTGTTCGGCCAGTTTTCTTACCTCACTGGCAACAACGGCAAAACCTTTCCCATTCTCACCGGCTCGGGCAGCTTCGACGGCAGCGTTAATCGCCAATAAGTCTGTCTTATGTGAGATGTCGTTGATGATGAATATCTTCTCAGCAATTTGTTTAATAGCTCTGTTGGATTCATCTACTGCCAGCTGGCCTTCATTCATTTCCCGGGCAGTTTTATTAGCTATTTGCTCGGTGCGTTTGGCATTATCAGCGTTTTGAGCAATGCTGCTGGTCATTTCTTCAATGGATGATGAGATCTCTTCACTTGAAGCTGCTTGCTCCGAAGAACCCGAAGATAATTGCTCCGATGAGGTGCTCAACTGGTTACTGACAGTTGCAAAATTATCGGAGGCAATCATTATTTCCTCAATAATAATTTTCAGTCGGTTCACCATTTGGATGAGCGCATCATCCAGTTCTCCCTCAAATTCATCTTCATTCATCGAGTCCAGCACAAGCAGATTACCTTTTGACACCTCGGAGGCAACCGTTACACTTTTGCGCAGCTTGTTAATCATTAGCTGCACATCTTTTAGCAGCTTGCCAATCTCATCCTGGTTTTTGATTTCAACGTTTTGCGAGAAATCACCATGGGCCACTGCGTTTACGGCTTCTTGGGCAGCCCGTAATCCATTCTGAATGGTTGAAAGGATAACAACAAGCAGGGCTATGGTTACCACCAAAAAGAAGATAATGAGAACAATGATGTTTCGAATGGTGGCGTTAATGGCTTTTTCACTTTCCTGCTCAATGGCAACAACAATCGCATCAATGGCAGGCTCAGTTCTGTGGATGGTTGCCCGCAATTGTCCTTTTATGCCTTCTGTCTCGCTTAACCCAATTCGTTCGTCAATACTGATGATGTTATTAAAGGCCTGCTGGTAGTTCTTTAATCGCATGGTCAGTATATCTTTCTTGCTTTCGGTTAGTTGCTTACTGCTTTTTATCTGTTTAATGAAAGCATCAACAGCATCATTTAACTTTTTCTGGTAAGAAATGTCCTTTCTAAGCAGGTAATCTTTTTCATGTTTACGCAATAGCAATTGTTGAGCTGCTATAAATGAAGCGTCGTTATAATTTTCTTCCAGTGCTTTAACGGCTGTTCGCATTTCTCCAATACGCCCGTAGTCTTTGAGGCCGCGCTGGGTGAGAAGTTGTACTAAACTGTCAAAGTGCTTATCATATTCTTCAAAGTCAGATTTTAATACCTGAAGGTTGTTAACTAGGTTGAATTCTTCAATATAACGGCTGTCCTGAAGAGTTTGCAGTGTTTTTAGGTTATCTTGCTTTACCTCATGAAAGGCGTTCAGGTATTTGCTCTGTCCGGTTTCAAAATAATCATAACTGATTAAATCCCTCAGCATAAAGTCCTTTTCGGATTTACGCATTTTAAGCATATTCTCTTGCAGTTGTTTTGCATAGGCAAGATGATCGTGCAATGTATCAATCTTATTAAAAGAAAGGTACGTCATTGTACCAATGATTAATAGTACAAAAGCGATAGCTGCAATAAGCCCTATTAGCTTTTGTCTAATAGTAAAATTTCCCATTTCCCAATTTGTTTTCAGGCAGTGCCTGATGAATTCCCTATTTAATCCTTTTGTCCTTGAAACGGTATACTAATACGCTTGGTTTCATCAATTTTGCCATTGTTAAGTCTTATTGCTGAAACAATAAAAGACCTCAATATCTTTAAAGCTTGTCTGTAATGGCTTGGGCTATCTTCAGAGTTCTAATGTTAAATTTTATAACTTAACAGTATATTTTGAGGAAATATGACTAAAATCACGTTTAGTTGCATTTTTATTGATTGTCTGCGGGAAACAATCGACCAGTAATAGCAACTTTTGATAGAAATAAGTGTAACTGAAAACAAAAGGCGAAGCTATCGGTTATTTACAATAACAATTTAAACTCTTAAGATATCGCTAATTAAAATCGAATTACCCTATGAGCGTAATAGTTAATAAAAACTCTAAAGTAATAGTTCAGGGATTTACCGGCAGTGAAGGAACATTTCATGCTACCCAGATGATTGAATATGGAACTCAGGTGGTGGGAGGTGTGACGCCAGGTAAAGGAGGAACTCAACACTTAAATCTACCAGTATTTGATACGGTTGCTGAGGCTGTTGAAAAAGTTAAGGCTGATGTGTCAGTGATCTTTGTTCCACCGGCCTTTGCTGCTGATGCTATTATGGAAGCGGCTGATGCAGGCATTAAAGTCATTATAGCTATTACCGAAGGGATTCCTACCAATGATATGGTAAGGGCTAAAGATTATTTAAAAGATAAAGAAGCCATACTGGTTGGACCTAACTGCCCGGGTGTAATAACAGCCGAAGAATGCAAAGTAGGTATTATGCCTGGCTTTATTTTTAAGAAAGGAAGAGTAGGGGTGGTATCTAAATCAGGTACATTAACCTATGAAGCTGCCGACCAGATAGTGAAGTCTGGTTTGGGTATTTCAACAGCTATTGGTATCGGAGGCGATCCTGTAATTGGGACTACCACAAAAGAGGCGGTGGAGCTGTTTATGAATGATCCTGAAACAGATGCTATCATCATGATAGGTGAAATAGGCGGAACCATGGAAGCTGATGCAGCCCGTTGGATTAAAGAAAATGGTACTAAGCCAGTGGTTGGGTTTATTGCAGGACAAACAGCTCCTAAGGGGCGTCGTATGGGACATGCGGGTGCTATTATTGGCGGCAAAGACGATACGGCTGCAGCCAAGATGGCCATTATGCGCGAGTGTGGCATTCACGTGGTTGAATCGCCGGCTGATTTGGGAGCAACTGTAGTAAAGGCCTTAGCTAACTAATTGTAGTCAAGAATATAATGAAAAGTACCATGTGACTATGGTACTTTTTTATTGCTTAAAATCTTGATTAGCGATTCGCTATCTTAAAATAGGATACCTGGCGCTGTAATTCATTGGCGAATGCATTTAGCTCATCAGCACTTTGTGCCAGCGCATCGGCCAGTGTAGCGTTTTGTTGGGTTCCATGATTCAGCTGTTGAAGAGCGCCGGATATTTGCTGAATGCCAGTGTTTTGCTCCAGGCTGGCAGCTGTTATCTCATCCACCAGTGATGAGGTTTTCTCTATCTCAGGAACAAGGTCCTCCATATCATTACCGGCTTTCTCTGAAATCATTAGGGCACGTCTTGATAGCTTTTCTATTTCTTTGGCAGCATCCTGGCTGCGTTCGGCCAGTTTTTTTACTTCCGAGGCTACCACCGAAAAACCGCGTCCGGCTTCTCCTGCGCGTGCTGCTTCTACGGCTGCATTTAGTGAAAGGATATTGGTTTGAGATGCAATATCCTGTATAATAGAAATGCGTTCGGCCACCGAGCCCATTGCCTGCCGCATGCGTTGAGTGGAGTTATTGCTGTTTTTAACACTTTCCAGTGCTGTGTGTGACAGTTGTGAGGTGATGCGCGCGTTTTCGGTATTTTGCTCAATGTTGGCCGTCATTTCTTCAATGGCCGATGATACCTCTTCGGATGAGGTGGCCATCGATGACGTGGCATTTGATAAGGTGCTCGAATCTTGTTCTAAGCGGTTGGATGCATCTTGTATTTGCTGCGAGTTTTCGCGAATCATTTTTACTACTACCGATAACTTCTCCTGCATGTCGAGGAGCGAATTATTAAGGACATCTAACTCGTCTTTTTCCTTTTTGTAGTTAAATACGCTGGTTAAGTCACCTGATGAAATAGTAGATGTGATTTTAGCGGAGCTTATAATGGGTGTTGCAATACGGCCGCTTACCAGGTAAACGAGTATCGCAATCACAGCAATAGACACCAGTCCAATAATCAGCAATACTGAAACAATCCAGTTGGCTTTAGCTGTTAGTACCTTCTTGGGGGTCTGGATTAATACGAACCAGGGCGTCAAACTTTTACCGGGATATATGGGCGCCAGTGAAAATACCATTTGCTCACCATCAATTTTATATTCGAATATTTCGCACGCTTCTTTATTCAGGTGTGTATACGCAGCAATGTTAATGGAATCATAGAAGTTATTTAATGGCTTGCCAAGTTTTTCTACATCTTCATGTCCGATGATGGAACCTTTGGTAGACAATAAAATAGCTGTAGACGCTTCAAAAGGTTTAATGTCAGCTACAAAAGCAGGAAAGGCATCCAGAGAGATGTCAATGCCCACAACGCCTATCCCAGCACCACTAGCCTGCATGGGTGCAACAATTGATGTTTCAAGGACTTTATCACTTTCATCTTCGCCATATTGGTACCAATAGGGTTCAACAATCATTTCATTTAATGATTCAATGGCATCATAATAGGGCGATGGTTTTATACCATCTATATCACGTATAATTTCTTTATGTTTCAGTTGGCCTTCTTCGCGTGATAAGGTAGATGTTAGGCGTCCTGGTTTATTGCCCCACGTAGGTAGTATATATTCATATTGAAAACAATTCCATACCGCCAGAAAATCATCCTCTTCCTTTGCTACTTGCTCCATAGAAGCGTTGAAGAGCGGATACATTTGTTCCCAGTTGTTGCTGTAGGTAACTTCAAAAGAACGTGCCAGTGCACGGGCGACTGCCATATGCGACGATAGCTGTTGATTAATGGCATTGGCTGCTTTTTGCGTTTCTTCAATCAGCAGGTGCTCATTGGACTCAACAAACGAACGGCGGATAAATAATAGTGAAATAGTCAGGAATATACAGAATACACTTCCTACGGCAATAATAGTAAAGCTAGCCAGCTTCTTCTTAAGATTTAATTTCATCTGCGATCAGGCAATATTATAGATAACGATTCTCGTTTACAAAAGTAAAAAATGACTCAAGGTGGCAAAATGTAATTTGATAAACCCTTTAATTATGGTGACGGAGCACTTGCTTTAGTAAGAATTTCTTTTCTAAAGTTAGTGAAGGTTTCCTGAGCTTAATTTGGTTTATAGTGTTTTGGTTATGTTGATATCAAATAAGGTTGGAAGTTGATTTATTAGTCTATTATGTATACATTAGTAGGCTACTAATCGGGTTAATGTGAGATTATAATTAATGTACTCATAATTGAGCATGATTAAATAATGATAGCTTAACCTAACAATGAATTTTCTCACGCAAATGGAGCGTTATGAACGCATCATCCTCTTAATTAAACGAAAAGCTACTGGTACCCCGGAGCAGCTTGCCAAGCGTTTGGATATTTCAGAAAGTACGCTTTATGAACATATAAGAGTGTTGAAGGAGCGGGGGGCGCAAATTGAGTATTGTGCTTGTAGGCAAACGTATGTTCTTCATAATGACTTTACCATTGTTTTTGGTGAGTCTTACAATTAAATTTTTATTTTGTCAGAAGTTAGCTCCACTCCGAAAAAATCGGAGTGAAGTATCATAGCTTTAGTCTGTTTTATTTCTCCATTTATTAACTAAATTTTTAAAAGCTATGAAAACAAACGCTTTTATTAGAATGGCCTTGTTGGGTGCATTGACTGTATTTGTTATGCAAAGTTGTTCGAACGACGATGATCCGATTCAACAAGAACCGGAAACTAACTTTACTGTCAGACCCGATTTTGCGACCTTAGACACTCGCCCCGATGAGGTGATTGCTGACTTTAAAATTACAGATCAGCACACTAAACCAGTGCCTTTAAACTCCCTGAAATCTACAGGTAAGTATGCTTTGGTGATTGGTATTTCCGACTATGATGGTACTGCTAACGACTTAAATTATTGCGACGATGATGCCATCGACTGGAAGAATCGCCTTGAAACAGAAGGCTACACGGTTATTACTTTATTGGATCAGAATGCTACCTATTCGGCTATTCAAAACGCTGTTTACAACTTAGCCAGCCTCTCTTCAGCCGGTAATGAAATAGCCTTTTGTTACTCGGGTCACGGTAGCCGTGGTAACATCATTTCATCTGATTTATACTACATCAACTACAGCTGGTTCGAGACGACTTTTGCCAATGCTGCCAGTACAAAAATGATGTTCTGTTTTGATGCTTGCCAGATTGGTCAGATGACTGCCCTTGATGCTCCAGGTCGAGTAGTGGCAGTTGCTTCCAACCGCCGATTATATTCGTATGATGGCGATGCTTCTATGCAAAATGGCGTGTTTACTTATTATATGATGGAGGGATTCGATCAGGTAGGCTATATTTATCTGGAGCCTGATTGTCGGTATGCCATCGATAATATGGAGCTATGGGCTTCGTATTACAAAATAAGGGTAGCACCTTCATATATAGACTCCTATGCAGGCGATTTTGATTTGTAAAGGTTTATAGTAAACATGACGATGAAAGAGGTGCGGCATTGGCTGCACCTTTTTTTATTAATAGTTGAGTCTTTATCCCAGAGCTATTTTAGTAGGGTGAACTTTGCCTAACTGCGTATGTTTAAGAATTTTTAATAAATGAACGTTCGTTCATTAAGAAAGAATATTTACATTTGCCAAATAAATGAACGTTCATTCATTAATGAATAGATAAATAATAGTACACCATGCAGGTCAGAGGAAAAGTAAAAGACAAAAAAGGTGCGATTTTGAATGCAGCACTCACGCTGGTAACCAAATATGGTTTACACGGCATCAGCATGAAGATGATTGCCGAAGAAGCTGATATTGCTGCCGGAACCATTTATGTACATTTTAAGAATAAGGAAGAGATGCTGGCATCGCTGTTTAGTAATATCACCAGTGAAATTAATCTGCTGGTGGAGGAACTGTACCGCCCCAATGAGCTGTTTAAGGATAACTTTATTCGCATATGGAGCGAGGTGTTAAAGGTGTATATCAACGATCAGCGCGTGCCCGATTTCATTAACCAGTATGCCTATTCGGCCAGCGACAACAGTGACGAAAAAGAGCGTCTGTTAACACCCGTGTACGACCTGATTGAGAAGGCCCGTAAAGATGGCATCGTTAAACATTTTCCTTTAACCGGACTAATAGCTCTGATACATGGTCCTTTAGTTTCACTTGTACGAATGGGCCGGGATACCGATTTGCTTACCAAAGATATTGATGTAACCATGTATGCCGAGGCATGCTGGAATGCTATAAGTGCTCACTAATGTTATTTAAATCTATTGAATATATAGGATTGAAATTATTGAGTAATCAAGTTATAATGCAGGTAATGTTGATGAGCAGATAATAATACAAAACTGAAGATTGATGAGAACAAAAATTATTGCGTTGGTGCTAATGCTTTTTGCCGTAAAGGTAAATGGACAGACGCTGCAATCAGATACAGGTAAAACGGATTTTCTGGTGCTGGCTGAAGCAGCACTTGAGCATAATAAAAGCTTGCAAAACCAGCAGCTTGAACTAGAGAAGATGGGGTTGACACAAAAGCAGATTTACCATACGTACATACCCACGCTGGAAGCAAGCGGCTCTTATGCCTATTCCAAAGGTCAATTGAATATCGATACTGATCCGATTCCGTTTACCTTACCGGGGATGACACTGCCAATACCTGGCATGGGACCCGTTGAACTGCCCCCTATGAACCTGGCTATACCGGGCATCGATCAGGGTTTGGATTTTAATGGTAATTTATGGATGGGAGGGCTGACAGCCAAGTGGACTTTGTTCACCGGCCTTAAAGCACCCTATCTGGGCAAAGCGATGAAGCATAAGATTCAGGCTACTGAGCACCTGCTCAATCAAAGCGAAGCCGATATAATTGAAGAGTTGGCAGTTTACTACGATAAAGTAGCCCTTTTGGCACAGGCAGAAAAGCTATTGAAGGAGAGTGAAAAGCGCCTTAATCGTGAAGCTGAAGTGGCACAGCGGGCGCTTAGCGAAGGCTTAATCACGCAGCATGATTATCAAAAGATTGAGATTGCGCGTCTCGACCTGGCATCACGTCAAATTGAGCTACGTGGCAACCGTCAGTTGCTGCAGTTAAAGCTACAACAGTTAACCGGCTTGTCGGTGGATGAGGTGGCCAATATTAACGTGGATTTAATACCGATGAAAACCATGGCCACTCAGGGTAGCTACATGGATCGGCCGGAGCTGAAAGCCCTTGACGAGGCTATAATGGCATCAGAGTACAAACTAAAGAGCGAGTCAAGCGGCTATCTGCCCAAGGTGCAGGCTTTTGCAACGCATCAGTATGCCGGATTTAAAAATGGCGAGCTGGGGCCTGTGGGCTTTAACGAAATAAGTGCCTATCCGCTGAATGCTGTTGGCGTGGGATTTAAGTGGGAACTGTTTGATGGTTTCCACACACACGATGAGCGGAAAAAAGCGAAGATTCAGATACAACAAACCCAGAACAAGCGAGCTGATGCGGCCGAAATGTTGATGTTAAACTATAACAATGCCATTAATAACTATCAGGTGACAACCGCCCAGGAGGCTTTGCGGGCCAAGCAGCAGGAGGTGTCCAAGCGTAGCCTGCAGATTTCTTACAAAGAGTATCAGAACGGCTTAATTAAGGTGAGTGAGTTTCTGGAGGCACAAACCGATTACGAAAAGTCGGTGTTGGATTACTATCAAACAGTGTATGAGCAACGACAAAGTGCTGTTAAGCTGTTGAACGCAACCGGTGAACTTAACCTGGAAACCATTAGAAACTTAAAATAACAAAACTGCTGAACGTAGCTAATGAAAAAATATTATAACATGAAAACTTTACACTTTTGGCAATTCGCCATGATAGCATTACTGGCAGTGGCCTGTCAGAATAAACCCATTGAAGGCATACAGGGAAAAGTAAAACGCGATGCACTGATGGTGGTATCGAAGTATCCTGGTCGTATAATAGAAATGTACGCTATTGAAGGTCAGCAGGTGAATAAGGGTGATACAATAATGCTTTTGGATATGCCTGAAGTGGAAGCAAAGCTAAACCAGGCAAATGGGGCAGTGAGTGCAGCTAAGGCACAATATCAAATGGCTTTGCACGGGGCTACCAACGAGCAGTTGGAACATGTAATGGCTAAGCTGGACGCTGTAACAGAGCAGTATAACTACGCACAAAAATCCTATGAGCGTATTAATAACATGTTTAAAGACAGTATGGTGTCGGTGCAGCAGCACGATGAGGTGTATATGAAATACCAATCGGCCAAAGCACAATACAATGGCGTGAAAGCCAAATACGAAGAGGTGAAGAAAGGCGTGCGCGACGAGAAAGTACAAATGGCGCTGGGTACCTACGAACGGGCCAAAGGTGCTTTGGAAGAGGCACAGGTGGCTTATGCCGAACGCTTTATTGTAGCACCTCAGAACATGACCATTGAAACCATTGCCCTGCACGAGGGCGAGCTGGTGCTGCCCGGCTACGGCATTGCTACAGGCTACCGCTTGAGCGAAGCTTTTTTTCGTTTTACAGTATCCGAAAGCAGGGTGGGTGAATTCTCAATCGGTGATCAGGTCAAGATAATTTCGCCATTTACCAGGCAGGAATACCAGGCACGTATTGTGTCCATTAAGCAACTGACACGCTATGCCGACGTCACCTCAGCATTTCCGGAATACGAATTAAGTGAATCGGTTTATGAGCTAAAGGCTTCTCCAATGCAGGGTGAAGATGTGACTGAGTTGCTGACTAATATATCTGTCATACTGAAAAACCAAAGCGGTAATGAATAATTTTATTGACTTAATCAAGCGGGAGTTCCGGCTCTTTGCCAGTAACTCAGTGGTACTCGCCATTTTTATTGGTGCACCCTTGCTCTATGGATTGTTGCTGGGAGCTGTGTACAGTAAAGGAAAGGTCGATAATTTGCCCATCCTTGTCGTTGATATGGACGATTCACCTATGAGCCATCGTGCTATTGAGATGTTGAATGATGCAGAGGTGTTGACAGTAACAGTGCACTATGATCAGCAGGAGGTGCGTAAAGGCATCATTACAGATGGGTATGAAGCGGTTGTTACCATTCCCTATCGGTTTGAAGCAGATATTATTCAAAAGCGCCACCCTGAAATTCAGGTGGAGGTGAATACGGCCAATATACTGCCGGCCAATTATGCAGCCAAAGCCATACAGGTGGCACTTGGCACGCTTAATGCAGGGATTGAAATACAGAGCCTAACCAAAACAGGCATGCCACTGACAACGGCCAAGGAAAGCTATGAAGCTTTTAGCGTTAATTATGCCCGGTTTTTTAATAAGTCGGCTAATTATATGACCTTTTTGTGGCCGGGTGTACTTGGCGTTATCCTTCAGCAGGTGTTTATGCTGGCTATGGCCCTTAGCTTTGCCCGCGAGCAGGAAGAAAATACTTTTCTCACAGAATTTTATCCTCGGGTACGCAATCCCTGGTATGCGATGCTTATCAAGTCATTGCCTTTTTGGCTGATGGGCCTTGGTGTGCTGGCTGCTTTGTGGGCTATGTTTCCCTTGTTCAAAGTTCCGATGCAGGTGCATGGTTTGGGGATGATTGCTTTACTGGCAGGCTTGATTTTCTCCGTCACGATGATGGGTATTTCAGTTAGTTTGGCTATCCCCAGTCAGTTAAAAGCAACCGAAGTGCTGATGGTTATCGCTACACCAAGTTTTATTTTAAGTGGATTTACCTGGCCCTTATCACAAATGCCCGATTGGGTGGTGGGGCTGGCTAACACCATTCCGCTCACGCATTTCCTCGAAGGCTTGAGGAAGCTGATGTTTTATGGGGCTACGCTTAATGATATTTGGCCACAATTGTCAGGATTACTATATATATCAGTGTTTTTCATGGTGCTTAACTATATCCTGTTTAAGACTATTCCCAGATTGCGCATGAGATAGAATCTGATAAATATATTAAAGAACAAGCTGATGAGGAGTATTCCTGGTCAGCTTTTTTTTATTTTTACTTACAGATTGCCGGTATTGAATAAATATCTATTTTTGAGAATCACACATCAATATTTAACCAAACCATCATGATGAAAAACTTCTTGTTAATTGCTATGTTTCTACTTGCAATTTCGCAAAGCAACCTAATTGCCCAGTCGCAAACAGACAGTACAGAATTTCATAAAATTGCAGATAAAATCTCTCTGGGTATTGGCCTGGGGCAGGATTATGGCGGAATAGGAGCCAATCTATTAGTCTATCCAAGTGAAAATATTGGTTTGTTTGGTGGTGCAGGTTATGCTTTAGCCGGTGTGGGCTATAATGTCGGACTGAAGTATCGGTTTTTTTCAAGGAATAACCCAAGAACTAATTTTTATGTGATAGGGATGTATGGCTATAATGCGGCTGTTAAGGTCGAAAATGGAGAGCGTTTTGATAAATTGTTTTATGGCCCGTCTGTCGGTTTTGGTATTGACACAGGTAAGCGCTCGTACAAAAAAGGTTATTGGACAATTGCGATTTTAGTTCCTTTTCGTAATTCAAAAGTGGATGATTACCTCGATGAATTGGAAGACGATTATGGTGTTAAATTCGATCAAAAGTTTTGGCCGATTGCCTTTTCAATTGGTTACCGCTTTGCTTTAGATTAATTGGTTTTGACCAAATATTAAATTATACATGATAAAATAAATTGTCTGGAAAGCTATCTTTCTAATTATCCTAAATGTATTGTAAGTATGCTTTATCAGAGCAAAAAAAACAGGAAGAATGAAAAATGTTAAACTTCTGATCGTCGTATTAATCAGCTTTATTTCTGTCGTTTGTTCGGCTCAGGAACAAATTTCAGCTACATCAACGTTATATATCGTTCGAACTTCAAGCCTTGGTGCTGCAATGAATTTCAAATTCTTCATGGATGACCAATATCTTGGCAAATTCAATTACGGAAAGTATTTTAAATTGGAAGTGCCAGCAGGCGAACATGTTATATGGGCAAAGGCAGAAAATCGCTCCTATGTAAAAGCAACATTAGAGGCTGGGCAAACCTATGTTATTAATGCAGAACCAAAAATGGGGGCCATGAAAGCCAGTGTAGCACTAAAAGCCATTAATGAGCCGACAGAAAAAGAGATGGAACGAATCATTAAGTACATCAATAAGAAGAAACTACTGATTTACGACAAGGATAAAAGGGAAGCAGAGCAAAAGGATTATGCAGGTTTGATTGAAAAAGGTATGCAACACTATAATGAAAAGGTATCGGGAGCACCGGATTTAGAGATTTTACATAAAGCAACTACTCTCTAAATATTAGGGCATAATCACATAGGGATTAGTATTTCAAAAAAAAATAGCGAAAAGCTAAGAATTGTTCTATTTTTGTCGGGTTAAGTTTGAAACAGATAGCTTAAGTGGAGGCTTAGCTATAAATTTAACGCATTAATTTATTGTAATGATGGACAGGTCATTGAAAATAGTCCATCTGAACTATTAAATAGAACAATATGAAGTTACTAGAAGGAAAAACAGCTATTGTAACCGGTGCTGCTCGCGGTATTGGTAAAGCAATCGCTATCCGTTTTGCACAAGAAGGTTGTAATGTAGCATTTACTGACCTGGTTATTAACGAAGCTGCTCAGGAAACTGAAAAGGAGCTTGAAGCACTGGGAGTAAAAGCTAAAGGTTATGCTTCTGATGCAAGTAATTTTGAAGATACACAAAAGGTAGTTGCTGAAATCGTTAAAGATTTCGGGCAAGTTGATGTTTTAATCAATAACGCCGGTATTACTAAAGATACCCTGTTGATGCGCATGACTGAGGAGCAGTGGGATGCAGTAATCAACGTTAACCTGAAGTCGGTATTTAACTTCACTAAAGCAGTTCAGCCAACCATGTTGCGTCAGCGTTCAGGTTCTATCGTTAACATGAGCTCGGTAGTTGGTGTAAGCGGTAACGCTGGTCAGGCTAACTACTCTGCATCTAAAGCTGGTATGATTGGTTTCACTAAATCAATTGCTAAAGAGTTGGGTTCACGTGGTATCCGTAGTAACGCTATTGCTCCTGGATTCATCATCACTGAAATGACTGGTAAATTACCTGAAGATGTGAAGAAAGACTGGGAAGCTAAGATTCCGTTGAAGCGTGGTGGTACACCTGAAGATGTGGCTAATATCTGTGTGTTCTTAGGCTCTGACCTGTCAGCTTATGTAAGTGGACAAACCATCCATGTGTGTGGTGGTATGAATATGTAAGAATTTAACTGATATATTCGAGAAAGGGTGGTTTTTTAGCCACCCTTTTTTATTTTTATAGGCTTGAAGTGCGATGGCATTATTTTTGTTAATAAACGTTAAACTCTAAATCATGAGAAATTTTACATACGAAGCATCTACCAAAATTTTATTTGGAAAAAACCGCATAGTTGAGATTGGGAATGAAATTCTGCCATATGGCAATAGTGTTTTATTGGCCTATGGAGGTGGCTCTGTAAAAAAATCAGGACTCTATGATAAGATTGTGGAGGTGCTCAATAATAGTGGTATACGTCTTGTTGAGCTGGCGGGTATTCAACCCAATCCAAGGGTTGAAAGTGTGCGGGAAGGTATTCGTTTATGCAGGGAGCATGATGTGAAATTTATTCTAGGTGTTGGTGGAGGTAGTGTTATCGACTGTATCAAAGCCATTGCCATGGGTGTTGCTTATGAAGGTGATGTGTGGGATTTTTATATTCGTAAAGCCAAAATGGAGAGTGTTTTACCCATAGGCGCAGTATTGACATTAGCAGCTACAGGAAGTGAGATGAATGGCGGAACCGTCATTTCAAATGATGCTACAAAGGAAAAAAGAGCCACCGGACATGATAGTCTGCGTCCAAAGTTCTCTGTACTCGATCCTACTATTACCTTCACAGTAAATAATTGGCAAACAGCTGCCGGCGTGGTGGATGTGATGAGCCACATCTTTGAACAGTATTTTACGCAGGATAAAGGGACATTTGTGCAAGATGCCATGGCTGAAGGCATCTTAAAAACATGCATTCACTATGGTCCAATCCTTCTTAAGGATCCTGAGAACTATGAAGCCCGAGCCAATATTATGTGGGCTTCGAGCCTGGCCCTTAACGGGCTGACGGCTACTGGTAAGCTGTCTGGCGATTGGGCTACTCATATGATTGAGCATGAGGTAAGTGCTATTTATGATTTGACCCATGGAGCGGGTCTGGCAATACTCTTTCCGGTATGGATGGACTATATTCTGGATGAGAAGACAGCGCCTAAGTTAGCTCAGTATAGCCGGAATGTTTGGGGCGTAAAAGAAGATGATGATGTGGAGGCAGCCCGACAGGGGATTACTAAAACACGCGAGTTTTTCAATGCGATGAATATGCCAGCCAGCCTGGAAGATGTCAAAATTACCAACGAGAACATTGAGGCGATGGCCGAAGGAGCTTGTAAATTTGGCCCGGTTGGTATGTATAAACGATTAGGTAAAGAAGATGTTGCCGCAATTTTAACCAAAGCCCTGTAAGTAAAGTTTATGATTAGTCGTATTTCCATTAGTATTCTGGTTGTATTATCCCTTTTTTCCTGTAAAAGTTACGAGGTGATGTACTTCGATGTGCTTCGCCCGGCACAATATTCTGTGTCGCCAACCATTGCATCAGTCGTTATTGTTGATAATGCATATCCTTTTAATCCTGATAATGCTCATGTTGCCAGTGTTATGGGCGAAATGGTTAGATTGGACACAGTGCGGGTGGATACCTTCACCACTGTCATTATAGCAGAACTGAAGAAAGAGTTGGAAAGACGACGTTTTTTTGATACCGTATTTGTTGATACAATTAAATATAACCCCGGTTATTCGGGTAAGCCATATCGGCAATTGACACCTGCGCAAATTGTTGAGATCTGTAATCAATACAACGCAGATGCGGTATTATCCCTTGCCGGGGCCGAATATGGCACAGCTATTACGGTTGAGGATATGGAGGCTGAATACTATGCCACCATGGATGTAAGCGGTCAGGTGTATTGGCGTTTATTTGATGGTTATTCAGCCGAAGGTTTACATGCCAAATTGCAAAGAGATACGTTGTATTGGGATGGTGTTGGTGTCGATGTAAATAGCTCAGTGGGATCATTCCCTTCTTTAAAGGAGGCAACCATCGAAGTGGCTGCTTACCTAGGCAATGAGTTTGCCGATGAGGTGGTTCCTTATTGGGAGCAGATTAGCCGCAAGGTATACACGGCTGGGAATGTCCACTTTGTTAATGCAGCTGAATGGCTCGCTAAAGATAATCGTTTTGAGGCCGAAAAATTATGGGGCTTTGTTTATGAGCATGGCAATTCAAGAGAGAAAGGACGTGCAGCTAATAACATTGCAGTATCACTCGAAACGCGCGGTGAGCTTAAGCTGGCCATGGAATGGGCTTATAAAAGTTACGAGGCATTTCAGGCGAAGGGTGTAACAGGTAATGTGGAGGAACGGCAAACTTCTAAGGAGCTATACCTGGATATGGTGAGGCGCTATCGCGACGTCAAGAAACTGGATGAGCAAATTGGAGGAGTAGAATGAAGGTAGCTTTGATTTTTTTAGCAATGTTGATGGCTTGTAGAATGACGCCTCATGTTGCTGAACAAGAAAATGTGGACAAGCCTTATTCGGTGGATATCACCCGCCATGGTGCCGTCTCAATGATGGCAATGGATCTGACATCCGGAGAAGTGCTCATGTCTCATCGTGCAGATGAGCGTATGACGCCTGCTTCACTAACAAAGATATTGACCACTGGAGCCGCACTGGATTTACTTGGACCCGACTATAGGTACAACACCCGTTTTTATTTACAGGCTAAGTCGGGTGTCAACAACTTATATATTCAGGGAGGTGCTGACCCGACTTTAGGCTCCGACAGATTTGATGAGTCAAAAGCTGAGGTCATCTTTGCCAATGTGCTTCGCTCTTTGCAACAAAGGCACATTACTTCAATTAATGCAATACTTGTCGATAACAGCTGTTTGCCTGGTATAAGTCATTCTTCTAAGCGTTTGTGGGAAGATATGGGTAATTATTATGGTGCAGTGCCTAATGGATTAAGCTATAAAGAGAATACTTTTTACCTGACATTGCAATCACCATCAGGAAGCGGAAAGTCTGTTAGCATAGTTGAAACAGAGCCAGAACTGGCTATTGAGCTGCAATGTTTTGTGAAAAGCGCCTCAAATAATAAAGATAGTGCGTATATCTATGGACATCCTGATATGGGCAAATGGTATGTAAGTGGGACCATTCCCAAGGCTCGTGATGCTTTTGTGATAAAAGGCGCTTTGCCTCATCCTGAAATGACTTTGGGTCGTGAGTTAAAAACTTTCTTAAATGACAATGGTATTGAGGTGAAATCGGTGGAGAAACCTGATAAAGGCAACTTGCCAAATGGTGACTTGCTGTTTAGTCATGCATCTCCTGAGTTGAGGCAAATGATAGGTGTTATTAATAAAAAGAGCCATAACCTGTTTGCAGACCACCTGCTCTTTTCGATAAGTAAAGGACAAGCAAATTGGGATAATGGGATACGAGAGGTCATTGGTTTCTGGAAGGAACAGGTACCTGAATTTTCTGCAACACTCTTTGATGGAAGTGGTTTGTCGCCCTTTAATGCCTTTAGTGCTGCAGATATGGTGAATGTGCTTAAATGGATGCACGCTCATGAGCATAGCGAGGTGTTCAAGCATTCATTGTCAGTGGCAGGAGTGGATGGTACGCTTAAGAGTATTCTTAAAGAGCCTGGCTATAAAGGGGCGCTGATAGGTAAAAGCGGCTCGATGAATGGGGTATTGGGCTATTGTGGTTATATCACTACCCAAAGTGGCAAAGAGTTGGCTTTTTGTATTATGGCCAATCGGTTTACGGAGCCTTTTAGTCAAATGCGAGCGAATATGGAAGTGCTTATGAAGGAATTGATTGAGCGAAATTAGTGTCCTTAGAATTATTGAAATTTCAGTTGATGGTACAGTTTATTGTTGTGTTGGTCTATTTGTGTCTGCCAGCACTGATTCTTTTTTTGTGTAATAAATACCAGTTTCTTAACTGCATTGGTTCTGTGGTGCTGGCTTATGCCTTTGGCCTGCTACTTGGGCTAAGCGGGCTGCTTGGTGAGCAATATGATGTGGCAAAGGAAGTGCTTATGTCGGCTACTGTACCTCTGGCAATTCCATTACTGCTGTTTTCTTCCAATGTGCGTGAATGGAAAAAATTGGCCATTCAGCCTTTTTACTCTTTGGTATTTGCGATGTTAGCTGTGTTTATAGCCGTTATTAGTGGCTATCTGATTTTTCATGGGCAGTCTATTGAAGACTTCAATAAGGTAGGTGGTTTGTTGGTTGGCATTTATAGTGGAGGTACGCCCAACCTGGCATCACTCAAAATGATTTTGAATGTCGATGAGGAAATATACCTGGCAGTGCATTCGTATGATATGGCCATTGGTGCTATTTACCTGTTTGTGCTGATGGGATTTGGTCAGCGATTATTTTCATATGTTCTTCCGCAAAGTAAATCAGATCGCAATGATAGTATGCAGGAAGAGGGCGAAGAGAACCTGGGTGTGGTTTTATGTGCTAAACAAGATAGGATCAGGCTTTTGAAGATTCTTGGCCTCGTGGTGTTGATGGTGGCTGCTTCCGGTGGTGTGATGCTATTATTACCTGTCAGTGCGCAAATGGTCGTGTTTATTTTTCTGATAACGGCCATGGGTATTAGCGGTTCTTCAATAAAAACAATCAATCAGACTAAAGGAACTTTTAGCCTGGGGATGTACCTGATTCTAATCTTCAGTGTGGTGGTTGCCTCAAAGGTGCAGCTGGGTAATCTGACTGATATCAATCCGGTCATCTTTGCCTACATCACATTTGTGGTGTTTATCAGTCTGTTGTTGCATGTATTATTGGCCAGCGTGCGCAAAATAGATGCAGATACAGTTATTATTACATCAGCAGCATTAATCTGCAGTCCGCCCTTTGTGCCTGTTGTTGCGGGTTCATTGCGCAACCGATCGGTTATTGTACCCGGACTGACGATTGGGCTGATTGGTTATGCCTTGGGTAATTACCTGGGCTATTTAATGGCCATATTGCTAGGCTATTTTTAATGTCAGAATAGATAGTTAAGCGTGATGTAAAGCCCTGATGTGCCATCTTGTTTGTTGGTTGCTATACCATAGTCGGCCGAGAGAACGAAGTTTTCATTTAATGCTGCTTTAAGACCTAAACCATAACTAAAATGTGGGCGGTCCTGTTCGTCATTGAAATAGAAATCGTATTCGTTCTGCGGAACCATTGACTTATCATATTTATAGGCTTGAGTGATGAGGCCCATATCAACAAAATAGTTGGTGCCGAGGTAAAAATCTTGTCTGAAGAGTTTGGTTCGCCACATTTTCCATCTTAACTCAATATTCGTTAGCAGGCTGCCATTGCCAACCAATCGGTTACGGTTGATGCCTCTCAATGTTTTGGCACCACCCAGTCCTTGCGATGTGGCTGAAGTTAACACACTGCTGGCCATATGTGGCAGAAGGTAAAATGGGATAGTACCATTTAGTTTATGCTGAAAGCCTATTCGGTATGCAGCTATGAGGTTGCGCTTTGGTGTTAGGTTGAAATATTGTCGGTGAAATAAATTAATACGTGTGTAGCTGCCCGAATGGTTAGAAAGAAACGCAGGCATATGGGCAATGAATAGCTCTGTCCAGGTACCTTTAGTTGGGTTGGCAATAATGTCACGGGTGTCATATGATAAGCCTGCCTTAAGATAGGCATGTCGTCCGCCTTCAGCTTCTTCAGTATTAATAATGCCCCAATCCACATATTTGTCATACAATCCGTCAATAGGAGGTAAAAGTTCATCGTCGTCTTTATTCTTATTGAGCCGATCGATATCTACAGAACCAATTGTAAAGTCAAAGAATACCAGTCCGGCCATCCAGCTCCATGCTGGCTTATCAGCTTGTATACTGCCTTTAAAATTTGTCATGATGCGAAACATGCTCCGGTGGTGACGATAAAATACCCTGGATTTATAGTCAATTGAATGGTCATCTTCCCATGAATTATTATATACCGCTTCGCGCCCGTTGAATCCATAAAAGTCCATGGCCAAATCTCTGAACCAGGTCACATCAGCAGTAGTCCGAATATTTCGTATCAAAGACGGGGAATCGTAATATAGGCGAGCCAGTGTGGAGCCGGCCGTATACTTTGAAAACTCAAGGTATAGCGAATGGTTGTAATCAGGATAAGCTGAGCCATCACCATACCAGTAAAGGTTGGTTAGTCCGCCGTATTGGAAGCCTAAATCGGCATCAAACGAAACAGCAGGTAGTAGTCCAAAGGTGAAGCCTTCCTTTATATAGCTTGAATCGGTTTGTGCCAAACCAAATGTAGTAGTGAGACTAAAAAGAAAGAGTGATAATGTAAAGTTCTTCAGCATAGATTTTCAATGGAGGTAGGTTGCTAAGGTAATACCAATGCTTGACAATGGAAAGATAGAAGATGAGGTGAAAACGAAAAAAAAGCCCACCTACACAAATATGTAAGTGGGCTTTCGGATTTTCATAGACTTGGATGGTGCCTAAGCACTTTTTTCTTCTAATGACTTAAAGCCTTCTCCAATAATTTCAGATGTTTCCATTACTGCCATAAAGGCTTTGGGGTCAATGTGTTTTATCATGGCCTGAAGGGCAGATACCTCGCGGCGGGTTACTACGGTGAATATGACCCGCTTATTATCACCGCTAAACATACCTTCTCCCTTAAGGTAGGTGCCTCCCCGTTCAAGTGTGTAGAGTATTTTTTCCTTTATCAGCTCATGCTTTTCAGATACTATTACCAATGCACGCTCATAGTTGAGGCCATCAATGGTGATGTCAATGACTTTGCCGGTAATAAATATGACAATCCACGAGTAAAGTGGGATTTTCCAGTCTTTAAATACAATAAGTCCAACCAATACAATCACTGAGTCAACCACCATCAGAAGCTGGCCAACCGATATTTTTGTGAACTTAGCTAATATCATGGCGACAATATCCGAGCCGCCCGATGTGGCTTTCGCTTTAAAAATCAGTCCGAGTCCAAAGCCTATTACAATTCCCCCAAATACGCAGGAAAGCAGCAGGTCGTCTGCCAGTCCTAAAGGATCATTTTCTCCTATAAAATACGTGAGTCCATCCATAAAGATGGTTGTTAGGATCATGCCAAGTACAGTCTTAAGGCCAAAGCGCGCTCCTAAAATCCTTATGCCCAGAAGTGTTAATGGAACATTTAGAATTAAACCGAATGTGCCAACCGGAATAGCCGGAATAAGGTGGTGAACAACGATGCCAATGCCATATACGCCGCCGGGCACAATGTTATATGGATTAATAAAAAATACAAATCCAGCTGCTAAAATAAAGGCACCAATTGTTATTAATGAATAGTCAAGGACTGTTCGTTTCAAGCTCTCGCCGTATAGCTGAGAGGGAATTTTGATTTGTTTCATTTTTCAATTTGGTTGATTAATATGGTTAGTCTGCTCATTTTTTCGGAGTGCAAAATTAGATACTTATTTCGATATAGAGCTAATAAAATCACAAAACAGTTATAAATGTTGAGAAATAAACAAAAAGGCCATTTGAATAATTGATGATGAAAGCTTATACTTGTGATAGATGTAGTAAATACTAATTGATGAACATAAAAATTGCACTGCTCCAGTTTGATATTGCATGGGAAGATACAGGTAGTAATTTGGAGTATCTTACAACGGCATTAATGAACCTGGAAGAAGATACAGATGTGCTTATTCTTCCGGAGATGTTTCATTGTGGATTTAGTATGGCGCCGGAAAATAATGCTCAAATTGATGGAGGTGAGGTGCTTGAATGGATGAAGGATACGGCAAATGAACTTAGTGTTACTATAATGGGCAGTGTGATAGTGCAAGTTCAAAATAAATACTTCAATCGGTTGTATGTGGTTCATGATGGCATTGTCAATTGGTACGATAAAAGGCATCTTTTTACAATGGGAGAAGAGCACATGCACTATCAACGTGGTTTGGAGCGTTTGACATTAGAAGTTAAGGGCTGGCGCATTTGTCCGCTTATTTGCTACGACCTGCGCTTTCCTGTGTGGAGCCGAAATACTGGTGATTATTATGATGTGTTGGTTTATGTAGCAAATTGGCCAGCTGCAAGACGCGATGTGTGGAATACCCTTTTGAAAGCCAGAGCAATTGAGAACCAATCATATGTGATAGGCGTTAATAGAATAGGGAAAGATAATCAACTTGAATATGCTGGCGATAGCCAGACCATTAATGCACGGGGGCAGGTGGCCCTTGACTGTGGGGATCAGGAAGGTTTATTTTATGTAATTTTGAACAGGCATGAGCTTAATGCTTTTCGTAATAAGTTCCCTGTCCTTGGTGATGCAGATGAATTTCGTTTAATTCCCTGAATTTTATTTTGAAATTTCAAGGTGGTTTTATTTTGAAAGAACAATGAATTAATATTAACTTTAATTATCTCTTAGTATACTATTAAATATAACTGGTATGAAAACATTAAATGTATATGTGCCTGACGAAAAAATTAAGTTTATGCGTGAACTCTTTGATAACTTAGGTTTGGATTGGAGTTTTGGCAGAACTATTGATGCCGAAATTAATGATCTTCCGGAGCGTCCATCACCATACGAACTAGATGAGGAGGCACGTAAAAAGGCAGCAAAAGTGCGTGAAGAAAGTTTGAAAGATGTAATTAGCCGCATCGAAGAGATGCGAAAGGGTAGAACTTAAATAAGCTTCTTCTTTTATTGTTTATGGTATAATTATTGCTACTCAAAAAAAGCAAGATAGCAGCTTGTAATCAGAGTTGTTGCATCAAATTATAACCTTAAATTCAGAAGCATGCGTATTACTATCAAATTTCGTTTGATTGGCACATTGTTGTTAATCGGTTTCTTGGGTGTTGCTCAAGAATATGTTGCGGATCTTAACGTTTATACAACGGTGGACAAAATGCCGCGACTGAAAGGGGCAGGAAATGATATAAGTCGGTTTATTCGTAAGCAGGTTAATTATTCCGATAACCTAAAGATAAAAGGTGTAGAGGGTGATGTCTGGGTAAGTTTTGTGGTAACTGCGAGTGGCGAAGTAACCCAGGTTGAGCTCGAGAAGGGCATCGATAAAGAGTTGGATGCACGTGTAATAGAAGCTATAAAAGCAACCGAAGATTGGAAGCCTGGTGTATTAAATAGGGAAAAGGTAAACACCAAAATGCGACTGCCGGTAAGGTTTCAATTATCCAGTGGGGAAAGGCAATTGGCAGGTAGCATCAAATCATTAGAAGTATTGGGTAAACATCCTTTATTTGTTTTGGATAATAAAATCGTTGACGGATTGGTTGCCATTGAAGATTATAATGTGGAATCTATTCGCATCATTAAAGGAGATAAAGCGATCAAACTATATGGCGATAAGGCGGTTGATGGAGTTGTTGTTATGACTTCAAAGAGAGGTACACCTCCGTTGTATTAGTAGTGTATGCTTGTTACAAGCCATAGCAAACATGATATATAAATCAAAAGGAGTTAATAGACTTATTAACTCCTTTTGATTTAAAAAGAAGGTGATATTTCTGATTAAGCTCTATTATTCAGTGTTTTTTTAATTACGACATAAGCCAATTCATAAATAGAGACGGGATGCCTGATGTCTATTTTACGTTTGATTAACTCTTTCTTTCTTCCAAATAAAAAGAAAAGCAATTATCTTTGTGTTCTCCTTCAAAAGCTGATTAGTTAATAAATCCAACAATTTTTGAAACTATCGCGCTCTGTTTGTAAAGTGCGTAGGTAGTTTTGGCATGTATGGCGTCTTTTATTTTAAAGGCGCAAAGATGTTTTGAGCTGCATTTTGGCTGTTAGCCTGTGTGTTTTGCATGATGAACTTACGATTTGTAAGTTGGCTTGCAATTTTTCACCAATAATGACGCTCTGTTTGTTGATTTAAAGGAAGTAAATATAAAATTAAATGATAATCTGAAACTTCCTAAAATTGGCATAGAAAATAGCCTGCTATTTTCTGTTTTTAAACATCTTAATTAAATGATAAAAGACATGTAAATAATGCGAATTTCACCGTAGATTTGCAGCAAATTGATAATTATAACATTTAAAGACGAAATGGAATTTATTGAGCAACTTAAACAACGAGCAAGCGAAAACAAGAAACGAATTGTTTTACCTGAAGGGTTGGAAGAGCGCACATTGCGTGCAGCTAATACTATTTTAACCGAAGGTTTTGCTGATGTTATCCTTATTGGTAATCCTCAAAAGGTAAATGAAGCAGCTGCTGGTTTTGGTTTGGAAAATATTGATAAAGCTACAGTTGTTGACCCTGAAAACCATGATAAAATGGATGCTTACGCTGAAATGATGGTTGAGATAAGAAAAAGCAAAGGGATGACCAAAGACCAGGCGCTTGAGTTAATCAAAAATCCATTGTTTTTAGCTGTTATGATGATTAAAGCCGGAGATGCTGATGGTGAAGTAGCCGGAGCAGATAATGCAACCGGTGATGTGTTGCGCCCTGCTTTTCAGTATGTGAAAACAGCTCCTGGCATTAGCGTTGTTTCTGGTGCATTTATCATGATTTTAAAAGATAAAGAGTTTGGTGAGGATGGTATGATGGTGTTTGCCGACTGTGCTGTTCATCCAAACCCAACTGCTGAAGAATTGGCGGAAATTGCTGTAGCAACAGGTCGTACAACAAGAGCTATTGCTGGTTTTGAACCTAAAATTGCCATGTTGAGCTTCTCAACCAAAGGCTCCGCTAAGCACGAGATGGTTGATAAAGTAGCTACTGCTACTGAATTGGCAAAGCAGATGGCTCCGGATTTAAAAATAGATGGTGAACTTCAATCAGATGCGGCAATTATTCCTGCTATTGGTCAAAAGAAAGCACCTGGGTCTGAGATAGCTGGTCAAGCCAATGTTTTGGTATTCCCAACTCTGGAAACAGGTAATATTGCTTACAAGCTTGTTCAGCGTATGGCTCACGCCGAAGCTATAGGACCTGTGTTACAGGGTATGGCTGCGCCAATTAACGATTTATCGCGTGGTTGTTCGGTGAGTGATATTGTAAACCTTGTTGCCATTACCGCAAATCAGGCTGCAGGAAACATGTAATAAGAAGGCCGGTTTTAACCGGCTTTTGTTTTTTGAGTGCAAGTACATAATATAAAAACCATTAGGAAATTAAAAAACGGATAGATGGCTGAAATTCTTGTAGAACCTATTGAGCAATATGCATTAGGTCAGAAGAAAAAAGGGAAAACATTGTTTTCAAAAGTTGGCGTTGTAGGATGTGGTAAAGAAGGGCAAAATATTGCTCGCATCGCCAGCTGGCATGGAATGGAAGTTGTTTTTATTGAGTTGAACGAGGAAAAAATTACTTCAGCTCTTGACAACATCGGAAAAGAATTGGATAGCAGAATTGAAAACTGGGGCTTAACAGTTAGTGAAAAACGTGCTATCATGAGCCGTATCAAAGGATCGACAGATTTTAATGATTTGGCAGACTGTGATTTTGTAATTGAGGCAATCAGAGCTGACGAAAAAACAGGTGTTCGCAGTATTGATGCCCGTAAAGAAGTATTCAGAAAAGTAGAGGCAGTAGTAGCCCGCGATGCTATTATTGCTACCAATGCCACTACAATTGTTGTAACAGAGTTGGCATCTGAATTACAATTCCGCGAGAGATGTGCCAGCCTGCACTTCTTTGTGACATCACCTGAAGCACGTATCATTGAAGTTGTAAAAGGTTTATATACTTCAGATGAGGTGTACGAGCGTGTTTGCACGTTTGTAAAGCTAATTAACCGCGATGTAATACCTGTTGAAGAATCAGCTGGTATTGTTAGTGTTCGATTATATGTCACCTTGCTTAATGAGGCTTGTGCTACCTTAATGGAAGGTGTGGCTACCATGCGCGATATTGATAAAACCATGGAAATAGGTTTAGGTATGCGCTTAGGCCCTTTCAAAGCAGCCGATGTGATTGGTTTGGATAAAGTTGTTCGTTGGATGGAGAACTTGCATGAGGAGTTTGGTAATCAGAAATTTGCACCTTCGCCATTGGTTCGTCGTTTGGTACGTGCCAAGCGTTTGGGTAGTCATGTAGGGGTAGGTTTTTATCGTTATGATCAGGAAGGAAACATCCTGGACGACGAAACGATATTAAGTAAGAAAGCCTAATTAAGTAAAAACATTAACGAACAAGATGATGAGTACATCATCAAAAAGAAATTAGCAAAATGAAAATTTTAGTATTGAACTGTGGTAGTTCATCTATTAAATATCAATTGTTCAACATGGCCGAAAGTGATTGGGGTGTGTTGGCAGCAGGTGTAGTTGAGAAAATTGGTCTGAAAGGATCTTTTCTGAAACACCAGAAGGAAGGTAATGAAAAGGTGTTGTTGGAAGGTGAAATCTTAGATCACCAAACCGGTATAGACTATATCCTTGGCGTATTGGTGAGCGAGCGTCATGGGTGTATTAAATCACTTGAAGAGATTGATGCTGTAGGTCATCGTGTGGTTCACGGTGGTGAGGAGTTTAATTCAAGTGTATTCATTACCAATGATGTAGTGCGTAAAATGGAAGAGTGTATCGACCTTGCACCACTGCACAACCCACCAAACCTAAAGGGTATTGAGGCTATTACGCAACTATTGCCAAGTGTACCTCAGTGTGGTGTGTTTGATACGGCTTTCCATCAAACAATGCCTAAGGAGGCTTATATGTATGCTATTCCTCAGTCATTGTATAAGAAGTACGGAATTCGTCGATATGGTTTCCATGGCACCAGTCACCGTTATGTATCAAAGCGTGCATGCGAAATTT
This sequence comes from Carboxylicivirga sediminis, assembly GCF_018156225.1. GTDB lineage: Bacteria > Bacteroidota > Bacteroidia > Bacteroidales > Marinilabiliaceae > Carboxylicivirga > Carboxylicivirga sediminis. The sequence continues at coordinate 38,906 of NZ_JAGTAR010000035.1, forward strand.
TAGGTGTTGATTACAATACTCAAAAGATTATCTCATGTCACCTTGGTAATGGCGCCTCAATTTGTGCCATCAAAAATGGCGAGTCAGTGGATACCTCAATGGGATTCACACCGCTTGAGGGCTTAGTAATGGGAACTCGTGCAGGTGACCTTGACCTTGGGGCAGTTACATACATTATGGATAAAGAGTTAATTGGTACACGCTCTGCAAGTGTGCTGTTTAACAAGCATAGTGGAATGTTAGGCCTAACTGGTATCTCTTCGGATATGCGTGAGATTGAAAGCGCTGCTTCTGAAGGACATGATGGTGCTTTATTAGGACTGAAAATATACGATTACCGTATCAAGAAGTACATTGGCTCTTATGCTGCTGCTATGGGAGGTGTTGATGTGATTATTTTCACCGGCGGAATTGGTGAAAATGGCGACAGTACCCGTGCCGGCATTTGCGAAGGATTGGAGTTTTTAGGTGTTGAAGTAGATCCAGCTAAAAACAAAGGTATGCGTGGTGAAGAGCAGGTGATTAGCCCGGATAATGCCAAGGTAAAAGTGATGGTGGTACCAACCAATGAAGAGTTGGTAATCGCTCAGGATACCAAGGCTATTGTCGAAGAATTGGCTAACCGCTAACAGGTTGACTAAATCTTTAGATCCAATATAAAATGTTTAAATCCTTATCAGATCTTCAAAAGCTTATTGAAAAAAATAAGGTTAAGAAGAAGCTAGCTCTTGCAGTTTCGCAAGATTCACACTCTTTAGAGGCTGTGCATGCAGCCTTTAAGGCAGGTATTATCGAGCCCATATTAATCGGTTCCCGTCCTGATACCGAGCGTATCATTGAGGAGAAAGGTTTTGATTTTAATGGTGCTACATTTATTCATGAACCAGATGATGTAAAATCAGTGGAATTGGCCGTGCGTATGGTGCACGATCATAAGGCAGATATCTTGATGAAAGGTAAAGTGGCTACTCCTGTGCTATTAAAAGGAGTGCTTAACAAGGAGTGGGGATTGCGTACAGGTAGTTTACTGTCGCATTTTGCACTGTTTGAGGTAGATACCTATCATAAGTTAATTGCTGTAACCGATGTTGCGATGAATATTGCTCCTAACTTAAAGGATAAGATAGGCATCGTTAATAACTCAGTGGGTTATATGAATAAAATGGGTATTGCCAAACCTAAGGTGGCAGTACTTGGCGCGATTGAGATGGTGAATGAAAGTATGCAGGCAACCCTGGATGCCGCTTTGCTGTCAAAAATGAATCAGCGCGACCAGATCAAAAACTGTATCATCGATGGTCCATTGGCCTTTGACAATGCGGTAAGCTTTGAAAGTGCCAAGCACAAAGGCATTAAAAGCGAGGTTGCGGGAGATACAGATTTGTTGTTAATGCCTGACATTGAGGTAGGTAATGTGCTGTATAAAACATTGGTATTCTTTGCAAAAGCTAAGGTGGCCTCTGTAATACTTGGAGCATCGGCTCCAATTGTACTTACTTCGCGAAGTGATTCTGAAGAGTCTAAATACAATAGTATACTATTAGCCGCAATGGGCTAATGGAAAGCACCCGGTCTGCTCCTCAGGCCGGGTGTTTATAAAATATACGTTAATAATTTTGTGAAAAATCCCAATTAGTAAAAAGCAAACTATGGACAAGAAGAAAATCCTTGTTATTAATCCAGGTTCCACATCAACTAAAATTGCAGTGTATTGTGGAGATAAGTCTGTTTTTCTAAAAACATTAAGACATTCGGCTGAAGAAATTGGTCAGTTTGAAGATATTGCTTCTCAGTTTGAGTTCAGAAAAGAAACAATTGTGAAAGAGCTTTTAGAGGCAGATATTGAAATTGATGATTTTGATGCCATTGTAGGTCGTGGTGGAATGGTTAAGCCAATTGCATCAGGTGTGTATGAAGTGAATGAAGCATTGAAAGCTGACCTGAGAAAAGGTGTGTTAGGACAACATGCCAGTAACCTAGGAGGCTTAATTGCTGATGATTTAGCCAAGAATATTGAAGGCGCTCGCGCATTTATTGCCGATCCGGTTGTGGTGGATGAGTTGCAGGATGTTGCACGTGTAACGGGTCACCCTGAAATGCCACGCCGCTCAATCTTCCATGCCTTAAACCAAAAGGCGGTAGCTAAGCGCTTTGCAAAAGAGATTGAAAAGAAATACGAAGACATCAATGTGATTGTAGCACACCTGGGAGGTGGTATCTCTGTTGGTGCTCACCTTCGTGGGAAAGTTGTAGATGTAAACAATGCATTGGACGGATACGGACCTTTCTCGCCAGAAAGAGCAGGAACACTGCCAACAGGTGCATTGATTGATGCATGTTACAGTGGTAAATATTCGTATGAGGAAATGCGCAAGATTGTGAATGGTAAAGGTGGCTTGGTTGCTCACTTGGGTACTAACCAGGCGCATGAAGTAGAAAAGAAAGCCGCAGAAGGGGAGCCTCACTATAAGCTGATTCACTCGGCTATGTCATACCAAATTGGTAAAACAATTGGTGGTTGCGCTGCAGTGTTGAAAGGAGATGTTGATGGCATTATTGTTACCGGTGGTATTGCTTACGATAAGCTGGTGATTGAATACCTGAAGGATATGGTTGGCTGGATAGCTCCGGTAAAAGTTTATCCTGGTGAGGATGAGATGCAGGCATTGGCTGAAAATGGCTGGGCTGTATTAAACGGAGAAGTAGAATGTAAAACATACGAATAGTACATTCTTTACGATATAATCAATCCCGTTCTGGCAGAACGGGATTTTTTTTATCTTCACCGTTCGTAATATTGTCTATGGGAGAATTAAGTGCGTATTATCTGGTAATAGGAGCAGCCGTCATCATTATTGTATCGTATTTGTACAACATATTGGCTCAAAAAACCAACATACCCAGTGTCATCTTACTGATTGTATCGGGGTACCTGGCAAAAGAGTTTTTGGGTTTTGAGTTTAACGAAGATGAATGGTTCTTACCGCTCGAAGTATTGGGGATAGTTGGATTAATACTGATTGTGCTGGAGGCGGCTCTGGATTTGGAACTAAGGCGGAAAAAGCTGCGGTTGATTGGCTTATCGGGTCTTATAGCCACTTTGTCTTTATTCTTTAATACCTTCTTTCTGGCCTTTGGTATCAGGTATTTTATAGGTAATCTTGACATGCTGACAGCTGTGATTTATGCAATTCCATTGGCTATAACCAGCAGTGCTATTGTTATTCCGAGTGTAACCCGCCTGGAGCGAGCCAAGCGGGAATTTTTGATTTATGAGAGTACCATATCCGATATTTTGGGCATCATGTTTTTTTATCTGCTTGTGGAAAATCTGGATACGAATGGCGCTACGGAGGTAGGGTTTAATGTGATTACAACAATAGGAGGCACCTTAATTTTAAGTGTTGTTCTTTCGTATGCCATGATAATTGCATTTCAGCGGATTAAATCAGATGTAAAGCTATTTCTGTTTTTTGCAGTGCTCATTCTGTTTTATGCCATTGGTAAGCTTTTCCACTTGTCGTCGCTTCTGATGATTCTCGTATTTGGCTTAGTACTGGAGAACCGTATGTTATTTTTCAGCGGCTTTTTACGTAAGTACCTGTACGAAGAAAATGTGAAACGTGTGCTTGTCGATTTTAAGCTGCTCACGCGTGAGAGTTCTTTTGTGGTTCGTACATTTTTCTTCTTCATTTTAGGGATGTCAATCACGTTGGCTGGTGTTTTTGTGCCAGATATATTGCTGCTTACACTGTATTTTATAGTCGGGATGTTTGCTTTTCGATGGCTGGTTTTTAAGCTCATTTTTAAACGTGATTACTTTCCTCAGTTTTTGATTGCACCACGGGGACTTATATCTATATTATTGTTTTTTGCTATACCCAAAGAGTTTAGAATTAACGAGTTTGAATTAGGTATTTTATTATTGTCCATAGTAGTCACAAGTCTTTTTATGGCATGGGCTTTGGTACTTAATGGCATAGGCAGATATGGCCGAATGAAACGTTATATATCCATTTTACACGCTGTGCAAAAAGGCAGGGGAATGATTAACAGAAAAACTAAGGATAGAGAGAATGCTGCTTAGAGCAGGGATAGGTACAATAATTTGTGTAACTTTTGGCAATTGTTTTTGTAAGAAACACTATGGTTAAACAACTATTAATAATCGTTTTTGGGGTAATCTCCGTAAATGTTTGGTCGCAAATTTCACATGGTGGTCAACCCATGTTGCTAAACGAGGTGGTAGAGCCAATTAGTTTAATGCCTGCAAGGACAGCTATGGCTTCTCAGGTTCAATCAAGAGAACAGGGCAAGTTGCCGTTGCGATTTGCAGAAGCTATTTACACTAATTTTACGCCTCAGAATAGTGGCGAATGGGAAGCGGATGCTAATGGCTACAAGGTTTGGCGTCTGGCTATTAAGTCAGAAGGAGCCAAAAGTCTTAATTTGATTTTCGACAAGTTTTGTTTATCTGATGATGATAAGTTATTCGTATATAATCCACAGAGAAGTCATGTTTTAGGAGCTTTCACAAAAGAAAATAATAAACCATCGAAAATATTTGCAGTGGCTCCCGTTGCAGGCGATGAGCTAATAGTGGAGTTGCAAACAAAGAAGACAGTTGATTTTCCTTTTGAGCTTGAGGTAAGTGCAGTTAATCACGATTTTTTAGGTGTACATAATTACCTTAAAAGAAAAAGTGATTTTGGCGATTCAGGACTGTGTAATATTAATGCTTCCTGTGAAAGTATTTGTTCGGATGAAATAAGACGATCGGTGTGTAAAATTATCAGCGATGGCGTATACCTGTGTTCTGGAACCATGCTTAATAGCTCTGTCGAAGAAGGAAATCCATTATTTTTAACAGCAGGTCACTGCACCACCAATACATCTGGAGTGCCTTTTGACTATACGGCCCAAACAATTATTTTCTTTTTTAATTATGAGTCATATAGTTGCGATCCTGTTATTAATGGTGTTGATGCTCAAACCGTATCGGGAGCCGAATTAATAGCCTACGTTGAAAACATGGATTTTGCCCTTTTACAAATGGGAGAAACACCTAAAGATAACTATCGCCCCTACCTGGCAGGCTGGACAAGAGCTGAAACCATTGATAATGCTGTATTTTCGGTACATCATCCCCAAGGTGATGTGAAAAAAATTGCCGTCTCGGCGGCAGCACCAGTAAATGCGTCCTATAATGCGAAATCATATGGAGGCGTGTCATTTCTTGAGAATATTCACTGGCAGATAGCCCTTTGGGATAGAGGTGTAACAGAAGGTGGTTCATCAGGTTCCGGATTGTTTACCGAAGACCAGCTTTTTATTGGTAATCTTTCAGGAGGAGAGGCGTTCTGCGGAAACCCTTATAATGATTATTACGTCCGTTTTAATCAGGCATGGAACTATAATAGTGAAAAAAACAAAAGTTTGGTGCAATGGCTGTCGCCCGATGATATAAACAGAACACAAATGAATGGGCGGGAGCTATCCAGCTACAAACGCGTTTCTCATTTAAATACAGAGCGTACAGCAAATGTTCTGTACGATAATAGGTTTACAGGAAGTTGGTCGGGGCATAACGAACGTGGTTACACGGCCTATGCCAGTTCATTTTATGATGTTGAAAGTGCAACGGTAAGTGGTGTTTATCTTGTTCCCGCTAAAGTCGAAAGTTCAAGCCAGACTATTAATGTAACCATTTGGGATAATGATAATGGCAAGCCGGGTGATGTATTGTGGAGTCGAGAAAATATTCAGTTAAACAGCTTGTATGAAAATAGTGAGGCATTGATAGAATTGGCTGTTCCGCTGGAGCTTAATAATGCATTTTTTGCTGGGGTTGAGCTCTCTTATCCTGCCAGTGTTGATACTTTTGGCATCTATATGAGTGATTTATCTGCAGAGGAGGGGCTTAATCGTGCCTATATTAGGCAGTCAGATGGTCAGTGGGTTGCTTTTAGCGATGTTCACTCGTCTGGAAAAAAAGCCAGCTATTGGGTTGATGTTTTAGCGGCAGATCCAGTATTTGTAAGTATTGGAGATAAACCGACATCTATAAAAAGAAACTATGTGAATATTCTTAATCATCCCATTAAAAACAGAACCATACAATTTAATTCAGATGTAAGGGATTTAAGTACTGTCGAAGTTTATGCACTTAATGGGCAGATTGTTAAGACTTACGTTATTCAGAATCCTGTAAAGGATGCTTTCTCAGTGCACGGTATACCTCAGGGTGTTTATCTTTTGAAATTTAGTTCTTCCACCGAAGTATTTGTCAAAAAAGTGCTGATTGTGGACTAAGCAGAGTTCAGAGTATCATATTTAACTCCGAACTCATGGTTGATTTATTCAATAATCTTCAGGTTATCGAGGCAGAAATACATGGGCAGATCAAATGTTTCATCGGCATCGCGGGATGAGCTGAGCTCAAACACCAATTGATGAATGGCCCCAAGTGATGTCAAATCTACTTGTTCCCATTCAGAAACCAGGTATTTATCGGCTGTTAATTCAGGACGATAATCAGCCAGGAGAAATTCAACAGGTCCGGATATCTTCGCGCCATTTTGGTCTAATCCACTAATGCTTAATAAGTAATAGTCTTTGCCTTCTTTCTTATTAAATCCTGATTGCATTGTAAGATAGCTGCGCGTAGCATTGTTTACTTCAATGCTTCTGACTACATGAGCATTTCCATCGTTAAATGTAACGGGGAATGATTTATCTGCTTGTTGCTTATAAACCATAAAGATGTCTGAGTCATCGGCCCCTGAGCTGGCATATACGCTAAACTCATTCTTTTCGGAAGCATCTGTTTTATTGGTATTATCACTTAGCGCAAAACCGCCCCAATCAGCAGGTGACGCTGCATCGTAGTCACAGCTATAGTGTATGTATTTAAACTGGTGGAAGCCTTCTTCGGGCTGATTGAAGTAGCCATCATCATTTAAGTTATCAAACTCTTCAAAACTGTTTATGTCCAATGAGTTTACGCTTATATCCATAGCATCTTCGCCGTAGGGCGTAAAAACCGTAAATTTAAGCAGATAGGTACCCAGTGGCCTGTTCTCAAAAGTGTATATTTTTTCATTGTCTATGGCCAGATCATTTTCGGACCATGTGTACTCCGAATCAATGTCATAGGTTATTTTGGGTTCGATATACTCTACGCTATCGGTATCAAAATCGAAGCCGCCGTCAGGTATCTGCAGGAATATTTCCGGTGCAGGTATCACCTTCTCATTGTTCTGACAGGCTGATAATGTAATGATTGATAGAAGAATCCAATATAGGTACTTGTACATGCTATTTCAATTTAAAATGGTGGTCCAGAAAACCGGGTATTTGCTCACTGCCAATGCGTTTGGCAAGAATTTTTTTATCCTTATCAAGGATGTAGATGACAGGTGTGCTGTAAATGTCGTAATTATTTCTGAAATTACTTCTGTTGTATGGATCATAGAGGTGAATCCATTCGTGTAATTGATGTTCGTTGATAAAGTTTACCCATGGTTCTTTATCCCACTGGGTGTAAACGGCTACTATTTTTATATCCTGGTTGGCATATTTTTTCCAGACTTCTTCATAGAGCTTTGGTATTTCTTTTTCGCAATGGCCACACTCGGGCTCCCAAAATACCAGTATGGTAATATCGGCACGTATCTCACTCAAACGATAAAACTCATCGGTATTGGACTGCATCTTAAAGTCAGCGGCTGTGTGACCAAGTATATTTGGTTTAATCTTATCAACCCGTTCTTGTAGATTCTTCAGAAACTCCTCATCTACCCAGTCAGCCCTGCCATTTAGGTAATAGGCTTCTCCCAGCGAAACCAAAACAGCATCCATCCCCATTATTTTACTTTCGTTAGCCCGGTTAAATAGGTGCTGAATCAGGTATTTCTCCATGTCGTAGTTGCTGTTAGCCATGGCAATTACGCGGTGAGATTCTTTAATAATTGTATCGGGTAGTTGCAGCAGCACATTGTCAAAATAGTTTTCGAGCTTATTGGTGAAAAACGGGGTGCGTAAGATGCGCGGATCATCCATTTGCATATTGTCGAAATAGTGTGCTTTATAATAGTCGTAGCGCATGCGTTGAACCACCGAATCAGGATTAGAACTTCCATTTGGAGCTGTCATCTGAGGTACTTCAATTTCCTGAGTAGCTTTTAAAAAGATACTCAAAAAGCTGTTGGGGTGCTGGCTGGTTATTTCCTCATATTTTGCTTTCACATCAGCCGACAGGGCGTTAATTTGCTTTTGTAGCTTTGCTTTGGTGGCGGCGTCGGGGTTAGCTTTCAACTGCTCTTGCACAGGGGCAGCCTCCTTTTGTTTAGTCACCAGGTATTGCTGGTAATTTAAAAAATCGGCACTTTCAGCGCTTCCCTCAATGGTCATGTGATTCAACAAGTTGCTTTTTGCAGTGTTGACCTTAAATTGCTGTTCTTTACCAATAAGCAAGTCAAAATAGGTTCTGTCTTCAAGATAAACTATATACAGTCCTTCCTCGAGCTTCTCATCGCCTTTAAAAAGGTAGTTTCCTTTCGGGCTGATGTATGCTGTATCCTTTACAAGCATCTTTTTATTAAAGTAATAACCCAGTATTAAAGTAGAGTCGCTATAGTTATCAATGCTAACAGTAATGCTGTGAGTTTGGGCAACTGTTAAGCTATAATAGATTAGGTAAAGTGTTAAGGATATTATATTTTTCATATTACTGATTTATATCGTAAGTTTGTTTATAATGGAACAGATATAACATTTTATATACATCAAATATAAAAATAGAAGGATATACTTTTGATAAGAACATTGCGATCGGTCTTTCAGTTAGTTTATAACATAAATCAAGTAATTTAATAAGAATAGATGGTTGTTTGCTCTTAAGTATTTTTACAGCTTTGTGACTTTCTAGCTCTATATATTTAGTATTTTTATATATATACCATAGGTTGGATAAAGATTCTTTTGTTTTGGATAAGAAAATATCTGCAGGCTCTATGCCTTTATGTATAACTTTGTTGTTAATGGTGTAAAAAGGAATTTGCCTTCTTCTTAACAGAATTCCAAAGAGAGTATCCTCATTACCATATCCTTTTATTCTTTCATCAAACTTTATAGAGTTAAAAAGTTTTCTATCAATCACGAAGTTGGATGACAGAAAGCTTATGGAATTTTCATTGTATCGAATTGTTGATTCCCTTTTTCTTCCGTAATTCCACCTTAACCTCAGGTTTCTATCAGGTTTCTCTTTGTCATATGCTAGCCCTCCAATTACGAGTTGATGAGATAAGCTTTTAGGTTGGCAATAATTGAATAGGTAGTTTGATGATACAATGCAATCGCTGTCAATAAAAGCAATTTTGTCGTATTTGGCATATTCAACCAATTTATTTCTGGTTATGGAACGTCCATGATTAAACTGTTCGTAGTACCTCACAGCTTTTAAGCTAATTATGTCCTTGTTTAAATTACGGAAATGGTTGTTTGAGCCATCATCAAGTACAATAATTTCCCCATCTAATTTTGTATCAGTAAATTGCTTACTGAGCTCCTCCACCAACTCTCTAACATCTACATTATATACCGGGATACAAATACTCAGCATCTGTTACAAAGGCTTTGTGCTGTTCTTCAGCCATTCTTTTTCTTCGCCATCCAGAAGTGGCGAGATAAGGTCATACACTTTCTGATGATAGTTGTTGACCCATGTTTTTTCCTGAACTGTTAATAGTTCAGTTTTAATGGCGCGGGTATCAACCGGACATAATGTCAAGGTTTCAAACTTTAGGAAGCTACCAAAGTCGGTGTTCTTATCTTTAAGTGTTAAAATCAGGTTTTCGATGCGAATACCATGCTTACCTGATTTGTATATGCCCGGTTCGTTGGATGAAATCATCCCTTCTTGTATCTCCACACCATTATCTTGCGGACGAATGCTTTGTGGACCCTCGTGCACACATAGGAAGTGACCAATGCCATGACCGGTGCCATGCCCATAATTAATGCCGTGCTGCCACATGGCCTGACGGGCGAGTATATCGAGGTGAACACCTCTGGTGCCTGTTGGGAAAACGGCCATATCCAGACCTATATTACCTTTCAATACCAGTGTGAAATCAGTTTTTTCTTCATCAGTGAGTGGACCCAGGGCAACGGTTCGGGTGATGTCTGTTGTGCCTTCAAGGTATTGACCTCCTGAATCGATGAGGAATAAACCCTTGGGCTGAAGCTCTGCAGCCGATTCTTCCTGAACAGCGTAATGCACGATGGCACCATTGCCGGCATATCCGCTGATGGTGTTAAATGAATCACCGTGGTAATTGGGTTGCTCTGCTCTGAAAGCACTTAGCCGGGCAGCAGCCGAATATTCTGTTATGGTTTCTTTACCAATGGTGTTATCGAGCCAGCACAGAAACTTTGTCATCGCAACACCATCTTTTACCATGGCTTTTCTGAAGTTCTCAACCTCCACTTCGTTCTTTTGCGCCTTCAGGTTGGTAACAATGCTGGTTGTTTCAATTTTAGTGCTTTGCTGCGGTAATGAGCTGTATACGGTACTATTGGTTCTGTTAGGATCTACAATTACCTTGGCTAAAGGCGGCATGTCCTTTATAAAATTATAAAAATCATTGTAGATGAATATTTTGATATCCTCTTCCGATAGTTGCTTACCAATGCTGGAGGTTAGCTTATGAGGGTCAATAAACAGGTTAACATGGTTATGCGACACTACCAGGTAGGCATGAAATACAGGATTGAATTGCACATCCTGTCCTCTGAAGTTAAGCAACCAGGCTACCTCGTCAAGTGTTGTGATAATATAGTGTGTGCCTCCCTGCGCTTTCATTCGGCGACGTACTTCCGCTATTTTTTCGGTACGGGACAGGCCGGTGTACTCGGTACCCAATTCAAAAATACCATCTTCAGGTATTAGGGGGCGTGCTTCCCAAATATCATCTTCCATAAATAGCTTGGCATCCAGCCGTATGTCGGCTTTTTTCAGAAGCCTGGCCAGTGCGCGTAGCTCATTGACCGTCATGGTTTTTCCATTGACACCAACCACCGAACCGGCATTTAGCTTTTCTGTCAGCCAGTCTTTATAGTCCGGCACTCCTTCTGTACCCATTCGATATAAATCCATCCCCGAATCTTCCAGCTGTTGTTCTGCCTGGAGGAAGTAGCGAGAGTCGGTCCACAGACCTGCTTCCTCGTTGGTAACCACCACTGTTCCGGCCGAACCGGTAAAGCCCGACAGCCATTCTCTGAATTTCCAGTGTGATGAAGGGTACTCACTTAAATGCGGATCGGCACTTGTAATAATACAGGCATCAACTCCAAGAGTAGCCATGTGATTTCTGAGTTTAAATAAGCGATCGGGCGTAGACATGTATCTAGTTTTTTATGGTTATGGATGCATCTTCATTAAATAATATCAGGTTGGCCTGTGGTGTTTCCGTTTCTCCAATTGTACCGGAAAACGACACCGTGCCATTCTCTTTGTAGAGCAGTAAATCCTGGGGGCTGGGATGGGTAAATGAGCCATTTGTTACTGCACCATTTAAAAGGTATGTAAGTTCTGATGGGAGAGTAAGTGTGGTTTTTGCTCTCTTATTTGAAATGGTAACTTCCTTCACTGATTGATTGGCTTCAACCAGCAGCTGGCCTCGTTCCAACTCACAAAAAAGATAGTTGGACAGGCCTTTGACTTTGCCAATAAATTGTGAACCTTTCAGACTTAAGCTATCCACCTGATTAATGGTGAGCCTGTCGGTTGAAGTTTGCAATTCCATGACAGAAACATTGGTGATGCCTGCCATGCAATAATTAGTTTTGCCCTTCAGTTTTTGCCCATTATTAATGTTAAGGGTACAATTGTTTAAATTGGCCTTTATCTCACCAAAATTATCAATCAGTCCCTCGGTAAATGCTAAGTCCAGCTGAAGCAATTTGTCCGGAGCTATTTGTGTTAATTCCAGGTTGCCATAGCTGTGTTTGAGCTTGATGGCACCGCTGATGCTGTCAATCTTTACATCACCAATAGAGTTGTTGATATCAAGGTTTAACCGGGCCGGAATTTTAATGCGGTAATTAATTGTAAAGGGGTAGTTCGAAAAGAAATCTTCCGAGAAAGTGGTTTTGAGATGGCTGGTACGGTTGTATCGCCGGTCTTCAAAAGAAACAAGAGACAGAAACTCCTCCAGATTACTCTCATACCTTGTTTCCATGTTCACCGTAATATCTACCTGTATGGTTTCTTCTTCCCAGGATGACACATAAACAAAGCCATGCTTGTTGGTCACTTTTAGCTCATCAATGTTTGTGGCATCAAAATCTTTTTTAACGACGTGGGTTCTTCCTGGAGCCTTTGTTATAACGGTGGAGTCATTTGCTTCGTCCTGAGCACTTAGGCTAACGAGGCCAAACAAGTTAAAGCAAAGCATATAGATGAATAGAGATCTCATGTTGTTATTTTATTGTTGAAACAGCGGTGAATCCTAAAGGTTCGCACTGAACTATATTGACAAAAATAAGTTAATATGATGGGGCTAAAATAAGCAAAATAGCACGGCTATAAAAATCTGCATAGAGATTGTCGGAAAAGGCTTCTGCAAACATTATCAGGCTCTATATTATTATACCTTTGCGGCGATTTTAATTTTAAATAGTATAAATGAAAACAAGTAATTTTTTTAAACAACAAAACCTTTGCTTTAAGCATTGGAATGGAGAAAAGTATGCCGTTTTTAACAGCATTAAGAAAGTGGTAAAAATAGGGGCTTTATGCGCAGCTTACTTTTCTATTTTTGGTTATCAGCAAACATTCGCACAAATTGATACTGCATCCATCAATAAAAAAATAAATCTGGAAGAGGTCGAGGTATCGGCTCGTCGCACAACATCGGTTTATTCCGAAGTAGGGCGTGTACTCCATGTTATTTCGCGTAAGGAGATAGAAGAACTGCCGGTTTACAGTGTGCAGGATTTACTCAGATATGCGATGAATGTGGATGTGCGTCAACGCGGCCCACTGGGAATTCAGGCAGATGTGAGTATTCGGGGAGGATCATTCGACCAGGTCATGATCCTTTTTAATGGCATCAATGTTACCGATCCACAAACCGGTCATTTAAGCCTTAACTTGCCCGTAGATATGCAAAGTATTGAACGTGTTGAAATACTTGAGGGACCGGGAGCCCGCGTGTATGGTCCCGGTGCTTTTAGTGGTGCTATCAACTTTGTTACCGGCACTAAAACTCAGGATAATCTTACTGTTAATGTGCTTGGTGGTCAACATGGTTTGTACAATGCATCGGCCAACGCCACGGTGAAAACCGGCTTCCTCAAAAACTACATTGCTGCCAACAAAGCCTCAAGTGATGGGTATATCAATAATACCGATTTTAAAAATCACAGCCTTTTCTATCAGGGACAGCTGGATTTCGGTAAAGAACAACTTGACTTTCAGCTGGGGTACAACGATAAAGCTTTTGGAGCCAATGCCTTCTATACCCCAAAATACCCCAATCAATTTGAACAGAATAAAACAACTTTTGCCTCGGTAAAGCTAAGCTCTGGTGAAACTGTTAAGATATCACCCGCCCTTTACTGGCGCCGTCATCAGGACCGTTTTGAGCTATTCAGAGATAACCCGGCCAGCTGGTACACAACACATAATTATCACCTTACCGATGTGTTTGGTGGCAGCTTCAATGCTGTTATTCCCTGGGCTTTGGGTAAAACTTCGGTAGGCGGTGAGGTGCGTAGTGAAAATGTTTGGAGTAACGTACTGGGATATGACATGAAAACGTCTGTTGATGTGCCAGGTGAGGATGCCCAGTTCACCAAATCGTTTCATCGCACCAATGTATCTACTTTTGTGGAACATGTTTATAACTATCAAAAGCTGTCAGTATCGGCAGGAGTGTTGATGAACTGGAATTCATCACTGGGTTTCGGTGTTGATTTCTTTCCGGGAGTGGATGTGAGTTACTGGCTCACCGATGCGCTTAAGGTATATGGTAGTGCCAATAAAACACTGCGCCTGCCCACTTTCACCGATTTGTTTTATGCCGGCCCAACCAACCTGGGTAATCCGGACTTGAAGCCGGAAGAGGCACTAACCTTTGAAGGTGGACTAAAGGTGGTTAACAGCTGGTTGAGTGGACAAACAAGCCTTTACTATCGCGAAGCCGATAACCTGATTGACTGGGGGCGCCTTGATGGCGAAGAAAAATACCAGACGCGTAATTTAGCGGAGATGAGTTCATGGGGTTTTCAGGCACAAGGAAAGGTGAATGTAAGTGAGCTGATTGGTCGCAATCCCCTTAAGAGTATTGAATTGGGGTATGCCTACATCGACCAGGATAAAAATGTGCCGGACGAGTATGAATCTGTATATGTAATGGATTACCTGAAGCACAAATTTAATGCGGCTGCCAACCTCACCATATACAAACAGCTGGGTGCCGTTATTAATGTTACTTACCAGGATAGGGAAGGGGAATACATTAGCTTTGTAGATGGCTCCTACGAGGAAGTGCCGACTGAATATGCCCCTTTCTGGCTGGCTGATTTGCGCCTGCAATGGTCGGCTCCACGCTACAAGGTATTTGTGGATGCTACCAATATATTTGACCAGCAGTATTATGATTTGGGAAATGTTGTACAGCCCGGACGCTGGGTGCGAGCCGGTGTGCAGCTGAACCTTAATCTTTAATAGACAGTTAAAAATGAAATATAGAAGCCCACCCGGCCACTGGTCTGGTGGGTTTTTATGTGTCCTGCCGTTGGCAGCATCGTTTCCGCAGGTGCGCAAGTGTTCCTGCGGACGGCAGGATGATTTCCGCAGGTGCGCAAGTGCTCCCGCTGACGGCAGGAAGGTTTCCGCGTGTGCGGAAGTGCTCCAGCTGACGGCAGGAAGGTTTCCGCAGGTGCGGAAGTGTTCCCGCTGACGGCAGGAGGGCTTCTCAAATGATTGAGGCGCCCGCTATTTGGCTTTTTTAATGATCATTTCGCAGTTTTTGCAATCAAACTCCAGCAGGTAGCTGTCCTTATCGTTGTATAGGGTAAGTGGCAGAAGTCGGCGGGCTTCAGGATGTTCTTTAAGGCATTGGTTATTCATGTACAACAGGCAATGGCGGGTGCGCATAAGCTCCGCATTTGATGTGTTAGCCAGCTTCTCAAAGCCCCAGTCGCTGCTGGTTACACCATGGCGGGCATAAAACTGTTGAGCTTTCTGGTTGATGATGTTGGCGGTAAAATTGAGCTCGCTTTTAGGGAATGGCACACTATTGGGATGTATGACCCGTTCTTTGGCTTTAAAGTGCGCCTGACGTTTCTGCAGATGGCATTCAATTAGCTCCCGACGCAACCCATTCAAGTCTTTCGCCTTAAAAAACCAGTTGCTTTTAAGGTTGATATGCACATTATCGGCCTCAAATATGGTGGTGCCCAGCTTTGCTATTTGTGTTTGTATCTGCTCCAGTGCCCGTTCCGGGTTATTCGCGGTTTGTGTATCCAATGATCTGGTGATGGACGACGCAAGACCATCAGTATCTTTTATGGATAGGGTAAAGCCATTATCGTTTTCACTCAAAAGAATGTTGGCTTTTATCTTCCGTTGGGTGGTGTTGTTATTAACACTGTCGGTAAAAGCCTTATCGAAATTACGAAACAGGTTCATGCCCTGCCGTATGTCCTTCATGCTGTTGGTGTATATTTTATTCCCCTCCGTGCGGTTAACTTTTAAGCCCGTAAGCTCCTTCTTTTTGGTGTAAAACGAAAGTCCATCGCCATTATGGATGGGGGTGTTGCCCGCGATGGTAAAATGGTCTTTCCCCACCTGTATCACCTTGCCAATCTGTTCGCCCCTGTTTTTAGGCGAATCAATGGACCAGATGCCGGTTGAACGGCCATTGATAAAGTAGCTGGTAAAGCCCCTGTTAAAGCTTTTTCCAACTTCGGGTGTGTAACTGGCGGCACTTGTTCCTGACGATGCACGCACCACATCGTTACGGCGTGTTATTATTTCGTCGAGCAATTGCCGGTAATGTGCCGTCACATTGGCTACATAATCTTTGTCTTTCAAGCGCCCTTCAATTTTAAAGGAGGAGATACCGGCATCTACCAGCTGCTCCAAGTGCCCCGACAGGTTCAGATCTTTCAGCGACAGTAAGTGCTTATCATGGTACAACTCTTCACCGTTTCGGGTTTTTAAACTGTACTTAAGCCGGCATGGCTGGGCACATTCACCCCGGTTGGCACTGCGCTTGTTAATGGCAGCGCTCATATAGCACTGGCCGCTGTAGCATACACACAGCGCCCCATGAATAAAATATTCCAGGGGAACAGTTGTAGCCTGGCGGATGGTATCTATTTCGTTAATCGAAAGTTCGCGGGCCAGTACAATCTGGTCAAAACCCACATTCTCCAGGAATTTAACTTTATCAAGGCTGCGGTTATCCGTTTGTGTGCTGGCATGGATGGGGATGGGTGGTAAGTCTGTTTCCAGGAGGCCCATATCCTGTATGATGAGCGCATCGGCACCTAGTTGATATACCTGATGAGCCAACTCGTTGGCAGCCTGCAGCTCATTATCAAACAAAAGGGTATTGAGCGCAATATATACTTTCACCCCAAACAGGTGGGCATAACTTATGAGCTGTTCAATGTCATCAAGCGAATTGCCCGCATTTTTGCGGGCCCCAAAACCCGGACCACCTATGTATACGGCATCAGCACCATGGTCAATGGCTGCTTTACCGCATTCAAGATTCTTTGCAGGAGAAAGGAGTTCGATGGTTCTGACTGGTGCTGTGTTCATTGATTTTTGTTTAGCTTAATAAGCGATCGGATTAGTAATTTAAGTATTAATTTATATTTTTGTTTGTGCTCTTGGCGCCGAATTGGTGACAAAAATAGCACATTTATTTGACGCTTATAACAGATGCCGTACATCGACGTAATTGTTGTTTTTGTAGTTATTGCTTTTATCCTCGTATCTCTGTATCGCGAATGGATGGGGGCGGCTTTTACATTTTTTATCGCTGTAATGGTGCTGGGGATTTTCAAGATTCTTACACCCGCTGAAATTCTCGAAGGCTTTGCCAACGAGCAGATTGCTGTGATTATTATGCTACTGTTGCTGGGCGATGCCATTCGGCAGACCTCTGTTATTGAAATATTCTTTTCTAAAATTTTTCCAACATCATCCAGCTATAAGGGCTTTTTAGCCCGTATGATGATTTGGGTGGGCGGATTCTCTGCTTTCTTGAATAATACGCCTTTGGTGGCGGTGATGATGCCATATGTGCATCAGTGGAGCCAACGAAATAATATATCATCATCCAAGTTGCTGATTCCTTTGTCTTATGCCGCTATCTTAGGAGGGTGTGTAACACTTATTGGTACATCAACCAACCTGATTGTGAGTGGTATGGTGGCTGACCAGGATATTATCCAGGATATGCCGGCTTTGGAGATGTTTGATTTTGTATGGGTGGGTTTGCCAATGCTGGTTATTGGCTTTTTGTATTTATACTTCTTTAGTTACAAGCTACTGCCAGATAGGAAAACGGCTATAGATACCTATATTAAAAACGATCGAAAGTTTTTGGTCGAAGCAGTGGTGAAAAGAGGGTCAAAACTTATAGGCCTTACCATTGCAGAGGCTGATATGAAGAATGAAAACGGATTACTGCTGATAGAGGTAATTCGCGATAATCACCTGATTAGCCTTATTGATGATAACTTTGTGCTGCAGGAAGGCGATTTATTGCGCTTTGCGGGTGATAATACTGAAGTAGTTAACTTGCTATCGGAAACGAGCGAATTGATGTTGCCATCAGTAGGCATGATGTCGAAGCTGAAACGTTCGCAGGTGGTTGAGATTGTTATTTCTCATAATAGTACGCTGATTTCAAAGCAGGTGAGGGATATTTATTTCAGAGGTAAATATGATTCTGCTTTATTGGCCATTCACCGTAATGGTGAGCGCATTGTTGGTAAAATTGATGACCTCAAGCTAAAGGCAGGTGATGTTTTGCTGCTTCTGGCAGGTGATAACTTTACCAGCCGTATCCAAAATGACATCGATTTCTATGTTATCTCCAAGGTTAAAGAGTTACGTAAACCAGAGCGCTATAAGATTTGGGTACTCTTTGGCGGTACGCTAATGGCCATATTCCTGGCTGCCGTTAAGCTGGTGCCGCTGTTTATTGGTTTGCTGATAGTGTTGGCCGCCATCAATATCTTAAAAGTTGTATCGGCCAAGGATTTACCAAAAAATATTGACTATAACCTGGGGGTAATCATTGCGCTGTCGCTGGCCTTGGGTACAGCCATGATGAAAACAGGTGTGGCAGCGATGATAGCTAACTTGATTATTTCTGTGTTTATGCCACTGGGACGCATATCGATGCTGCTGGGCATATTTATGATAACTTCGGTGCTGGCTGCTTACATCACTAATAAAGCAGCAGTGGCCATTGTTTTTCCAATATCGATTACTGCCGCTAAAAATTTGGGGCTTGATCCGATGCCATTTGTGCTGGTGGTGTCTTTTGCTGCTGCAGCCAATTTCATCACGCCTATTGGCTATCAAACTAACCTGATGGTCTACGGTCCGGGTGGTTATAATTTTAAGGACTTCTTCAAGATTGGTCTTCCGCTTACCATTATTTATATGTTTGTAACAGTGGCGGTATTAAGCTATATGTACTTCTAGGTAAACTTTCATTACAGACCGATTAACAATGTAAAAAACATTGAAACGCCTATATGATCTGCAATCCCGCCGGGATTGTTATTAATAGGGTAGGCTTATTATTTCTATAAATATTCAACTTCTCCGAAGTTGTTTTATTATCTCCAGCGGAGATAAATATTTGTAG